>JAQXJP010000021.1 GCA_029008875.1 Lachnospiraceae bacterium | reverse complement strand
TTCTCCTCCAGGATTTCCTGGGTCAGGTCAATGGGGAATCCGTAAGTGTCATATAATTTGAATGCATCTTCCCCGGACAGAACCTTTTTGCCCTCGGCCTGCATCTTATTCTCCATATCTGCCAGAATTGCAAGCCCCTGATCAATGGTCTTGCCAAACTTCTCCTCCTCCTGGGTGAGAACCTTCAGGATAAAGTCCCGCTTCTCCTCCAGCTCGGAATAACCATCCTTACTCTCATCGATTACCACCTGCGCAATCTGTGCAAGGAAGGTGCCTTCGATGCCCAGCATCTTGCCATGTCTTGCAGCGCGGCGAATGATGCGGCGAAGCACATATCCTCTTCCCTCGTTGGACGGCATCACACCGTCGGAAATCAGGAAGGTGGAAGAACGAATGTGGTCCGTAATCAGACGGATGGACACATCATCCATAGCATCGGTCTGATAGGTCTTGCCGCACAGCGCACATACCTTATCCCGGATGGCCTTCATGGTGTCGATATCAAACACGGAATCCACATCCTGCATCACCACAGCAAGACGCTCCAACCCCATACCGGTATCGATATTCTTGTTCTCCAGCTCCTCATAGCCGCCGTGACCGTCCCCGTTAAACTGGGTGAATACGTTGTTCCAAACCTCCATAAAGCGGTCACAGTCGCAGCCCACCTTACAATCCGGTTTTCCACAGCCGTACTTTTCACCGCGGTCATAGTAGATCTCAGAACAGGGTCCGCAGGGTCCTGCACCATGCTCCCAGAAGTTATCGCACTCGCCGGTCACCGGATCCCTGTAGAAACGGGTAATCCTGTCGGCGTCAATCCCAACCTCCTTGTTCCAGATCTCAAACGCCTCATCGTCCTCCCCATAGATGGACGGATAGAGACGCTCCGGCTCAAGTCCCAGCACCTCGGTCAAAAATTCCCAGCTCCAGGCGATGGCCTCATGCTTGAAATAATCTCCGAAGGAGAAGTTGCCCAGCATCTCAAAAAAGGTAAGATGACGGGCAGTTTTACCCACATTCTCAATATCACCGGTGCGCACACACTTCTGGCATGTGGTCACACGCTTGCGTGGCGGAACCTCCTGCCCTGTAAAGTAGGGTTTCAGGGGAGCCATTCCCGCATTGATCAGAAGCAAACTGTTGTCATTGTGCGGCACCAAAGAAAAGCTCTTCATCGCAAGATGTCCCTTGCTCTCAAAGAACTCCAAATACATACGACGCAGATCGTTAACACCCAAATTCTTTTTCATTCCTAATCTTCCTCCGAATTATTTATCCTCTGCAGCGGTCTCTTCCGCAGCCTTTTTGGCATCCTTGCTCTTGCGAAGCTTGATTCCGATGAGTGCACCGCACACACCGATGGCCGCCAAAACTACCATTATAATCAAATATTGTGCAATACAAAGTAAAAAGCTGGTCATATCCATGTCCTCCATTCACAACTGATAATTATATATGAAAAAAATAGGAAATTCAACAAAAAATGCTTGTCCCACCGGCGATTTAGAGTTCTCCGAAAGGGAACACCTGATTCTCCCTCTCGATTTCAATAATGCGCTCCGCCATCTCCCCGTTGGATATGTGCTTTTTGTACTCCCCGATTCCACTGTAATCCTGCCACATATGCATGGGAAAAATATATTCCGCATCCGAATTCTTCACGAAATAATCCATACCCTCGAATTGATATCTGCCCAGTCTGGGATCCATGGGAATGAACGCCAGATTGATGGGAAGCTTGGAAACCCGGCGCACAATGTGACGATATTCCCTGGACATTTTCCCGTTAATCAAATCCCCCACGCCTTCCATTCTCCAGTCGCTCAAATCCCCGGCGTGGAAGAGGCTCACACCGTCCGCATCCACATAGAAAGCCACTCCCGCATCCGTGGACGAAAAGGTCTGCACCGACAAGCCGTCCACCTCGTACTTCTTATCCGGCGCCACAAAGGTTACTTTCTCCCGAATCTTCGGATCAATCCCATGCTTTTTCAAGAAATTGGGGCTGATTCGGATATCCTTGGAAAAAATATAGTGAATGTTGGAATAGTACTGTGCCCAGCGAAGGACATCCATATCGTAATGATCCCGGTGGCTGTGGCTGGCAAACACATAGATTGGGGTGTCCGCCGCATATCCCGGAACCTTGCCAAAGAATTGGTAACCCTCCACACGGTCACCCTCAAAATAATCAAAAATCAACACTTTGTCATCCACTTCCGCCAAGAAGCTGCTGTGGTGAAGAAAAATAACCTGCATGTCCGCTCTCCTCAATCAAAAATAAGCATGTATGAAAACCTTTTTCGCAGGATTTCCATACATGCTCAATTATATCAGATGTGAAAACGAAAGGATACTAAATAATGATGCAAATCATGCCGCCCTTGCTGTCATTGACGATTTTCTGCATGGTATCCTGTAGCTTCATCTGGCACTCATCATCCATTTGTACAATTTTGCTTCGGATACCATCCTCGATCAATTCTCCCAGAGACTTTCCAAAAATGTTGGTGGTCCACACCCCGTCATTGCTGGATTCTCCCATCTCGATGTATTTGATCAGATCCTCCGCCTGCTCCTTGCTCCCCACAATTGGGGCAATCTCCGTCTCAATGTTGGCCTTGATCATGTGGACGGAGGGGGACATGGCTTTGATTTTTACTCCGTACTTGTTGCCATGCTGAATTAGGATTGGCTCCTCCATGCTGATGTCCGCAAGTTCCGGCATCACCACGCCGTAGCCCTTCTGCCACACCTGGGCCAGTGCCTCCTTCACCCGGTCGTACTCCCTCTTGCTCTGGGACAGCTCACAGAATTTACAGATCAGCTGGTATTCTCCGTCAATGGAGTCTCCCGTCATCTCTGACATGTACTCATAGTAATAATGATCCGCTACCTCGATTTTCATGGACAGCATACCGTCGGAGAGAGATTTACCGATGAGATTTACTGATGTTATGTAATCAGAGTCCCCGAAGTTTCCCGCCAACAGATCACCATTTTCCACCGCCGACAAGTCCCGCAGGCAGGTCAGCCGATTCATCACCTCCATGGTGTAAGCAATCAGATATTCCTTGATGGGATGGTTGGGCTGCAACAATTCTGTCCACTTGGGAATATAGAATGCAATTCCCGCAATCGGGAATTCGTACAGAGCAGTTTGAAGAATATGGGTGACGTCCTCCTCCTTCATCTGCTTGCAGTTCATGGCAAGCACAGGTGCATGATACTCATTTTCCATGGTTTTCACCAGGATTTTTGTCTCCTCGCTGTAGGGCCTCACACAGTTTAGAATCACCACAAAGGGTTTATGTATTTGGCGCATCTCGTGAATCGTCTCACGCTCGGCCTCCAGGTAATTGGCTCTGGGAATCTCCCCGATACTTCCGTCCGTAGTCATCACAATGCCGATGGTTGCGTGATCGCGAATCACCTTGCGCGTCCCGATCTTTGCCGCCTCCTCAAAGGGGATCTCCTCCGCAAACCAGGGGGTTTTCACCATGCGATTCTCGTCATCCTCCATGTAGCCCTCCGCCCCCGGAACCGTAAATCCCACACAATCCACCAGGCGAACCTTCATTTTCATATGGTCTTCCAGCTCAATTTCAGCAGCTTCCTGTGGGACAAATTTCGGTTCCGTTGTCATAATCGTCTTACCTTGAGCCGATTGCGGCAATTCGTCCACCGCACGCAGCTTCTGATTTTCATCCTCCATGTAAGGCAGTACAAGAAGTTCCATAAAACGCTTGATAAATGTGGACTTTCCCGTTCTCACCGGACCGGTTACCCCGAGATAGATTTCTCCGTTGGTTCGATTGCGAATATCATGATATATTTCGAATTGCACATTGTCCGTTTTTTCCATAAAAAAATCCCCCTCACTCATATATTCCAAATATATGGGTGAGAGGAACAAAATATGTCTGCTTAATTTGCAGTTTTCTTGGAAGTTATTTCTGTTGTCTCCTCCTTCGGAGCAACGTTCAAACGTCCGGTCATCTGCACGTACTTGCGCACTCTCTTGGCAAGCTTTGGATTAATCTGATCCTCCGTTGCGCGCCACTTCCAGTTGTCACCCAACGTAGAGGGGATATTGATTCTCGCCTCGGAGCCAAGTCCTATGATATCCTGCATCGGAACAATCGCCATATCTGCAACGGAAGCCCATGCCATACGCATCATGCCCCAGTTATAACCCTCTTCCTTGGTGAGACTGCAGTATTCCTTGGCAAACTTCACTGCCTCCTTGGGAGCAGTCTTAATCCATCCCAGCACAGTATCATTATCATGGGTTCCGGTGTATACCACGCAGTTTGTAGGATAATTGTGGGGAAGATAATCGCTGTCCTCTCTGGGATCAAAAGCAAACTGAATAACCTTCATTCCCGGGAATCCGCTGTCCTTAAGCAATTTGATAACAGAAGGAGTCAAAAATCCCAAATCCTCTGCGATAATCGGAAGCTTTCCAAGTTTCTCCTCGAGGGCATTAAACAAAGCCATTCCCGGCCCCTTCTTCCAAACACCGTTCTTCGCATTGTCATCCTCTGCCGGAATTGCATAGTAAGAATCAAATCCGCGGAAATGGTCAATTCGCACGATGTCGTAGAGTTCAGACTGTGCCTTAATTCGGTTGGTCCACCAAGTGAACCCATCCTTCTTCATCACATCCCAACGATACAGCGGGTTTCCCCACAGCTGTCCGTCATCGGAAAAAGCATCCGGCGGACATCCGGCAACCTCAATGGGATTGAGATCCTTGTCCAGATAGAACTGCTTCGGATTTGCCCATACATCTGCGCTGTCAAGGGCAACATAAATCGGAACATCTCCGATAATCTGGATATTCTTGCTGTTGGCATAAGCCTTCAGTTCTCTCCACTGCTTGAAGAACAGATACTGAAGCATACACCAGAAATCAATCTCCTGCTCATACTCCTTGCGAGCCTTCTCCATAGCCTTTGCTTTGCGAAGCTTCAAATCCGCATCCCATTGCAGCCAGGATTTTCCGTCATTGGCATCCTTAAGCGCCATGAACAAAGCATACTCATTCAGCCATGCAGCTTCCTTCTCGCAAAATTCCGCATAATCGGCCGGAACCTTCTTCACAAAACGGGCATATGCCTTCTTCAGCAATGCGTAGCGTGACACATACATGGTTCCGTAGTCTACATACTTGATACTTCCGCCCCAATCAAAGGACTCGCACTCCGCCTTGGTAAGAAGCTTATCCTTGCACAGATATTCCAGATCGATAAAATATGGATTACCCGCATAGCTTGAAAATGACTGATACGGAGAATCCCCGTAACTGGTCTGACAGATTGGAAGAATCTGCCAATACTTCTGTCCTGCTTTCTCCAGGAAATCAACGAATTTTCTTGCCGCCTTACCCATAGTACCGATCCCATAAGGTGATGGCAATGAAGAGATTGGCATCAATACGCCACTTGTTCTCATTCTGAACTCCTCCTACGTGTACTCTTATAATATTTTTTATCATATCATTCATTTCATACCCTTGCAACAAGCAGTTTTGATTTTTTCCTACTTGTAATACTAAAAATGCAATGCTAGTATTTTAGTATAGAGAGTAAGGGGGTACTGCATATGAATGAAATAATCAGGCAAAAAATTCTGCACAATCTGCACAGAGTGGTGGTTTCTGCCAAATGGGTGGTCTTTTCCCTTTTGGTCGGCGTGATTGTGGGCATGTGCGGGACCGCATTCTATTATGGAATGTCCTTCGTCACTCTGCTTCGGCAGCAAAACCAATGGCTGATTTTCCTTCTCCCCGTGGGCGGTCTCCTGATTGTGGGGCTGTATCACCTGTTCCGGGATGAGAAGGACACCGGCACCAACCTGGTAATCTCCGCCATCCATTCCGGTGATGAGCTACCTTTTCGCATGGCGCCTCTCATCTTCATCTCCACTCTGATTACCCACCTGTGCGGCGGTTCTGCCGGCCGTGAGGGCGCGGCACTCCAGATGGGAGGAAGCATCGGAAATTCTCTGGGACACTTGTTCCGTTTCGATGACAAGGACAAGCATGTCATGATTATGTGCGGAATGAGTGCTGCATTCTCCGCACTTTTTGGGACGCCCATGGCTGCCGCCATCTTCTCAATGGAAATGGTCAGCGTGGGAGTCATGTACTATATTGCTCTGGTGCCCTGCGTCATCAGTTCCCTGGTTGCCCACGGAATCGCGGTCTATTTTGGTGTATCCAGCGAGCTTTTTCCCATCGGGAACATTCCGCACTTTGGAATTCTCAACGCAGTAAAAATTTCCGGGTTGGCGGTCCTTTGCTCGCTGGTCAGCATCCTCTTCTGTGTGGTGCTACACCAGACCGAGCATTTGTACAAGAAATTCTTCGCGAACCCCTATATCCGTGCCGCTGTTGGCGGATGTATCGTCATCGCACTCACCCTACTTGTGGGGAATCGGGATTACAACGGAACCGGCATCGGCATCATTGATCAGTGTCTGGACGGAACCGTGCGCCCGGAAGCATTCCTGCTCAAAATCATCTTTACGGCACTGACGCTTGGGGCCGGCTATAAGGGCGGCGAGATTGTGCCATCCTTCTTCACCGGCGCAGCCTTCGGATGCCTCTTCGGCAACCTGATTGGGTTCTCCCCGTCTCTGTGTGCCGCGGTTGGAATGTGCTCCGTATTCTGCGGAGTCACCAACTGTCCCATCACTTCCCTGCTGATCAGCTTCGAACTGTTCGGCTACGACGGGATGCCGTATTTTCTACTTTCCGTTGCATTCAGCTATATGCTGTCCGGCTATTTCGGTCTGTACAAGAGTCAGCGCATTGTCTACTCCAAGTACAAGACCAGATACATCAACCGGAACACTCTGTAATCATTATTTGGAAATTGCAACCATGGCAGACATCGGTTCCACCGTCACGCTGCCTTCCACTTCATTCAGGGCCGTCAATCCGGCCCTGTTTTTATTGACATAGACAGAGAACTGCTTGCAGGAAGGAATATCAATCCTCACAGCTTCTAAGGTCGGATTGAAGGCCACAAAAATCTCCTCCGCCTCCTCCTTGATCATGTAGGCGACCACATCCTCATTCACATCGATGAAGGTCAGTTTTCTCTGCACCTCCTCCGCATCGGCCATCCGGAATCCGGCATGGGCCTTGCGAAGCTGCATCAGCCCTTGATAGTAGCCAAGCAAATCAGAGAAAGTCTCGGCCCGGTCGTAGCGGATTGCATTGGTATACAGCGGGAGGTTGTAGCTGTTCTCTGATACCTCGTCGCTGCCCTGAATGGGTTTTGTCCGACCGAACTCCTCTCCGTTCAGGAAAAAGGGAATTCCCTGGGATGTCATCACCACCGCCGCCCCGAGACGATTTCTCTCCAGGGCCTCCTCCTCCGAAATGTCCGGGAGAACCGCATGTATCTTATCCCAGAGGGTCAGATTGTCATGACACGAGATGTAATTGACCACATCACAGGGATTTTTCGCCCATGCCCCATCAGAATAGCGGTATCGTGTATAATCCACCTGCGGATGGTAGGAAGCCCCCACCACACAATAGCGAATGTCGTTGCCGGCCCCCGCTCTTCCCGTGATAAACCCGGGTTCCTCGGAGATAAACACATCCCCCCGGATGCCGTCGCGGATATCATCCGAAAAAGCGCCAACTCCGTCAATTTTTCTTAATTTGGTCTTCATGCATCGAAGCTCCTCATCCAGGACAGAGGAATCACCGGTCCAGCCCTCCCCATACACAATGATGTTGGGATTGATCTCCTTCAATTCCAGATAAACTTGCTGCAGCGTATCCAGATCCAGAACTCCCATCAAATCAAAGCGGAATCCATCGATGTGATACTCGCCGGCCCAATAGCGGACAGAATCCAGAATGTATTTCTGCACCATGGGGCGCTCCGAAGCGATCTCATTGCCGCAGGCGGAGGCATTGGAGTAAGTTCCGTCCTCACGCTGGCGATGATAGTAATTGGGAACGCAGCGGTGAAGGCAGCAATCCTCCACGCTGTAGGTGTGGTTGTACACCACATCCATGATAACTCCAAGTCCCTTCCTGTGGAGGGCCTGAACCATCTCCTTGAATTCGCGCACCCGGACTTCTCCGTGGAAGGCGTCCGTCGCATAGGATCCCTCCGGCACATTGTAATTCACCGGATCATATCCCCAGTTATACTGCTCTACCTCCGGTTTGGACTCATCGATGCTCCCGAAATCGTAGGACGGCATCAACTGTACATGGGTAATCCCAAGCTCCGCCAGATAATCCAACCCTGTCGGTTTTCCACTTTCCGTCCTGGTTCCGCTCTCCGCAAGTCCCAGATATTTTCCGGGGAATTTCGCTCCCGACGTTTTATCACCGGTGATATCCGCAACGCTGATCTCACACACAATGGCGTCGGTGTACTTCTCCAGAGCAGGACCGTGATCCTGCGCAAAGCCCTCCGGATTCGTCTGTTCAAGATCGATGACCATGGAACGGACGCCGTTCACCCCCGCCGCCTTCGCGTAAGGGTCCCCTGCTTCCCGGGTTACGCCGTCCACCGTCACAAGGTATGTATAATAGGTTTTGTCCAGATTTCCTTCGCAGGACACAAACCATGTGTCCCCCTCCGATCTCTCCATCTCCCTTTTCTCAATCAGATTATCTCCGCTACCTTCCCTGTACAGACACAGCACAACCTCATCTGCGCTGGGTGCCCAAAGGCGAAAATCGGTCTTCTCTCTCGTGTAATTTGCCCCCAGATCGGTGCCGTCGTAATTCTTGTATGTTTCCCAGTTTTGCGCCATAGTAATCCCCCAAATCATTTATTTTTATAACAAGTGCTCTTCTTTGATTATAACTGGTATCAATATTTCACACCATTATTTTCGCTTTTTTTCGTGAATATTATATGATGGTTTTCCTTTCTTGTAAATTGTAAAATACAACCAAATTCCGATGCCTAATTTGGGTATTTTGACGCATATAAAAGGAGGATTGCAACATAGTTGCAATCCCTTCAGACTGTAGACAAAGTATCCTAGAATAATGGTTCCGACACTTTTCTCACGCTCCCGCCCTTGCGTTTGTGGTGCTTCCTCTCAAGCGTCAGTCTATATTGTCCCTTCCCCTCATTTTAGACATACAGATTCTCAAAAATCCACGTTCCTGTCAGTCTTTTTGGGTTCTTTCACTCATTTTAGACTGACGGATTCTTCAGAATCCGGCTCAAATCCACTTTTCCGTCAGTCCTTTTTGGCTCTTTCACTCATTTTAGACTGACGGATTCTTCAGAATCCGGCTCAAATCCACTTTTCCGTCAGTCCTTTTTGGTTCTTTCACTCATTTTAGACTGACGGATTCTTCAGAATCTGGCTTAAATCCACTTTTCCGTCAGTCCTTTTTGGTTCTTTCACTCATTTTAGACTGACGGATTCTTATTGCCCAGCCATCGTCCTCTTCTGCTCAACATAATACGCTTTCTCTACCAATTTCCCGATTATCAAGTATCTGTGACTGCTGTCCCCCTTATAACAAGTGGACAATATAAGAAAATGGTCATTTTCATCAGCAGAAAAATCCCGCCTGTGTTCAACTTTCTCCGGCAATTCCACATTCTGAACCTGTGTTTCCTTATATCATGCCGGCACATACGATTCCATAATATTTACCTTAATTACCAATCTCTATTATGGGGATGAATCAAGCATAAAAAAGGGCTTTCCAGATACTCTGAAAAGCCTTCCTCAATCAAAAGAAAAATCTTCATATCGGCACACGCCCTGCCGATACCAGGAACAACTGCCGCAGGATTCTTCAAACACCTGTCTGGTCAGATACTGCCTTGCATGTTCCATCAGTTGCCCGTATGAATACATCTCCCCCTCCCGCAAGTGTAACGGGGCAAGGAGCGCACGATCCTTCACGCACACATGGTTATCCCCGTTGGCGCAGTAATCCCCGCCCATCAGGTTGGGACAGTTTGCACAGATGTCATCCGGCTGGGCCACAAGCTCCAGCATGGTCTCCGGATGTTCCCGCAACAATGTGACCTTCTGTGTCATATTTTCGCAAAAATCTCCATTGTAGCCCAGTCCCCGGTATAGATTTGTACACATAATGTGATGCACACGAAATTTCATGGCTATTTATCCCAATCCAGCAAATTGGCTGCACGGAGTGCTTTCCGAACTGCCAGCGCCAGAAGGAATGCAAGCACAATGGAGATCACATCCTTCGCCAGATAGGGAACAGTCCCCGCCATGGCAGCTCCCGCCCAGGTCATCTCATAATAATTCTTCAACTGCACAATTCCGATTCCGTGGCAGCAAGCCAATCCCAGGAGAGAAAACAGAATCAAAAACAGAATTCCCATTTTCCCCTTTTGATAAAAGAAAAATCCCAGCCCGCAGAAAAATGCCATCAGGATAAATCCGATAATGTATCCTCCGGTGGGTCCCATAATCACGCCGAACCCGGAAGACATTCCCGCGAAAACCGGAAGTCCCACGGCTCCTACCAGCACATAGACAAAGGTGGAAAGAGTTCCGTATTTTTGTCCCAACACATAGGCGCACAAAGCGATGGCAAAGGTCTGAAGGGTAAAGGGAACGCCCCAGGGTGTAGGGATTTCCAAAATGGATAACACAGAAATAATGGCTGTGAACAAAGCCACAAAACAAATGGCCCGAATCGAAAGTTTCTTCATAAAAAAATCCTCCTGCAATTCATCTTCGTCGTACGAACTCACAGGAGGATTGTAAAACAAGCCTTTTCAATTGTCAACCCATTTGTTTACTATTGTTAACATTTAGGTTGACAATTATATACGTTTTTTCACTTCTTACATATCTAATTTTTTATTATTTTCGGTTGCTTGCCTCGATGAAGGCTTCCATAGTCTCCAACGCTTTTCCGCTGTCAATCAGCTCCGCAGCCAACTTGATGCCCTCTGTCAGGGACGTTGCCTTCTCTCCGATGTAGAGAGCCGCCCCCGCATTTAACAGAACCGTGGTTCTCTTGGGTCCCTGCTCCTTTCCGGACAAGATATCCCTGGTAATCTGCGCATTCTCCTCCGGGGTTCCTCCCACCAAATCCTCCTTGGTGCAGGATGCAAAGCCAAAGTCCTCCGGTTTGATGTCGTAGGTCTTGTATTCTCCGTCCCGGAACTCGCACACCATGGTAGGTCCCACAGCAGAGATTTCATCCAGTTTTTCCCTTCCAAAGACAACCATTCCGTTCTTGACCCCGAGGCTGTAGAGAACGTGAGCCAGAGGCTCCACAAGGGATTCGTCATACACGCCCAGCAACTGGCGCTTGGGGTGAATGGGGTTGGTCAAGGGCCCCAGAATATTGAATACGGTGCGAATACCAAGTTCCTTCCGGATTGGTCCCACATATTTCATGGAGGTGTGATACTTCTGTGCGAAGAAAAAGCACACTCCGGTCTCCTTCAACAATTCCACGCATTTCTCCGGCTCCAGGCTGATGTTGGCCCCCAGGGCTTCCAGACAATCCGCGGTTCCCGACTTGGAGGATGCTGCTCTGTTTCCGTGCTTTGACACTTTCATTCCGCCCGCGGCGGCAACAAATGCTGATGTGGTGGAGATATTGAAGCTCTGGGCGTTATCCCCGCCGGTTCCCACAATCTCAAAGGTATCCATATCCCCCGCATCCACAGTGAGTGCGTGTTCTCTCATGGCTGCCGCACAGCCGGCAATCTCGTCCGTGGTCTCCGCCTTGGTGCTCTTGGTGGAGAGGGCTGCAAGAAATGCAGCGTTCTGTGTGGCGGTGGTCTCCCCGCTCATAATCTCGTTCATAACGGCATAAGCCTCATCGTAGGTCAAATCCTGTTTATCTACAATCTTTACAATCGCTTCCTTAATCATTTTGCTTTCCTCCATTTTCTTAAGCATCTATTACAGTGCGTTCAATTCCGCCTTAAAGGTACTGCAATACTCCGCTGCAACCTTGGGATCAAAATCATGCTCTCTCATGAGATTGATGAAATGTGAACCCACAATTGCTCCGTCTATGATGTCCTTCATAGGCGCCACATCCGCGGCAGTGCGAATTCCAAATCCCATCATAACCGGGATTTTTGCCACCCGTTTTACCTCTGTGAGATAGTTCAAAACCTCCCTGTGAAAATCTGCTGCCTGCCCGGTAACTCCCATGGAGGAGACGCAGTATACAAACCCTCTGGCATTCTCCAAGATTTTCGGCACACGGGCTTTGGATATCGGTGATACCAGTTGTATCAGGATGGTGGTATCATCCCCCTGCAGTGCCTCCATCAGTTCATCCTGTTCCTCAAAGGGAAGATCCGGAATAATCAAGCCGTCCACGCCCACCTGTTTACATTTATCTGCGAAGGCTTTCACTCCGTAATGGAGAACGGTATTGTAATACATCATAAAAATGATGGGTTGCTCCACCCCTTCACCCCGAAGTTCTTCCATCATTTGAAAAACCTTGCGAAGGGTTACACCGTTTTGGATTGCCTCAAAGGATGCCTGCTGAATCACGGGTCCGTCCGCAATCGGGTCGGAAAAAGGGATGCCCAGCTCAATCACATCACATCCCGCCGCCTCCTGGGCTTTCACGATTTCCTTGGTAGTCTCCAGGTTCGGAAGACCTGCCGTAACATAGGTGATAAATGCTTTTTCCTGCTTCTCCCGCAGTGCCGCCATGCGGGCTTCTATACGATTCTGACTCATTTTTTTCTCCTCTTTTCTCATTACAATCCTTAATTCAAATAGCCCTTTCCGGCCAGATAATCGGAAATCGTATTCACATCCTTGTCTCCTCTGCCGGACAGACAAACCACCATGGACTGTTCCGGTGTCATCTCTTTTGCTTTTTGGAAAGCATATGCCATTGCGTGGGCGCTCTCAATCGCCGGGATGATTCCCTCCAGTTGGGTCAGTTCCATCAAAGCATCCATGGCCTCGGTATCCGTCACAGCCACATACTTTGCCCGGCCGCTGTCCCTAAGGTACGCATGCTCCGGCCCCACTCCGGGGTAATCCAGACCCGCGGAAATGGAATGGGCCAGCTGCACGTTTCCATCCTCATCCTGCAGAAGGTAGGATTTCATTCCGTGGAGGACACCCGGTTTTCCAAGTGCCATAGCGGAAGCATGCTCCCCTGTTTCGATACCCTTTCCGGCCGCCTCCACGCCGATCAGTTCCACCTCGGGCTGGTCGATAAAGTCTGCAAACATTCCGATGGAATTGGAGCCGCCTCCCACACATGCCATCACCACATCCGGATTTCTGCCCTCCGCCTCCATGTGCTGTCTTCTGGCCTCCCGGCTGATTACCGCCTGGAATTCCTTTACCATCTTGGGATAGGGGTAGGGTCCCACCGCGGAACCGATGACGTAGAAGGTGTCCTCCGCCGTCTTCGCCCAGGTTCGGATAGCTTCGTTGGTGGCATCCTTCAAGGTGTTGCTTCCGGATTCCACGGACACCACCTTGGCTCCCAGCATCTCCATGCGCATCACGTTCAGCGCCTGTCTTTGGATATCCTCTTTTCCCATGTAGACGGTGCATTCCATGTTAAAAAGTGCTGCTCCCGTCGCGGTGGCCACTCCGTGCTGTCCGGCCCCGGTCTCTGCAATCACCTTGGTCTTGCCCATGCGCTTTGCCAAGAGAATCTGTCCGATGACATTGTTGATCTTGTGGGCTCCCGTGTGATTCAAGTCCTCCCGCTTCAGATAAATCTTCGTCCCGTACTTTGCACTGATGCGCTCCGCAAAATACAGGGGCGTCTCACGTCCCACATACTGTCGCAGATAATAGTGGTACTCCTCCAAAAACTTGGGATCATGGATTGCCTCCTCAAAGGCCGCATCCACCTCCGCCAGTGTGTTCATCAACGATTCGGACACATACTGTCCTCCAAATTCCCCGTAATATGCCTGTTTATTCATGCTCTCTCACCTTTCTTACAAATTCCTCGATCAACTCTTTTTCCTTCTTGCCGCTTTCGCCTTCCACGCCGGAGCTCACATCCACCACATCCGGGTGAAAGATGTCCATGCCCTCCTGCACATTGGAAGACCGCAGTCCTCCGGCAAGGATGAATTTCCTTTTTCCAAAGATGGTATCCAACGCTTCCTTGTCAATCCTCTGCTTCCAGTCAAAGGTGACGCCGCTTCCGAAGTTTGCCCCATCCACCACGATGGCCTGGATTTTCTCCGACAAGTTCTCCGGCAGTTCCCCGAAAAAGCACTGCTTCCTCGCCAGCTCCTCTGGATCCGCCACATTGAAGGCGTACCAGACGGGAACCTTTGCCGCCTCAAGCACCTCCCGGGACAATTCCTTGTGCACCTGCAGGATATCGATTCCCGTATCCTGCAAGGTCTCCACCAGTTTCACATCGGGGGATACCGTCACTCCAACTTTTCTTATATTCCTGTTCAGCCGTGGGAAAATTGCTTCCGCCTCCGCCGGGCTGATATTTCTCTTGCTTTTTTCAAAAAAGACAAACCCTGCATAATCCACATGATTTTCATTCAACAATTCGATTTCATTCTCTGTGGTAATGCCACAAATCTTAATTTGCATGACATGCTCCTACCTTTTTCCAATCTCCGCTCCCGCAAACACATCCTTCCAGTGCTTTGCAAGAGCCCTCGGATTCTCCGATTCCATAAATGCGCGCCCAATCAGAAATCCGTCCACGCCGGCTTCATGGAGAAAAGCCACATCCTCATCCCCCATGATTCCGCTCTCCGCGATAAACACCTTATCTTGGGGTACATAGGGGCGAAGCCTTTTGGTATTTTCCAGAGAGATGGAAAAATCCTTCAGATTCCGGTTGTTCACACCGATGATGCGGGGATCGATTCGAAGGGCCCGCTCCACCTCGTATTCATCGTGGGTTTCCACCAGCACATCCAACTGCAACTCCCTGGCCAGCTGGTAGAAATCATGCATCTGAACATCATCCAGAATAGCGGTAATCAGCAGCACCGCATCCGCCCCGATGACCTTCGCCTCGTAAAACTGATAAGGCTCGATCATGAAATCCTTTCGCAAGATCGGCAGATGGGATTTGCTTCGGATCTGTCGGAGATAATCCGTGTTGCCGAAAAAGTGATCCTCCTCCGTGAGACAGGAGATGGCATCCACCGCTTCGTTGTACTCCTGTATCCGCCCTGTCAGATCAATCTTGGCGGAGATTTTTCCGAGACTTGGAGACGCCTTTTTGAATTCCCCGATAATGGAGAGTCCGGGCTTTTTCAAATTCTCATAGAAGGTGGCACAAGCCATCGCTTCCTCCCCCGGGTTCTTTAATTTTTCCTCCGCCAGGTGCCGCATCTCCCCCTCGCTGATTCGAGCTTTTTCCAGCGGCAACCGCTTCTTCTTATCCTCAACAATCTGATCCAAAATCATGGTTGCGTCCTCTTTTCACTATTATCTTACATGGTTCCGTTCACAAAATTTTCCACGATGCGCTTTCCGTGCTCCGTGTAGATGGATTCCGGATGAAACTGCAAGCCCACCACCGGATACTCTCTGTGGCGGATTGCCATAATCTCCCCGTCCTCCGTCTTTGCCAGAATCCGAAGGCACTCCGGAAGGTCCTGCTCCTGCACTGCCAGGGAATGGTACCTGGCAACCTTGATGGGAGAATTGATTCCGGTAAACACGCTACTTCCGTCGTGGGTGATGGAAGATTGCTTTCCGTGGAACAGCGCCTTCGCGTAGGTTACCGTCCCCCCCAGCGCCTCCCCGATGCACTGATGTCCCAGACAAATTCCCAAAATCGGAATCTCCCTGTGCAGTTCTCTCACCACCTCCATGCAGATGCCTGCTTCCTTGGGGCTCTTGGGCCCCGGGGAGAGAATGATTCGCTCCGGCTTCATCTCCCGGATCTCTTGGATTGTGATTTTATCGTTTCTCACCACTCGGATATCTGACTGAAAAATACCGATGTACTGGTACAGGTTGTAAGTAAAAGAATCGTAATTGTCAATCAACAGTATCATAAGTTTTCCTCCTCCACCAGGGTCTTTGCCAGGGCCATCACCTTGTTGCAGCACTCCTGATACTCATTTTCAGGAACGGAATCCGCCACAATGCCGGCGCCTGCCTGAAGGTACACCTTATTTCCCTTTTTCACCATGGTCCGGATGGTGATGCAAAAATCCATGTCCCCGGAGAAATCCACATACCCGGTGGCCCCGCCGTACAGACCACGGCGAACGCTCTCCAGCTCGTCGATAATCTCCATGGCACGAATCTTCGGAGCTCCGCTCAAGGTTCCTGCCGGGAGGAAGGAGGACACCAGATCGAGCGGGTGAAACTCACCCTTTTTGCGGCCCTCCACCATGGAAACAATGTGCATCACATGGGAGTAATTCTGCACCTCCATAAACTGTGTCACCTTCACGGTTCCGAATTCGCTGATGCGTCCCATATCGTTTCTGGCCAGATCCACAAGCATCACGTGCTCTGCCCGCTCCTTCTCATCCTGGAGCAAATCATCCTTCAAGAGCGCATCCTCCTCCGCGTCCACGCCACGTCGCCTGGTCCCCGCAATAGGGCAGGTAAATACCCGGTTGCCCTGCTGCTTCACAATCATCTCCGGGGAACTGCCGATTACCTCGAACTCCCCGAAATTGAAATAATACAGGTAGGGGGACGGATTCAGCTCCCGAAGCTCCTTGTACAGTTCGAATCCATCCTGCTTGGTCTCCACCGTCCATCTCTGAGACAATACGGTCTGGAAGATGTGGCCCTCCCGGATGTAATCCTTAATCTTATTCACCTTCTCGCTGTACTGCTCCAAGGTATCCGACTGATTCACAATCACTCCGTCGTGGACAAAATGCTTCTCCGGCAGCTTTCCGGCATTTGCTCTGGCCCGCTCAATCAGCTCCGCCGCTTCCTCCAAGGCCTTTTTCTCTCCCTCCGGGCTATCCTCACCCAGAATCACCGCAGTCAGGGTTTCCGCCACATGGTCCACCATGATGAACTTGGTCATCAGCATCATCTGGATGGTCTCAATTCCGATTTCGTCCGGGTTGTTGTCCGGCAGCACCTCCGCATACCGCACGAAGTCGTATCCGAAATTACCCACCAGACCGCCGGAAAAGGTAAGCTCCTCGTTGTCCTTCACAATCTCGAACTCGCTGTAATACTCCTTGAGGCGCTCCAGGGGATTTCCCTCCCGCACCTCACAGGTGCCGTCATTTCTGGTGATGACCAGGGAATTTCCCTTGGAGGTGATGATTTCCTCCGGTTCCGCCCCGAAAAAGGTATAGCGGTCATAGTTTTTGTCATAACTCTCCAGCAAAAATCCCTTGCTTTTTCCCACAAGGCTCTCGTACATTCCCGTTGCGGTCTCATTCACAATGCTCACGGTTTTCTTGTAAACCTTACGTCTTCTCTTCATCTCATTTCCTCACTTATGCTTAATAACATAGAATGTGCCTCTGCCCTATAAAATAAAAAGTCCCTCCACAGGATTAACCTGTGAAGGGACGAATAACTCGTGGTGCCACCCTACTTCATTGCCTGAAACAAAAAAGCTGATTCCCGCATAGGAAATCAGCCACCAATCACGCAATCTCTACGATACAGAAGAAACTCTTCGATATCTTACCCCTATAACGTGGGGAAACGGCTCCGCTACTAAATTTCACTTCGCATCTAACGAATCCATTCCATACAAACTATCCTACCTGCTTCCACCAACGCAGGCTCTCTGTGAAGAATCATCTGCTGTACTACTTTCGCTCAATGATTTTGCATATTTCTTTGATTTGTTTTACAGTTTATCTCTTTAAAGTGATAATGTCAACAAGTATTTGAAAAAA
>JAQXJP010000020.1 GCA_029008875.1 Lachnospiraceae bacterium | reverse complement strand
GCTAAGAATATTGGGGTGGATGTAGATAATCTCTACATTTCACAGCCGGACAACGGAGAACAGGCACTTGAGATTACTGAGACAATGGTGCGTTCCGGTGCTATTGATATTGTCGTAGTGGACTCTGTTGCAGCCCTTGTACCCAAGGCCGAGATTGATGGTGACATGGGTGACAGCCATGTGGGATTACAGGCACGACTGATGTCTCAGGCACTTCGTAAATTGACGGCTGTTATCAGCAAATCCAATTGTACCGTTATTTTTATCAATCAGTTACGTGAAAAGGTTGGGATTATGTTTGGTAATCCGGAAACGACAACCGGTGGACGTGCATTAAAATTCTATTCATCCGTCAGACTGGATGTGCGAAGAATTGAATCGCTAAAACAGGGAGGAGAAGTAGTCGGCAACCGAACAAGAGTTAAAGTAGTGAAGAATAAGATTGCCCCTCCATTCAAGGAAGCAGAATTTGATATTATGTTTGGTAAAGGAATTTCCAGAGAGGGAGATATCTTAGACCTTGCGGCGGATTTGAATATTATTATTAAGAGTGGCGCATGGTTTGCTTATAATGGAAATAAGATTGCACAGGGAAGAGAAAATGCCAAGATTTATTTGAAAGAAAATCCACAGATTTGTGCTGAGGTAGAGCAAAAAGTCAGAGAACACTACGGATTTGACACGAAGGCAGAAACCCCGGATGCAGATGAAAAGGATAAGCCTTCTTCTAAATCTACCAGAACAAAGAAGACGGAAGAATAATATGATTGTGACACAAATTGCTGAATTGACAAAAACAAGAAGTAAAGTATTTTTAGACGGAGAGTTCGCCTTTGTATTGTACAAGGGCGAACTTCGTCTTTTTCAAATAACGCTCGGAGAAGAACTAAAACAGGAATACTATGAGGAAATCATGCATAACGTTTTACCGAAACGAGCCAAATTAAGAAGTATGAATCTGTTAAAAAGCAGAGATTATACAGAAGCACAATTAATCCGGAAACTGAAAGAGGGAGGATATCCCAAAGAAGTGATTGCAATGGCAGTTGCCTATGTAAAGGATTTTCATTATATAGATGACAGGCGTTATGCAATACAGTATATTTCCTATCATTCGCAAGATAAGAGCCGCAAGAGGATTATGTTAGATTTACAAAACAAGGGGATTGCACAGGAAATAGCAGAATTTGCATATGAAGAGGTCTTGGAAAGCGGAGACCTCATGCCACAGGAAGAACTGATTATGAAGTTTCTGCAGAAAAAGCACTATGACCCGCAAACAGCGGATTATTCCGATAAGCAGAAAATATACCGATATTTATTGGGAAAAGGATTTACGATGGAACAGATACGCCATGCAATAGGCGAACTCTCTTAAAGTGCTTGACATAACTATAAAATATGTATAAAATTGAAGTGTTGTAGATTGCTAAGTTAGAATGTTTGCTACATACATTCTTATAGTGAATAAATGTACAATGAAAATTTAATAAGGAGGTGCTCCTGTACATGCTTGGTTATATCATAGCAGTAGCGGTGACACTTGTTGTTGCGATTCCGGTATCGGTTGCTGTTTCCAGTAATTACCTGAAAAAGGCAGCAAATTCCAAAATTGGGAATGCTGAGGAAAAGGCAAGAGAGATTATCGATGAAGCGCTTACAACTGCTGAGGCGAAAAAGCGTGAAGGTCTTCTGGAGATAAAGGAAGAATCCATTCGTACCAAAAACGAACTGGATAAGGAGATTAAAGAACGTCGTGCCGAGATTCAGCGTAATGAGAGAAGAATCCAGCAGAAGGAAGAAACGATTGATCGCAAGACAGATGCCATCGAGAAGAAAGAAGCGAGTCTTTCCGCAAAGGAAGAAGAACTTGCGAAACAAAAAGAGCAGATTGCAAGATTAAATGAAGAACGCGTACAGGAACTGGAACGAATCTCAGGATTAACCTCCGAACAAGCAAAAGATTACCTTTTGAAAGCCATTGAAGAAGATGTAAAACTTGATACTGCAAAAATGATTAAGGAAATGGAGGCTCAAGCAAAGGAGGAAGCAGGAAAGCGTGCCAAGGACTATGTGGTTACCGCAATCCAGAAATGTGCCGCTGACCACGTGTCAGAGACCACGATTTCTGTAGTTCAGCTTCCGAATGATGAGATGAAGGGTCGTATCATTGGACGTGAGGGACGTAATATCAGAACTCTCGAGACAATGACAGGTGTGGATTTGATTATCGATGACACACCGGAAGCGGTCATCCTCTCAAGCTTTGATCCCATCCGCAGAGAGGTTGCAAGAATCGCTCTGGAGAAATTGATCGTTGATGGTCGTATTCATCCGGCTCGCATCGAAGAGATGGTTGAAAAGGCCCAAAAGGAAGTGGAGACCATGATCCGCGAGGAAGGCGAGGCTGCCACCCTCGAAGTCGGAATTCATGGAATTCATCCGGAATTGGTTCGTCTACTTGGAAGAATGAAGTTCAGAACCAGTTACGGACAGAATGCGTTGAAGCATTCTATCGAAGTTGCTCAATTATCAGGACTGTTAGCAGCTGAAATTGGAGAGGACGTACGTATGGCTAAGCGTGCCGGATTGTTACATGACATCGGCAAGGCTGTGGATCACGATATGGAAGGCTCCCATGTTCAGTTAGGTGCTGAATTGTGTAAGAAATACAAAGAGTCCGCGTTGGTGATTAATGCAGTAGAATCCCACCACGGAGATGTTGAACCGAACTCCTTGATTGCATGTTTGGTACAAGCTGCTGATACTATCAGCGCTGCAAGACCGGGTGCAAGAAGAGAGACCTTGGAGACCTACTCCAACCGGTTACAGCAATTGGAAGCTATTTCAAATGGTTATAAGGGTGTTGAGAAATCTTTTGCTATTCAGGCAGGTAGAGAGATTCGTATCATGGTAGTTCCTGAGCAGGTAAGCGATGCCGAGATGGTACTTATGGCTAGAGATATTTCAAAGCAGATTGAAAATGAATTGGAATATCCGGGCAACATCAAGGTGAATGTCATTCGCGAATCCCGCGTGATTGATTACGCAAAGTAATTTTTTTGGAGACAACAAAGAGTGAAGATAACCGCTATATTCGTGAAGATATGGCGGTTTTTCTTTATTTTGTGTGAAATCAAGATTCAAATAAATTCACATATTTAACGCACTTGTAATTTAACAAAAAACCACTTAATATATAATAAGGAGATACCAGAGGATAAACCGGAGCCGGATGAACTGGAAGCGATTGCAGAAGCAAAGGCAGATACAAGCCCAACCGTTCCGCATGAAGCTATAAACTGGGATTAACAGGAGAGCCGCCAGCAATGGCGGTTTTTCTTGCCTAACAGGAAATTGCTTCGGAATGTTACTGTCAAACAAAAAACAAGGAGTCTGAATATGATTGAGAAAATGGAACGAATATCCAGAGAATTGATGTATCAGGGTGCCATTGTGGACGTGTACAAGGACACCATGCGTTTTGCCAATGGTAAGATTGAGGAGTGGGACACCGTATCCCACCGAATGGGTGCTGCGGCAGTGCTCCCGGTTCTCCCGGACGGAAGAATCATTCTGGTGCGCCAGTATCGCAATGCACTGGAGCGGGAGACCATCGAGATTCCTGCGGGGGCCAGGGACAGCAAAGGGGAGGACACCAAAGAGACGGCAATCCGGGAACTGGAGGAGGAGACGGGCTATCGAAGTGATGAGGTGGAATTCCTGTTGTCCCTCCGCACCACTGTGGCATTCTGCGATGAGTTTGTGGATGTCTATGTGGCCAAGAATCTGGTGAAGGGAGAGCAGCATCTGGATGATGCGGAATCCATCGATGTGGAGATTTATCCGCTGGAGGAGTTGTGCGCAAAAGTATATGCCGGTGAGATTCAGGATTCCAAGACCGTTTCCGCCATCATGGCATACGCAAACACATTGAGATAGCGTATTCGAATTACCTTCCACACGTATTTAGAAACGTGTTTCAGCAAGGGCGCATAAGAAACCGCAGGCTTGGGACGCAAACGTGAATATTGAAGCTCCCCATCGCATAGGATGTGTTATGAAGAAAATGACATGGGTTTGTGTTGCGTTGTTTTTGACGGGAATTCTATGCACGCAACTGATTGGATATGATAAATTGCGGGAACTGACCAAGGTGGATGGTGCCACGCTGTTGCAATATGCCAACAGCAATACGGAGTTGGTGCAGCGGTATTTCAATGTGCTGTGGGAGCGGGGGAAGCTGTTTCTTCTCCTGTGGATCTGCTCCATGACCACCCTGGGGAGAAGGATGCCCATGTTGGTGTTGTGGCTGTGCTGCTTTCTGCTGGGTTTGTTTGGCGGTATCTGCATGGTGGGTGTGGGCTGGCCGGGAATTCTGTTGGCACTGGCCTCGCTTTTTCCGCAAATCCTGCTCTACGGGGCTGCGGTGTGGATTATCCTGTGGATGAGAAATTCACAGATTCGTCAATTTATCTATGGGAAAAAGCTTCTGGCAAAACGAATCCTGCACATTCTGATTGCGATTGTGCTGATTATCCTTGGGACAATCCTGGAAACCACGGTGGGACATGAGCTTGTATGCCAGGTCATCAATCTTGTGATCTCATAAAAAAACCTTCGAAATACCATGGGTATCTCGAAGGTTTTATATTACAAAAATCCACTGTATTAGAAGCATGTAGGCAATCGTGCCAATCAAAACACTGAGCAGGGTGTTGCGCTTCCAGATATAGCTGCCCACCACCAGAACAATTGCGATTAGCTCCGGCAACCCGTGGGGGTAGGTCAAGGGGGAAACACCCTTCAGACAGTATACCACCAGCATTCCCATGACAGCGGCGGGAAGTACGTTGCTGAGATAGGCGACCATCTTCGGCGGCTGCTTCGACGCGGGAAAAATCAAAAAGGGTAGAAGCCTTGTGAGAAAGGTAACTCCCGCGATGACAAGAATCATCCAAAATGCCTGTGTGTTTTCCATTATATACCGGCGCCTCCTTCCTTGCGGAGCGCACCGTAAACCAGCAAAACCACGGTGATTGCAACCATGGACGGGATCAGAAAGCTCTCTGCCCCGAACACCAGCAGGCAAACGACGCTACAAGCCACCCCTGCCACGGCGGGAAAGCAATCCTTTGCGGTGAGTAGCTGCTCTGTAAAAATCGTCACAAACAGAGCGGTCATTGCAAAATCAATTCCGGCGGTGTTGAAGGTGATGGCGGAACCGATGAGCGCTCCCACGACACTGCCGATCACCCAATAGCACTGGTTAAAAAAAGATACGCAGACATAATATTTTTTCGGGTCACAATCCTTGGGTGCACCGTTGCATACCAGTGCGAAGGTCTCATCCGTCAGGGAGAAGATGAGATAACCTTTGCTTTTTCCCATGCCCTTGTATTTGGACAGCATGGAAATTCCGTAGAAGATATGGCGCGCATTGACCAGAAAGGTCATGATTGCTGCGGAGATGAGCGAAGCTCCTCCGGAGAGCAGATTCACGGTCACAAATTGCATGGAACCGGCGTAGATGAGCACGCTCATGAGAATGGCCCACCCGAAGTGATACCCTTTGTCTTCCAACAAAATTCCAAAGGCAATCCCCAGCACCAGATAGCCGGCCATAACCGGAATGCTGGCCAGGAATGCCTGTTTGACGGTCTTACTTCGCATTCATTTCCGCTAACATGTAGATCAGTCGCTCCGAATCCTCCCATCCGAGACAGGGATCGGTGATGGACTTTCCGTATACATGTTCCCCAATCTTCTGGCAACCTTCCTCGATGTAGCTCTCAATCATGAGACCCTTCACCAGTTTGCGAATCACCGGTGAGAGCTGGCGGTTGTGCATAACCTCCTGGGCAATACGGATCTGCTCCAGATACTTCTTGCCGGAATTGGAGTGGTTGGTGTCGATGACCGCCGCAGGATTTACAAGATCCATCTTCTCGTACATCTCATTCAGACGAATCAAATCCTCATAATGATAATTGGCTGTGCTGTTACCATGCTTGCTGACCGCACCACGAAGAACCACGTGGGTGTACGGGTTGCCGGAGGTCTCCACCTCGTAACCGCGGTAAGCAAAGTGATGGGGGTGCTGTGCCGCGTAAACGGAATTCAGCATTACGGAGAAGTCGCCGCTGGTGGGGTTCTTCATTCCGCTGGCCACATCAAATCCGCTGACGGTGAGACGGTGCTGCTGATCCTCCACGGAACGGGCACCGATGGCAACGTAGGAGAGCAGATCCTCCACATATCCCCAGTTCTCCGGGTAGAGCATCTCGTCCGCCGGGGTGAGACCGCTCTCGGAGATGGCGCGGATGTGCATTTTGCGAACCGCAACCAGTCCCTCCAGCATGTCGGGAGCCTTCTCGGGATCCGGCTGGGAGGCAATTCCCTTGTACCCCTCGCCGGTGGTGCGGGGCTTGTTGGTGTAGATTCTCGGAATGATGATCAGCTGATCCTTCACCTTCTCCTGGATCGGCGCAAGGCGGCTGACATAATCGCACACGGAATCCTCGTTGTCCGCGGAACAGGGCCCGATAATCACCAGAAAACGATCATCCTTGCCGGTGAGCACATCGGCGATCTGTCTGTCCCGGTCTTCCTTTAGCTGCTGAAGCTCGAGAGAGAGGGGATATTCCTTCTTGATAATCTCCGGGCTTGGCAGATGATTGACATATTTAAAACTCATTGCTGTAACTCCTCTTTTCTTCAAAATTTACATTAGGCATATCATAATCCAATTCAAAAAAGATGTCAATTTTCCGGAGGGGATTCGTTGCATATTTTTCGGGGATTGGATATAATTTTATCATCACATTAAAGCGAGGAAGTAAGGATGAGAAAACCTCTGATTATCAAAGGAAAAACAATCGGACAGGGAAAACCCCTAATCTGTGTCCCCGTCATGGAGCCGGAAGCGGATGCCGTCGTGTCGGAGGTGAAGGCGCTGGCGGAGCGCAAGGTGGACATGATTGAGTGGAGATTGGATGCTTTCGCCAAGGTGGAGAGCCTCAACGCCATCCGCGAGGTGCTGGACCGGTTGGAGCCATATCTGAAGGAGACCATCCTTGTATATACCTTCCGCTCCCAAAAGCAGGGGGGACTGTTGGAACTGTCCCCGGAGCAAATCTATGACATTCAGCAGGTGGGAGCGGAGAGCGGAGCAGTGGATTTTGTGGACGTGGAGTTCTTTGAGGCGAAGCACGCCGCTACGGAGATTCGGAAGCTACAGAGCCTGGGAGCACATGTCATCACCTCCCACCATGATTTCGGGGAGACACCCAAGGGAGATGTGATTGCCATGCTTCTGGAACAGATGGCGGAGAGCACTACGGACGTGGTGAAGCTGGCTGTCATGCCCAATTCCGTGGAGGATGTACTGACCCTGCTGGGACAGACGGCGGATTTTCACAAGAAGTATCCGAGTTGCCCGCTGATCACCATGTCTATGGGGAAGTTGGGAGCGGTGTCGAGAGTGGCAGGGGAGACCTTCGGCTCCTGCGTGACCTTTGGAGCGGGCAAGGAAGCCAGTGCACCGGGACAGATTGAGATGGGCGTGCTGGACATCATATTGGAGGCACTGCGCCAGGAGGACGAGGCATGACAAGCGGGATGATGAGTGGAATGCTTGGTGGAACGTCTGGGGTGAATTCCCTTTTGGCGAAGGAAAATATGATTTTGCTGAACGGGGACTCGGAGAATTTTATCTTCTGGGTCTCCATGATCTTGTGCGGACTGGGTGTGCTGATTGTCATTCGGGCAGGAAAGAAAAAATAAAATTATGATACAAAGGGGAAGGACAAATGACGGTTAATTTTGAGTTCCTGGGAGAGGAACCTCTTGACAATGTTGTTACCTGTCTGGACTATCGCTTCGACAAAGTGGTTTTTTTCTGTTATGAAGAACAGAAAGCAAAGCAGGGAGCGAATATCTTTAAGTTTTTAAAGAAATATTGTAACGTACAGGAAATTCACTTCTGTATTGTGTCTCAGGGAAACCTAGACGATGTAATCCGTGTTATGAGACAGGAAATAGAAAGAGAACTGGAAGAAGGAAACGATATATATTTTGACATCACCGGTGGGGAGAGTCTTGTTCTGGTTGCTTTTGGCGCGTTGTCAAGAGACTATGATACGCCTATGCATGTTTACGATATTCCAAGAAACGAGTATCAGGAATTTGCGTGTGGTTCTACCAGAAAACTGAGTGATTGTGTGGAAAAACAATCTGTCAAGTTGGATATTGAAAAATGCGTCGAGATGAGAGGTGGAGTGGTAAATTATCAGCTTCACAAGGAAGTGAAGAGAATAAAGACACCGGAATTTAACCATGATGTAAGTGAAATTTGGCATGTAGCAAAAAGATTTGTGGCATTTTGGAATCCGTTTTCAGATTTTATGAGAAAAAACCTTGTGCCGAACAAAGACTGGATTGCAACACAGAAGACAGAAGTGATAGAGAAAGCACTTGCTTCTTCTAAAGAACGGTTAAGGTCAAGGGATAAACTGAATCAAATCTTGGATGCACTTGAAGAGGCACGGATTCTTTCTATACTCAGACGGGATGATACTGAATATCAAATTAAATTCAAAAATCAAGCGGTAAAAGAGTGTCTGTGGGAAGGGGGAAGTGTTCTGGAACTGCACACATATCAGATGTTCCGCTGTAGTGGAGATGATTGCGAAATTGGTCTTCATTTGGATTGGGACGGAATTATTCATCCGGGTACCACAAGTGAAGATGTGGACAATGAAATTGATGTGATTCAGTTGAAGAATCGTGTGCTTACATTTATTTCCTGTAAGAGTGGAGGAGTCAATAAGAAGGACTTGTATGAGTTGGAAACAGTGACCAGAAAATTTGGTGGAAAATATGCCAGAATGGTACTTGTTACAATGCAGCCAATGGCAGTGGTGGATCGCCTACGCGCGCAGGAGATGGGGATAGAAATTTTGGATGCATCCTAATGCCTGCATGGGTATGTTGCTGGATCGATTTAGATATCGTTTCATTTGTACCATTAAATCGGTGTGAAGTGAGCTTTGAAATGCGCCCCGGAAATATCCCCAATACTATTAGTAGCATTTCCTAGAACGCAGGACTCCGCCTCCTTTTTCTTTTGAACAGAAAAGCTAATAAATGCGTCGTTTTCAGGCTAAATACTATAATAGTGGTTCTTTGGTGGATCTACTTATTTTGCGTTTTCAATCTTCCATAGAATGAGTAGAGTGGGGGCAAAACCCTGAAGGGGCGACGAAAATGAGCTATTTTGCTCTTGCTATTTGACAACATGTAGGAGTAATGATATTATTACGTAGGTTGTTTTTCTTGATTAGTGTATGGTAATGGCTTTTCAAGGAAAACCAATCATCTTGCAGCCGTAGTATAATGGATAGAACGTAGGACTCCGACTCCTGAGATTGATTTATTAGAACCGTTTTATTGCGGAGTATTTAGAAGTGTGTTTAATTTCTTTCACCAATATTGTACCAATAAGTTTTGTAATAAAAAGAGCTGTTTGGCTCTTTTTTTTGTTGTCAAAACATGGGTAATGAACAGATACAAGGTTAATATATATCAACACTCAGCTAAATACAAGGTATTACTACCATATTTATTACCGGAACTAATATACCTGTATTTATTAAGGAGCGTAGATATGGTAGCAAATAATAGTCAACTGATTGGGTTTAAAGAAATCTGTGAGATGCTCACACTAAAAAGCACAGCAACCCATAAACTAATTGATACAGATCCCAGCTTTCCATCCTTTAAGATGGGCGGGAAAATAGTTGCATATCCTGATGATATTGATTCCTGGATTAAAGCGCAACGGGATAAGCAAATGAAGGAAAAACGGAAGCAATGCTGATTCTTTCCAAACGCAGCTTCTTGCAGGAACACAGTCGGATTGACAGCTTACTGCTTGCGGAATGTATTAACTCGTTGCATAATCAGATAAGGGGTTACTACAGAAGTAATTGAGGAGGTCTTCGAATGAGAATCATCTTTCTGGATATCGATGGAGTGCTAAACAACGCAAAGAGCAACGAGGAGAGCCTAACCTTTCCCTGCATCGATGAAGTTAATTTGAGGCATCTAAAACATGTGATTGAAGCGACCGGTGCCCGCGTTGTGCTCACCAGCACATGGAAGGAGGATTATCAGGAGGACGAGGCAGTGAGACGATTTCTGGAGGATAGGCTTCCGATTTGTGGCGTGACAGAAGATAGAATCCTTGATCGCGGGAAAGGCATCCTTGCATATCTGTCCGCCCACCCGGGGGTCAAATCATATGTGATCCTAGATGATGAACTTTTTGACTATGTGGAATGCGAGCTTATGGATTATTTGGTTAGGACATTTTATGATTGCGGACTCACGGAAATGGATGCCGAGAGGGCGATACGGATTCTGGGACGGCTTAATTGAAGAGTACGATGTCGGGATTTGATGTAGCCTTGTGCAGGAGGTAATCATAAAGGTAAGGGATGATATTAGATTCAGATTCAAGAACGGATTCGAAGTGAGAGTATAGAATAGGATTTGATGGCACTCGGGCAGAAATGCTTGGGTGCTTTTTTGCTGGTAAAATAACAGTTATTTTGATAGAATATTTTGTTGTATGAGCTAAAGTAAAGGCTAGCTAAAATTTGAATTTATGGAGGTGTTCATTCACATTGCAAACATCAGAGAGCTTTAGATTAAGTGCTATCTTGGCGTTTTCAGGTGGATTTCAGGATGCATATACTTACAATTTGAGAGACCATGTTTTTGCAAATGCTCAAACAGGTAATGTTGTTCTGATGAGCCAGAATTTTATGCAAGGCAATGCGGTTATGGGGGTTCATTATATGTTTCCTTTGCTATCATTTGCTGCAGGAATTTTTATTGCCGAGCAAATTGAAAACAAGTTCAAGAACAGTAAGGGCATACACTGGAGACAAATCATTCTGTTTATAGAAATACTAATGCTTGGCCTTGTCGGATTTATGCCACTGAAATTTAATATGATTGCTAATATGTTAGTTTCCTTTTCATGTGCTATGCAGGTGCAAACTTTTAGAAAAGTACATGGATACGGATATGCGAGCACTATGTGTATAGGGAATTTAAGAAGTGGAACAGAAAGCCTATCACATTACCTCCGGAATAAGGATAAGGAATCTTTATATAAAGCACTTCATTTTTTTGGTATAATTGTGTTTTTTGCAATCGGAGCCGGAATCGGTGGAGTCCTATCTAATATCTGGGGTATAAAAACGATTTTGGTCTCCGCAATACTCTTAACTTTCGTTATTTTAATGATGATTAAGGAGTACCGGTAAATTTCAGTCTTGTGGAGAGATTGAAAGCAACAGAAGATTTGAATTTGTAGAGCCGCAAAAATTGATTAAACATACGATTTTTACAAGAAAAAATGATGTAAACGATGCGTAGAGTCGGTATTTTTCTGAGGTAAATGAAGCATCGGTTGATAATACTCGATTGCTGTTCTATATTGCAACTTAGGAGGTGATGATATGGACGCAACGAGATTTGGGTTATTTGTTGCTGAAATGCGAAAAGAAAATCATATGACACAAGCTGAGTTGGCAACAAAAATAAAAGTAACTGATAAGGCTGTAAGCAGATGGGAACGTGGATTGGGATTTCCTGATATTAATTCATTGGAACCTTTAGCCGAAGCATTAGGGGTTAGCGTTCTTGAATTAATGAAATCAGAAAAAATTGTAGAAACTAATATCCAATGTGGCGATGCAGATATTATTGTAACAGATACAATCAAAGCAGCAGAACATCAAAAACAGGTAGAGCGACAGCAAGAAAAACGCATTATTCTCATTTCTATAGGAGTCGTAGCAATGTTATCGATTTTTGCATTATTAATTGATAATATTGGTTGGAGTATGGAAAACATCCTATTCACAAGTGTGGGAGTTGTTCTTCCAGTTATAAGTATTATAGCATTTTTTGTTTTGATGATAATAAGTCTTATTAGACGTGTAACAGGAAAATCGTGTAAACAGACTTTGATAGTTGCGCTAGTTTTTTCTGGCATAGTAGTTGCAGTATTTCTTGCTATCTTTGTACTTTCGTTATTTGCATTCCCAGGACAGCGATGATACTAACAACTTCCAGTTTGGTGAGGCAACTTTTCACCGAAAGAGGATGAATACAAAAAGTTCAAGGAGAAAATCTCTATCATGAAGTTAATTCGTATATTTCACCAAAGCCAATCATCTCAACAAAAAAATGGAACTTTTCAGGGCATCAGTTCCTTTACACTACATATCATCGCCATGCTTCTTATGCTGTGCGACCATTTTTGGGCGACTATT
>JAQXJP010000019.1 GCA_029008875.1 Lachnospiraceae bacterium | reverse complement strand
GCCAGAGCGTTGGCTGCATCATTTCCGCTATAGATCAGAAGACTGTAAAAGAGCTGTTCAACCGTCAACTCGTCTCCCACATTGAAACCGCAAAGCTTAGCACCGTATTCGGTGACGACCATATCTTCCGTGAAAGTTACTTTGTCAGAAAAGTTGGCTTTCTCTAAGGCGATCAGTGCCGTCATGATCTTTGTGACACTTGCAGGATAAACACGGTCAAATACATTTTTGCCATAAACATTTTCAAGTGTATCTATGCCGGCAAGAAGACCTGATTTTGAATCGATTTGATTGGTATCTTTCGGATTCTCAAGTGAATTTTCTGAGGAAGTATCATCCACTCCTTCTTCTGCTTCTGTTGTCTCTGTACTTTCGTCTTCATCGGATATGGAACTTTCCTCTTCGGTTTCAGATTCCTCTTCGGTTTCAGATTCCTCTTTTGTTTCTGAAACTGAAATTGTTTTTTCGTTTTTTGGAAAAACAGCAAGATTTTTTCCGAAAAATTCCCAGTCATCTTCCTGATTAATGTTAATGATAAGTGTCTTTGCCGAAAGAGCTGTATTTTTATAGTCTTTCACAAGCGTTCTGGAAGATGTGCAGCCGACAAGTGTTCCGGTTACGAGAAGAAGCAAAGGAAGTATTCTGATTTTTTTCATTTTTTCGGTACCGTCCTTATCTAGTATGTTTTACGTATTTGTATAGAATATTATTTGTAAAATTCACGCCAGTCGAGATCGCCTCTGTCAAGGGCTTTGATCAACAATTCAGCCGTAGCTACGTTTGTAGCCAATGGGATATTGTGGCTGTCACATAACTGTACAAGTTTATGTACATTGTTTATTCCTGTAAACTGTTCCGGATCGCGCATAAAAATAATCAGATCAATATCATTATTTTCGATCTGAGCACCGATCTGCTGTTCACCGCCGAGTGTTCCGGCTAAATATTTGTGAACCGTCAGGTTGGTCACTTCTTCGATCAGTCGTCCGGTTGTTCCTGTAGCAAACAGTTTATGCTTCATAAGAATACCTCTGTAGGCAATACAAAAATTCTGCATAAGTTTCTTTTTGGAATCATGTGCCACTAATCCGATATTCATAAATAGCCCCCCTTGGTATACTTTTTCGGCTGTAATCCGACATTTAACACAAAGCCCATTCCCATGAACAGGGATACGAGCGAAGTTAACCCGTAACTGACAAATGGCAACGGAACACCGGTATTCGGCATAAGCCCCGTCGCAACGCAAATATTGACAAAAGACTGAAAGGCGACCAAAGATGCCATGCCGCAGCAGATCAGCTTCCCGGCAGTATCTTTTGCCTTCATTCCTATCATAACACATTCCAGCACAATTAGTAACAACAAAATAATAATTAAGGCGCACCCCAAAAAGCCCAATTCTTCCCCGGCGACAGCAAAAATAAAATCTGTCTGGGGTTCAATGATAAAGTTACTGTTGTTCATGGAAGTGGAGACGGAATTGTTAAGCCCTTTTCCCACCAACTGTCCCGAACCGATGGCCATTATGGAGTTTTGCTGCTGTGTGGCAGCCTCCGAATACAGAGGATTTGTGGGATCCAGCCAGGACATAATTCTCTTAAATTGATAATGCTCCGCCACAAGTGCCTCCGCATTGCGCAGAAGGTAAGTAATCCCGATAATGACCACAGGCACCATGATAACGATCACACTACCTACTATTTTATAACTTAATCCCGCAATAAACAAGAGTGCGCAGAAAATAAATGCCATCACGATGGTGGTGGAAGTATCCGGCTGCTTATAGATCAAAAACAGCGGGATTCCAACCAGGATAAAAGAAAACACCAAAGTCTTAAAGGTATTAATCTTCTCTTCGTGTTTCATGAAATAGTAAGCAAAGAAGAGTATCAATACAATTTTTGCCAGTTCGGAAGGCTGAAAACGGATACCGGCAATCTCAATCCATCGCTGTGAACCACCGGTGGTATCTCCGAATATTTCAACCAATATCAACAGAAATACAATTCCCACATAATACAGCAAGGAAAACTTCAGAATAAAGGAGTAATCCATCAGAGAAATCACAACCATCATAAGAAGTCCCAGAAATAACCCCAAAACCTGTTTTGTCTGTACCGATGCTTCCGCACTTCCAATCAGCAAAATTCCAATCACGGATAAAATCACCAGATATATAATTAATGGGAAATGATAATTTCTAATTTTGTAATGCTTTAACATGTTACTCTCTCTTCTCTTGGTATCTGCGTATCAATTTAATCTCGTATTCATCGGAGGAGATATCCAAATATCGCTCCAACACTTCACACAATTCTTTTTTCAACTGGATCATCATGGGGGAAGAACTCTCAAAAGGCTCCGATTCCGCCATAAGCAACAGCCTTTCCTTGGCCAGTTCGGAAGCTCTGCTCTTACAAAACATCATAGACACATTCCTCCTTGGCATTTTCATAAATGCAGTGATTTAAAGTGTAATCCCCATTCATATCCTCCGCCCGGGGCCTTATATAGGGGATTTTCTCCGCAACCCTGCGATATTCTCTCCCTGCCTTGGAACGATGAGAAATAACAGGGATTCCGTTGTTTTGACTGATGATTACCTGGGTGTCATAGGGGATGCAGCCGATGCTCTTCAGCCGGATGATCTCTTCCATGTCGGAAACGGATAACATCTCATGTCGACGCACCATCTTTTGATTGTAGGAATTGATCAAAAGATCCATATTGTAAAAATGGTTTTGCTCCAGCAGGTACTTCACTCGCCCGGCATCCCGCACCGAAGAAATGTGTGGTGTGGTGACCAATATGGCGCGATCCGCAGAACAGATGGCAAAATGGAACCCCCGGTCAATTCCTGCCGGACTGTCGATCAGAACGTAATCGAATTCCTTTTTCAGTTCTGCCACAAGAGTCCTCAGTTGCTCCTCATAATCATCGATATTCATTTTCTTCAGGGATGCCGGAATCAAATACAGATTCGGGTATCTCTTATCCCTTATGAGAGCCTGACGCAATCTGCACTTATTTTCCAACAAATCTGCCAGATTATAGGTGATCCGATCCTCAAGTCCCATAACAACATCCAAATTTCGAAGGCCCATGTCCGCATCCAGCATGATGACCTTTTTATCTAACTGTGAAAGTCCCGTTCCGATGCTGGCAAGTGATGTTGTCTTACCCACACCGCCTTTTCCTGAAGTGAAAACAATCGCTTCACCCATGAAAAATGAAAACCTCCTGTTAAATATGTAATAATAATGGTTCTATAGTAATCTCGCCCTCCTGCGCATAAGCAACTTCGGGGGCACACTTGTGCCCTTTGCGAGAATAACTCTGAATTAGTTTTTGATTTTTTTTGGGCAACTCTCCCAGCAGTTCCCCTATCCGGAAATTCTCCGGCGCAAAAACAGTGGCACTGATTGTGGCGGACAAATCGCCTTCGCTGCCCGCAAAGGCCTGTCCCAACAGAGCACCCAGCACAATCACATCACTGTGGGATGCTACGATGCTGCCCCTCTTAACCGTTCCACACACCACGATGGTCTTTTCCGATACAATGTTTTCCCCGGGTTCCACGTCCCGACGGATAAATGTGCATTCCGGATAATCGTCCGACAGGGACTTGTATTCCTCCGGATACAATTTCTTCATCAGTGCTTCATTGGCGGCAAATTCCCTAAGGCGGTCATCTTCAACCAGGACACTTGCGTTGATGGAGGTAAATTCATTGATTGCATCCATAATCTGTAATTTTTCCCGGCCGGAAAGCTTGCGTCCCTCAAAGCACAATGCGATGGGATCTGTTCCGAAAAACCTTTCATTGGCTTTAAACTTCGCGATGATTTCCTGGACCAGTGCCACAAATTCCATATCGGAATCCAACACCAAAGTCATATACTTTCGTCCGCTTTTTATTACAACCGGTACTGCCATTGGTTTTCTCCTTAGTCTGTAAATGAATTGTTGGAGGATCCTTCCGCGCTCTCTGCATTTCCTGACAGGATATCTTCCAGGGAAGCCTCCTTAAAATAGTATGATAGTATATTTTTCGTTGCGGCTGCCGCATTGTGGGAGGAATATCCGTACGCGATGCGGGTTGCCACCGTAATCTGGGGGTTGCCGTAGGGTGCATAACCCACAAACAACGCATGGTTTGGTCTGGTTGCCACCTGCTGTGCTGTTCCTGTTTTTCCGGCAACCTGAACACTGGAATCGCCAAAACACTCCAGGTTGTCGCACACCAGCTTCATTCCGTAATGGATGGCTGTCCATTCATTCTCGGATAAGACACCCGAGATATCCTCATAATCCTGGACATATTGCGCCAAAATCTCCCCGCTCGGAGAGACAATCTTGCTCATGAGCTGATATTCATACACCCGCCCTGTGGCAACAGCGGTGACATAGCGGGCAAGCGCCACGGTGGTGTAGTTGTTGTTACTCTGTCCGATGGCCGCCATGACCGGAAACTCGTCCGCCATCTCCGAAGTATTCTCCTCGATCTCCAACCCCGTCTTGCGGTTGAGCCCGTAGAGGGCTGCGTATTTCTGAATGTGGGCGATACCTGACGGATCATCGTAGTTCCCGGAATCCTTAGAGCTTAAGTCATACCCGACTTTGTAGAAATAATAGTTACAGGAATCTCGAATTGCTTCCGTCACGTTGTCGGAACCATGTGCCGAAGGATAAATCCAACACTTCGGAGTGTTACTGATATCGGTGAAGATACCGGTACAGGTAATCTCCGTGCCGGTGTCAATAATATTCTCCGCCAACCCTGCAGTGGCACTGACCATCTTAAACGTGGATCCGGGCGCAGTCTTCTCCTGGGTGGCGTAATTGTACTGCGGGTTGGATAAATCCGCGTTCAGGGCATTGTAGTACTCCGCATCCACCCCGTTTGCCAATTTGTTGTTGTCATATCCCGGGTAGCTGACAAGGGCCTTGATCTGCCCCGTATTCGCGTCGGTAATCACGCAGGAACCGGTACATGGATCCAGCGCCAGCTGGGCCGGGGTGATTTCCATGCTGTTAATTTTGTCCGTGATGAAGTTGTAAGCAGTAATGGTTCCGTTGCGAAGTCCGTTTGCCAAATCATCATCATAATCCAACACACCCTGCTCATACAATAGAATACAGAGCTGTTTTCCGGTGACTGCCCCGTCCTTCACCATGTATTTGTATACGTCCTTGCAAAATGGCTTGTAATTCTCCAAATCCTCGATCAACAAGTCACAGAGGTCATTGTAGATTTCTGCAGAATCCGAATATTTTTCCGTAACATTCAGCACGGTGATATCAATCCACTGCTGACTGATACAATATTGCAGATAATCCCGAGGGCTCAATTTTCCGTCTCGCCAGTCCACATATACCGAATCTTTGGTATCAATGGCGGAGGAATCGATGATTCCCTCGTCCTTCAACATGGAAAACGCGGAAGTAAAATAATCCAAGAGCGCCTCATTCATATCGTTGTTCGCCTTGGGAGAATCGGAATGCAATTGAGCATAGACCTCATTGATCGCCGCCTGTCTGCGGTTCAAAAAGGTGGAATAAATGTCATGCTCGATGACGGTGGCATCCTCGTCATCGAATTTCTCAATGTCGATAACATTGTTGTTGATCAACGCAAAATACACATCGTTGATGGGGATATCTCCGCTTTTGATATTGGAGTATACAACTCCCGCTATTTCCTGCTCCAAAAGGCAGTAGGTTGCCTCCTGCAATTGAGCGTCAATGCTCAAATACAGATCGTTGCCTGCGATGGGGTCTTTGTTGCTGATCACTTCGGAAATGCGCCCTACATTATCCACGTACACGTCCTTCTCTCCGTTCACCCCTCGAAGGTAGCTCTCATAATAGGACTCCAATCCACTTCGCCCCACCGTGTCATTCATGGTATAGCTGTCGTCGGTCTGGGAGAGTTCCGCGTATTCATCGCTGGTAATTTTTCCGGTATATCCGATAATGGAGGCGAAATACTCGCTGTAATTATACTTTCGGATATTCTGCTCCACGACATCAATACCGGAAAGCCTATCCGAATGCTCACTCAAATAGGCCACCGATTTATCGCCCAAATTCTCAGCGATGGTTGTGGGCTTGTACTTGGTAAAACGGTTGGCATTCATAGCATAGCGCACCACTGTGATCTCGTAGTTCATCTTGTCCGAATATTCCGGTGATTCCTCATTACTTCCGTTATAGAAATACCCGGTTTTCTGATTATACATCAGAAACTCCATCACCTGTTCCGGCGTGGCATCCGCCTCGTTAAATCCGAATTCATCGTTGTACTGCAACAGATCGTAAGAAGTTTTTCCAAAGACGTCCGCCAGGAATCTCCTCTGGCTGGTTCCGGTATTTCGAAAACTGTAGATTCCATCCTTGTAGACAATTCCAAAGTCGTTGACAATCTTTTCCCCATTTTCCTCCAAAACCGATAATATTTCCGCAAGTTCCGCATTTAATGCCAAGTTTCTCTTGGAGCGATTGGAATAGGAAGTATTGTCGGTAATGGTCAAAGCATAGGCCAATTCATTGTAGGCGAGCAGGGTTCCGTTGCAATCGTATATATTACCCCTGGAGGCATCCACAGACAGGGTCTTTTGAATCTTTAACGTAAAGTTCTCCTGGTAGGTCTCTCCTTTGATAATCTGAAGCGTAAACACCCTTGCCAATGCCACGAAAAACATGATTGCAAAGACAATAAAGAGAACCAGGACACGGGATGAAATTATTTTTTTCAAAAAAGCCTTAAAATCAAAATTCAAATTTCTTCGCGCTCCTCTTTTCACTCGCTTCCAGCTTCTGGTTTATCATAAGCAGAATAAAATACAAAATAATGGAGATAACCATAGTGTAGATAAGTTCCGGAATAATGATTGACTTCAGATAATATCCGAAATGAAATCTCTGTCGAAAAATAAACATAAACAGATAGATGACGATATTGCACACAAAATCACTGGCTCCAATCATAAACATCGGCAATTTAATGTCATCCGGGTAAAAATGCTTGGTGAAAAATCCGTTCAAATAACCGACATACATGTACAGTAAAGCATATATTCCAAGATAAAAACCGAAAAAAATGTCTACAAGAACGCCGCAAAAGAATCCCACAAACATTCCCTCTTTGCTTCCCCTCATAAAGCCAAAGGAGGATATGACAATAATCAGCAGATTCGGTGCAATCCCCGCAAAAGAAAGGGACTGAAACACCGTGGACTGCAGCAGAAAGCATATGCAAATGGTGACAGCCAAAACAATTTTTCTTTTCATTGCGTATCTACCTCAGTGGTTTGTGTATCCTCTACCACGGGGACATTTTCCTCCCCCAATTCCTTCTTGTTCAATATAACAAACACTTCCTGAATATGTTCAAAATCCACGATGGGCGTAATTGTGCCGGATTTTGTCAGATTATTGGATTCCTCCTCCATGGTTGTGATGTATCCGATTAGGATGCCCTGCTGGTACTGATCGGACACATAGGAGGTGACCACCTGATCCCCGATGGAAACCTGATTATCCTTATCCTTCAGCCCGGAAAAGGTTATCACCCCATCGGAATTCACCGTCTGCAAATTTCCACTCACAATAAAGTTGGTTTGAGTGGATGTAACCATGGCGCTTACCTTGCTGGTATCATCGATGATGGAACGGACCTTTGCATAATTGGGTCCCACATCCGTCACAATACCAACCAGACCTCCACCGGCAATCACGTTCATTCCGACCTCAATTCCGTCCTTGGAACCGCGGTTGATGGTGAAGCTGTCAAACCAGTTCACCGAGTCCATGGCAATCACGCTGGCGGCAACCTTTTCGTATGCCGGATATTTCTCATCCAATTCCAAAAGCTTCCGATAATTTTCCAACTCATATTTCTCTAACTTCAAGGAAGTATTATCAACGGTCAGATCTGCCACCTGTTGCTTTAACTGCTCGTTCTCCTCCAACACTTCACTCAAGGTTCTGAAATCGTTCACTTTTCGTGAGAGCCATGAGCCCGCATTGTTGATTCCGTTTTGCATCGGCACAAACACATATCCTGCTACAGCGTTCAACGGACCGCCGGATATATTGAAAGTAAGGCTGAGCAGGAATATCCCAACACAGCCCAAGGTCATAATCAACAAAAAATGTTTTGACGACAAACGATTTTTTTTATTATGGTTACGAATTCTAAACATAGTTCCTCTACTTTAAATTACTGGTTTTAATTGTGAACGGAAGACGTTTGTATTTTGGATCGGTTACAATCTTGACCAGTCCTCGCACCGCACTCTCCTCCGGATCCTCACAGGTATTCACATGAATTCCTGTTATATTCTCAAACAATTTATCCAAATCGTAGATTTGCGAACCGCCGCCGGTGATATAGATACCGGATTTGATAATATCCCGGGCCAACTCAGGCGGAGTCTTCTCCAAAATCATCTTGATGGATGTGCATATGGATTCCAGATTGGATTTCATGGCGGTGTACACCACATCTGCGGAAATCTCCATCTCAATGGGGAGGCCGCTGACCACATCCCGACCCACAATCACCATGCTCTCGCTTCTTCCCGGAAGTCCTGCCCCGATATTCTCCTTCAGCATCATTGCAGTCTTATGTCCGATAACCAGATGGAATTCTTTTCGGATATGGTTGATGATTGCCTCATCAATGCGGTTTCCGCCAAAGTGAAGCAGATCGCTGAGCACAAGGCCTCCCAGAGAAATAATGGAAATCTCTGTAGTATCTCCACCCATATTCACCACCATCACACCGGTAGGCTCATTGACGTCGATACCGAGTCCAACCGCATCCGCGATAGGCTTTTCGCACAGACTCACATTCTTCGGGCGGAATTTACTCTTGTAGAAGACCTCATAAAATGCACGTTTTTCCACATCCGTGATATCGGTGGGAACAGCAACAATAAAGTCTGCGCCCTTGGTTTTCCCTTTCATCTTCTCCTCCAGAAACTGGTAGATGTATTCCTGCAAGAAGTTAAAATCCGCAATCACTCCGGATACCACCGGGAATGTCACCTGAATGGTGTCCGGTGCCTTTTCGTACATCGCGTATGCCTTATCGCCATATGCGTATATCTGATTCTTTCCCGTGATTGCGATGGCATTTTTCTCCTTCAAAGTCTTCCCCGTCGCTTTGCAAAATACTTTCAGATTGGTGGTTCCAAGGTCAATACCATAAATATTACTGTTCATATTGCTCTCCCTTTTCCTCTGTTTTTACTCTCTACATTTCATTTTCCAAAAAACTAAAGTAAGAATTATCCCCGATAATAATGTGATCGGCAAACTGAATATCCATAAAATCAGCGCATTTCCGAATTCGCTCTGTCACACGGATATCGTCCCGGCTGGGAGTGGGATCCCCACTGGGGTGATTGTGGAGCAGCACAAACACGCTGGCCCGGTTTGTGAGGGCGGCCTCAAAGATATCTTTGGGCGAAATATACGCGTAGTTCGTACTCCCCTGGGACAGTTGAACGTCCCCGATAAAATTGGTTTTGGCATCAAAAAATGCACATACCAAAACCTCCTTCGCAAGATGCCGCATCTGTTCCATATAATAATCCGCAATGCTCTTTGGATGCTGCATAATTATATGATAACCACGATTTGTCCTCGCGATACGCTCGGAAAGTTCTGCGATCACTTTTATTTGTATCGCTTTCACCCTTCCGATGCCCGGAATCATACACAATTCTTCCACGGACTTCTCATACAGGTTCAACAGATTTCCATGTTTTCCGGACAACACCGCTTTCGCCAGTTCTACGCACGTCCGGTCTCCGGTGCCCGTCTTGAGGATAATTCCAAGAAGTTCCGCATCGGAAAGGCTCTTGACCCCATATTTTTGGAACTTTTCATATGGTCTTTCCGAAACAGGCTGATTTTTCATGTTGATATGTTCTGACATAATGTCCTTTCCACTCTCCCAAAGACATATACAATTCGGAAAAACACATCATATTATTTTATCATAATTTATCTAGCTTAACAATATTTCGTTCATATAGTTTTTGCAGGGAGGACAAAATTCCAAGCTTCGCATGATACCAGGTTAAACCGCCCTGGAAATAGACCGCGTACGGCTCTTTTATCGGCCCGTCCGCAGACAATTCGATGGAGGAGCCCTGCACAAACGCTCCTGCGGCCATAATGACGTCGCTGTCGTACCCCGGCATCGCCCACGGTTCCGGTGTCACATAGCTGTCCACCGGTGCGGCTGCCTGAATGCCCTCGCAAAATGCAATCATGGCATCCCGGTTGTGGAAGGTAATTGCCTGAATAATGTCATGGCGGCTCTCCGTCCCGTTTGGAATCACCTCAAAGCCCAGCCTTTCATATATCTTTGCTGCAAAGATGGCCCCCTTTAACGCTGCGCTCACCACCGTGGGTGCCAAGAACAATCCCTGATAGAAGGATTGGATTACTCCCAGGGATGCTCCGACTTCTTTCCCCAGTCCCGGGGAGGTCAGGCGATACGCCGCATTCTCCACACATTCCCTTTTACCCACAATATATCCGCCGATGGGGGCAAGCCCTCCGCCCGGATTCTTGATCAGCGAGCCAACAATCATATCAGCCCCCACTTCCAGGGGCTCCTTTTCCTCCACGAACTCTCCGTAGCAGTTATCCACCATACAGATAATATCCGGTTTGATTTTCTTGATGAAAGAGATCAGTTCACCGATCCGCGCTACCGAGAGGGTGGGTCTTGTGGCATATCCTTTGGACCGCTGGATGGTCACCAGCTTTGTTCTCTCATTGATGGCATTTTGGATTCCCTCATAATCAAATCCCCCATCCTGCAACAGGTCGACCTGAGCGTAAGTAATTCCGTATTCTGCAAGAGATCCCTTTGATGGGCGAATACCAATCACCTCCTCCAGGGTGTCGTATGGTTTTCCCACCGGCGAGAGTAGTTCATCCCCCGGGCGAAGATTTGACATCAGCGCAAGGGCTAGGGCATGGGTTCCGCAGGTAATCTGCGGACGAACCAGAGCATCCTCCCCCCGGAAGCAATCCGCATAGACTTTTTCCAAAGTGTCCCTCCCAAGATCGTTGTATCCGTATCCGCTGGAAATGTTGAAGCACTCGGCACTGACCTTGTTTTTTTGCATGGCGGCAATCACCTTTAATTGATTGTATTCCGCCCGCTCATCGATCTCCCGAAAGCGCAGCTCCAATTCTTCCTCTATCTCTTTTCCGAATTTCACCACCGCGGGGTCGATTCCCAGAGTCTGATATTGTTCCTGTAAGTATAAATTCATGTTAACTCCTTTTGTAGCTATATGATTTGTTTTTTCTCCAAATAATCACAAATGGTATCCAGTATTTTAGCATCGTCATACCGGAAGTGGGATTTGTCCAGCCAGATGACGTCCTGCTCTCTGCGGAACCAGGTCAACTGCCGTTTGGCAAAATGTCTGGTTTCCAGCTTGATTCGATATTCCGCTTCCTCCAGGCTAATTTTTCCGTCCAGATAATCCAGTATCTCTTTGTAGCCCAGCCCCTGCATGGACACCATGTCCCGGTGATATCCCATCCCCTTAAGCTTGGTCACTTCCTCCAGTAGCCCCTGCTCCATCATAAGATCCACACGTTTTTCTATGCGGTCATACAGTTTCTGCCGATCGTCCGTCAGGACAAAGTATGCAAAATTGTAGGGGGAAGCTTTTTTATGTTCCTCTTCATTGTGGCGGCTGATGGGTTTTCCTGTCTGTCTGTAATATTCCAGCGCACGAATTACACGCTTCACATTGTTCTCATGGATGGCTTCGTAGGACACCGGGTCAATCTCCTTCAATTTTTCGTGAAGCGCGTGGGCTCCCCGGGTCTTGGCATACTCTTCCAGCTCCTTTCGGTAGCTGTCATCCCCCTCATTATCATCAAAACTCGTATCGTACACCAGCGCCCGGATGTAGAAGCCGGTTCCGCCTACAATAATCGGAATCTGCCCCTTTTCATAGATTCGGTTCAGCGCTTCCTTTGCACGTTTTTGAAAAACCACAATATTAAATTCTTCATCCGGCAGGAACTCGTCCACCAGATAATGGTCCACCCCGTCCATCTCCTGTGGGGTGATTTTTGCCGAACCGATATCCATATACTTGTACACCTGCATGGAATCCGCAGATATCACAGCACCGTTAATCCTGTGGGCCAAAGCGATGGACAATGCGGTTTTCCCCACAGCGGTAGGACCGGTCAACACAATAAACGGTTTCTTTTCCATCAGATAATCCTCTTAAATTTCTTTTCCAGTTCATATTTTGTCATGGAAATAATGGTGGGTCTTCCGTGAGGGCAGTTGTAGGGATTGTCCAGAGTCAACAGTTCATCCACCAACTCCTCCATCTCCGCCACACTCAGTTTCTCATTGCCCTTAACCGCCGCCTTGCAGGACATGCTCGCCACCTTTTCCAGGATTAATTGGGGCGTCTCCTTTCCGGACATATTGGAAAAATCATCCAGCATCTCGATAAACAGATCCTTCATATCCAGGTTGTACAGATTTCCCGGAATCCCGCTGATCATATATTCTTTTCCACCGAAGGATTCCACCACATAGCCCAACTGTTCAATCTGGGAGCGGAATTTTTCCAATGCTTCGGATTCCCTTGCATCCAGAGAAATAACCATGGGAGGATTCAACACCTGGGAGGTAAACTCCTTCTTCTCCAGTTCTGCCATCTTACGCTCATACAATACCTTTTCGTGAGCCGCATGCTGGTCGATAATATAGAGGCTGTCCTGGTACTCAATCAGCCAATAAGTTTCAAACACCTGCCCGATGATGCGGTGTTTTCTCTTCGCCTCAGGAGTCAGAAAGTCCGGGCTCAATTCTTCCAGTGTCCGCTGCACCGGGGCGTCAAACATCCGCTCCTCCGAAACTTTGAGAGCCCCCTCCTGCTGAAATCTGTGGGAAGCTTCCATCTCCATGCGCCGCTTGGCGATGCTCTCCCCGGTGCTTCGCTCCGCCATGGAGGGTCTGGTACGGTTCGGATACTGCACAGAGTAGGGACTGTCCTGGGCAACTGCGGCCCGAATATCGTTTAATCTCCTGGTCTCAAAGGGTTCCGGGATGGGCTCCGTGTAGGTAGGGCGGTCATCCCCTTTTCTCTTCTCCTCCGTCACAGGAACCGTGGGAATCAAATCCCGATGTGCCAAAACTTCATATAATGCCTGGTACAAATCCCGGTAAACTTCCTGATTGTGGTCGATGCGCAACTCCATCTTGGTTGGGTGCACATTCACATCCAATGCCTGGGAATGGAATTCGAAATACAGCACCGTAAAGGGATACTGATGCTGCATCAGAAAATTCTTGTAAGCTTCCTCGATGGCTTTCGAAAGCAGCGCGCTCTTGACATAACGGCCGTTGACGAAGTAATTCTCATAATTTCGGTTTCCTCTGGTAATCACCGGTTTCCCGATATATCCGCTCACCCTAAAGTATTCTCCGGTGTAATCCACCTCAAGCAGGGAGGCGGCAATCTCCCGTCCGAATACGTGATAAATCAAATCCTTTTTGTTGCCGTTCCCGGAGGTGTGCAATTTGGTCTGATTATTATTGATGAATTTAAAGGAGATATCCGGGTGTGACAGGGCCAGTTTCTCCACCATATCACTGATGTATGCCCCTTCCGTCTGCGGTGTTTTCAAAAACTTCCTGCGGGCAGGAGTATTGAAGAACAAGTCCTTTACCAGAAAAGTGGTCCCGTCCGGCGCGCCGATTTCCTCCAGTCCCATCTCCTTGGACCCCTCGATGAGGAAACGGCATCCCGTCAATTGCTCCGGGGTTTTGGTAATCAACTCCACCCTTGAGACTGCGGCGATGCTGGAGAGAGCCTCCCCTCGGAATCCCAATGAGGAGACAGATTGCAGATCCTCCACATCTCTTATTTTGCTGGTGGAGTGGCGCAAAAACGCCGTGGAAATCTGATCCTTCGGAATGCCGGATCCGTTATCCGTGATGCGGATAAGGGAGATTCCGCCCTCCTTGATCTCCACGGTGATGGCAGTGGCATGGGCATCGATTGCATTTTCCACCAGTTCCTTGACGACGGAGCTGGGCCGTTCCACCACCTCACCGGCGGCAATTTTATCAATTGTTTCCTGACTCAACATTAAAATCTCTGGCATTTATTCGCTCCTTCAACAAACTTACCAACGATTCTTGACTTTGTTCTGCAATTCATACAGCTTATTCAGCGCATCCAAAGGTGTTAAATTCCCAATATCTATCCCGGCAAGCTCCTCGATGATATCCTCATCACTCGTAGTGTCGAACAGGGACATCTGTGCCAAATCCACTTCGTCCAGAGGCTTTGCCTTACTTTTTCTTGTCCCGTTATCCACGGAGATATTCCGCACAAAATCCGTGATATCGTTGTCCAACAGCTGATTAACAATTTCCTTGGCGCGCTCCACCACCGAATCCGGGAGTCCTGCAAGCTTTGCTACCTGAATACCGTAGCTCTTGTCCGCTCCACCCTTCACAATCTTTCTCAAAAAGACAATATCATCGCCTTTTTCCTTCACGGCGATACAGTAATTGTTCACACCGTTCAGTTTTCCCTCCAATTCCGTGAGTTCGTGATAATGGGTGGCAAACAGAGTCTTTGCGCCCAGTAGCTTGGGGTTGCTGATATGCTCCACAACCGCCCATGCGATACTAAGTCCGTCAAAGGTGCTTGTGCCCCGCCCAATCTCGTCCAAGATCAACAGGGAACTGGAGGTGGCATTGCGCAAAATGTTGGCAACCTCATTCATCTCCACCATAAAGGTACTCTGGCCGGAGGCAAGGTCGTCCGAAGCCCCCACACGGGTAAATATGCGGTCCACAATGCCGATGTTTGCGGCGGAAGCCGGGACAAAGCTTCCCACCTGTGCCATCAGCACAATCAATGCCGTCTGTCGCATATACGTGGATTTACCTGCCATGTTGGGACCGGTAATGATGGAAATACGGTGGTCAGAATTATCCAGGTAGGTATCATTGTCAATGAACATGTCGTTGGTGATCATTTTTTCCACCACCGGATGACGTCCGTTCTTAATGTCGATGATGCCGCTTTCATTGATCTTAGGCTTACAGTAATTATTCTGCTCCGCAACCACTGCAAGTGATACAAACACATCCAATTTTGCGATAGCCTTTGCCGTCTTTTGGATGCGGGAAATATTCTCCGCGATGGTGTTTCGAATCTCTTTGAACAGTTCATATTCCAAGGAAACCAGACGATCCTCCGCGCCGAGAATGGTGTCCTCCAACTCTTTGAGTTCCGGAGTGATGTAGCGCTCGGCGTTTGTCAGGGTCTGCTTGCGGACATAATAATCCGGAACCAAATCCTTGAAGGAGTTGGTGACTTCCAAATAGTAGCCGAACACTTTATTGTATCGGATTCTTAAATTTTTGATTCCGGTCTTCTCTTTTTCCTGAGCCTCCAGTTCGGCAAGCCACGTCTTGCCCTGGGTCTTGGCACTTCTGAGGCGATCCACCTCCGCGTTGTAGCCCTCCTTGATGATATCGCCGTCCCTCACGGAAATCGGCGGCTCCTCCTGAATGGATTCACACAACAGTTGGTACAGATCCTCCAGACAATCAAAATCTCCCTTGATTTCCTCTGCAAGCTCACACTCCACATCCGCCAAAAGGGTGCGGATGGGCGGAAGCATTTCCAGGGAATTGCAAAATGCCAACAGATCTCTCGGATTAGCCGTCTGGTAGCTGATTCGAGTAATCAAACGCTCCAGATCGTAGATGGGATTTAGATACTCCCGGAATTCCTCCCTTGTGATGGCGGCCTTATTCAGCACCTCGATCATATTCTGGCGCTTGATAATCTCGGCCTTGTCGATCAACGGCTGTTCCACATAGGAGCGGAGCAGACGAGCACCCATGGCTGTCTTGGTCTTGTCCAACACCCAGAGGAGAGAGCCCCTCTTTTGCTTTTCCCGGAGTGTTTCCACCAGCTCCAGATTGCGTCTGGAGGAACTGTCGATAATCATATATTTTCCGATGGAATAGGGATGTATCTCCAGGATGTGATCCAGGGAGTTCTTCTGGGTTTCCATCAAATACTTTAAGAGGGAACCCGATGCAATCACTCCGCAATCGTAGTCCTCAAGCCCCAGGGCCAAAAGGGTATGTACCTTAAAATGCGAAAGCAAAGTCTCCTTGGCCAGCTCATCCCCGAAATACCATGAATCCAGCGCGGAGACGGCGATGGACAGACGGTCTCGCATATCATCGATATCGATTCCGCTCATGTAAAAGGCTTCATTGCAGATGATTTCGGATGGTGAAAATTTATTCATCTCATCCAACAGCTTGCGCTCCGAATCCACTTCCGTCACAATGAAGTCGCCGGTGGTGACATCGGCAGTAGAAATCCCATACTTATCGTCCAGATAGACAATGGACATAATATAATTGTTGCGCGCCTCGTCCAGAGACTGCATATCAATGTTGGTTCCCGGGGTGACAATGCGGATTACTTCCCGTTTTACGATTCCCTTTGCCGTCTTCGGGTCCTCTACCTGCTCGCAAATTGCCACCTTGTACCCCTTTGCCACCAAGCGGTTGATGTAGGTGTCCGCGGCGTGAAAAGGCACCCCGCACATTGGCGCCCGTTCCTCGAGGCCGCAGGCTTTTCCGGTCAAGGTCAGCTCCAGCTCCTTGGATACAATCTTGGCATCCTCAAAAAACATTTCATAAAAATCACCCAGACGATAGAATAAAATACAATCCTTATTCTCCTCTTTTGTCTTAAGGTAATGCTGCATCATTGGTGTTACTTCAAGCACGATTTTTCGTCCTTTCTCATTCTATATTCTTATTCGTGACACGGTCTGTAGGCTGTGATGATTGCCTCCGCAACCTTAAGCCCGTCCATGGCCGCCGACATAATGCCGCCTGCATAACCCGCGCCCTCCCCGCATGGGTAGATGCCGCGAATGTTACTCTCAAATTTTGCGTTCCTCTCGATTCGAATCGGTGAGGAGGTTCTGGACTCAATGCCGGAAAGGATTGCATCCTCCCTGGCAAATCCGGGAATAATTCTGTCAAAATGTTCCATTCCCAGACAGAAGGATTCTTCCATATCCGCTCCCATCAAGCCTCGAAGGTTGGCAAATGCAGCCTTCCCCTTGGTCTGTGATGAAAAGGAGCCAAAGCCGGTGGATTCGATGTTTTGTCGAAAATCCCCATACAACTGTTGTGGAATTTTCCCTTCACCCAGTGCGAAGGCTTTTTCCTCCAACGCCTGCTGGTAACGCATTCCCGCAAGGCAATCATCCGCCCCAAAATCCCCGGGTCCCACAGACACGATGATGGCGCTGTTGGCGTTTGCACCGCTTCTGCCGGAATAGCTCATACCATTCACCACCAGGGCCTTCTCCACGGAGGAAGCATTGACCACATAGCCTCCCGGGCACATACAGAAGGAATACACGCCTCTTTTGCCCGGAAAATTGGAAGTCACCTTGTAGGGTGCTGCCGGAAGCTGCAGATTCGACGAGCCGTACATGGCTTCATCAATCATTTTCTGGGGATGTTCCACGCGAAATCCCACCGCAAAGTTTTTGGCAGACATATCAAGCCTCCGCTCCCTCAACAGGCGGAAGGTATCTCTGGCGCTGTGTCCCGGCGCAAGAACCAACACATCGCAATCAAAGATTTGATGATCACATCGGATTTGTGAGATGGAATTTTCCGTTATGATCAAATCGGTCAAGCAGGTGTCGAACAGGAAGGTACATCCCTTCCCCTCCAAGTACTTTCTCATGTTAAGGATGACCTGAGCCAGAATGTCGGTTCCGATGTGGGGCTTTGCCTCATAGCGGATTGCGTCGGGCGCACCGAATCGGATGAAGGTATCCAACACAAAACCGTTCCTCTCATTGGGATCCTTCACAGCGGTATTCAGCTTCCCGTCGGAAAAAGTGCCGGCTCCACCCTCACCGAACTGTACATTGGATTTTGTATCAAGAATTCCCGTCTCCCAGAAACGGGATACATCCTCCTGTCTCTTGTCAACGCAACTTCCCCTCTCCAGAACCAGGGGTTGATATCCCATCTCTGTCAGCAGATATGCGCAGAAGAGGCCTGCGGGTCCCGCCCCCACAATCACCGGGCGATGCCTCATGGGCAAATCCCCCGCACAGGGCTTTTGATACTGTTTTCTTGTGTCACAGGAAACCGTATTCAAATGAACCCTTTTCACAATCTGCTGTTCCTGTTTTGTCTCCGCATATACGGTGTACACATAATACAAGTCCGGCTTTTTGCGGGCATCGATAGATCTCTTTGCAATCTCATATTGAAGAAAACTGTGATTATCCAGTTTTAATGTTTTTCTGATTTTCCTTTCCAAATCCTCGAGGGAATGGGAAATGGGTAATTTTAGCTGTGTAATCTTTATCATCTTGTCTCACAATCCATAGTCGCGCAGGTTCCTGCCACATGGCCGGATGTCCATGCCCACTGTAAATTATATCCGCCGCAGATTCCGTCCACATCCAATAATTCTCCGCAGAAGAACAGGTTGGGATGCCGCTTGGATTCCAAAGTCTCCGGATGGATTTGATCGGACACAAGCCCTCCCGCACAAACCTGGGCATAATCAAATTCCCGCACTCGCTGCAACTTCACCTTAAAATTATGTATCTCATGCACCAAATCCGATATTTCCTGTCCCTGCACCCAATCATCCGGTTCCCTGTGCACTTTACGGGCAATTTCAGCCCCCAGTTTTTCCGGAAGATAGCCGTTTAGAAGTTCACGGTACGTGCAGGCACCTCCGCTCCTTTGCAAAAAGCTTGCCAAACGCTTCGTTAATTCTTCCTCCGAAATATCCGGCAAAAAGGATAAGGTTGCACTCACTTTTTTCCCCTGGTGCAATGCCATTGCTCCGATTCGGCTCACCTGGAAAACAGGAATACCCGAAATACCGTAGTCTGTCAGCTGAACTTCCCCCCGGTCTTCCCCGGTGGATTCCCCGTCGACCTCTAGCCGAATGTTGGCCAAAACCCGCACTCCGGCCAGGTCACAAAATCTCGCCCCTTTGCAGTAAAAGCCACACAGGGCGGGAACCATATGGGAAAACTGATATCCCATTCGTCGTAGAATGGATACCATCCCCTCTCCGCTTCCCAGCTTCGGGCTCGCCATAAGCCCGCAGGCCACAATCAATTTCCGGGCGGTCAGGCATTCCCCGGACTCCAGCGAAACAGCATATCCTGCATCTTTGGGTTCAATATCCGCAACGGCGGCACCGCATCTGACACAAACCCCAAGCCGCTTTAATTCCGCGTCGAAGGCTCGAACTACGGATGCGGCCTGCTCGCTGGAGGGATAGTAATATCCATTCCTCTCACAGGGCATAATTCCCAGTTCCTCGAAGAAGGAGATGGTGTCCTCCCGGGAAAAAGAATCAAAAATCAGGCGATATAACTCTTTTTCCCCGTGAAAGCAGGACAAATCCATATATCGGTTCGTAAAATTACATTTGCCGTTGCCGGTTGCGTATATTTTCCGACCAATTTTATTATTCTGTTCCAACAGTGTCACCTTGGCACCGTTTTGTGCAGCGGTCACAGCGGCCATCAGCCCGGAAGCTCCCGCCCCAATCACAATTATATTTGTCATGTTTTCTCCTAACAGACCCTAAAAATCCAATTATTAGTTTAGCATATTTCAAGTTCACATGCAAACAAACAAGGGGTCAGCTGGAGTAATTTTCCAGGAATTCATAAAGTGCTTCCTCATCCGCAAAATATATGCCGTTTTCCAACTGCTCCTGCAGGTCCTGCGGCAGATCCGACACTTGGATTCCGCTATTGAAGAGAAAGATTTTGGTGGCGTAATCATGAACATTTAATCGATTTTCCTCCGCCACCAGGTAATACCGGTAAGGCTCCACCTCCTGCATGACCTGCGTATTCCTCCCACTCTCCCCGGATTGTATCTCCGGAGTGTGTCTCGTCTGCATCTGTGACTGTGTCTTCTCCTTGTCATCTGTCAAAATAAATACTACTACCGAAAGTAATACAAGCAGTATTCCTGCACAAAGAAAGCAGATACTTCTTCTGCGACTCATATCATCACCCCTTGGAAGTATCTGCCTCTTTTTGAAAAAATATTCAATTTTATAACAAATGCATTTTTTTGAATAACCGAATCAGCAAATCTCCCTTGGGGAAATGCTTCAATTCCTGCTCTGTCAACCCTTTGAACAACAGCATAAAGATTGCATATGCCACAAACGCAACAAGGATTGCCACCACAACTGCCCCCGCGTTGCTACTGCTCAATGCATACAGCCCCTGATACACCAAAAATGCAACAATTCCCATGATGCCGGAGCAAAGCGCCGGAATGAAAAAGGTTTTGATCCACTCCTGGTGATAGCCGCTGTATCTGGCCAAACCGATCTGGTTCAGCACGCACATCATAAGTGCAAAGAATGCGTTGGCGATGACTACCGCGTAAATGTTCATGCGGAAGAACAGCATTAGCACCACGAGAAGAATCGCGTGGGCCACAAGGGCAATCAGGGCATTGATTACCGGAACCTTCAGCCGGTTGATTCCCTGCAGCAAGCCGTTTGACAATGTGGAGAGAGCGGTAAATACTACCGCAATGGATCCGAACATCATCATCTTCGCCGCAATATCCACAGTCGCGGAAGTGCTTGGAAACAGTAGCAGGAAAATCGGTTTTGCCAAAACAGCAAGTCCCACCGCAGATGGAAATGCAATCATCATGACAAAACGAGTGGCTGCTTTTATTTTCATTCTCACGTCCGCCATATCTTTCCGTCCAAAAGCCGCCGTCAACGCAGGGACACTGGACGCCGCCATCGCAGAAGCGATGGATATAGGAACATTGATGAGCAATTTGTACTTGCCCGTAAAAACTCCCCACCACACATCGATTTCATCGCTGGAATAACCCTGTGCGTAGGAAATGTGCTTGTAGATACCGTTATCGATAAAGCCACTGATATTGTAGATTGTGGTGCTCAAAAGGACCGGAATAATCGTGATGATCAATATCCTCATGGTCGCGGACATAGGCTCCACATTGCGGGAGCGGTCCTTTCGCATTTGCCTCTTATACCCTTTGATGAAGATGCAGAAGATAAACAGGGCAAACAAAAGAGCCGCCACCGAGCCAAGATTGGTGCCCAGGGTTCCCCCGGCTGCGCCGTAGGCCGCAGCGTAATGCTCCGGATCCCCCAGAACCGCCCCGATTCTCTGCCCGTACCCGAACAGACAGTAGGCAGCCCATATGCTGACAATTGCATTGACAATCTGCTCAATAATCTGGGAGATTGCGCTGGGCATCATGGTCCCAAGTCCTTGGAAAAAGCCTCTCAAAACACCTAAAACGGCCACAACAAGCAGCCCCGGAGCCAAAACCCGAAGTGCAAAAATACAATTTGGAGTTTTTAAATAGATATCTGAGAAAAATTCCGCTCCGAAGAATACAAGTAACGAAAACAGCGTACCCGAAATAATGGCAAACAGCATTGCCCCTCGAAATATCTGATACGCCATTTTCTTTCTCCCCTTTACCACTTGGGCAGAAACCAATTTGGAAACTGCCAGAGGTAAACTGTAGGAAGAAATAATCAACATGATACTGTACACTTCATACGCACTTCCATAATAGCTGTTGCCCAGATCCCCGATGATATCTGTCATGGGGATCCGGTAAACAAGGCCGATCACACGGCTGATTATGGAAGCCATCGCAAGAATTGAGCCCTGGACCAAAAAGCCTGCTCCACTCTTTTTCGACTTAGCCATGCACTGTTTTCCTTTTATTTTGCAGAATTGTAATCATCCAAGGAAGCGTAAACGCCGGTCTTGGACTCATTGTCGTCATCCACAACGCAAACCATGGTTTTTCCCTGATTCAGGCGAATCTCTTCACCGCTTGCATCGTAGAAACGGGTGACACCGCCCTCGCTGTCGCACTTCCAGGTAACCTCAATCGCCTTTCCGTTTGTGGCAAAATATCCTTTGCCGGTTCCCACAAGGCCCACGTCCACGCGGTCATGTCCATCGATATCACTATAGTATGCATCAACGGAGGTAATCTGAATCAATACATTTTTGAACGCCAACTGCTTGTCATAGTAAGCATCCATATGCTTGGAGCCGAACTCGTAGCGCTCGTAAACTCCCTCATCCTCGTTGTACACGAAGTACGGCTTACAATCGCTCTGGTATGCGGAGATTACCTTTGCATCTTCTCCGTCCAACTCAATCTCCTGATCATCGTACTTGTTGAAGCGGAAATATCCGTCAAAGCTGTCGTCCAGTTTGGTGCTGTACCCATGTCCCTCGATGGATTTTTCGATGTCTTCGGAGGTGGTATAGGCATTGTGCGGAGCCTTCTTGTCGGAACTGCGGAAGGAATAGCAGTTATCCGCACTCATCAAATCGATGTCATCCATGATTCCCAGGTCAAAAATCTTCTGATATGCCTCGATAGCTCCTCCAAAGTGAACATAGATAGCATCCCATGCGATGGCAGTATAGCAGAAATACTCCCGGGCGCTTCGAACATTACCCCAGCGATCCATGCCGCTAAAATCGGAGTAAAGTGCAAGCATTCTGGAAATGCCGCCCTCAGCCTCAAACTCGTAAATCACATCCGCCTGTGAGGTGCCGTATCCCGGCTGTGCAGCCTTAGAATTCTCAATCATAATTCCTACCGGTCTGTTGGATGCAACATCTTCATCCACCCATTCGCCGGTGAGATAGCTTCTCGCCATTCCCTCGGGAATGGATCCCGGTTCCGGATCCTCTCCCTCTTCTACAAACTCTGTCACAAGATCTTGTTCCGGCTGTGGCTCAACCTCTTCTGCCTTGGAACCACATCCCCCCATAAATAAAGACGCGGTCATTGTCAGGCAAAGCACCATTGACAATAATCTTTTTTTCATAATATTTCCTCCTTGTGTCGTAAAATACGGAGTCCTGATAAAATCAGCTCCTGTTTATTTTCCATAACAGCTGCCTCATCCGGCTTCATATGATCATAGCCAAACAAATGCAACATGCTGTGAACAATTAAAAAGGCAAACTCTCTCTCCCGGCTGTGGCCGTAAGATTCTGCCTGTTCCGCCACCTTATCTACGGAGATCACGATATCCCCCAGCAGCGCCTCACCGGTATCCGGATTAAAATCCCCCTCGACGTCCTCTTCCTCCAGGAAACGGAAATCTCCCGGTATCTCATAGGAGAGCATGGGGAACGACAGTACATCCGTAGGGGAATCAATCTGCCGGAATTCCCGGTTGATGGTCCGAATCCCCTCATTGTCCGTCAGAGTCAGATTCACTTCCGCTTCAAAAGGAAAACTCATATATTCCAGACAGTAGTCAACGACTCGACGTGCCAGTTCTTCCTCGTCAAAACCAAAATTCACTTCACACTCTTTTTCCAGAAAAAAACTCATCTTGTCCACTTCTCCTTTGCAAGAAGCTCACGAGCCTTCAGAAATTGGTTCATGCTCATGCCGCTTTGATCGTACAGGCCCATGCTGGAATACTCGTTCAGGGTCTGGTAGATAATCATTTCCTGATTCCAGGTGCTAAGACCCACATCCTTGCTCATGGCCTCTAATTTGATGCTGATGGCATCTACCATATGTACCAGCGCGGATACCGGCGAGGACAGCACCGCCTCCTCCCCATAATACTCGGAGAGAATCTCAACGAGTTCCACCGGAAAACAGAGTTCAATGGCCCGATCCACACCCATGGGAACATGGGGTTCCCCCTGCCATTTCCCGATTCGGTAATAGAAGCCGGCCGCCTCCGCCAGGTGCGCATCCAGCCCAATCTCCTTCGCGCAGCGGTAAGCCACATCCGCAACCTTCTTCGCATGGCGGTACTCCCCGGGAAAATCGTTGTGCAGAGCAACCACTGCGGAATAGTCGTCCGATGTGATGTCCAAGAGTCGATTATCCAATTCCCTGGAACTGTCCCTCCTCATTCTGTCGTAGAAGAAGGCAGCGAACAGAAACAAAACAACCCCGTTGCAGGCTGCGTAAATCAACCCCCTGTATTCCACACTCTCATTAGCCAAATAATAAAATACCACCGAAACCGCCTCATTCAGAAAAAACAGAATAAATGCGATGTAAATGCGCATGGATTTCTCCGAAAGTGCCTTTGCAAGTATAACACTGAACACTATGGAAATGCAATAACATACCACCTCATAAAAATCTCCGCCGTTTGCCAGAATAAAAATCAACATGAGATACATGCTGCTGCAGAAAGCGATTACTTCATTGGAAAAAGCACACATAATCAGCGGAAGGAGCATGAACGGCCGGGAAAATTCAGGAATATACATGGACAGTTCGCATAACACACAGCAGAAAATATATGCTGCCGCCACCCGTGAAAAGGTGGTTGCACGGTTGTATGCCAAACCGTAATGCTTGCGCTCAAACTCCAATTCAAATATGAAAACCGAGACAAATAAAAGTCCCAGAAGTCCGATACATATCATTTCATCCCAATAAACACGGTTGAAAAAACAAAGGACCACACTGTTTGCAATGGTTGCAAAAATGATCAGCAAAATTGGGATTACGCGAAACACATGTATTTTTTCACGATTATTTTTCATCTGACTCTCCCATTGTTATCTTTTCCCGCCCCGTTTTTTCTTTTCACCGGCGTCGCCGGATTTCTTCGTTTCGGATTTTATGGTCTTCTTTTCGTAGTCATCGTATGCCTGTACAATTTTCTGCACCAGCGGATGTCTCACCACATCCTGACTGGTAAGTCTGCAAATACCGATATCATCGATTTTGGCCAAAACGCGGAGCGCAATATCCAAGCCTGAGGTTGCCCCCGGTGCCAAATCCTTCTGTGTCGCGTCTCCGGTGATTACCACTTTGGAACCAAAGCCGATACGCGTCAAAAACATCTTCATCTGTGCGGGGGTTGTGTTCTGTGCCTCATCCAGAATGATGAAGGCATTATCCAGGGTTCTACCCCTCATGTAGGCCAGCGGAGCCACCTCTATCAGGTTCTTCTCCATATTTCTCTGGAAGCTGTCCGCCCCCATGATCTGATACAGCGCATCGTAGAGAGGTCTCAAGTATGGATCCACCTTACTCTGCAAATCTCCTGGCAAAAAGCCCAGTTTTTCCCCTGCCTCGATGGCCGGGCGGGTAAGAATGATGCGAGACACCTCCTCATTTTTGAATGCGGTGATTGCCATCGCCATTGCCAGATAGGTTTTTCCCGTTCCCGCCGGCCCCAGCCCGAACACAATCATTTTCTTGCGGATTGCGTCCACGTACTCCTTCTGTCCCATGGTTTTCGGCTTCACCGGCTTCCCATTTATGGTGTGGCAGATAATATCCCGGTCAATCTCCACAAGGGAAGTCCCCCGATGCTCCATCAACAGTGAGAGCGCGTAATTGACATTCTGTTCCGTGATCTCGTTCCCCCTCTTTGCGAGAGCCAAAAGCTGTGCAAAAAGTTCCTGGGCATCCTTGCAGGAGTGCTCCGAGCCGATGGCCTTCAAATGGTCATCCCGGACCACCAGGGTCACTCCCAGCGTCTTTTCAATCTTCTTCAAATGTACATCAAACTGACCGAAGATATTCCCCATATATTCACTTGGAATTTCGATCAATACCTCATTCATACTCATGAATCATTTTTCCTTCCTTCTTATAACAACCGATGGTTGCGGTTCCTTCCACATGCCCCACCATCCGGTATCCTCCGTCCACATATTCAATCACCATATTTTTTCGGAGAATTTCTACTCCTTCTTCCTCCAAATCCAGCAGATAATCAGAAAATAATTGCTCCGATTCCTCCATTGCAAGCGTGCGATCCGTTTTGTACAGACTGATATCCTGCTCATATACGTTCCTCTTCCCAATCCAGAGAAATTGGTCCTTAAGGGGAATCAGCGAAAATTTGTCGTAAACCGTAACCTGTCTGCTCTGGCAATACTCCGGGTAAATACCCGGAATCTCCCACACATGATTGCCTATCCCCACGAAAAAGCGGGTGTAGAAATTGCCGGTGTCCGTCCGCACCTCCTGAAAGGAGGATAACGGCTCATCCCAGTCGTAGGATACGAAGCCCTCCACGTCTCCATCCGCGCATAGATACAGATAATCTGCGATTTCTCCGCTGTCATCCAAAATGGGCTCCCTGCCATAGATCAGCACATCCCCAACCAGCACCTCATCCCCAACCTTCACATTCGGGGTTCCGTTTCTGGTGATAATCGATGAAATCGTAGCGTTTTGGTCTGCCACCAGGGAATACATATAGTCATCCGATTCCTCCGGTACCATACCGGAATCGCTGTCCGCGTCCAGGTTCTCCCGGATATTCAGGTACAGTGTTTGTCCTTCCTTGCTGACAGATGCCCAGGAAATCTCTCCGGATTGCTGCAAAAACGTGCTGCAGAGGGATTTACAATCCAACTCCTTTTTCCTGATTCCCGGATAAAACCCCGCCTGCCGGAGCAATTGTTCGCAGGTCTCATCGGACAGAAAGGAGTTCCCATCCACTTTCACATACCAAATATGACTTCGATATTGAACACACAAAAACACCAGCACCGCAATCACAACGGCCACACAGGGCCAATTGGAATGCTTTCGCATCTGAAAAATCAATCCATGCCTCTCCATAAAGCGAATGTGTACCGCAGACTTCGCCCGAAGTTTTTTCAACTTGGGGATATCGTACAAAAACATGGAAAGCTGCAGACATCCGGAGTCTCTCTCCTCCACACTCCACACTTCAATACCGTGATTCATACAAAGGGACAGGAACCGTCCGGTTTTCACCCCGGTCACTTTCAAAACGAGCCAACCACAAAGCCATTTCTTGACGGAATGGATCATGTCAAAAACTCAATCTTTACAATGTGACCGTTCACTTTCAGGTATCGGTCCCGAATCGCGCAGACGGAGAGATTTTTCCCACATATCAGGATTCTTCCGTTTTTGGAACTCACTTCAATCTCACAGGTGCTGATTCCAAGAATTCCGCGAAAATTCTCAATGATTATTTCCAAATTGCCGTAACATTGCATGTAGGGAATCCCCAGGATCAAGTCCTTGGGAAGTTCCAGGCCGTCCAGCAATTTTTCTGTCGTATTTGGACATAACTTCTGTGATTTGCTCATAATAATATTTATGAGAGCATAACAGGTCCTATTCTAAAATCTATTTGTGATATGGCTCGTGGTTCATAATCCGGTATGCGCGGTAGATTTGTTCCAGCAGAATCACACGCATCAACTGATGGGGGAAAGTCATTTTGGAAAAGCTCAGCAGATAATCCGCCCTGCTTAACACCTGCTTCGACAGCCCCAGAGAGCCTCCGATTACAAAATAGATGTGACTGTTTCCGGAAACTCCAAGTCCCTCTATCTTCTCAGATAATTCCACCGAATCCAACATCTTTCCCTCAATGGCGAGGCAAACCACATAGCCGTCCTCCTTCATGGAGGCAATCAGCCGCTCCCCTTCCCTTTGCCTGACCAGTTCCATCTCCCCATCAGAAGCCTGATCTTTGGTCTTCTCGTCCGCCACTTCCACAATTTCCAGTTTCACATAGCGGCTCAATCTTTTCGAATATTCCAATATGCCATCCCGATAGAATTTTTCCTTAATTTTTCCAACACATAATATTGTAATTTTCATCTTTTCATTATACCATGTAGATAAATTTCATTCCGGAGGATAACAATGTATAAAAATCAACATTTTCACTATGAGGACACAAAATCAACCGGTTACAGTTTTACCCTGGTAGGCATCCTGGGAATCCTTCTGATTGTTCTGATGGATACCAATGTCCTACCTATCACCATGGCAGATTACATGAAAATCATCCTCACTATTGTTATGGGCGGGGTCTTTGTCATCTTCGTTATAGTTGGGATCCGCTCTTTTTGGTCCCTCAAGAGCATCGAAAAAGCAGCCGAGGAACAGGATGACTTTGAGAGTACCGTCATGGAGCAGTTTCTCTCGTCTCACACCGACGCACTGCAGGATTTCAAACCGGAGGGCTATTCGGAGGAAGAGATATACTATCCCCGTTCCGAGGAGATTCGAAAGCTTCTGATTCAGGATTTTCCCTCATTGGATGATGAGCAATTGGAATATTTTATCGAACGGATTTATTCCAAAATTTACGGATAATACGTAAAATACTGTCGATAAATTTCGCTGTATTGCTCCGTCACCGGATCAATGATTATCACAGACAACACATGGTTGCCCTTGGGGACGGCAAAGGGTTCCGTATACTGAGTTGACAGGATGTTCGGATCCGACCCGTCCCAAGTATAATACGCATGATATCCCTCCGGCACCTCAATCAGCACAAATGTCTCCTGGGAAAATTCACCACCGTCCGGGAACACCACCGGAAGCTCCGGAGCCGGGATTGCAATTTCATATTCCTTCGTCACCACGGAGCTGTAGACTCCCTTCTCATTCACTGCCACCGCACTGATGGTGTAAGACTTCATCTGGCTCAAATCAATGGGGAGTGCATACTCTTTTCCGTATACAATCGGATCGGTTCGATCCGTAGTGTAATATATGGTTGAGCCCTCCGGAGCTGACAATTCCACGTGAAGATAATGGTCATAGGTTCCTCCCTCCACACTGAAAACCGGTTCGGTCACCATGTAATCGGCGAACACCTCAAGCACTGAATCATCCTTGACCGTCTGGGATAGAAGCACAATCGCATCCGTATCCCCCTCCGCTTCATAGAGCTCCAACAAACCACGGTAAGCGTCCTTATTGGCGGTGTCAATTCTGACCACCTCCATGTACATAACCTTCGCCCCGTCATTTTGTCCGTTGTCCTTATACAGTTGAGCCAGTTCCATGCGCGAATCCACATCGGATTGATCCAAGTGAATGGCATTCTCGTAATACTCGATTGCCCGGTCCAAATCGCCCTCACTCGCCGCAGCCTGTGCCTTCTTCAGCTGGTAATCAAAGGAGTTTGCGTGAGATGCGCAAACGATCATCAGGATAAGCCCCACCACAAAAAACAGCAAAATAAGACACAGAATGATTGTCTTGCGGTTGTTTTTTTGAGAGGTAGTTTTCTCTTTTCCCTCACCGGTACTGTCCGGTTTTTGTACAGCTCCCCTGGAAATATTCGGCAATTCAATGGTGCGATTGTCGCTGCCGATCAAGGAATTCAAATATTCATCCTCCAGGACGGTTTCTCCAACCACCATTTGAGCTTCTTTGCCACACTGAGAACAGTATATGGAATTTTCAGCCAGTTCTGCGCCACAATAGATACACTTCATAACATTCCCCTTGTCAATGAGTAGTTGATGATTGTTTCACCCAATTGTCTATGAATACAATTTCATTGCTTCCACACAATTTTTCATGAGCATGGCAATTGTCATAGGGCCTACGCCCCCCGGAACCGGGGTGATTGCGGAGGCAAACGGTTCCACCTCATCGAATTTCACATCGCCGCACAATTTGTTGTTTTCGTCTCGGTGAATTCCCACATCGATAACTACAGCGCCCTCCCCGACGTATTCCGCCGTGATAAACTGCGGCTTTCCGATGGCCACGATAAGAATGTCCGCTTCCTTACAGATTTGCGGTAAATTCTTTGTTCTGGAATGGCATACAGTAACCGTGGCATTCTCCCGGAGCATAAGAAGTGACATAGGTTTTCCAACAATGTTGCTTCTCCCGATCACCACACAATGTTTTCCCTCAATCTCCACTCCGCTTCTGTGAAGCAATTCGATAATCCCGGCAGGGGTACAGGATACAAAGCCCTCTTGACCGATCACAAGGGCACCCACATTCTGGGGATGGAAACCATCCACATCCTTTTTCGAATCAATCGCCTGAATCACCTTGTCCTCGTCCATGTGTTTCGGCAGCGGCAGCTGACATAAGATTCCGTGAACATTTTTATCCTCATTCAGCTTCGCAATCAATGCAAGCAGTTCTTCCTCTGAGGTATCTTCCGGCAATTCATAGGATAAGGATTCAATTCCGATGTATGTACATGCCTTTTTCTTGTTGCCCACGTACACGGAGGAAGCCGGATCGTTTCCGACCTGAATCACTGCAAGACAGCAGTTTTTGCCCTGTTCCTTCAGTTGCGCGACCTCCTGGCGAAGTTCATCCTTCAATTGCTGGGAAATCGTTTTTCCGTCGATTATTTTTGCCATTCTAGTTCTCTCCTTAAAACAGGCCTGTGATAGCACCATTTTCATTTACATCGATTCCATAAGCTGCAGGCTTCTTCGGAAGTCCCGGCATTGTCATGATGGAACCGTTGATTGCAACAATAAATCCCGCGCCTGCGGATACATACACCTCGCGCACATTCAGAGTGAAGCCTTCCGGACGGCCCAGTTTCTTGGGATCGTCTGACAGAGAATACTGCGTCTTTGCCATACAGACAGGAAAATGTCCCATGCCAAGGTCTGTAATGCGCTTCAATTCCTTCTCCGCCGCTGCGGAATAAGTCACCTCGCCGGCGCCGTAGATTTCCCGGGCAACCGTCTCGATTTTCTCCTTCAAGGACAACTCATCGCTGTAGAGCGGCGCAAAGTGGCTTTCTTTGTTCTCCAATGTCTCCAATACCTTATTGGCCAAAGCGACTCCGCCTTCGCCACCCTTCTCCCACACTTCGGACAGGGCAAACTCGCAACCCCGCTCTCTGCAGAACTGCTCCACGAAATCCGTCTCCGCCTTGGAGTCGGTCACAAAGGAGTTCAGGGTAACCACCACCGGAACCTTGTATTTCTGAAGGTTTTCGATGTGTTTTTCCAGGTTGACAATTCCCTTTTTCAACGCCTCCAGGTTCTCCGTAGCCAAATCTTCTTTCGCCACCCCGCCATTGTATTTTAACGCGCGGATGGTTGCCACCAGAACAACCGCATCCGGGGAGAGATTGGCCATGCGACACTTGATATCAAAGAACTTCTCCGCACCCAGATCAGCGCCGAAGCCGGCCTCGGTAATGACGTAATCCGCCAGCTTCAATGCCGTCTTTGTGGCGCGAACACTGTTGCAGCCGTGGGCGATATTCGCAAAAGGACCACCGTGCACAATTGCAGGGGTATGTTCCAGGGTCTGAATCAGGTTCGGCTTCAATGCGTCCTTTAAAAGGGCCGCCATTGATCCCACCGCCTGCAAATCCGCTGCGGTAACCGGCTTTCCGTCAAAGGTGTACGCTACGATAATGCGTCCCAGTCTGCGCTTCAAATCATCCATATCGTCCGCCAGACAGAGAATTGCCATAATTTCAGATGCAACGGTGATTACGAAGTGATCCTCTCTCACCATTCCGTCCATCTTGCTGCCCAATCCCACAACCACATTGCGAAGCACACGGTCATTCATATCGAGACAGCGCTTCCAGACGATCTGTCTCGGATCGATTCCCAGCTCGTTCCCCTGCTGAATATGATTGTCCAAAAGGGCTGCCAGCAAATTGTTGGCGGATGTTATCGCGTGGAAATCTCCGGTAAAGTGGAGATTCAAATCCTCCATGGGAACCACCTGGGCATATCCGCCGCCGGCAGCGCCTCCCTTAATTCCAAAGCAGGGTCCCAGCGAAGGCTCACGAAGTGCGATAATCGCCTTTTTGCCAAGTTTTCCAAATGCCTGCCCCAGCCCCACGCTTGTGGTAGTCTTTCCTTCCCCTGCAGGGGTGGGATTGATAGCTGTGACCAGAATCAATTTCCCGTTTGGATTGCTCTCAACGCGCTCCATCAGTTCATCCGACAATTTTGCCTTATACTTTCCGTATAATTCCAGATCATCCTCCGCAATTCCGATGGATGCCGCAACATCCTTGATTGGAAGCATTACCGCCTCCTGGGCAATTTCAATATCGCTCTTCATCCTTTTTCCTCCTATCACGCACTCACATGCTCTCTTCTATAAACTGCTGTAACTCATCCGGGCTCATTAGAACCTTCCTTGGCTTTGTTCCCTCTTCCGGTCCCACAACACCGGCTTCCTCCAACTGGTCCATAATTCTCGCAGCCCGGTTAAATCCTACCTTTAAGTACCTTTGTAGCATTCCGATGGACGCCTTGTCCTTGTCAATGATAATCTTGGCAGCCTCCACAAAGAAGGAGTCCCTCCCATCGGAACCGCTGTCCGCATCCGCAATCGATACGGTGGAATTCGATGAGTTCTCCATGCTGTCCACTTTCTTTTGAATTTCCTCGCTGTAGTTTGCCTGGCCGTTTTCCTTCGCCAAAAAGCTTACCACATCGGCAACTTCCTTATCCGATACAAACGCGCCCTGCACACGAAGGGGTTTGGGGATTCCCTGGGGATAAAACAGCATATCGCCCTTTCCCAACAGTTTTTCCGCGCCGATCATATCCAGAATGGTTCTGGAGTCCACACCGGAAGATACCGCAAACGCGATTCGGCTGGGCATATTCGCCTTGATCAATCCCGTAATGACATTCACCGAAGGCCTCTGGGTTGCAATAATCAAATGGATGCCGCAGGCTCTCGCAAGCTGTGCCAGACGGCAGATGGATTCCTCCACATCCCCGGAGGCAACCATCATAAGGTCCGCCAACTCGTCCACAATAATCACAATCTGCGGAAGCTTTTCCGGTCTCTCCTGCCCCTCCGGGACCTGGATACTCTCTATTTTTGCATTGTATCCCGCCAGGTCTCTGACACCGGTCTGGGCAAACTTATCGTAGCGTTCCGTCATCTCGGCCACCGCCCAATTCAATGCGCCCGCAGCTTTTTTGGGGTCGGTCACGACCGGAATCATCAAGTGTGGAATCCCGTTGTATACACTGAGCTCCACCACCTTCGGATCGATCATAATCAACTTGACATCATTGGGATTAGCCTTGTACAAAATGCTCATGATGATGGTGTTGATACAGACGGATTTACCGGAACCGGTGGCACCTGCAATCAACAGGTGCGGCATCTTGGCGATGTCCGCCACCTTGACCTTACCCGCAATGTCCTTACCCACAGCGAAGGTAATGTTGGATTTGCTCTGCTTAAATTCCTCCGATTCAATCAATTCCCGGAAGGAAACCGTGATATTCTCCGCGTTGGGGACCTCAATGCCCACTGCGGCCTTCCCCGGAATCGGTGCCTCGATACGGATATCGGCGGCTGCAAGATTTAATTTGATGTCATCTGCAAGCCCTACAATCTTGGAAACCTTCACGCCCATCTCCGGTTGAATCTCATATCGGGTGACGGCCGGACCGCAGCTGATGTTGGTCACCGTAACATTGACGCCAAAGGTCTTCAATGTCTGTTGCAGTTTGTTGGCAGTCTCCCGCAACTGTCTCTCCGTATTTCCGGCCTTCTTGCCATCCCCTCTCTTCAGGAGGGAAATCGGCGGGAACACATACTTCTTGATGGGTTTTGCCGCCTCGATCTCGGAGGCCACCTCGCTGACCTGACGGTGTATCTCCTCCGGGGAAGTCTTGGTGCTCCTTGCCGCCTGCGGTTCCCCGCTCGCCGTGGTGGAGGCAAGTTCCTGTTCATTAAACAGGCTCTCCGGTGACACAATCTCCGGGAGCACTTCGCTATCCTTCGCAAAATTTCCTGAGATAACAGGCTCCACTGTCCCTGCACCGATGGGTTTCATGTCATCGCTGCCGGAGGAAAGCGCCACATGCTTTTCGTCGCTGATCTCCGGCTGTCCCTCGATCACACCGGAAGTAATCTCCGCCATGCCGTCCGAGGCTTTCTTCCCGGCCGCAGCCTTTTTGACTGATAAATCCGGGGCAACGCCGGACACTTTCTTGTCCATACGTTTCTGCTCCCGCTCCTGGGCTTTGTATTCCCGGTATTCCTGGTAGCGCTCATTGTTCTTCTTGGCGGAAGTCACCACTTTCTCCCCGCCTTTTTTCATCCCGCTGATGGCGGATTTCTCGGTGATAATCACGAGACAGATAATCATAAGGACAACATCGATAATATATGCTCCGATTTTCCCGAAAGCATTCACCAGCATATATGCAAATCCGCCTCCCAGAAAACCGCCTGCCGTCTTATGCTCCCTGCTGTATTGAAATGCCTCCACAGGGGAAGGCAGGGTATCCGAAAAGGCAATCAGGCTCATAAGCATGCACAGGGCAATCAACATCAAAATCGCCGCGATTGTCTTAAAAATTGCAAACCGATTATCCTTGTTGGACACCACAAAAAAGCTTCCAACGAGGAGAATCACCGGAAAAATGTAAGCGACCAGTCCAAAAATTCCAAAAAACACCCCGCTTACCGCATTTCCGATTTTTCCACCCACTCCGAAGTTGCTGATAAATAATAAAAGCGAAATTGCAACAATAATCCAGAGCGTCACTTCCCTGCGAAAGTTCTCCGCCTTTTCCATTTCCTGCATTCTCTGCTTTTTTGTTTTTCTTGTTGTAGAGTTTCTCTTCCTTGTAGCCATAACCCACTCCGATAGAACATTATATGTACATAATTACATACAATGTATATTGTATCAGATTTGGCAAGGCAATACAATATTTAGTTGTTTGACTTTTTCTTTGATTCCGCAATCATTTCATATAATTTGTCAAATGCCTGACTGATTCCGCCAATGCTGTCAATTAATCCTTCCCGCACGGCGTCCTCTCCCACCAATATGGAACCCAGATCCTTGGTCAGCATTCCGGTATTCATCATCAATTCCTCAATTCTGGCCTTTTTGATGCGACTGTGCCCGGAAATGAATCCGATAATTCGATCCTGCATCTGCTGAAAATAGTCGTAGGTCTGCTGGGCTCCAATGACAGTCCCGTTCATGCGGACCGGATGGATTACCATGGTCCCGGTTGGGACAATCATGGAAAAATCGGTGGCTACAGCCAGGGGAACTCCGATGGAATGGCTGCCGCCCAGCACCAGAGACAGAGTTGGCTTGCTTAAGGAAGCCACCATCTCCGCTATGGCCAAACCGCTCTCCACATCGCCCCCTACCGTATTCAGAAGCAACAGTACTCCATCCACATTTTTATCATCCTCAATCGCCGCCAATTTTGGCAGTACATGCTCATATTTTGTGGATTTTGTACTGGCCGGTAGACAATCATGTCCCTCTATCTCGCCGATGATGCTCAGGAGGAAGATGCGCGCCTCCTTCTCGTTATCATCCAAAATCACCTGCCCGTATTCCTTGATCAAATTGTCAATTTGTTCCTGCTCTTTCTCCAGCAACTCTTTTCTGCTCTCCTGATTTGCTCCATCCTGCTTTTTTCTCTCCTGCTTTTTTCCTTTTTGTTTTCCCATAATGCCTCCAACGATTTATGCACAAAAAATACGGATACCAAAATGGTATCCGTATTTATTATGAACATTTTGTCTAGTTGTATTCGCCAAGGAGATAATTGTAAAGTCCCTCGTAGCGGAACTTGGAAGAATTCCAAGAAAAGTCCTTGGTAATTCCACGGTCTATCATCTGGTTCCACTGGCGCTTACGATCAAAGAAGATATGCTTGGAGTAATTGATTACATGGAGCATCTCATCTGCGTTGTAATTTGTGAAGGAGAATCCGTCACCGGAATTTTCGTACTCGTTGAACGGAATTACGGTATCCTTCAATCCACCGGTCTCCCGGACAATGGGAACGGTTCCGTAGCGGAAGGAAATGAGCTGTGTCAATCCGCAGGGCTCAAATCTGGAAGGCATCAAAAATGCATCCGCAGCGGCATACAACTTATGAGCCAAATCATCGGAATAGCAGATATTCGCAGAGACACGGTCCGGATACTTCCACGCGTAATGGCGGAACATATTCTCGTAGCGCCCCTCGCCGGTTCCGATAACCACAATCTGCGTGAAATCGTCAACCAGACGATCCATCACGTGACTGATTAGGTCGAGCCCTTTCTGATCCGTCAATCGGGAAATTAATCCGATCATATATTTTCTTTTGTCCACGGCAAGGCCCAAATCCGCCTGCAGGCGTTCCTTATTTACCGCTTTTTTCTTACGGAAGGTTTCCGCATCATAATTCTCGTAGATCTTCGGGTCGGTGGCCGGATTGTAAACCTGATAATCAATTCCGTTCACAATTCCCTGCATATCAAAATGCCGGGCTGAGAGCAATCCATTTAAGCCTTCCCCGTAATAATCCGTCTGAATCTCCTGAGCATATGTATCGCTGACGGTGGTGATATAATCCGCATATACCAGTCCGCCCTTCAGCATATTGGCATCCTTCTGGAATTCCAACTTATCCGGGGTAAACAGATTCCTCGAGAATCCGGTGAGCCCCTGCATGGTCTTGATATCCCAAATTCCCTGGAACTTCAGATTGTGGATGGTCATAATGGACTTGATTCCCCAGTAGAAGGAATCTGCGGCAAACTCGTTCTTCAGATACACGGGAATAAGGCCGGCCTGCCAGTCATGGCAGTGGATAATGTCCGGTCTAAAATCGATATGTTTGAGCATGGACAAGACCGCCTTATCGAAGAATACAAATTTCTCGATATCGAAGCGAATATCACCATAGGGAGAAAATCCTCTGAAGTAATCCTGATTGTCAATGAAATAGTAGGTAATTCCATCCAGCTTGTACTGCAGAATACCCACATATTTTCCGCGAATGTACGGTCCGGCATCCATCCAAAAATGAGATACATACTCAAACTGATTGCGGAAATGCTCCGGAATACAATTGTAATCGGGAATTACCACACGGACATCCCAGTATTCCTTGTCAAATTCCTTCGGCAGTGCACCACATACGTCGGCAAGGCCGCCGGTCTTGATAAATGGTACACATTCAGATGCTGCAAAAAGGATTTTCTTCATAGTTCCCCCTCCTATTGGTGAATTTTACTCATCCCAGTTATGATATACTTCCTGAACATCATCATCCTCTTCCAAAAGATCAAGGATTCTTTGAATATTAACAATGTCGGTCTCATCCGTCAGTGAGACATAATTCTGCGGAATCATGGTAACCTCTGCGGATACAGTGGCGATATTGGCCTCCGCAACAGCCTTCTCCACCGCCTCAAAATCAGCGGGATCTGTAATAATCTCAAAGCTGTCCTCCTCCTCGGCAAAATCCTCTGCCCCGGCATCGAGAACCAACATCATGAGATCATCCGCATCCATCTCACACTCTTCCTTGTCAATAATAATCTGCCCCTTCTCATCGAACATGTAAGAGACGCATCCCTGGGTTCCGATACTTCCGTGTCCCTTGGTAAAGCAATTGCGGACGTTGGCCGCAGTACGATTCTTGTTGTCGGTCAGACATTTTACGATAATCGCGGTTCCGGATGGTCCGTATCCCTCGTAGGTAGCGGTTTCGTAATTGACGCCGCCGCCCTCTCCGGCAGCCTTTTTAATTCCGCGCTCAATGGTATCATTGGGCACATTGTTGGCCTTAGCCTTCGCAATGACCTGCGCAAGTCTGAAATTATTGGATGGATCCGGTCCGCCTTCCTTAACGGCAACGGCAATTTCCCTGCCGATCATGGTAAAAATCTTACCCTTTGCCGCATCGTTTTTTTCTTTCTTATGCTTGATATTCGCAAATTTCGAATGTCCTGACATAATCTTAACCTCTTTTCTAATAGTTTCTAATTTTTATTCTATCATTCTTTATCCGCTTGTGCAAGGGACTGAGATTGCTCAGCCGATTTGGTAATCAGCACATCCATGATTCGGTTATCCTCCACCTTCTGAATCGCAAAGCAGTAGCCGTACGCGTTGATTGTGGCCGTCTCACCGTCCCCAAGAACCTTGCCAAGCAAAGAAATCAAAAATCCGTTTAATGTCTCGAAGGAATCCGCATCCACAGGAAGGGATAACTCCTTCACCACATCCTCAAAACTTGTCATCCCGTCCATAAGGAAGCTGCCGTCCGCCGAGATGGAAATGGTCTTCTCCTCCTCGTCGTGCTCATCCTCAATATTGCCCACAATCTCCTCCAGAATATCCTCCATGGCAACAATCCCGGCGGTCTGTCCGTACTCATCCACAACGATAACAAGATGATTTTTCTCGGACTGCATCCGGGTAAACAGGGTATTAATGTTCATGGTCTCGGGAATAAACTCAACATCGCGGATTAACTTGGGAATATCCTTGATAGAGGTACGAAACAATTCGTTCCTTTGAGAAAACGCAAAAGCGTCCTTGATATGTAATACACCGATAATGTTGTCTATGTCACCGTCATAAACCGGATAACGGCTTCTGCCGTTCTCCACGATAAAACCGACCGCATCGGTATAAGAGAGATTTCCGTCAATCGCAATCACATTCTTGCGATGAATCATGATATCCTTTGCTTCCTTATCACCAAACTCAAAAATATTGTGAATCATCTCAGCCTCTTGAGCCAACAGAACTCCCTGTTCATGTCCCTCGTTGACCATGGAGATGATTTCCTCTTCGGTTACATCTTCACCGTTATGTATGCCTCCCCAAAAACGTTTCCATTTTTTGGAAAGGGTCTTTTTCGATTTAGGATTACCTGTGTCGTCCATTACTTTCTCCTTTTCACTATATTAAAACAGCAAAATTTTATCATTTCAATCCCTTTTTCGTCAAGATTATGTAATTAATTCAAGACTAATCTCAAGGGCTTTATCGATTTTTTCCAGAATCTGACCATCCAAATGACACACTTTATCCTTCAATCTCTTTTTGTCAATGGTTCGAAGCTGTTCCAGCAGAACAACCGAATCCTTGGCCAAATCATACACATCGCTCTGTAGTTCCACATGAGTGGGCAATTTCGCCTTGTTCATCTGGGACGTGATTGCCGCACATATCACGGTGGGACTGTGTTTGTTTCCAATATCGTTTTGAACGATCAAAACCGGACGGATCCCGCCCTGCTCCGAGCCGACAACAGGTCTCAAATCTGCGTAATAGATATCTCCTCTTTGAACAACCATCGCATATCTCCAAATATTTATTTCTATTTAGAGTATTGCCGACCATCAAAAATGTATTCATGGAAAGAGAAAAAAACTATTTTGAAATCTCGCGGATCGCATCAGCGAGATCACAGGCCATTACGGAAGCTGCGCTCTGCCTCTGCAGGCAGATATCACCGGCAAGTCCGTGGACAAACACTCCAAGAGGAGCCGCATTCTTGGCACACATTCCCTGGGCCAACAGACTACCGATCACGCCGGAGAGCACATCCCCGCTTCCCGCTGTCGCCATCCCGTGATTGCCACTCGTATTGATATAGGTAAGGCCGTAAGGGATGGCGGTGACGGTTCGAAAATCTTTGAGCACACACACTAAATCGTACTGATTGGCAAAATTTTCTGCCACTTCTGTCAGATTGTTTTGGATATAACTCACCGCATCCCCGGTAAGACGAGCCATCTCCCCCAGGTGAGGTGTGATTACCATGTCTGTGTGAGGCAGCAAAAATCGCTCGGTACTTCGCGCCATAATGTTGAGTGCATCCGCATCCAAAAGCACGGGAACGGAGGTGTTCTCAAGGACAACATCCAACATCTTCGCCCCATTTTCGCCGGTGCCGATTCCCGGTCCGATCACCAGCGCATCTGCCCACTTCAGATCCTCAATCAATTTTTTTTCGTCCACAGTTTTGTCATAGGTGGATAGAATAGCCTCTGGCACAAGGGAGAATAAAGCCTGGCGATTCTCCACCGGGGTGAAAATCTTAACAATTCCAACTCCCATCCGATAGGCAGCCTTTGCGCACAGTGCAGCGTTTCCCGCCATATCGACGCTTCCGGCCACAATCAGCAGCTTGCCGTAGGTACCTTTGTTGGAATGGGCACTTCTCCTGGGGAGAAGGCTCAAGTCCTCCTGCTCCAATGTGGCGAAACGGGGTTTTCGCTCCAGCCAGCTGTCCTGGGTGATTCCCATGGGTGCCACCATCACATTCCCGCAATATTCATTTCCCGGCCACAGATACTGTCCGATTTTTCCGAAGGAAAAAGTAACCGTGGCATCCGCCAAAAAGGCGTTCCCCAACACTTCCCCGCTGTCGGCGGAGATTCCGGAGGGCATATCAAGAGCCACCCTGTAGGCATCCGCTTCATTCGCCCGGCTGATTACCTGTTCTGCATTGCCCCGGATGGGTCTGGACAGACCGATGCCGAAGATGGCATCCACAATACAATCATATGCCTCAATATCCACATTTTCCCAAGAAACTTCCGGAAAATGGTAAGATTGGTAGATGGCTGACTGCAATTTCATGAGTTCCGATTCATTGCCCTCCCCGATTCGGCAGACGACAGCCTCTGTGCCTCCCTGATTCAGCAGCCGGGCGACGGCAACTCCGTCCGCACCGTTGTTCCCGTTTCCGCACAGAATCAATACTTTATTCCACGTTCTGCCAATGGAAAAAAGCTTCTGCACAAAAACCATGGCAGCCTGCTCCATCAGCACCTGTGCCGGCACCGAGAAAGCGTCCGTGGTATTTTGGTCAAGAAGCTTCATTTCTTTTCCTGTCACAAGATATTTCAAGATTGAGTATCCTCCTGTCGCTGTCCATCCTCATACTGATAATCGAATAAATTCAGCACTTCCGGCCCCAGTATGTCATGGAGATAAGCATACATCTCTTTGTTGTTGATATCCCGATTCTGTTTCCGGATAATATTCTTCTTCAAATCAATGCGAACCTGTTGAATCCACTCTTCAATCTCCTTGGATTCCTCCTTGTTGATTCGAATCTTCTCATAGAAATAGTCCATACTTTTCAGCATCAGCTGCTCGTTCACAGAGCGAATCTTCTCCGGAAGTTCCATCAGTTCTTCCTCGTACTGCTCCGATTTCTCATTAATCTCATCAATCAGCCTTCGGTCGTCGGACAGCTGCTTCTCTCTGGACTCCGCAGCCTCATGGTCATTATCGTCCATATTTTCCACGATATTGCTCATGAGTTTGGCCTTAATCTTCTTCATTTCTTTCAGTTCGTTATTCAATTTGCCCTGCCTGGCTAAAAGGGAATTGAGCAAAGCCTCCAGTTCCTTAATCTCCTCCGGCTTCCCATGAATGGCAAACAATCTGTGCCATTTCTGATCCAGCACTAGGATGGGAACCTTCTTCCCCTTTAATGCAGCAAGGAAATCACTCTCACAGCTCATCGGATTTCCTCCTGTGTCTACTCATTTGCGGTATTCTTGACAATGTTGTATGACAATTGCATCAAACTATCCGACAGATGAACGTTCTCCACGATTACATCCTCCCCCACATCCAAATCTACATGGGCGAAATTCCAGATTGCCCGGATTCCCAGATCCACCAGTTTTTGAGCCACCTCTGTGGCGGAATCCTTGGGTATGGTGAGGGCCGCGATGTCGATGGAATGGTTCTTGCAATACTTCTCCAGCTCATCCATCATATACACTGGAATACCGCGGACCTTGGTCCCTTTCAGTTTGGGGTTGATATCAAACAAAGCGGTAATCACAAATCCCAGCTTTTCAAATTTGGCGTAATTGGTCAGAGCAAGTCCCAGATTGCCGGCTCCAATCACAATGATGTCATGACGGCAATTCAGTCCCATGATCTTGCCAATCTCATCGTACAAAAACTTCACATTGTAACCGTACCCCTGCTGTCCAAACCCACCAAAATTGTTGAGGTCCTGACGAATCTGCGACGCGGTAACTTTCATAAGATTACTCAAATCGTTGGATGAGATGCGCTCCACACCATTTTCCAGCAACTCTCCCAAATAGCGATAATATCTAGGCATTCTCCGAATGACAGCCTGTGATATCCCCTTTTCCATGGAAAAAGCCTCCTAACCCCTTTTATTTCGCAAAAATAAATATGTAATTATTATAGAATTATCCAAATCTTCTGTCAATGTGTTAAATTTTTGTCAAAAAAGGAGACTGCAACGACACAGTCTCCTTTGGGTTCCTAAATGTAAATGATTATGCGAGAATATTTTCCAACTCACTGCGGATTGCCTTGATGAAGCCCTGGCTGTTGAGAACAACCGGATTCTCGATGGTGGTAATCAGTGCGAGATCCTTGGTCATCTTACCGGACTCAATGGTTCCTATACATGCAGCTTCCAGGGCATCTGCAAATTTCATCAGTGCCTCGTTGGAATCCAGCTCTCCTCTCTTGCGAAGCGCTCCGCTCCACGCAAAGATGGTTGCCACGGAATTGGTGGAGGTCTCCTCCCCATTCAGATGCTTATAATAATGTCTCTGCACCGTTCCGTGGGCTGCTTCATACTCATAATATCCGTCCGGGGATACCAGAACGGAGGTCATCATGGCGAGGGAGCCGAAGGCGGAACTGATCATATCACTCATCACATCACCGTCATAATTCTTGCATGCCCAGATAAAGCCGCCCTCCGATTTCATAACACGGGCAACCGCATCATCAATCAGGGTGTAGAAATAGGTAATGCCTGCTTTTTCAAAAGCCTCCTTATATTCCGCGTCATAGATCTCCTGGAAAATGTCCTTAAAGGTGTGATCGTATTTCTTGGAGATGGTATCCTTGCTGGAGAACCATAAATCCTGCTTGGTGTCCAGCGCGTACTTGAAGCAGCTGTGAGCAAAGCTCTCAATGGAATCACACAAGTTGTGCTGTCCCTGAATGATTCCCGCTCCGGTAAAGTTGTGAATCAGCTCTCTGGTCTCGGTTCCATCCTCCGCAGTATACACAAGCTCCGCTTTTCCCGGTCCCGGAATCTTCATCTCGGAAGCTTTGTACACGTCACCGTAGGCATGTCTTGCGATGGTAATGGGCTTTTTCCAAGTCTTCACGTTGGGCTCGATTCCCTTCACCACGATGGGCGCACGAAAAACGGTGCCGTCAAGCATTGCGCGGATGGTGCCGTTGGGGCTCTTCCACATCTCCTTGAGGCCATACTCCGTCATGCGGGCCGCGTTGGGTGTGATGGTTGCACACTTCACTGCAACACCGTACTTTTTTGTCGCATTGGCGGAATCCACCGTCACCTGGTCGTTCGTTCTATTTCTCTCCTCCAGCCCCAGATCGTAGTACTCCGTGTTGAGATCGATAAAAGGAAGCAACAATTCCTCCTTAATCATCTTCCAGAGTATTCTGGTCATCTCATCTCCGTCCATCTCTACCAGTGGGGTTGTCATCTTAATCTTTTCCATAATCCGTTCTCCTTTGGTCCAATCTATCTGATATTACAACATAATATTGAGTTCCTTGCAAGCATTAGTGATCTGAACCACCAACTCATTATCCGTGATGACCGTGATTCGGCCTTCCTCATACTCCTTGTCCACCCATTCCTTCACCCTTGCCACAATCGGGGAGGACTTATCAATCCTGCGCTCCTCGGGAAGGTGATAGTAATTGTTAATCCAGTGTGCGATTCCCGCAAGTCCCGATGTGTTGGAAACCGCCACAAGAGGCGGGCGATTTAAGAATTTTCCGGTATCGAAGATATTGTAGATTTCCTCATTCTTCAACAGTCCGTCTGCATGGATTCCGGCTCTGGTGACATTAAAGTTGCGCCCCACAAACGGAGTCCTGGAAGGCTGCACATAGCCAAGCTCCTTCTCGAAATACTCCGCCAGTTCCGTGATCACCGTGGTATCCATGCCATCCAAGGTTCCCCGAAGCTGTGCGTACTCAAACACCATGGCCTCCAGAGGCGTATTTCCGGTACGTTCCCCGATTCCGAAGAGGGAACAGTTCACCCCACTCGCCCCGTACAGCCACGCTGTGGTGGAGTTGTTAACCGCCTTGTAAAAATCATTGTGTCCGTGCCATTCAATCAATTCGGAAGGAACCCCGGCGTGGGTCATAAGTCCGTAGATAATTCCCGGAACACTTCGGGGAATCACTGCACCCGGGAAGTTCACACCGAATCCCATGGTATCGCAGGCCCGAACCTTGATGGGAATCTTATACTCATCCATCAATTTCATCAATTCCAGGCAGAACGGAATCACAAAACCGTAGATATCGGATCTGGTAATATCCTCCAGATGGCATCTGGGGCTGACTCCGGTCTCCAGACACTCCCGAATGACCCCGAGATACATGTTCATCACCTCTCGGCGGGTCATCTTCATCTTGTAAAAAATATGATAATCCGAGCAGCTCACCAGGATTCCGGTCTCACGAAGCCCAATCTCTTTGACCAGTTCAAAATCCTTCTTGCTGGCTCTGATCCATGCGGTGACCTCCGGGAACTCGTAGCCCCTCTCCAGACATTTGTATACCGCATCCCGGTCCTTTTTGCTGTAGAGGAAAAATTCACTCTGGCGGATTTTCCCCTTCGGACCGCCCAGACGATGCAAATAATCGTAGATTGTCACAATCTGTTCCGTGGTGTATGGAGCTCTGGACTGCTGACCATCTCGAAATGTGGTATCCGTTATCCAAATCTCCTCCGGCATATTATGAGGCACAATGCGATCGTTGAATGCGATCTTCGGAATTTCATCGTAGGGAAACAGATTGCGGAAGGTATTCGGCTCCGCCACATCCGCCAACTGATAAAAATGCTCCTCCAACTGCAATAAGTTTGTTTTTCCGTTCATCACTACATTTCTCATAACAACACCTCTTCCTGAAAAACACTTAAATATACTTTTCAAAAAGTTTAGTGCTTTAAAGCAAAATAGTCAATATTTTTTTATTTTTGTAACACACTTCATTCCCATTCATAGAATGTTATTGTAAAAAATAATTATGGAGGTCACCTATGAGTGATTTGGCTGCAACAAACTGTGGATGTAACGAAGGAGGCTGCAATTCAATCATTTGGATTATCCTGCTCTTGAGTTGCTGCTGCAATAATGGTGGTTCATCTTTCTTCAACAACGGCGGATGCGATAATAACAACAGTTGCATGTGGATCATCATCCTTCTCCTTTTCTGTGGCGGATGGGGCAACAACTGGAATAACGGATGCGGATGCGGATGCAACAACGGTTGCGGAAATAACAACTGCTTCTAGCATACCAAGGAGGCTGCACGCGTGCAGCCTCCTTTTCGTAGGGACGTTCCTTTTGTCACGGCCATCGCCCTTTGGCTCGGGGCTGTCCTTCTCTATCACTGGCGGACCCCAACTGACACCGCTGTGTCCCCCACAGTACCCGGCGAGACCTGTTTGTACAATCTTGTTTTCTAGCGGCTTGTCTGTGTTTCTTTTCATTTTTACAGTACGCCAAAACGTGGACACCACGGCGTATTTGTTTGTCAGGGACGGAGTTTTTCTGCAGAATGCTTACTGGCTCTTGACGTACCCGGACACTGATACCACCGCGGCGAGGACCTGTTTGACCGAAGGGAGTTCCACAGCCGCGGTTATTGTAATAAAAGAAGTGGACGGGTACGTCTTAGAGCCAGTTAGTGTTCGAAGCCTTACTCCGCCCCTGGCAAACAAAGGCGTCGCGGTGTTCACGAGTTGTCGTACAGCAAATTAGAAACACAGACTGCGCCTAGAAAACTACGATCTCCAAAGTGGTCCCGCCGGGTACTGTGGGGGACACAGCGGCGTCGGTTGGGGTATTTTTGAGGCGGAGAAACAGCCCCGAGCCAAAGGGCGATGGCCGTGACAAAAGGAACGTCCCTACTTCTTCTCCTCGTTGGGTGGCTGCTCCAGATACTTGTAGATATCGCATTCCTTGGGCGGCGGATTCTTTTTCACGCACTCCTCATCAATCTCAAACACGGTGTTGTCAGCAATCACAATTTTTCCCATGATATTTTCCTTCCTTTCGCGCATTGCAAAAGCAATTCACAAACTATCATATTCCCAAATAATCATATTGTGCCATCGGTTTTCATAATATATAGAAAAAAACAAAAAATATGGAAGCAGCAAATTTCTTTACCGAATACGACAGAAAAATGCAGACCAAAGAACTACAGATGATAAAAACCATGCTTCCCTTTGTTGAGGATTCCAAGAAACAACAACTTCATATGCTTATCATGTTCCTGGAGCTGCAGCAGTTCACAAGGGAGCTGAGCAATTCCCAGAATTCCCTGAGTGCACAGGAACACCGCAGTCCCGGGGAAATACGCATGGATATGTGCGAGGCACTCAAGCCCTACTGCAACGAACGGGAGCGGGAAACCATTGATAATCTGCTTAATCTGTTCAGTGTTATGGAAAGTTATGACGCTATGTTCCATTAGGAGATTCGATTGCTTGATCCAGACATCCTAAACAATCCGATATTACAGGGAATTTCCCCGGAAAAATTTGATTTTATCCACGCTTTTTCCAACAAAAAAATGCCCACCAGCATGAATGAGGCAATGCCCTTCATGATGGCAAGCATCCAGGATGCAAAAAAGAAGAATATTCAGTTCAACAGCGAAGAGGTAAAACTGATCTCAGAAATCCTGATTGCCAACCTCTCGCCGGAAGAACAACAGAAAGCCAGAAAAATCCTGCAAATGATGAAAATCTGTTAGAACGAATCCACTTCTATTTTCAAAATCTTATTGATGGGGGACAGACTGGTTCCTTTTCCGTCAGTCCCCTCCAGATATTTCTCCCCGGCGGACTCAAAAACCACATATAATGCCCCGTTGCTGAGCACAATCTCCTCGGAGCCCGGAGGCATCTCCACCTGGGCGCTGGGCCGTTTGGTTTTTGCCGCCATGGAGGCCACGGAATCATATCTCTTAATGTAGGAGCTCTGCTTCCTCCCGTAGGAGCAGCTCAAATATACGGTCCCGTCCTCGGCGAAAGTAATTCCCTGCACCTTGGGCGGAATCTCATACTCACTCAACTGTATCAGGGTATCTTTGTTGCTGTCATAGTGGTAGGCCACCGCCTCCCCGTTCTGATAGGCGTGGAATGTGGCGATCCAGATTCGGCCGCGATAGAAGGTCACACAGGAGGGGCGGTTCCCGATATCGTAAATGTCCACCACCTCGGAAGCATCCACCACATCACCCTCGTTCTCCGTAGCCATCAGCTGAATGAAATCGTAGGACAAGCGCTCCAGCGTTTTTTGGGAGGAATTACATACCCACACATTCTTCCCGTCAAAAGCGATTCCACCCAAATGGCTTTCCGAATCCATACCAAGGGTCACAAGATATCTCCCGCTCTCCCGGTCAAACACCATCAATTCCCCAAGACAATCATCCTCCTCTGAATAGGATGTAATCAACATGTATTCATCGGTGAAGCAAAGTCCCTGAGGGCACTGCGCCACGCTGTATATATAGTTTTTCGCTAAATCTTCTTCCTTTGTCTCCGGCATTCCCGGGATATTCAATTCGTCCAAAAAAGAGAACTCGCAATCCTTCAGGGGGCGAATCGTCTGGTCCCGATAATCCATAGAGGTGTAATTGTAATTCAAAACATTCGCCACACAATCGATGGACATGGAAACTTCCTGAGACCCATCCTCTGCCTCAGGAAGCTCCTTTTGGTTCATCTTCGAACTTGAAAATACAACAATTCCCCCTATGCACAATACTGCACCTACGGCAAGCAGAAACTTTGCAGGCCTTCTCATAGGGTTCTTCTTCTCCTATTCTTCAATATCCACAAGTTTGTTCGCTCTCGCGGCGATTTCTTTGGATGCAATCTCCTCCGGCGCCTGTTCATAGCGAGCAAACTCATAAGAAAAGGTGCCGCTACCGCTCGTCATAGAACGAAGCACCGTATTGTATCCGTACAATTCCAGATAAGGAATATCCGCCACAATCTCCTGGTAACCATTCTCGATGGGGTTCATTCCCAACACTCGGCCTCTTCTCTTATTAAGATCCCCCATAATGTCTCCGGTATACGCATCCGGAGCAATTATTTTCAGTTCCGCTATAGGCTCAAGCAAAACAGGGGAAGCCTCCAAAAATCCCTTCTTGAACGCCTGCTGTGTTGCAACCTTAAACGCCATCTCGGAGGAATCTACCGGGTGGTAAGAACCATCGTAGAGTACCGCCTTAACCCCGATAACGGGATATGCAGCCAATGGTCCCTTCTTGACGGACTCCGCAACACCCTTCTCCACTGCGGGGAAAAAGTTCTTCGGAACCGCACCGCCCACTACGCACTGGTCGAAAATGTACGGTGTATCCAAATCCCCGGAGGGTTCGAAGGTCATCTTGACATGCCCGTACTGACCGTGTCCGCCGGACTGCTTTTTATACTTGTATTCCACGTCCGCTTTCTTGCGTATGGTCTCACGGAAAGCAACCTTTGGACGCATCAATTCGATTTCCACTTTGTACTTCTCAAGCAATACGCTGGCAACTACCTCCAGATGCTGATCACCCATTCCGTACAACAGGGTCTGACCGTTCTCCGCGTCATTCACATGGCGAAGTGTCAAATCTTCCATCAGAAGCTTCTGGATGGACTGGCTAATCTTATCCTCATCCCCCTTATTCTTGGCCTTGTATCTCATGGATACATAGGGCTTGGAAATGTTGGCGCGAAGGTAAGCAACCGGGTTGGCCTTGGTGGAGAGAGAATCGGTGGTCAGGGTGTTTGCCAGTTTTGCCAAAGCACCGATATCTCCCGCGTGAAGCTCCGGCACCTCCTCCACCTTGCTTCCGCGGAGGACATAGAGCTTGCCGATCTTCTCCTCACAATCCCTGTGATAATTGAACAGCACATCATCCGGCTTCAAGACACCGGAATTCACCTTGATCAGAGAATACTTGCCGATGTAGGGATCCACAATTGTCTTGAACACGTAAGCGGATTTGGGCTTGGAGAAATCGTAATCCGCGTCGAACACCTCGTTGGACTGAGTCTTAATTCCGGCACATTTGCGCTTCTCCGGGCTCGGAAGATACTTTACAATATCGCACAGCAGAGTGTACACCCCCCGCGCCATGGTATTGGATCCCATAAGTACCGGAACGATGGAGCCATCCGCCACGTTGGAGCGGAGCGCCTGACGAATCTCATCCTCGGAGAATTCCTCCCCGTTAAAGTATCGGTCCATAAACTCCTCAGAAATCTCTGCAACGGACTCCATCAAAGCCTCACGGCAGATTCCCAGATTTTCGAAGGAGTAATCCGGCATATCGCTCTTCTCAATGGTTCCGTCCGGCTTCCATCTCTTGGCCTTCTGCTGAATCACGTTGACATATCCTACAAATTCTCCGTTCTCGCGAATCGGCAGATGGAACGGTGCAATTTTCTTACCGTACAACTCCTGAAGATCCTGTACCACCTGGCGGAAGCTTGCATTGTCGATATCCATATCCGTCACAAAGAAAAATCTCGGCAGATGATACTTCTCGCAAATCTCCCACGCACGCTTGGTTCCTGTCTCAATTCCGCTCTTTCCGGAGACAACAATAATCGCTGCGTCGGCCACACTTGCGGCTGCTTCCACTTCCCCCACAAAGTCGAAAAAGCCGGGTGTATCGAGAATGTTGATTTTGGAATCCTGCCATGGAATCGGAATCACCGAGGTATGAATGGAAAAAAGCCGCTTGGCCTCTTCCTTGTCATAATCGCTGATGGTATTACCTTCCGAAACTGACCCCATCCTCTTGGTAATACCGGCCAAATAGGCCATCGCCTCGACCAATGACGTCTTACCGCAACCACCATGTCCGAGCAAAACTACGTTGCGAATCCTGTCCGTTGTGTAAACATTCATGTAAAAACCCTCCCGCAATATTAATATGGTTATATTCTACTAATTTTCTCTGATTTTTACAACTGTTTTATGCAAATTGTCTGTACATTTTCTGTTTGACGCTCTACCAAAATATAGTACAATAGAAATATCAAATATTTTGGAGGAAACATTATGGGATTTGACATTGTTGGATTTATCGGACTTGGCTTAATCGGCGGATCCATTGCCAAGAAATTGAAATCCAATCACCCGGATGTAAGAATATATGCAACTGCCGGACATGAAAGTACCGTAATCGAAGCTTACAGGGAGGGAATCATCTGCAATTCCAAGCTGCTTTCCATGGAAGAATTTGCAGAATGCGACTATATCTTTTTATGTGCACCGGTTCAGAAAAACCTGACCTATTTGGAAAAGTTAAAATCCGTCATCAAGCCCACCTGCATGATCACGGATGTGGGAAGTACCAAATCGGAAATCCATAAACGGGTCGTAGAGCTTGACATGGAGGACAATTTCATCGGCGGACACCCCATGACCGGATCCGAAAAGACCGGCATTCTCAACGCCAACGAATACCTGTTGGAAAATGCCTACTACATTATTACCCCCACCTCCACCACACCGGCGGAGAAGATTGATGAATTCCGGAATTTCGTGCTGGAGCTGGGTTCCATTCCCATGGTGCTGGACTATGAGGCCCACGACTACGCCACGGCGGCCATCAGCCATCTCCCGCATATGATTGCGTACTCTCTGGTGAATCTGGTGAAAAAAATCGACACGGAGGACGAGACCATGAAGGCCATCGCTGCCGGAGGTTTTAAGGATATCACAAGAATTGCCTCCTCCTCACCTGTCATGTGGCAAAACATCTGCTGTTCCAACCGCAAGCAGCTTTTGTGCCTCATGGATTTGTACATGGATGAGTTGGAATTGATTCGAGATATGATCCGCTCCAATGATGAGCAGGAAATGCTGGACTATTTCCATAGTGCCAAGGACTACCGGGATTCTATCGCCATCACCAAGGCAAAAAGCACAGGATCCGTATATGAACTGTATATGGACCTGCCGGATGAGGCCGGAAGCCTCGCTCCCACCGTGGCGATTCTCGCTGAGAATTCCATCAGCATCAAGAATATCGGCATCATCAACAACCGTGAATTCGAGGATGGTGTACTCCGCATCGAATTCAACGATGAGAATGCGCGATCCCTTGCAGAGCAATTGTTAATCACCCAGGGCTACCGAGTTTACAAACGCTAGGGACGTTCCTTTTGTCACGACCATCGCCCTTTGGCCCGGCGGACACTCTATGCCACGGGCCTGTAGATTTCTGCCGCTGCGCCTGCCACCCACTCCGACAGACTCCCGGCGGAACCGCTTTGTGAATCGTAGTTTTCTAGGCACAGTCTGTGCTTCAAATTATTGTACGACAACTCGTGAACACCCCGACGCCTTTGTTTGCCAGGGGCGGAGTAAGGCTTCGAACACTAACTGGCTCTAAGACGTGTCCGTCCACTTTTTTTATGAAGATAACCGCGGCTGTGGAACTCCCTTCGGTCAAACAGGTCCTCGCCGCGGTGGTATCAGTGTCCGGACACGTCAAGAGCCAGTAAGCATTCTGCAGAAATACTCCGTCCCTGACAAACAAATACGCCGGGGTGTCCACGTTTTGGCGTACTATAAGAATAATAAAAAGCACAGACAAGCCGTCAGAAAACAAGATTTGTACAAATAGGTTCCGCCGGGAGTCTGCCGGAGTGGGTGGCAGGCGCAGCGGAAGCAAATGTCCTGTATGCCCGTGGCAAGAGCACTTCCCCGAGCCAAAGGGCGATGGCCGTGACAAAAGGAACGTCCCTAATATACACTCTCCAATACCTCGAAGTAGTTTTCAAAGGTTTTTCTGCAACAGGAGGGATTCTCAATCTCAATCCCCTCCGTCACGAGACCGCACAGAGCAAATGACATAGCAACCCGATGATCCTCATAGGTTGCTATTTTTGTTGTCTTGGGTTCCCCCGGCTGGATTTCGATGGTTCCATCCTCCTCGGAAGCCGCGATCCCCATAGCCTTCAAATTGTGCAGGATGGCCTCGATCCGGTCACACTCCTGCATGCGGATATGTCCCACATTTGCAATGGTCACCTTGCTGTCCGCATAAGGTGCAATGGCGGCGAGAGTCAGCGTCTGATCGGAGAAGGAGGACAAATCAAACCATCCTCCCATCATCTTTCCGTCGGGAGGTGTCACAACAATTCCCTCAGCAGCTTCCTCCAGGCCGCATCCCATGTCTTTTAACACCTCAAGGAAACGAATATCCCCCTGAAGACAGCCGAAATGCACATGGTTCACCTGAGACTTCACCTTAAGTAGAGGACTCATGGCATAGAAATAACATGCAGCAGAGATATCCGGCTCAATTTGGTAGTCCAAACTGCAATATTTTTGCCCGCAGTCGATGGCAAATCGTCCGCGCTCATCCCGGCCCACGCTCACGCCAAATTGCTCCATCATAACCACCGTCATATCCACATACGCCATGCCATGATTCCCAATCACCTGGATTTTAAAATCCTTGGGCGACAGAACGGAAGAAATCAAAAGGGCACTCAGAAACTGACTGCTCTTGTCCACATCCACCGTCACCTTCTGTTTTTTCCACTCCGGACAACCGATGACAAAGGGAAAATGATAGGGTTCCTCCTCATACCGTATTTTTGCTCCAATCTCCTCCAGTGCCTCCAGCAGTTCCCGCATAGGACGCTTTTTCATCTGTTCGGAGGCATCCATCCGATAATATCCCCGGGAGAGCCCCAGAAAGGCAGTCAGAAACCTCGCTGCTGTCCCAGCGCTTCCCACATAGACGGAAGCGATGGGATGCTCGGGAGAGGATTCCAAAATGGTCGCCTCGTCTGCACACGGGATTTTTCCACCGCAACCCTCCACGGTCACACAGCACTGTTCCTCATCCACAGTCACGGAAAAGCCCAACTCTGTCAATGCCTGCAAAAAATGCCGGGAATCATCGCTGAACAACACTCCCCGCAACACGGATTTTCCCTCCGCCAAAGCGGCAAGCAACAGAGCCCGGTTCGTGATACTCTTGGAACCGGGAACGGACACTTTGATATCGTGGGGACATTTTACTTTTTTCACCTGATATGTTTCACCTAACTGCATGTTATTCTCTCTCTCATTTTATTGTCGCAAATACAAAAACAGGGCTGCCAAAAGCAGCCCCAATTTTTATAAATCATTGAAAATCTGATAGATATCAATCTTGAGTGCATCGGTATCTGTCATTCCGATAAAGATTCCGCCATAGGAATATGTGCCGTCCTCCTTCTTCTCGCGACGAACGATCTCGATGACCGCATCCACCACTTCCTTGGTCCAAATCTGAATCTTGGTATCGTAGTATGTTCCTGTATCCAGCTCCTGCTGTGATTTAAATCCGATACCACTTCTGGAAATATCTGTAACATCTACGTGAATGTACTTCAAAGTAGTGATTCCATCCTCGTCCAATCTCTCCAGCTGAACGTTTACATCAAGATCCAGTCTTTTATGCTTTCTCTTTTCTTCCATTTCAAATCTCCCTATCTGCATATTGCCCCATTAGTGTAAAAAACCATATATAATATATTACACTTTGGGAGATTTTACAAGTCTGAAATAATCAACATGGCATCCCCAAAACTAAAGAAGCGGTATTTTTCACGGACAGCCTCCTCATAGGCTGCCAATACATGTTCTCTTCCGGCCAGTGCCGATACAAGCATCACCAGCGTGGACTCCGGGAGATGGAAATTGGTAATCAGCCCGTCAATCACTTTAAACTGATATCCGGGATAGATGAAAATATCCGTCCATCCGCTGGTCTCTCTCAATCTTCCTTTCTCATCCGCGGCGGATTCCAGGGTTCGGGTGCTGGTGGTACCAACAGCGATCACTCTTCTCCCCTCATCCTTTGCCCGGTTGATTTTATCCGCAGCATCCTGGGACACCATGTAAAATTCCGAATGCATATGGTGATCTTGGACATTGTCCACCTTGACCGGCCGGAATGTGCCAAGCCCCACATGGAGCGTCACCTCCGCAATGTCCACACCCATGTCCCGCACCTTCTGGAGCAGTTCCTTGGTAAAATGAAGCCCTGCGGTGGGCGCCGCGGCGGAGCCGTCATACTTGGCATAAACCGTCTGATAGCGGTTCTTATCCTGAAGCTGATGGGTAATGTAGGGAGGCAGGGGCATCTGCCCCAACCGGTCGAGAATCTCCTCAAAAATCCCCTCGTATTGGAACTGAATCAAACGATTCCCGTCCTCCACCACATCAATGACCTCACCGATCAACAGCCCGTCTCCGAAGATGATTCTTGTGCCCGGCTTTGCCTTTTTCCCGGGCTTTACCAGAGTCTCCCAAATATCGTTCTCCTTGCGTTTCAGAAGCAGAATCTCAATGTGGGCCATCGTCCCCTCTTTTACACCGTACAGTCTTGCCGGGATTACCTTGGTGTTGTTGATTACCAGACAATCCCCCGGGCGAAGATAGGACAAAATATCCGTAAAATGCTTGTGGGTCACTTCCCCGGTATCCTTATTCAGAACCATCAGTCTGGAGCTGGAGCGGTCCTCCAAAGGGTCCTGGGCAATCAATTCCTCCGGCAATTCATAATAAAAATCTTTTACATCCATATCCGACTCCTATGCCCGAAGCGAAACTCCCAGGCTGTCGTTCAAATGTCCCAAAATAGCGTCCACATAGCCCTCCACTGCCTTGGAAGTAAATTCCTCGTCCTGCGGGGTGAACACAACGGAAAATGCCATACTCTTCTTGTTGTGGGGAAGCTGAATTCCCTCGTAGACATCGAAGAGTTTTACATCCGTCACAAATTCACAGGCTTCTTTGATTCCGTTTTCCAGTGACTCACAGGTGACATCCTTATCCACCACAAATGCGAAATCTCTCTTTTCCTCCGGGAACCTCGGAATTGGGGTGAAGGTTCTCTCCTTGCCGTACCACTGAGATAACACTCTCATATCAAGCTCCATCACATAGGCGGGAACACGCATATCCAGTTCATCCTGAATCTCATAAGACAATTTTCCGAGGTATCCCACCTCCTGACCGTTGCAGAACACGGCAGCAGTCTGGTAGGGATGCAGGAAGGATTTTGTAGTCGGCTTATAGGAAAAAGTAATATCCAACGCATCCGCAACATTTTCCGCCAGACCCTTCAGCGTGAAAAAGCTCTCCTGCTCTCCGAACACGCCCACACAAAGAGTTTCCCTCTCATCCGGATACTCGGTCAGCGGGAGGTCTTTGGCCACAAAAATATTGCCGAGTTCAAAAATTCTGCCCTCCAGAATGCCCTTCTTCTGATTGCGTGAGATGGCATAAAGCATCTGGGATGCTAGCGTTGTGCGCATCAGGGACAGATCGATATTAATCGGGTTCATAAGGGAGATTGCATGGCGCTCCTTGGCATCCTCCGGCAATCTCAACAGATCCAAATCGGAGGGTGAGAAGAAGGAATAATGAATTCCCTCGTATGCTCCGGCTGCACAGAGAGCTCTCTTCACCTTCAGTTCATACTTCTGACGAAGGTTCAATCCTCCCATGGTAACCTGTGCAGTAGGCATAAATGTAGGTGTCACATGGTCGTACCCGTACATGCGGATAACCTCCTCCGCAACATCCGGATAGGAATCCATATCCTCGCGGTATGCCGGCACCTGAATGGTAAGCTCATCCCCGTTGATTTCCGGTGCAAAATTCAGCGCTGTCAAAATGCGAATAATATCCGCATCCGGGACAGTGATTCCCAGAACGCCGTTCACCCGCTTTACGCTCACCT
>JAQXJP010000018.1 GCA_029008875.1 Lachnospiraceae bacterium | reverse complement strand
GGAAGAAAAGTTTAAAGAAGAATTGTGGAATGACTTTATGAGTGAGAATGCATTTGTATGTACGATCATTGATAGTGCAACTGGTAGTTACGTTGGTTATTGTTCAATAAAGGATTTACGTAAGGTGGATTGGGAGATTGCGATAGAATTAAGGTCAGAATGGTGCCACAAGGGATATGGAACAGAGGCATTATCTCTTTTTATGAAGAAAATTGCTTCCATTACTGGAAATAGATTCTTTAGAGTAAGAGTGGATATTGATAACTATGCATCACAAGCACTTATGAGGAAACTTGGAGCTTATCCGAATGGTGTGAGCGAATTTTTACTAAAGGGTGAGGAGTTGGAACGGTTCAAAAAGGAGAATATAGATCTGATTGATGATAAGATTCGAGCTGTCGCAGATGAATTTTGTATGGATCCAGAGGATATTTTAGGGCTGGTGTTAGAGTATCGTTTTGATATGTTAGATAATTTTTAGCCCATCAACAAATAAATATGAAAATTGCAGGTGTTATGATATAATGATATTTTAGGGAAAGTGTTATCTAAGGGTGGAATTTTCAACATACCTCTATAAAGATGATTATTACTATTCGTGAATATACAGAGGAGGCGGAAACGGGATGACTAAGATAGATTGCGTATGGATTGCGGCAGCAGCGTTAGCTTACGATGCTTGTTTAGAGAAAGACAATTGGACTCTTGATGATGTGTTTTTTTCACAACAGGATATTGTAAGTTTTGCAAAACAGATGGTTGGAGATGAAATTCCAAATGCTCTAGTAAGTCAACATGCATGTGCTTATTCTAATAGCCAGAACAGGAATTGCATGTATTTAGTTGCAGATGGTGTAAAAAGAAGAATCTCATATTCTGGGGAATTTGCTGGAAAAACGGAAAGACCGGATTTTTCTGAGATGAAAAACAATATTTCAATAACCACTAAGCAAGGAAACATTAATATAGATGACCTCTTAAAGTTTGTTGACGAAGTATATTCGCCACGAATGAAGCAGTTATTGGAACAATACTTTTCAAAATACGATCTTGGAAGTGTATTTGATTTTATTGGAGAATACGAAGGAAAACTTTTTACTGCAGTTGAAAAGGCAGGCAGCGAAGCATCTGCAATGGAACTCTATAAGCAGCTTGGATCAGCTGCAAGAACCTGTGTTAAAGAATTTTCTGAAGAAATAAAAAGATGTATGCCAAGATATGAAAAGACGGACATCTCTGGCTGGATTAACCAAGGCCAAAGGACGACGGAGTATATCTGGGCACAGTTGAGAATGAAAGCAAAATCTAATCTTCCAACAAGTATGTCAGTGTTTTTTGAAAGAATAAGGGATAAATCACAGAATAAGCAGTTTGAGTTAAGGATTAGTGTTGAAGCTCAGGATAGTAAATGTGTTAAGGACGAAGAATCTTCTGCTGAAGAAAAATACTATAGACATGCTAGGCTATTGAATGTTGAGAAAAAAGCAGGACTTGACTATTTTGTGGGAGGTTCATTGCCAGGCCAACTCATTATTTCGGATAAATCAGCGCAAGAAATAATGGACGATATACATACCAGTAAGAATAAGAAGGTTCAGATTTGCAAGGTGATGTCAGAAGATGATGTAAGAAGCAAATCTGCATATGAAGTATATCAGTTCATGATAGAGGCTGTATATGAGTTGGAGCCATATTACAACGCAGCAGTGGAAGACGAAAAAGAGAGTAAGTGGTGGCCAAGCTTGGATGAATACAATCCAGGCATAACTGCAGAACAGTATGAACAGATATTGTCCGATGAAAGCAAGGTTAAACGAGAGCTTTTAGATACGCTATATTATTTGTTTATAATGGGAGGCTACGGTACTTGTAAACAAATTGCTGATAGGTATGGTAATACCTTTGGACATTATAATGCAAACGCAAGAACTGTAGCCAAAATTGTACAGAACGAAACAGAATGTCCAGTTAGACAAAGAGACGAAGGTGGAGATTCCTATTGGCCAGTATTGTTTTACGGTAGGGATGCTGGTAAAGAAGAACAAGGAACTTTTGTATGGAAAATGAGAGAACCTTTAAAAGAGGCAGTCGAAAATATGGTAAGTAAAGGAGTCTTAAAGATGGCAAACGGAGAAAAAATCAAAAACTTAAATATGATTTTATATGGCCCTCCAGGGACTGGAAAAACATATAATTCAGTTGTATATGCTGTTGCCATATGTGAAGAAAAGTCTGTAGAAGAAGTTGCTGATGAAGACTACGAAGTCGTAAAAGCTCGCTATGATGAACTGAAATCGGCTGGGAGGATTGCATTTACAACATTCCATCAGTCTTATGGATATGAGGAGTTTATTGAGGGAATTCGCCCTGTAATGTCAAATGAGAATACTGATTTAGAATCTTCGAATGGTAGTCAGTTGAATTATCGAGTAGAACCGGGCGTTTTCAAAAAGTTCTGTGACGATGCAAAGAAAATTGAGGTCAAGACGGATAAATTTGATTTTGATAAGGATGCTATCATTTGGAAAGTCACTGTCAGACCGGAAGTAAGAGAGGATTGCTTCAAAAACAAGCGTGTACGAATCGACTGGGGGATGGACTCAGAAGGTGCATACGGTTTTGTGAATGATATGAAGAAGGGGGATTTAATTCTTACAACCGATGGAAGTAGAAGCATAATAAATGGTATTGCTGTTGTTACAAGTGAAGATGCATTTGAATTGGAAGGCGTTGAGGAAGATAGGACAACCAGAAATGTCACATGGTTAGCGACTGATATTAATGAAGATATAAAGTCCATAAATGCAGGAAAGATGCTACATAGAATGACTTGTGCTAGGGTTCCTAAAATGGCGGTGTCTGATGCGGTTTCTCTTGCAATGAAGAAGAATACAAATCTAATTGGAACAGAGATTGAGGAAAATAGAAAACCTTATGTATTTATTATTGATGAAATAAACAGAGGTAATATTTCTAAGATTTTTGGAGAATTAATTACTTTGATCGAAGATACAAAGAGACTTGGAATGGATGAGCAGGCTTCCGCAATTCTTCCATATTCTGGCGAGGAGTTTAGTGTGCCAGCCAATGTTTACATTCTTGGTACAATGAACACAGCGGATAGATCAATTGCACTTATGGATACTGCGCTGAGAAGAAGATTTAGTTTTGTTGAAAAAATGCCAGAGGCGGGATTATTAAATGGTGTAAATGTATACCAGGCTGGTGAATCTATTAATATTGGAAACATGCTCAATACAATCAATCAGCGTATTGAATTCTTATTTGATAGAGAACATACCATTGGACATGCATTCTTTATGAAACTAAAGAAAGATCCTAGTATTGCGGTTTTGGCGGACATATTTAAGAAATCCGTTATACCTTTGTTACAGGAATACTTCTATGAGGATTATGAGAAGATTCAGCTTGTTTTAGGAGACAACGGAAAGCCTGATAACAAATATAAGTTTATTATCAACGAGACTGTTGCACCGGCTAGTATATTCAGAGGACGTAGTCGCTTAGAAAAGACAGAAAAATATACTATTAACGAGGATGCATTTCAGTACATAGATAGCTATATTGGTATTTTGAAACAGGTTGATGAAGGTCAAAAAGTAAACGATGAAGAATAAGGTGTGGTGATGATATGAGCGACAAACTGCTTACAGTAAAGGAGTTTGATGTCATCACTTGCAATCCGGAATATAAGAAAGATAAGTATCTAAAATACTTGTCGGAAAAGCAATTCAAGGAATTTGATGAGTTCATAAGAAAACAAACACCAGAAGAAAATGAGGACGCGGAAGCGATTGATTTCTTTAAGGCGTATGCCAAAAAAGGCGTTGGAGATGTAATCCAGGCAAAGAACTATGTTGGAATTATTCAGTTAGAAAGTGGATATCAAATTCAAGTATTGCCTAAGATAGATTTTGTGGATGATGACGATCCGGAGTTATCTACATCCAGAGTATTCATCAACATGCTTCGATGTATGAAAGATTTTCCTGGAAAAGTATTTAGCTCGGCAAACTTGCGAACAGAGAGTATGAACATATATGAGATTTTTATTAATATGTATGTTCAACAGGTCTCTGAGCTGACAAGACGTGGGTTAAAGTCTGCGTATATTAGAGTGGAAGATAATTTGAATTTCTACAAAGGTAAATTGATGGTCAGCGAGCATATAAAAAAGAATATGGCCCACAAAGAACGCTTTTATGTGGCTTTTGATGAGTTTCACTTAAATCGACCTGAAAATAGGATTATTAAGGCGACTCTTTTGAAGTTACAAAAGATATCAAATAGTTCTGAGAACGTTAAGATAATTCGCCAGCTACTCACATATTTCGAGCTGGTTGAATCGTCAACTAATTATATCAAGGACTTCTCGAAAGTGGTAATTGATCGTAATACCAAGGATTACGAAGATATTATGATATGGTCTAAAGTGTTTTTGATGAATAAGAGCTTCTCAACTTTCTCAGGAGATACAAATGCTAGGGCATTATTGTTTCCGATGGAAAAAGTATATGAATCTTTCGTGGCTCAGAACATGGTGATGATTCTTGGTGAAAGCGGCTGGGATGTTTCGACGCAGGATAGAAAATATTATCTGTTTGAAGAGGATGATAGATATATTTTTGCGTTACGCCCGGATATTGTTGTTACAAGACCAGATGGACATAAGATTGTTTTAGATACGAAATGGAAGCGTTTGAATAACAATCGAGACGCAAATTATGGTATTTCACAGGCGGATATGTATCAAATGTTCGCTTATGCAAAGAAATATAATACTTCGGATATTTGGCTTTTGTATCCAGTGACAGAGGAGATGAAAAATTCTAAAGATATTGTATTCCATAGTTATGGGCCTGACGGGGATGTGACAGTATCTGTATTCTTTGTTGATGTGGTAGATATCGAAAAGAGTCTGGCTAGATTGAAAGATAAACTTGAGGTGAATGAATATGTCGAGATTTGATAAACTTATAGCTTTAATTGAGCCATTAAAGACAGACTCTTTCGGAGAAGTTATAATTGATAAAGAGCATAAGGGAACAATGGATGATCCAATACAGTTTCCTTTCCCGGTATATACAGATACAGTTAACGAACTAATACATGCAATTTATGATATTGAGGAGAATTATCCGGAATACGAACTTACCAAGTATGGCGAAATATTAAAAGCGCATGACATAGAGTGGGGACAACGCTCCATGGAAGAAGCTGATGTATCGACGATGGATATTCAAGGCATTCTGGCTCTTCTGATGGGAATGGTAAGAGGGGAACGATTTTGCGATGGAACGATTTTATCAATGCTAAAGTCTGGGACAGTGCTTAAATGGCTTGAAAGATTGAAAGAAATCGTTGATTCCTAGAGAAAGGAGGCTCTGTATGAGAATAATTCCACCGAAAGATGGACAGACATACCTATATTTTTATGAGAATAGAGAATTAGAGCCTTCTGCGGATATTAAAAAGATTAATAAATTGCTTCGAGATGCGGGATGCAAAATTGGTCCTGCATGGAAAAGAGAACAGCCAGAATTTTATTTATGCAGTTGCGCATATGGAGATTTTAAACTTGTGGCTGATGTACCTGGTTCATATATAGAATCTGAGAATCCTAATGTGATTAAATCTCTTGCAATAGATTTGATTAGAGCTTGCCATAAGTACAAGATAGGAACAGAAATAAGGCTGAAAAATGATGATGTGGTTACAATTGTTGATTATCAGAATGAATTTTACCTTGTAGAAAGAAACAATACCACAGAAGTCCTCGAAGAAGGCGCAATATCTTGTATAAGGAAAATTCCAGATGATATCCTGGGGAAAAGAGCTGAATGCAAAATATTTGATGGTTTTTTGGGGGAAAGCGAAACTATTATTGGCGCTGTGACAGAAGTAAAACAACCTTCACAAACAAAAGACGGAATCTTATGTTTGATTATTGCTGCAGAGGATGATAGATTTGAGGATGAATTGGATTATTATAGAACAGTAATTATATGTGAAAACGAAGTCCTCAGTTTTAATGTTTTTGATTAGAGGGGAGGTTACTATGGCAAATAGAATATGTCCGTTATGTGGCGGAAACAATACTGCGAAAATATTATGGGGAATGCCGGCGTTTACTCCTGAATTGGAAGATGAATTAAATTCTGGAAGTGTGGTATTAGGAGGTTGTTGTATCATCGAGCCTACGCCAACACATCATTGTAAAGACTGTGAAAAAGACATCTTGTATCCTTTTGAGGAGAAACTTGCAAAGACAGAATATTTCGAATTTCAGATTGGTGGATTTTTCTGCGGTTATTCGAGAATAATGGTAGAAAATGATAATGGAAGATATACAGCCGCTTATGCACCAGGTTTTGCCAATCCTGAAGATGCAATGAAAACAGAAATATCCGAAGAAGAATTTGTGAAGTTCATTACTGGGATTTATCGATGCTGCCTATGGGAATGGAAAGATGAATATGTGGATCCAGGAGTACTGGATGGGACTCAATGGACAATAAGAGTTCGACTTAATGGACAAGATGAAAAAGAATGGTATGGTAGCAATGATTATCCGCCTTTGTGGAAGAAATTTATAAAAGCGGTAAATACATTGCCATTACCAGAAATAAGATAAGGGAGAATATGCTTATGAATAAAGTGCGTAGTATTGTATTAATGCTGATATGTATGCTGACTTTGGTGGCTTGCTCTGGAGGAGAAAGTGAACCAAAATACACACAGAACTTTGTAGAAGGGAAAGTGATATCTGGAGATAGTATGGGTGTCGACATGGAACTTGTAGCTGCTTTTTTCACCTTTACCAATAATAGTGAAGAGACAGTATTGCCATGTGAAGCTATAGATGTAAAGGCATTTCAGAATGGAACGGAAATTCCAGTAATGGTATTCACAGGTCAGAAAATAGAAGGATCCATTCAATGTGATGCTTCAGTACAATCAGGAACAACAGCTAATATAGTATGGTTATTCCAGCTTGAGGATAAATCAACAGTCACATTAGAATGCAGCGATGGACAGAAGATAGAAATTACGCTTGATTAAATGCGCGAAGGAGAAGGAATATGTTCGGAAATAAAAAATCAGAAGAAGTAAAAAGTATCATTGTTACTACTACGGATTACATAGTTAATCGTGAGATAACAAATTATTTAGGAGTGGTTTCTGGAAGCGAAGCATATAAGGCAGTAGATGGTATTCATAACCAAGATGTCAATTTTGATGAGGCTTATCAAAAAGCAGTTAGCCGAGCAATGAGAAGAGCGGTTAATAATTTCAATGCAGACGCTATAGTTGGGCTTACTACCACGATTACACATACTGGTGTGCTTCAGGAAGTATTAGTCACAGTTCAGGGAACTTGTGTGTCTTTGAACTAAAGAAAGAAGTGAGAATATGAAATATGAATTGATTGGGGTAAAGAATGGCATTGAACTGTATGGGCCTGTTGCTGAAAATAGACAAGACGAGCTTGAATTAAAAGCTAGGGAGGATAGATTTTGCAACTTTATGGCAGAAATAATTTTGAAATATTATGATAAGTTCGCAACGAAAATTGCGCAGATGAATGATGAGAATTTGAAGTCGGTTGACCAGTAGCGGTTGGCCGATTTTTCTTTTGAAGGGGGATAAATAGTCATAGTTATGCGCGCAGGTATAACATAGGGGGAGGAAGTGTTTCTTCTATAATATAATAATACATTTCTTTTTAGAGAGTTAAGCTAGGCGGGGCTGCATGTGTCCATGGTGGGCATGGGGCTCTACCGCTTTTTGCGGAGAAGGAGGGCAGGTTTTTTGGCATCCTTTGCGGTTGCTTTTTCCGCTTTGCTGGCGTACGCTTCCATGACCGGAAACAGTATCTCCATCAGGAGAGCGGTGGGGATGGCTTTTCTGGCTATGCTGGCCGGGGTGCTGGGGAGAACTTACGATATGCTGAATTCTCTGGGAGGAATGGTCATTCTTCTGCTGTGGCAGAATCCTTTTTTGCTGTGGTATTCCGGGTTCCAATTTTCGGTGGTGGCGATTCTTGTAATCGGAATTGCAGGCTCGAGCATTCAGATAAGGCCGCAGGATGGACATGGGATGTCTCGGAGCGGGAAACGAATCAACCATGTCTACGGGAGCTTGATGGTTTGGCTTGGAACGATGCCGCTGGTAGCTTTTTATTACTATGAAATTCCTACCTATGGTGCACTGCTGAATCTGCTTGTGCTTCCCCTGATGCCCGTGCTTTTTCTGTGTGGCCTGGCAGGTGGACTTGTTGGCTGTGTGAATATGGGGATTGCCCGAATCATTCTTTTTCCCTGCCGCTTGATTCTCAATCTATACGATGGGGCCGCGACCCTGTTGCTTCGGCTTCCGAAGTCGGGATTGATTGTGGGGAAACCGACGCTTTTTCGGGTGGTGCTGTTTTATGCAGCGCTCCTTGCACTGGCTTGGTTGTGGAAGAAGTTCCGAGAGCGCCATTGTATTCGGGTGTGTGGGATGCTTTTTCTCCTGCTGCTTGCCCTGGTTCCTGGGAATAGGAGCCCCGAGGTGGATGTGTTGGATGTGGGCCAGGGGGACGGCACCTTTATCCGAACCGAGGAGGGAGCATGCCTTTTTGTGGATGGCGGAAGCACCAACGTGAAAGCGGTGGGTACCTACCGAATCCTTCCCTTCTTGAAGGCGAAGGGAGCGGATCACATCGATTATTGGATGGTATCCCACGGGGATGAGGATCACATCAGCGGTCTGAAGGAAGTGATGGAATCCGGGTATGAGATCGATTATCTGGTGATGGCAGAATCGGCGATGGAGGATGAGGCGATACAGGATCTGCTGGCGCTGGCGGAGAAAACCCGCACGCAGATTGTGCCTGTGAAGGCGGGGGATGTCCTCCGGATGAAGAAATCGAGGATAACATTTCTGTGGCCTGCGGGAAAGCAATCGGAGGAAACGGGGGATGGCACAGGGAATGTTGTGAAAGGTTCCACCGAGGAAGCGGGGGATACATACAGAGAGTATGTCAGCGCGGACAGAAATGATATGAGCCTAACGTTTGTTTTCGAGGATGCGAACTTTCGTGGTATGTTCGCTGGCGATATCTCATCGGAGGTGGAGAGAATCCTTGTGGAACAATACGGGGATAGAACGTCGGAAGAACAAACGCCTTTTCTAGATGTGGACTTTTACAAAGTCAACCATCATGGTTCAAGGTATTCCAGCTGCGCGGCTTGGCTGGAAGCGATAGAGCCGGAGCTGGCATCCGTGTCCTGCAGTGAGAGCAATTCCTATGGGCATCCCCATGAGGAGACGATGGAAAGACTCAGGGAAGTTGGGTGTGAGGCGTTTCGAACAGATAAAATGGGTGCGATTAAATTGAATATAAATAGGGAGAGAATAGAGATTATTGGGTTTGATGAAGATATTAGTCGATGCTATGCCCCGTAGTTGGAACTACCGGGGTAGGAGAGCATGCAAGAGGATATATGTACCCCGGCGGGAAGACTTGCGGGGTAGGAAAGTATACAAGAGGGCGTATGTACCCCGGCGAGAAAGACAAACGGGGTAGGAAAGCGCGAAAGAGGGCGTATGTACCCCGGTAGGAAAGGGCTTGCGGGGTAGGAAAGTGCGCAAGAAGGCGTATGTACCCCGGAGAGGAAAATTTGCGGGGCAGGAAAGTGCACAAGAAGGCGTATGTACCCCGGAAAGGAAAATTTGCGGGGTAGGAAAGCGCGAAAGAGGGCGTATGTACCCCGATGAGGAAATTTTGCGGGGTAGGGAAGCACGAAAGAGGGCGTATGTACCCCGACAGGAGAAAATCGTGGGGACAATACATTGAGAGAACAGAGCAAAATAAATCGGTGTAAGTTAAGGAGAACTAATATGAGTATAGATTACGATGCTGTGAAAAAGAGAAAAGAGGAGGTGGAAAGTGAACTTGAAAAAATAAGTACTTATGAAAAGAAATGTCCTAGGGGAGAACTGCTTTGTGCAAAAAATAGTAGCCGCTATAAATGGTATTTGAAGGAGGAGAACCAAACTTCTTATCTTTCAAAAAATAAGAGAGAGCTTGCAGAAATGTTGGCTGTAAAAAAGTATTATAGGTACAGGAGAGAGGAACTGGAATGTGAACTTTCGGCTTGTAATTCTTATCTACAAAAAATATTGTTAAGAGAAGATAAATCGGAAAAATTGCTACATCACCCGGAATATAGAAAATTGCTTGCGAAACACTTTACCCCTATGAAGGATAGCCTTATGGAATGGCAAAATGCTGAGTACGAAAGGTGCAACAAGCATTTGGAAACTTTGGTCGTAAAGGGTACATCTGGGAAAATGCTTCGCTCTAAGTCAGAGGCGATTATTGACATGCTACTATATCAAAATAGAATACCTTTCCGCTATGAAGAAAAGCTTGTTTTAGACAACATCACACTGTATCCGGATTTTGTGATAAGGCATCCGACAACCGGTGTATTCATTTATTGGGAACATTTTGGAATGATGGATGACGCAAAGTACATTAATCAGGCCTGCCAGAAAATAAAGCTATATTGTGAAAACGGAATTCTTCCATCCATCAATCTGATTACTACATTTGAAACCAAAGAACATGTGTTGAGTATTGAGAAAGTGGAAAAAATCATACGAGAGTATTTTGGGGAGTATATAACTAACGGTTAATAAAATGTAAAACTATTTAACAATAGCTCCATTGTATGTCATACAGGTTCCTGTTATGATTTATGCATAAAATGATTTAGATACGTTAAGGAGGCTTCATGGAAATGAACATTGCAGAAGTAATCAGAAAACATAGAAAAGAAGCGGGGATGACCCAGGAGGAAATGGCCAACAGGCTGGGAGTCACGACTCCTGCAGTGAGTAAATGGGAAAATGGAAATTCCAATCCGGATATTGAGTTGCTGGCTCCGATTGCAAGGCTCTTACATATTTCACTCGATACGCTGCTGTCATTTCATGAGAAACTGACACCTGCTGAAATTGATGATATTATTCGGCAAATGGATGAGAGGTTTGATACGGAAGGATTTGAAAGCACATACGAGTGGGCCTTGGAGAAAATCAGGGAATATCCGAACTGCAATATGCTTATATGGCAGGTAGCAGTCATGCTGGATGCGAGAAGGATTATAGATGATAGCGTTGAATCGGAAAAGTATGACGAACAAATCAACGCATGGTACGAAATCGCATTGAATGATGAGAATGAAGAAATAAAACGCAATGCAGCAGATTCTTTATTCGGTTTTTATCTGAGGAAAAAGGATTATGCGAAGGCAGAGGAATACCTGAGGTTTTTTTCCAACGCGGATCCTATGAAAAAGATATATCAGGGGAGGCTGTATAAGGAGCAGGGAGAGATAGAAAATGCATATAAAACCTTTGAGGAGATATTGTACTCAGAATACCAGACCTTGAACGGTACTTTTTCTCTCATGATGACAATGGCGCTCGAGGAGGGGGATATCCGAGGGGCTCGCAACCTGGCGGAGAAGATGGGGACCATCGCGGGTGTTTTTGAAATGGGAAAGTACCATGAGTGCTCATCCATGCTGGATGTGGTTTGTACGGAAAGAAATGTTGAGGAAACATATCGTGTAGTGGAGCAATTGATGAAAAGTGTAGGCAGTCTCTGCGATTTCCGAAATTCAAGCTTGTTTCAGCATATGCAATTCAGCGAGCCGAAAAGTGCATTTCTGGAGGATTTAAGAGAAAAGTTGTTGGACGGATTTCGGGATGAGGAGTCCTTCGGATATATGAAGGGGCATGAAGGCTGGAACAAATTGATTGGTAAAGCATGAAAAACATATTGACACATATCTATGTAAGAGGTATGCTATCACATAGATATATATCTATCTATGAAAAGGGGTGGGAACCGTGACCAGAGAAGAGGTTGCAGAAATCTGCAAAGCAATGTCAGATGTGAACCGGTTAAAAATTATTGAAATGCTTACGCAGGGAGAGAAGTGCGGGTGTAATCTGCTGGAAGAGTTGCAGGTAACACAACCCACATTGTCGCATCACATGAGGGTTCTTGGAGATTGCGGGCTGGTGAGTTCGCGCAAGGATGGCAAGTGGCAGCACTACTCCATCAATTGCAAAAGATTCAAGGCGTTCAAGGATTATGTGGCAGAAATCACTTGTTGCGGAAATGACTCGAAGGATACGAATTTACAAGGCTGCTGTGGAAAATGACCCGAAGGATACGAATTTACAAAGCTGCTGTAGAAAATAACTCCGGATGGGATTTCCCACGGTAGAATAGGAAAGGATGAGGATTATGATGAATGTGAAAGTATTGGGCGGAGGTTGCAGCAAATGCGAGACACTCTTGGCAAATGCGAAGGAAGCAGTCGCCAAGGCCAATGTGGAGGCGGAAGTGGAGTACATCACTGATTTCTCCGTAATTGCCGGCTACGGAATTATGAGCACACCGGCGCTTATCATCGATGAGAAAATTGTATCGATGGGCAAGGTGCTTAAGAGCAGTGAGATCGAGAAACTTCTCAAATAGCATGGGGAAGAATTATGTGGACAATGATACAAGATCAGATACTGGGCATGAAGTGGTTACATGCCCTGATTGGGAATATGTTGCAGACTCTGGGATTGGATGTTACGGGAAAATTGGGTGGTACCATTCATTTTTTCATCTATGATGTGATCAAAATTGTGTTGCTGTTGTGCACCCTCATATTTCTCATAAGTTATATTCAAAGTTATTTCCCGCCGGAAAGAACCAGGAAGATTCTGGGAAGGTTTCATGGAATGGGGGCCAATATCATAGCGGCTCTTCTCGGAACCGTGACACCGTTTTGCTCCTGCTCATCCATTCCGCTTTTTATCGGATTTACCGGTGCCGGACTTCCGCTGGGAGTGACATTTTCGTTTTTAATTTCCTCCCCCATGGTGGATCTCGGATCTCTGGTGCTCTTGATGAGTATCTTCGGCGGGAAAGTGGCAATTGTATATGTAGTTCTCGGCCTTGTGATTGCGGTGGGAGGAGGAACCCTCATCGAGAAAATGCATCTCGAGAATCAGGTGGAGGATTTTATCCGAAATGCGAAATCGATTGAGATACCCCAAGAGGAACTCAAGGTAAAAGACCGCATGAAATATTCCGCAGACCAGGTGGCGGGGACTTTCAAAAAAGTATTTCCCTACATTCTGGTGGGCGTGGGCATCGGAGCGTTTATCCATAATTGGATTCCGGAAGACTTGGTCGTAAGGTTCCTCGGAAATGGAAATCCTTTTGGCGTTATTTTCGCGACAATCGCGGGTGTGCCGATGTATGCGGATATTTTCGGCTGTATTCCGATTGCGGAGGCGCTCTTGGCAAAAGGCGCCAAGCTCGGGGTTGTGCTTTCCTTTATGATGGGCGTCACTACATTAAGTTTGCCATCCATGATTATGTTGAAGAAGGCCATAAAGCCCAAATTACTCGGTGTGTTTATAGGGATCTGCACGGTGGGAATTATGCTTGTCGGATATCTGTTCAATGCAATACAATATTTTGTGATTTAAGGCGCGGTGCCAATTGGCGGAACACTTGAGATAATACAGCGAACAGTACAGGGGGTGATTTGAAAAATGACAGACAGTCGAAAAAAGGTGGCATTCATCTGCGTGCACAATTCCTGCAGAAGCCAGATTGCGGAGGCACTGGGCAATCATCTGATGGGGGAACGTTTCGAATGTTATTCGGCCGGGACAACGGTAATGCCTCAAATCAATCAGGATGCAGTCCGCATCATGAGAGAAATGTACGGAATTGATATGGAAAAGAACGGCCAGCACAGCAAACGGATTGATGAAATACCCAAGCCCGATATTGTGATTTCGATGGGGTGCGATGTGGGATGCCCGTTTGTGGGAAGACCTTTTGATGACAACTGGGGTTTGCAGGACCCCACAGGGCAGGATGATGTTGCATTTAAGCAAATTATTAAAGAGATAGAGGCTCATATCCTTGATTTGAGTTGATGACAGAAGAGGGTGTTTGCCCTCTTTTTTGCTTTGCCAAAGGGCGATGGTCGTGACAAAAGGAACGGTCCCCATGGAAAAAAGAAGGGGAATATGTTATGATACAGTAGATTGAGGAGAGGCAGGTGAATGGGGTGGCTTACGAAAAACTGTTAAACGAAATCTATGCGGCGGTATCGCTCAAGTATTTGTGGAAGGAATACAAGCCCTACTTTATCAAGAGCGAATCGCCGGATTGGATCAATGAAACCATGGATTTTGGCCTGGAGGTCAGCCAGGCGCTTCTGCCGTATGACGGGCAGGAGGAGAGTTTCATTGAGCAATATCTGGGATGTCGGAGAGAGGAATTGCCGCCCCACGCCTTTGAGAAATATGGGGAGAGACTGAACTTCTACAACGGAAGGTTTTGGGCAATTCTGCCGGACCCTGCGGTGCAGCAGGATTATCTGTCCAAGGCGAAATACCGGTTTGACAGAAAACTGGAAAAATTGAACACCAATTATGTGCACAAACGATATAATGGATTGTATCTTTTTTTGCACCCTACGGATGAGAGGGACATTGACGCGGGAGCAATGTTTGAATATATGCGATTTACCCAGGAGCACAAAGAAAAACGTTTTGACTGGGTGTTTTTGAACTGCGTGAAGACCATCTATGTCTGTAACTATGAGAAAAATACCATCGAACCCATCGTGCTGCCCCAGAATGCGGCAAATTTTTTGAATACCGAGGCAGAGTATCTGCGGTATTGCCATGATTGGCCGGATGGGATGGCATTGGATACGCAAAGATAATCGAGGAAGAGTATGGCAAAGAGCAACGTCCCTATTGACTCTCCCCTATAGGGGAGCATGTATAGTCCTTCTTGTAGAGAACAAGGAGGACTTTTTTTATGGGAGAAAATTGTATTAAAGTAGAAAACGTCACAAAAACATTCGGTGAAAGGAAAGTGGTGGAGGATTTATCCTCTTACGACGATTTGTTTGACATCATGCCGGAAATGGGGGCCCAGATGGAACGGCTGGGATGCGAATGTGCTCTCCCGGAATATTGCTTCACCCAGTATTTAGAACCGGGATTTAAGGAAGAAAATATACGGATTGAAACCTGTGAGGCAGTCACAGAATTGTTGGAGGATTCGGATACATTAAAGTTCTATGAGATGGAGGAAACGGTGGCAGCCTGCATTTTTCACAGGGGTTCCTACGCAGATTTCCCCAAAACCTACACGGTCCTGCTTCGGTATATTGAGGAAAACGGATATGAGATTGCCGGCAATATTCGGGAATCGTACATTGACGGGGGCTGGAATAAGGAGACGGAGAGCGAGTGGCTGTCGGAGATACAGATTCCGGTGAGAGTCACCGAAAAATGATTTATGAGCAATGGAAAATGCGGCACCCGGACTATGCGCCCGGGTGTTTTTCGTATCAAATCTCTTTTCAGATTATGAAAAATTAGGTATAATATAATATCAGTTAAGGGGATTCTTGCCGGTTTTGGCAGCGATGTACAAGGGGAAATGTTTTTACAATGAGAGATGACGAGCATTTGTGGACACAGCGACCGAGCAAGTCGGAAACAGAACAATATAACATCGTAGATGCGCTGGGACAGATTTATTTTGCAATCTACCACGTGGATGTGAAAAAGGATAGCTTTGTGGAAATCAAGAGTTCGGAAGAGGCCCACAAATATTTCCCGATAAATGGGAAGGCGTCGGAGACCGGCGAAAAGTTCTTGTCCCTGGGCGTGCAGGCTTCCAGCAAACCGGAAATGTGTGACTTTATGAATCTGGGGGCCCTGAATGACAAACTGCGGGACACCAACAGTATATCCCAGGTATATGCCAGCGCCATAAGAGGATGGTGCCGCGCAAACTGGATTGTGGTGTCGAGGGGGGAGAACGGCGATGTGTCCTGTGCACTGTTTGCAGTCAGCGATGTGAATGAGCAGGTGCAGAGGGAACTGGAACAAAAGCAGAAACTTCAGGCGGCACTGGAAGCTGCAGACCGTGCGAATCGTGCCAAGTCAACGTTTCTTTTTCATATGTCCCACGATATCCGCACTCCCATGAATGCGATTATGGGCTTTACCAACATCGCACTCAAGCAGAATCCGGATCCTGCGGTGCAAAATTGCCTGGAGAAAATCGAGGAAAGCTCGGAGCATCTTCTCATGCTCATCAATGATGTGCTGGATCTTAGCAGGATTGAGAGCGGAAAAGCGGAGTGTGTTGCAACACCCATTGATATATGCGAGGTAATGGATACGGCTTTGGCTACCATGCAGGGATTTTTGACCAATCGGGATCTGAACTTTCAGGTGGAGAGGCAGATATCCGATCCTCTTTATGTGCTGGGTGACGCTCTTCGTATTCGGGAGATTCTGGTCAATATATTGAACAATGCCGTGAAATTTACCGATGACGGAGGCACGATTATCTTCCGCGCTTCACAGAAGCCGGGGGAGGACGGGAGACATACGACGGTGTGCCTTTCCGTATCCGACACCGGAGTGGGCATGAGTGAAGAATTTAAGGAAAGGATTTTTGATGAGTTTGCCCAGGAAGAATCGGGCGCAAGGACGCAGTATAATGGGACTGGTCTCGGCATGCCGATCACGAAGCGTTACGTGGAGATGATGGGCGGACAGATTGATGTTGAGAGTGAGAAATGGGTGGGAACCACAGTGAGGGTGGAACTGCCCATGGAGTTGGTTTGCGTCGAGAGTCCCGAGAAGCAGGAGGCGTCTTTTGCACAGGCAGATCTGTCGGGAGTTCATGTGCTCATGGCGGAGGATAACGAACTGAACGCGGAGATTGCAAAGGTGCAGTTGGAAGAGTTCGGCATGCAGGTTACCAGAGTGGCGGATGGAAAAGAGGCGGTGGAAGCCTTTGTCAACAATCCGGCAGATACGTTCGATTTGATTTTGATGGATATTATGATGCCTGTGATGAATGGGTACGATGCAACCAGAGCTATTCGCAGCATCGGCAATCGCGCTGACGCATCCACAATACCGATTATCGCCGTGACGGCGAATGCATTTGCGGAGGATGCACAGAATGCGATGGACGCGGGAATGGACGCGCATCTTGCGAAGCCCTTAGTCATGGACGAGGTAACCAAAACAATCGCCGGGAAGGTAAGAAAAAAGCGGAAGAATCATGAAGACCATTGACAATGATATTAAGAATCAGGAACTGAAGAGGGCATACCTGTTGTACGGGACGGAGGGGTACCTGATCCGCCAGTACCGGGACAAGCTGAAAAAGGCTTTTTTCCCGGATGGGGACACCATGAATCTGTCCGTATTTCAGGGGGAAAACTGCAATGCGGAGGAAATCCGGGATTTGGCGGATACGTTACCCTTTTTTGCAGATTGGCGTCTAATAGTCATCGAGGGAAGCGGATGGTGCAAAAAGGGCGGGGAGGAATTTGCAGAGTATTTGCCGGATGCTCCCGAATCCACCTATTTTCTCTTTGTGGAAGAGGAGGTGGATAAACGCTCCAAGTTGTATAAGGCAATCACGAAGCTTGGGAATGCGGTGGAGTTTGTCCCGCAGACGGATGAAACCTTATCCAAGTGGGTGCTTGCCCGATTGAAGAGGGAGGGAAAAGGAATTACGAAACAGGCTTACCAGCTCTTCATCGAGAAGACCGGTTCGGATATGGAGAACATCGATAAGGAGTTGGAAAAACTGATCTGCTACACCCTGGATCGGGACAATATCGAGGTTTCCGATGTGGAGGCGATCACCACGGAGCAGACCCAGAGCAAGGTGTTTGAGATGGTGGATGCCATCGCGGCCCATCAGCAGAAGAAAGCCTTGGATTTGTACTATGATTTGTTGTCCCTGCACGAGGCACCCATGAGAATCATGTATTTGATCACCCGCCAGTTCAACATGATGCTGTCGGTGAAGTCCATGATCAACAAGGGAGTCGGACAGAAGGAGATTGCCCAGACCATCGGGAGCCCGGAGTGGGCGGTGCGGAAATATCAATCCCAGTGCAGACCCTACTCCCTGGAGCAGTTGAAGCAGGCCATCAAGGACGGAACCCGGTACGAGGAGGATGTGAAGACCGGCAAGCTGGATGACCAGCTGGCGGTGGAACTGTTTATCGTTCAATACAGCAAATAAGTTTGAAAAAAAAACCATCGGTATGACGGTACCGATGGTTTTACTATAATTGAGGGTTAATTATATTGTGTGAATTAAGCAACAGTGTTGACAAGCTTTGCCAAACGAGCAACCTTTCTAGCTGCATTGTTCTTGTGGTAAACACCCTTGGAGCAAGCGCTCTCGATTACGGAAGTAGCATTCTTAAGCTCTGCTTCAGCAGCAGCCTTATCTCCGGCAGCAACAGCAGCCTCTACTTTCTTGATGGATGTCTTAACCTCAGATCTGATTGCTTTGTTCTTAGCAGTTCTGATTTCTGTAACTAAAATTCTCTTCTTAGCAGATTTAATGTTAGCCAATCTGTACACCTCCAATTGTGATAATCTATTTTCCAAATTCCTTTTCTGCCGAAACAGACACGGACGCTTCTGCAGAAACATACTAAAGTATAATATTCCAAGGATTGGGGGTTTGTCAATAGCATTTTTATGTTTTTTTCACTTATTTTGCAGCATGTACATTCATATAGTAGAGATAGAAACGGGAGGTGAGTGCATGCGGCGGAAAAAAGAGTGGCTGGTTTTCGGGTTGGGAATCACCCTTATTGTGATGTGTATTTGGAAGTTCGGGGGAACGCTGTGGCTCATCACGGGGCAGAGGGTGTTGGAAAAATCCGTGAGCAACACGGTGAGGCTCTTCCTGCCGGAATACTATGTGGAAGAAGACAGGGAGGTGAAGGCCTGGAGAAGTATCGGGGCCTGTGTCTGGCCGGGATATTATTCCTCCGAGGAGACAAAAGGTGCTGTGCCCGGGGATAAATATGTGCAGGCGGGGAAGGATATAACATCGGAAGTCTACATCGTGGAGGATGAGACCACGAATTATGAGAGCCTGGCCCGGGAGGAGAATCTGAATTACGAGAGTATGCTTCGGGAGAATCATCTGGCGAAGGAAACTGCAGCGTCGGTGCAGGATGGGCCGCAGGTGGATGGCAGTTTGTCCGGCGGAGATGGGGGGATTGTCGGCGGGGAGAAGGTCTGTGTCATCAATCGGGAGAAACTCAATGACTTTGACTATCTGTGTCAGAATTTCTACATCATCGACAGCAGCACCACCGCGGACAGCAGTGTGCTCAACGCAAAGACGCTGTTGGGAAAGGATATGACGGTATCCAGGGAGGGGGAAGACCCGCAAATTCTGATCTATCATACCCACTCCCAGGAGGGGTACGCAGATTCGGTGCCGGGAGATTCTGGGAGCAGTGTGGTGGCGGTGGGGAACTATCTGGCGGAACTTTTGACCAACCAATACGGTTTTTCGGTGCTTCACCACACCGGAGAGTATGATGTGGACGACAGGGATCACGCATACTCCAATGCGGCGCCTGCACTGCAGCAGATTCTTGCGGATAATCCCGGCATTCAGGTGGTGATTGATTTACATAGGGACAGTGTGCGGGAGGAGACCCACCTGGTCACCGAAATTAATGGGAAGCAGACGGCGAAAATTATGTTTTTCAACGGCCTTTGTAAGCCACCGGAGGGAAGCATGTGGAATTTGCAGAATCCGTATCTGGAGGACAATCTGGCATTTTCTCTGCAATTGCAGATTGCGGCGGCGGAAAAATATCCGGATTTTACCAGAAGGATTTATCTGAAGGGATATCGATACAATATGAATTACTGCCCCAAATCTCTGCTGGTGGAAGTGGGGGCCCAGAACAACTCCCTCCAGGAGGCAAAAAATGCCATGGAACCGCTGGCGGATATTCTGGCGGAAGTTTTGCAATAGGCTGAAAAAGGTGGTATAATAAATATTAACTTTTTTACATGGATTGGGAGGGATCAATATGATTGACTATACGGAGGGAAGCGGAAAACAGTACCACACGGGTGTGGGCCCGGGGGATGTGGGCGAGTATGTGATTTTGCCGGGAGACCCCAAGCGCTGTGCCAAGATTGCAGCCCATTTTGATAATGCCAAGCTTGTGGCAGACAGCCGTGAGTATGTGACATATACAGGGACGCTGGATGGGGTGAAAGTCAGTGTCACCTCCACCGGAATCGGTGGACCGTCCGCATCCATCGCCATCGACGAACTGTCAAAGTGCAATGCCCACACATTTATCCGTGTGGGAACCTGCGGCGGAATGCAGGAGGATGTGATGGGCGGCGATATTGTGATTGCCACAGGCGCGGTTCGCATGGAGGGAACCAGCCGTGAGTTTGCGCCTATCGAGTATCCGGCAGTGGCGGATATCCGGGTGACCAATGCCCTGATTGAGGCAGCCAATGCCAACGGAATTCGAAGCCATGTGGGTGTTGTGCAGTGCAAGGATTCCTTTTTCGGACAGCATGAGCCGGAGATTATGCCGGTGAGCTACGAGCTTGAAGCCAAGTGGGAGGCATGGAAGCGGATGGGATGCCTGGCCTCCGAGATGGAGTCGGCGGCTCTGTTCATCGCAGGCAGCTTTTTGCGCGTGCGTGTGGGATCCTGCTTTTTGGTGGTGGCCAACCAGGAGCGGGCCAAACTGGGACTTCCCAACAATCAGGTGCATGACACGGAGCTGGCTATCGTCAATGCGGTCGCAGCTCTTCGTATTCTGATTGCACAGGATAAGAATAAGAGATAATTGAGGAGGGGAGGATGGATATGGGACCGGAAAAATTGATTGCGCTGGCTTTGGAAGCCAGGGAGAAGGCGTATACCCCCTATTCTCACTGGGCGGTGGGAGCGGCGCTCTTGACCGAGGACGGGAAGGTATATCAGGGTTGCAACATTGAAAATGCTGCCTACACCCCCACCAACTGCGCGGAGAGAACTGCTGTGTTCAAGGCGGTCAGCGAGGGAGACATGAATTTTTCCGCAATTGCTGTGGTGGGCGGAGAGGAAGGACAAACCCCAACCGGTTACTGCGGACCCTGCGGAGTGTGCCGTCAGGTGCTCATGGAGTTTTGCAATCCCAAATCCTTCCGGATTTACGTGGCAATCTCCCCCGAGGATTACAAGGAGTATACCCTGGAGGAGATGCTTCCGCTGGGATTCGGCCCCCTGGATTTGGGCAAGAAAGTGAACTTTTAAGTAGGCGAAGAGCTTGCGGGAGACAGAATATTATTTGAAAAGAAAAGGAGACAATCATAAATGGATCAGAAGAAAATTTTATCAGTTTGCGATCACACCCTGCTGTTGCAGGGGAGCACCTGGGAGGAAATCAAAGGAATCTGCGATGACGCCATGAGATACGAGACCGCGTCCGTGTGTATCCCACCCTGCTATGTGAAGCAGGCGGCGGAATATATGGCGGGCAGAATTCCGGTCTGCACGGTCATCGGTTTTCCCAACGGCAATATGACCACCGCCACCAAGGTGTTTGAGACCCAAGATGCGGTGGCAAACGGGGCGTCCGAGATTGACATGGTCATCAACATCGGAATGCTCAAGGCCGGGGAATATGACTATGTGTTGCGGGAGATCAACGAGATTAAGGAAGCCTGCGACGGCAGAATCCTCAAGGTGATCATTGAGACCTGTCTGCTCACGGAGGAAGAGAAAGTCAAGATGTGTGAGATTGTCAACGCATCCAACGCGGACTTCATCAAGACATCCACCGGATTTTCCACGGCGGGGGCGACCTTTGAGGACGTGGAGCTTTTTGCAAAGCATATGAATCCGGATAAGAAAATCAAGGCGGCGGGAGGAATTTCCTCCTTGGAGGATGCGGAGAAATTCATGAGCCTGGGGGCGTCCAGACTGGGAACCAGCCGCGTCGTCAAGCTTGTGAAGGGGAAGAACGCTACCGGATATTGATATATAAGAGAGGTGGAGGTATGGAGAGAAAATATCGTCGCGTGTTTGCGATTGTGGTGGATTCTTTTGGAATCGGGGCAATGCCGGATTCCGAGAAATTTGGGGACGTTGGGGTGGATACCTGCGGACATATCGCGGAGGCTGTGGAGTCCTTCCACATCCCCAATATGCAAAAACTGGGTCTGGCAAATCTGCGCCCCATCAAGCATGTTCCGGCGGCGGATCGGACCATGGGTTATCATGCGAGACTGCGTGAGACAAGCAATGGCAAGGATACCATGACCGGCCATTGGGAGATGATGGGAATCAATACCCAGAAACCATTTATTACGTTTACGGATACCGGATTTCCCAAGGAGTTGATCGAGGAGCTGGAGAAGCGGTGCGGACGCGAAGTCATCGGCAACAAATCCGCCAGCGGAACGGAGATTCTGGACGAGTTGGGGGAGCAGGAGATTAACGAGGGCAAGATGATTGTGTACACCTCCGCGGATTCCGTGCTCCAAATCTGCGGCAATGAGGAGACCATGGGCCTTGAGAATCTCTACAAATACTGTGAGATTGCCAGAGAGCTGACCCTGCGGGATGACTGGCGCGTGGGCCGGGTGATTGCAAGGCCCTATGTGGGCAGAAAAAAGGGGGAGTTTGTGAGGACAAGCAACCGGCACGATTACGCGCTGAAGCCCACCGGCCCCACGGCTTTGAACGCTTTGAAGGACGCTGGGTACGATGTGATTTCTGTGGGAAAAATCGCAGATATTTTTGTGGAGGAAGGAATCACGGAGGGAAATCGTTCCAAGAGCAGCGTACACGGGATGGAGCAGACAATTGAAATCGCGGGAAGAGATTTCGAGGGCCTGTGTTTTGTGAACCTGGTGGATTTCGACGCACTCTGGGGACATCGAAGGAACCCGGAGGGTTACGCGAGAGAATTGGAAGCATTTGACGCAAAGTTGGGAGAATTGATTGCTCTTTTGAAAGAGGATGACCTGCTGATTGTGACTGCGGACCACGGCAATGACCCCACCTACAAGGGGACGGACCACACCAGGGAGAAGGTTCCGTTTTTGGCTTATTCCCCATCCATGAAGGGGACGGGAGAACTTCCGGAGCAGGAGACTTTTGCGGTAATCGGTGCCACCATCGCGGACAATTTCGGGGTGGCGATGCCGGAGGGAACCATCGGCACATCCCTTTTACATTTTCTTGAATAAATGTTTACGAAAACAAGCGATTGCTTAAGTAAATATCTTGATAATTTTACACCGTCATGATAGAATCATGGTATGTATTGTGAGATACATTCTATAACCGTTTAGGAGGAAAAAATATGAAAAAGAAGTTACTTTCAGTGTTGATGGTAGCAGCAATGGCTATCGGATGCTTGGCCGGTTGTGGCGACAAGGCCGGTGATGCAACAGGAACCGAAGGAGCAGGAACAGACGTTTCCGCAGATTCCGATTATGCAGTTGCCATGATTACAGACTACGGCGATATCACCGACCAGTCTTTCAACCAGACCACATATGAGGCTTGTCAGGCATTCTGCAATGACAATGGCATTGATTTCAACTATTACAAACCAACCGGTGACTCCACTGCTGAACGTGTTGCTTCCGTTGAGCAGGCAATCGACGAGGGATACAATGTAATCGTTATGCCGGGATATGCTTTCGGCGGAACTATCGTGGAGGTTTCCGAGACATACAAGGATGTGAAGTTCATCGCTCTCGACGTTGCGGCAGGAGATATCCTTGAGGCAGGTGTTGCAGCAGCAGGAGAGTCCTATGATTACAATCCGGACAACTGGAATATCACCGATTATTGCTATATGGACAATGTGTATTGCGCAATCTACCAGGAGGAACTTTCCGGATATATGGCAGGATACGCAGCAGTTAAGCTTGGATATACCAAGCTTGGATTCCTGGGTGGTATGGCCGTACCGGCAGTTATCCGTTACGGATACGGATTCGTACAGGGTGCTGACGCAGCAGCTTCCGAGCTGGGAACAGATATTCAGATTCAGTACGCATACGGCAACCAGTTCTACGGTGATGCAGATATTACCGCAGCAATGGATACCTGGTATGCAGCAGGAACCGAAGTTGTATTTGCCTGCGGCGGCGGTATCTTCTCATCCGCAGCAGAGGCAGCAAGCAAGGAAGGCGTGAACGGCAAGGTAATCGGTGTTGACGTTGACCAGGCTGCCAATATTGACGGACAGTATGGCGAGGGAATGACCGTTACCTCCGCTATGAAGGGTCTTTACCCTGCAACCTACGATACACTTACCGATGTTATTGTGAACGGCAACTGGGCAAACTACGCAGGCAAGATTTCTACACTGGGTCTTGTATCTGCAGAGGATCCTACTTTGAACTACTGCCAGATTCCGATGGAATCTACACAGTGGTCTGACGGATTCACTCAGGATGACTATGTTGCACTTGTTGCAGCTATGGTAGACGGTAGTGTTAAGGTGTCTAACGATATCAGCGCAATGCCTGCAGTTTCCGGTAATACAACTGTTAATGACTTAGGTAACCTTAAGTAATATCATCCAATTGTATACAGGGGCGAGCAACCGTTGGTTGATCGCCCTTTTTTAAGTAAGATAAAATGAGGAGGATTAACTGTGGAACAGACATATGCAATCGAGATGCTTAACATCACCAAGAAGTTCCCGGGTATCATTGCCAATGACAATATCTCGCTACAGTTAAAAAAGGGTGAGATTCATGCTCTTTTGGGGGAAAACGGAGCGGGCAAGTCAACGCTTATGAGTGTCCTTTTCGGCCTGTATCAGCCGGAGGAAGGAATCATCAAAAAGGACGGGAAAGAGGTGAAGGTGAACAATCCCAACGACGCCAACGCGCTGGGAATCGGAATGGTTCATCAGCATTTTAAGCTGGTGGAGTGTTTTTCAGTACTGGACAATATCATTTTGGGTGTGGAGCCCACCAAGGGAGGCATTCTAAAAAAGGATGAGGCCAGAAAAAAGGTGATGGCACTTTCGGATAAGTATGGTCTTGCCATTGACCCGGATGCCATTATTTCGGATATTACGGTGGGAATGCAGCAGAGGACCGAGATTCTCAAGATGCTCTATCGCGACAATGAGATCTTGATATTTGATGAGCCAACCGCGGTGCTGACTCCCCAGGAGATTGCAGAACTAATGCAGATCATGAAGAATCTGGCCAAGGAGGGCAAGAGCATCCTGTTCATCTCCCACAAACTGGCGGAGATTATGGAGGTATCCGACCGGTGTACCGTACTCCGCAAGGGAAAATACATCGGAACCGTTGAGACCGCAGGCACAACCATTGAGGAACTCTCTGCAATGATGGTAGGGCGCAATGTCAACTTCCATGTGGAGAAGAAGGAGCCCGAGATCGGAGACGTGATTCTGTCCGTGGAGAATATGACAGTTGCCTCCAATGCCCACAAGAACAATGCGGTGAAGAACGTATCCTTCCAGGTGCATGCAGGAGAAATTGTCTGCATCGCCGGAATTGACGGAAACGGTCAGACGGAGTTGGTATACGGCTTGTCCGGCCTGGAACCTCTTGTGGATGGCAAGATTACCTTGAAGGGTGAGGATATCACAAAGGCACCCATCCGGAAGAGAAACGTTCTGGGTATGAGCCATATCCCGGAGGATCGCCACAAGCATGGGCTGGTACTGGACTACACGCTGGAGGACAATCTGGTGCTCCAGAAATACTTTACCCCGGAGTTCACCAACAAGGCGGGCTTTTTGAGGCGGAGGAACATTCGTGCCTACGCGGAAAAACTGATTGAGCAGTACGATGTGCGCTCCGGACAGGGACCGGTTACCATGGCCAGAAGTATGTCCGGCGGCAATCAGCAGAAGGCGATTATCGCCCGTGAGGTTGACAAGAATCCGGACCTCCTCATCGCGGTTCAGCCCACCCGAGGGCTTGATGTGGGAGCTATCGAGTATATTCACAAACAGTTGATTGCACAGAGAGATGCCGGAAAGGCAGTGCTGTTGGTTTCATTGGAGTTGGATGAGGTTATGGATGTTCCGGATCGCATTCTGGTAATGTACGAGGGGGAAATCGTGGGTGAGTTTGATCCCAAGAAGGTTACCCAGGAAGAACTGGGACTTTACATGTCCGGTGCAAAACGAATGGAGGTGACTGTATCATGAAAAAAATAATGAAAAACAGTGGGGTACAGTCCTTTATCGCCTCTTTGATCTGTATTGTGCTGGGAATGCTGGTAGGATTTTTAGTGCTACTGATCATTGAGCCCTCCGGTGCGTTCACCGCAATCCTGGATGTGGCCAAAAACTTCCTGGGGTACAGCCGTGCTTCCATGCAGTTGAAGTATCTTGGAAATACCTTGGTTAAGACGGCTCCCCTGATTATGTGTTCACTCTCCGTTTTGTTTTCCTACAAGGTTGGTTTGTTCAACATCGGAGTGGCAGGACAGTATGTCATGGGTACCTGCGCATGTATCTATGCGGCGATTATTCTGGGATGGAGCTGGCTCCCCTGCATGCTTTTTGCGGCTGTTGTAGGTGCTGCATGGGGATTGATTCCGGGTGTACTTAAGGCTTATTGCAATGTGAATGAGGTTATCTCAGGAATCATGCTGAACTGGATTGGCCTGTACTTTACGAACATGGTGCTGGCCGGTGCGAAGGACGCGTCCAGTTCCTATACCTATGCCCTGAAGGCAAAGGGTGTCAAAGCAATTTTGCCAACCATGGGGCTGGACAATCTGTTTTCCGGCAACCAGTATGTGACAATCGCGGTTCCCCTTGCTATCCTTTTTGCAATTTTGGTGTGGATCGTGTTGGATAAGACAAAATTCGGATATGAGCTGAAGGCCACAGGTATCAATAAGAACGCTGCAAAATATGCGGGAATGGCGGAGAAGAGAAACATTATTCTCACCCTTGTGATTTCCGGTATGCTGGCGGGTGTTGCAGGCTCCTTCCTCTACCAGACGGATATGGAGCAGTGGCAGGTGACGGTATCCTCCGTGCCGGGAATGGGCTTCAACGGAATCGCAGCTGCGTTCCTCGGCGGATTACATCCGATTGGAACCATCTTTGCCTCCTTCCTGATTCAGCATATTACCGATGGTGGCGGACACGTGGATTTGTCGGTTTACTGTTCACAGATTTCCGATTTGATTTCTTCCTTTATCATCTACCTGTGTGGATTTGTAGGATTTATTAAGTATGTTATGGATTCCAGAATTCGGAAATCGGAAGAAAAGAAATCCACAGCGAAGAAAGGAGGAGATAAATAATGTTACTGTTGATTCAATATACAATATTATTTGCGTGTATCCTTTCTCTGGTTGCTCTCGGCGGCTGTTTTTCAGAGCATTCCGGTGTCATTAACTTAGGATTGGAAGGCGTCATGGTAATGGGCGCGGTCGGAGGAGCTCTGTGCATGAAGTTCCTTCCGGTGGGAACCAACGGATTCTTGATTGTTTTGCTGACACTGCTGGCGAGCATTATTCTGGGAATGATTTATTCCTCACTCCTGGCGATTGCGGCAATTCATTTTAATGCGGACCAGACTCTGGTCGGAACGGCCATGAATATGCTGGGGGCTGCCCTTGCCACCGTAGTGGTTAAGTCCATCAACACCGCAGCAAACCCGGATGACCATTCCTCCATTGTGCAGTATGTGTCCCAGAAAAAAGCATTTATTGTGAACATACACGGATTCGAGTTCAGCTGGTTTATGCTGGTTGCTGTGATTGCGCTGATTGCGGCGTATATTGTGTTGTACAAGACGAAGTTCGGATTGCGCCTCATGGCCTGCGGCGAGCATCCCCAGGCGGCGGATTCCGTGGGAATCAATGTCTACAAGATGCGCTGGGCCGGTGTGTTGATCTCCGGTATGCTGGGAGGTCTCGGCGGAATTGCCTACATCACCGCAGGTGTGTCCGAGTGGAAATTCGAATACGGCGTTGCGGGATTTGGATTCCTGTCCCTGGCCGTAATGATCTTCGGTAAGTGGAAACCGCAAAACATTGCCCTTGCGGCACTGTTGTTCGGATTCTTCCGCGCGCTGTCAAACGTTTATTTTGGATTTGATTTCTTGGTAAATTTGGGTATTCCAAGCGGAATATACAATATGCTCCCGTACATTATCTCCTTAATTGTACTTGCATTTACATCCAAGAATTCTGCGGCTCCCAAGGCGGAGGGTATCCCCTACGACAAGGGAAGCAGATAATTAGAAGTTAGAAATGAGGATTATTGATGTCAATCGATCAGAGTAAAATCAGAAATTTTTGCATTATTGCCCATATCGATCACGGCAAGTCCACACTTGCGGATCGCATCATTGAGAAGACCGGAACCCTGACCAGCAGAGAGATGCAGGCTCAGGTGCTGGATAATATGGATCTGGAGAGGGAGCGTGGAATCACCATCAAATCCCAGGCGGTCCGCATTATCTACAAGGCCAACGACGGAGAGGAATATTATTTCAATCTGATCGATACTCCGGGACATGTGGATTTTAACTACGAGGTTTCCAGAAGCCTTGCCGCCTGTGACGGCGCCATCCTTGTGGTGGATGCGGCACAGGGGGTGGAGGCCCAGACTCTGGCCAATGTGTATCTGGCATTGGACCATGACCTGGATGTTGTCCCGGTGATTAACAAAATTGATTTGCCCAGTGCCAGACCGGATGAGGTGGCACAGGAAATTGAAGACGTAATCGGAATCGAGGCGCTGGATGCGCCTCGTATTTCCGCCAAGACGGGCCTCAATATTGAGGAGGTTCTGGAGCGGATTGTCACTGACATTCCCGCGCCGGGCGGGGATCCGCAGAATCCTTTGAAGGCTTTGATTTTTGATGCAATATATGATTCCTACAAGGGGGTTATCGTTTTCTGCCGCATCATGGAGGGAACCGTCAAGGTGGGGGATACCATCCGCATGATGGCAACCGGGGCCCAGGATGTGGTGACAGAGGTGGGATATTTCGGAGCGGGACAGTTTATCTCCTGCGACGAATTGTCCGCCGGAATGGTGGGCTATATTGCCGCCAGCATCAAAAATGTGCGGGATACCCGGGTGGGTGATACGGTGACCAACGCGAACCGCCCCTGCGAAGAGGCTCTGCCGGGATACAAGAAGGTGAATCCTATGGTTTACTGCGGTGTGTATCCTGCGGACAGTGCCAAGTATCCGGATTTGCGGGATGCGCTGGAGAAGTTACAGATCAATGACGCCTCCCTGCAATTTGAGCCGGAGACTTCCCTGGCATTGGGATTTGGCTTCCGCTGCGGATTCCTGGGGCTTTTGCATCTGGAGATTATACAGGAACGCCTGGAGAGAGAGTTTGATCTGGATTTGGTGACGACAGCGCCCGGAGTTGTGTACAAGGTGCACAAGACAAACGGAGAGGTAATCGAGTTGACCAACCCGTCGAACCTGCCGGATCCGTCGGAGATCGATTACATGGAAGAGCCCTTTGTGGCGGCGGAGATTATGGTGACCAAGGATTTTGTGGGTGCCATCATGAATCTTTGCCAGGAGCGGAGGGGCATTTACAAGAGTATGGAATACATCGAGGAAACCCGTGCTCTTCTGAAATACGACCTTCCCTTGAATGAGATTATCTATGACTTTTTTGATGCCTTAAAATCCAGATCCAGAGGATACGCTTCCTTTGATTATGAATTGAAGGGGTATGTGAGGTCCGAGCTTGTGAAGCTGGATATCCTGATTAACAAGGAGCAGGTGGATGCGCTTTCCTTTATCGTATTCAAGGACAGTGCCTATGACCGGGGGCGCAGAATGTGCGAGCGGTTGAAGGAGGAGATTCCCCGCCACCTGTTTGAGATACCCATTCAGGCAGCAGTGGGGGGCAAGGTGATTGCCCGTGAAACCGTCAAGGCCATGCGCAAGGATGTGCTGGCGAAATGTTACGGCGGTGATATTTCACGAAAACGTAAGTTGCTGGAAAAGCAAAAAGAAGGGAAGAAGCGAATGCGCCAGGTAGGAAACGTGGAGATTCCGCAGGAGGCATTCATGAGTGTATTGAAGCTGGATGAAGACTAAACATGAGTTGGAACTGTATCTGCATATTCCCTTTTGCGTAAAAAAGTGCAATTATTGTGATTTTTTGTCTTTTTCTGCGGATGAGCAGATGCAGCGGGAATATGCGAAGGCGCTGATGCGCGAAATCGAATATTACGGAAGTCTGATGAGGGAGCGCCGGGTGTCCACCATCTACATAGGCGGGGGAACGCCCTCCTGGCTGGACTGTGATCTGCTGATTCGTATTCTGGATTGCGTCTATCGGAACTTTTCGGTCATGCAGGATGCGGAAATCTCCATGGAATGCAATCCGGGAACCATCACCCGGGAGAAGATGGGGGATTACCGCAATGCGGGAATCAACCGCCTGTCCATCGGACTCCAGTCCGCCAACGGGGAGGAACTGCAGATTCTGGGTCGGATTCACACTTACGAACAGTTCTTGAAGACCTATGAGCTGGCGCGCAATTGTGGTTTTTCCAACGTCAACGTGGATCTGATGAGCGGGTTGCCCCATCAGACCTACGAGAAGTTTGCAAAAACTCTGCATCAGGTGGTGCGTTTGAAACCGGAGCATATTTCCGTGTACACCCTGATTATCGAAAAGGGAACGCCTTTTTATGAGCAGTACAAGTTTGACGCTGTGAAGCAGGAGGCCGGCATGGATACGGAGGTTCTCCCCAATGAGGAGGAGGCTTACCGGATGATGAAGGGCACGCAGGAGATTTTGTCGAAGGCAGGTTACGAGCAGTACGAGATCTCCAATTTTGCAAAGCCCGGTTTTGCCTGCAGACACAATGTGGGCTACTGGACCAGGGAGAACTACCTTGGAATGGGATTGGGTGCCGCTTCCTTGATCGACAATGTGCGGTATCGCAATGTGGCGGATATCTACTCCTATATAGAAGAAAGTGCGCACATTGGGCTGAAGGAGCTGGCCTACACCCAGATGGAAAACGGGAAGCCGGTGGATCGGATGGTGATGGGCACAGGACTCCACGAGACCGGCGAGGTGCTATCCAGAAAAAGCCAGATGGAGGAGTTTATGTTTCTGGGACTTCGCATGAGAGAGGGAACCAGCCGCAGTGCGTTTGAGCAGGAATTCGGGATATCCATCGACGGGGTATATGGGGAAATTCTCCAGAAATTGAGGGATGAAGAACTGCTGGAAGTGCAGGCCGGAAGGATAAAACTGACGGAGCGGGGCATGGATTTGGGCAATTATTGTATGGCGCAGTTTTTGTTGGAGGAATCCTGAAAAAGCGCATATTCTTTCCCGTTTCTGTAAATAATAAAAAAAGAATAAATTGAGCACCGGAGTGTTGACAAAGATATACTCTGGTGCTATTTTATTTACAGAACATGTTAGCACTCTTAATTATCGAGTGCTAACAACACTAGCCATACAGGTCAGGAGAAAGGAATGGAAATCCAAAATACGGAATTAAGCGAACGCAAGATCAAAATTTTAGATGCAATCATTCGGACCTATCTGGAGACGGGGGAGCCGGTTGGATCCCGAACCATCTCCAAGTACACGGATTTGAATTTGAGTTCCGCTACCATCCGCAATGAGATGGCGGATTTGGAGGAGCTTGGCTATATTGTTCAGCCGCATACTTCCGCGGGGCGCATTCCTTCCGATAAAGGATACCGCTTGTATGTGGATCATTTGATGGCAGAGAAGGACCGCGAAGTTTCCGAGATGAAGGAATTCGTCATCGAGAAGACGCAGAAGATGGAGCAGGTGCTGAAGCAGATGGCGAAGATGCTCGCCACAAGCACCAATTACGCCACCATGATCACAGCTCCTTCCCTGGCAAGCAACAAGATTAAGTTTTTACAGTTATCTCAGATGAATGAGAGCCAGTTGCTTGCGGTTGTTGTGTTGAACAACAATATTGTGAAGAATCATGTGATCTCCCTGACGGAAGAGGTGGATAATGAGACTTTGCTGAAGCTCAACATTTTGCTGAACAGCGGACTTGCGGGATTGTCCATCCAAGAGATTAATCTTGCAACCATCACCAAATTGAAGGAACAGGCCGGCAATTACAGCGGGATTGTGAGCGAGGTTATGGATGCTCTGGCGGAGGCGTTGGATGAGGGCGAGAACCTCGAAATCTACACCAGCGGAGCTACCAATATTCTGAAATATCCGGAGCTGTCCGATTCCGAGAAAGTGACCGGATTGCTGTCCGCCTTCGAGGAGAAGGAGGAATTGGCAAATCTGGTAAGCGAGTCGCTTGCCAGTGAGGAAACAGGAATTCAGGTTTACATCGGTGATGAGGCTCCAATTCAGACCATGAAGGATTGCAGTGTGGTGACAGCAACATATGAATTGGGGGATGGCGTGAAGGGCACAATAGGTATTATAGGCCCCAAGCGAATGGATTACGAGAAAGTTATGGATAATCTGAAGAATCTCAAGAATCAGTTGGATGCGATTTTTGAGCGGGACAGATAGTCCAGGAAAGGCGGTAAAACGTGGCAGAAGAAAAGCAGACAACCGACGAAGTGTTGGAGGAGTCGGTTGAAGAAAATTTGGATGATGTAGAAGAGACACAGGCAGCGGAAGACGCGCAGGAGAAGGAAGCCCGGGATGTGACAGAGTCGGAAGACACTTCGGAGGGCTCACAAGCCGATGGGGCGGAAGCTGCAGAGGATGCGCAGGAGAAAGCGGCAGAGGGCAAGAAAAAGGAAGGCCCTTTCAAAAAGAAAAAGGACAAGAGGGATGAGCAGATTGAGGAATTGAATGATCGTCTGAAACGGCAGATGGCTGAGTTCGAGAACTTCCGCAAGAGAACCGAGAAGGAAAAATCCCAGATGTTTGATATGGGCGCAAGAACCATCGTGGAGAAGATTCTTCCGGTGGTAGACAATTTCGAGCGAGGATTGGCAGCGGTTCCGGAGGAACAGAAGGAAGACGCTTTTGTGAGCGGTATGGATAAGGTTTACAAGCAGCTGATGACGGAACTTGAGACAATCGGTGTGACACCGATTGAATGTGTGGGACAGGAATTCAATCCGGATTACCACAATGCGGTGATGCAGGTGGAGAATGAGGAACTGGAAGCCGGGACTGTCGCACAGGAGCTTTTGAAAGGTTACATGTACAAAGACACCGTGGTTCGCCACAGTATGGTATCCGTTGTATCATAATAGCACATTTATTTTTTAATATTCTAGGAGGAACAAAACAATGGGCAAGATTATTGGAATCGATTTAGGAACAACAAACAGCTGTGTGGCTGTTATGGAAGGTGGAAAACCTACCGTTATTGCAAACCAGGAAGGCGCAAGAACCACCCCTTCCGTAGTGGCATTTACAAAGACAGGTGAGAGATTGGTCGGCGAGCCGGCAAAGCGTCAGGCAGTTACCAACGCAGAGAAGACCATCGCCTCCATCAAGAGACATATGGGCGAGGATTACAAGGTGTCCATCGATGATAAGCAGTATTCTCCACAGCAGATTTCTGCAATGGTTCTTCAGAAATTGAAGGCAGATGCAGAGAGCTACCTGGGGGAGAAGGTTACCGAGGCGGTAATCACTGTTCCGGCATACTTCAACGACTCACAGCGTCAGGCAACCAAGGACGCAGGTAAGATTGCAGGTCTTGATGTAAAGCGTATCATCAACGAGCCAACAGCGGCAGCACTTGCATACGGTCTCGACAATGAGCATGAGCAGAAGATCATGGTATATGACCTGGGCGGTGGTACATTTGATGTTTCCATCATCGAGATCGGCGATGGTGTCATCGAAGTATTGTCCACAAACGGTGATACACACCTTGGTGGAGATGACTTCGATAACAAGATTACCCAGTGGATGATCGATGAGTTCAAGAAGGCGGAGGGCGTTGATCTGTCCACAGACAAGATGGCTCTTCAGAGATTGAGAGAGGCAGCAGAGAAGGCAAAGAAGGAGCTTTCTTCCGCTACCACAACCAACATCAACCTGCCGTTCATCACTGCAACCGCAGATGGACCGAAGCACTTTGATGTCAACCTTACCAGAGCAAAATTTGACGAGTTGACTCACGACCTGGTAGAGAGAACCGCAGTTCCGGTTCAGAACGCAATGAAGGATGCAGGCATCACCAACGCAGATTTGGGACAGGTGCTTTTGGTTGGTGGTTCTACACGTATCCCTGCTGTACAGGATAAGGTAAAGCAGTTGACAGGAAAAGAGCCAAGCAAGTCTCTGAACCCGGATGAGTGTGTGGCAATCGGTGCTTCCATCCAGGGTGGTAAGCTCGCAGGAGATGCAGGTGCAGGTGAGATTCTTCTTCTTGATGTCACACCGCTTTCTCTTTCCATCGAGACAATGGGTGGTATCGCTACCAGATTGATCGAGCGCAACACCACAATCCCTACCAAGAAGAGCCAGATTTTCTCAACAGCAGCGGATAACCAGACTGCAGTGGATATAAACGTGGTACAGGGTGAGAGACAGTTCGCAAGAGACAACAAGTCTCTGGGACAGTTCCGTCTGGATGGTATCCCGCCGGCACGCCGCGGTGTTCCGCAGATTGAGGTTACCTTCGACATCGATGCCAACGGTATCGTAAATGTATCCGCAAAGGATTTAGGAACCGGCAAGGAGCAGCACATCACCATCACCTCCGGAACTTCCATGTCCGACGATGAAATCGAGAAGGCAGTGAAGGAAGCTGCTGAGTACGAGGCACAGGATAAGAAGCGCAAGGAAGCAATTGATACAAGAAACGATGCAGAGTCCTTCGTATTCCAGACAGAGGATGCCCTCAAGCAGGTGGGTGAAGGAATCAGCGCTGACGATAAGGCAACTGTCGAAGCTGACATTGCTGCAATTCGTTCCTTCTTGGAGGCGCATCCGGAAGCTGATCAGATGACAGAGGCTGATGTTGCGGAACTCAAGGCAGCACAGGAGAAGTTGACCCAGAGTGCTCAGAGTGTATTCGCCAAGATGTATGAGCAGGCGCAGGCAGCTCAGGGAGCGACAGGCCCCGACATGGGCGGATTTGCGGGAGCAGGCCCGGATATGGGATCATCTGCCACCGGCAACAATGCAGATGACGATGTCATTGACGCAGACTTCAAGGAAGTTTAAGAGCGGAGACAGTTGTCTGCAGAGCGTAGGATAGAAATAAGAAAAACGTATGGGGTTTCCGGATTTTTCCGGGAGCCCTATATGCGGATATAAGGATATGAAAGATGGCAGATAAGAGAGATTATTATGAGGTTTTAGGAATTTCAAAGGGTGCATCTGAGGACGAGATCAAGAAAGCGTTTCGTCAGGTTGCCAAAAAATATCATCCGGATATGCATCCGGGAGATACAGAATGTGAGGAGAAATTCAAGGAAGCCCAGGAGGCGTATGCGGTACTCAGTGACCCGGAGAAGAGACGCCAGTATGACCAGTTTGGTCATGCTGCATTTGATCAGGCCGGCGGTGGGGGCTTTGATTTTTCCGGCATGGATATGAGCGATATCTTTGGAGATTTGTTCGGAAGCTTTTTTGGCGGCGGAGGCAGAAGCAACAATGGGCCTCAGGCGGGTGCCAATGTCCGGGTAGGACTGCGCATCAGCTTTGAGGAGGCTGTATTCGGCTGCGAAAAAGAAATCGAATTTACCTACAAGGAAGACTGCCCAACCTGTCATACCACGGGGGCAAAGCCGGGAACCTCCCCGGAAACCTGTACCAAGTGTGGCGGTAAAGGAAAGGTTGTATATTCCACCCAGTCGCTGTTCGGCATGATGCAGAACGTACAGACCTGTCCGGAGTGTCAGGGAACCGGCAAGGTGGTGCGGGAGAAGTGTCCGGAATGTCACGGATTGGGTTACAATGTGAAGAAAATTAAGAAGACTGTGGAGATTCCTGCAGGTATTGACAACGGGCAGAGAGTGCGCATCCGCGGTTTCGGTGAGCCGGGCAAAAACGGAGGACCGAGGGGCGATGTGTTGGTAGAGGTTGTGGTGATGCGCAACCCTGCGTTCGAGCGCCAGGATATGGATATCTATTCCAAGGCTTCCATCTCTTTCCCGATTGCGGCCCTGGGCGGAGATATCCGCGTAAAAACCGTGGATGGGGAGATTATCTATACGGTTGCACCGGGGACACAGACCGGTACGCGCATCCGCTTGAAGGGCAAAGGGGTTCCCTCTGTGCGCAATAAAGCCATGCGAGGGGATCATTATGTCACTTTGATTGTGTCCACACCTACGAACCTCAGCAAGGAAGCGAAGGATTTGCTGCGCAAGTTTGACGAGGCCTCCGGCAATTCTCTAAAACAAGAGGGTGGCGCGGCAACCACCGGAAAAAAGAAAGGGTTCATGGATAAAATAAAGGAAACCATCGACGATGTGAAACCGTAAAAAGCCTGAAAAAGGAACGATACATGGATGACCGGCGCATAAGCCGGTCATTTTTTTGCGGATATAGGACAAATGGACTATAGCATAGAAATACAAAATATTGTATGATAGTTCCGTATTTAGTAGGTTAATCTGTCTATATCTTGTGGAAGGAATTGCTATGACGCTTGAGGAAGAACGCAGAGCATTGGACGAAGAGAGACGCAAATTAGAGATGGATCAACAGGCTTTTACCAGAAGAGTAGAGATTGAGGACAGACGTTTAGAGCAGCAACAGAGACTTTTTGACATGAAAGTCAAGATTCTGGAAGAGGAGCTTGTGAAGCTGGCAACCGAGAAACAGCATGTGGAACGTCAAAAGGCTTTTTACAGCAGAGTTCATGCCTATGAGTCTGAACAACATCAACACGCAAGTGTTCCGCAGACGCACACCGTTGTGAAGGGCGAGTTGTTCTTTACCGGAGTAGGAAGCAAGCAGTCTCTCAAAAAGCGTTACAAGGATTTGATTAAGATTTATCATCCCGACAATTTGGATGGGGACAAACAAACCCTCCAGGAGATTAATCGGGAATACGATCAGCTCAGCAAAGTATTTGGTTAAGAGAAGCATTCGCGCAAAGAAAGCGTGGATGCTTTTTTTCGTGGGGACGCTCCTTTTGGCTTGAAGCTGTGGGCAAAAGCAACATCAAATATGCTTGTTTTCACTTAAATAAGATACTGCCCGTACCGCGGGAAGAAGTGCGCGGGGTACAGAGGGCAACAAGTTGCTATGTATATCCCGGAAACTAAATGAAGCATAAGGTGTTACATATAGATCTGCTGTTTCATATTATCTTATCTGTATTCTTGGACTTAGAATCACCGGATGAAAAGGAAAGTTTTCATACAAAAAACTTTTTCATAATTTGTCACGGTGTGACCGTCGTGTGACCAAAGGCTGATATAGTGTTACCTGTAAGATACAAAAAAGTGATTTTTATGGTACGTAAGGAGCACATAATGAGAAGAAAAAATTTGGGAAACGGAATCGTAAAGAGAGCAGTAATGGGAGCAATGGCTACCATGATTACTTTTACAACACTTGAGAGCGCAGTTCCGGCTGTGGTTTATGCAGATGTTGTGCTAGAGGATACAGTACAGAATAATGAGGAAGAAAAAACAACCGTTGAACTTATTGGCGAAGCGGATCAGGCACTGGGCCAGGCAATTGGAGCAGAAGAGTTGACAAGAGCGGAAGCAATCCTGACCATCGGCGAAGGAATTATCACTGAGGAGACTAAGGCTGTTATCGCAGAGTACCACGCACAGCAGGATTTGGAAGATGCAACCGATGCCATCACAGAGGGTGAGAATACAGTTGCGGATGACCTGGCAGATATGAAGGATGCGATTGCCGGTGTGGAGGAAGCAGCACAGGGCGCAGCAGAGAATAAGCAGGATGCTCAGGATGCAGCGGAAAGCGCACAGGAGAACCTGGACGGAGCGAACAATTCTACCACAAGCTCCCAGGCAAATGAATTTGCTACCGCAGCGGGAAATGATGCTCAGGCAGCAAAAGATGCAGCAGATGAGGCAGATGCACAGGCAGAAGCGGCAAAACAGGCATATGAGGATGCAGTTGCTGCATATGAGCAGGCCGTAGCAGATGCAGATGTGGCTTCCAAATTGGCAAATGAGAAGATTGCAGATGCGAGCAGCGATGCGGCACAGGCCGTAGCGGATGCAAAGCTTGCCCTTGAGAAAGCGGATGCACTGCAAAAGGAAATGGAAGATAAAAAAGTAGCTGCAAAGGCAGACATGGACGAAAAGGAGCAGGCTGCCATTGAAGCGAGAGCAGAACTTGCGGAAGCCACAAAGGCTCTCGCTGCAGCAAGTCTGAAGGAAGTGGGAGCACTTGGAAAAACAGCAACAACCGGAGCAGCACTTGATGCGGCAAACAAGGCGCTTGATGCGGCAAACAAGGCACTTGATGCTGCAAATACCAATGTTGCGGAAAAAGAGCAGGCAATCGAGGAGTTGAAGCAGGCAAAGGCAGATGCGGAGAAGGCGATTGCAGATTTAGAGGATGAGCTTGAGGAATTAAAGGCAGAGCAGGGAGCAGATGCAGTAGCAGTTGCTGAAAAAGAGAAAGAGTTGGCAGCAGCAAAGGCTGCAATTGATGCAGCAAACAGTGCTCTTTCCAGCGCAAATGCGGATCTTGCTATTGCAAAGAAGAATTTGGATGATGCGAACACATATCTGGGTTCCTTGAGCGATGACGACTATGAGAAAGCGGTGATTGCCATTGAACAGAAGTTAAATGATGCGTCTAAGAGAGAGGAAGGCGAGACTGAGGAAACCCTCACCAGAGATTTGGTAAGCACCGTTATCGCCGAGAATTTTGAAGGCGACATTACTTATGATGTTGTGGACAATATGCCTCTTTACACTGTGAAAAACGGGGAAAAGGTGAAATACTACTCTTATGAGATTTCCGAAGACGGACAGATTGATGTGTATGAGTACAGCATGACGACAGAAACTGTTACAGATGCAGAAGCAACTGTGTATAATACAAAAGCTGAATTTGATGCAGCTGTTTCCGGAAAGATTGCAGATGAGGACTATGAAGTTGTATACCAGGAGGCTGTTGAAACAACTTATGATATTTCTTATGTTGCTCATGAACAGGGAGTAGCACAAAACTTGAGTGGTAGAGAAGCGAAAAAGCTTTCCTCTTTACCTGAAGGTGCAATTTTGCGTGCAAGAGACTGGAAAGATCCTTTGGGACTCGTTCCTAAGGCTTTGTATGGTATTGACTACTTTACATATACATACAAGAATGGCACATGGATTTGCGACCAGACCGGTCACGGAATAAAGAGTACGGATGCTGCGCAGATATACTATCCGACCGCACTTGTCAAGAATGTAAATGGGTTGACACAAAGCCAGTTGTCTGGTTATTCAAATTATACGATTGAGAAAACCAATCCGGGTGTTTCAGAGTCTTGGTCTGTAAAGTTTAAGACTGAGGTAACTCACTATGCAAAGACCGACTCCGATGTGGATGCAAGTCAGGCAAACATTTCCAAGCAGATTTCCGATGCAACCGATACCAGAGATGCATTTGCAACTGCAGTTTCAGGATTGGAGAAGACCATCTCCGATATCACAGACGGATATACGGATGAAAACAAGGTATATCACAAGAGCTATGCAGAATTGGAGAGTGATGCGCTCGAGGCAGGAAAGGCATTGGATGCTGCGATTGCAGAGAAGGAAGATGCTGATCAGAAGGTAGCTGATGCGGAGAAGAAACTTGCTGATGCTCAGGCTACTTATGATGATTACTACAAGGGACAGCATCATGAAATTTTAGGTGGCCTCATTCAGTGGGATGATGCGTCAGAATATGAGAACGATTTAAATAAGGCGAAGGCTGAATTAGCATCTGCGAAGAGCGAACAGTCTGTCGCACAAGTGGCAGTGATTTTTGCCCAAGCTGCACAACAAAAAGCTGCAGCTGCTCATGAGAAGGCAGTTGCCGAACTGGCACAGGCAACCAAGGAACTTCTTGAGGCTACCATCGCTGAAGGAAAAGCCGTAGTTAAGGTGGCAAATAAGGAATTTGACCTTGCAGAGGCAAGAGCAGAATATCTTGCAGCTGTTGCAGCAGATGCTTACGCAACAGATCTTGAGAAAAAGGCACAGAATGCTTATGATGCGGCAGTAGCGGCACAGGAAAAGGTAGACAGCTTACTTGGAACCGCGAATGTATCTGCACAGGAACTGGCAGATGCACAGAAGGAACTGGAGGACGCTCTGGCAGCATACGAACAGGCAAAGGCCGACGCAGAGGATGCGAGAACAGCTGCAGATACCGCACAGAGTGCATATGAAGATGCCCTTGCAAGAGTTCAGCAGTTAATCGCGGCAGAGAGCGCAAATACATATGTTGCTTCCAATGAGGAGCCTTCCGCATTTGTTCTTGTGGACGAGATGGTTCCCGCAGCAGCGACAGCTCCTGCAACTACGGCTACCGCTACCGGAAGAACTGCAACCGCAAACAATGCAGCAGTGGAAGAGCAGGAAATCTCAGATGAGGATACTCCTCTTGTTGCAGGCGACCAGGAGGAAGAAGATGTGGTTTCTATCGATGATGAAGATTCTCCACTTGCAGTAAGCTCCGAGAAGAGCCGTTGGAACTGGTGGTGGTTACTCATCGTAGCAGCTTGTGGCGCAGCAGGCGTATACGTATACGAGCATAACAAGAAGAAACAGGCACAGACGAATGTGGAGTCAGACAAGGATAGCAAAAACTAATCATTGTCTTTCAACAAAAATAAGAGAGTTTAGTTATGATTTAAGGGACTGTATCATTTACAGTCCCTTTTATCGTAGAGAGGGGGAGCGCTCTTTTCCATGTCTTTTTCGAAAAAGATACGTCCCCGCGCGAAAAAGATACGTCCCCAGAGTGAAAAAGATACGTCCCCAGAGTGAAAAAGATACGTCCCCGGAGGGGAAGTTGATTTCTGGGGAGAAATGGGGTAATATATCTTTAATTGTGCGCTTTAGTCCAAGAAGAGAAAGGATCAGCAAGATGAAGTGGAAAAAATATACCATTGAGACCACCACGGCAGCGGAAGATTATATGAGCTCCATGTTGATGGAACTGGGGATAGAGGGAATTGAAATCGAGGATAATATTCCATTATCCAAGGCGGACCAGGCGGAGATGTTCATCGATTTTCTGCCGGAACTTCCACCGGATGAGGGAACCAGCCATGTGAGCTTCTATATTGAGGTGGCAGATGGGGAGGAAGCATCTGCGGACTATAAGGATGCTTTGGAGGACGTGATTGCCACCGCATATGCCAACACCGGAACCGAAATCCTTCCGGAGAGTGGTATGACAGAGAGTGAGCAGGTAAAGCTGCTGGTTACGGTGAAAAAAGCGTTGGAAGAACTGCGCCAGACGGTTGATATCGGAAGTGGAACGATTACTTCTTCTGAGACAGAGGACTTGGATTGGGTTAATAACTGGAAAAACTTTTTCAAGTCCTTCTATATTGATGACATTTTGATTAAGCCTACATGGGAAGAACAGAAGGAAGAGGATAAGGACAAGTTTGTGGTTGAAATTGACCCGGGAATTTCCTTTGGAACCGGAAAACATGAGACCACACAGCTCTGTATTCGACAGCTGCTCAAGTATATTCGGGGGAACGGGGAATACACCCCGGAGGAGAAACATCCCAACGTGCTGGATGTAGGATGCGGAAGTGGAATTTTGTCCATTGTGGCGCTGAAGCTTGGGGCAAATCACGTGGTGGGAACAGACCTTGACCCGGATTGCATGATTAGTGCGGCGGACAATATGCGAATCAATCATCTGTCCGAGGAATTGGGCGAGTTTTATGTGGGAAACCTGATTGACGATGCTTCCCTTCAGGAGAAAGTTGGAGAAGAGGCATACGGGATTGTGGTTGCCAACATTTTGGCACCGGTAATCATTGCCCTTGCGCCAATCATTCCGGCACGCCTCAAAAGGGGCGGCTATTTTATCACCTCCGGAATCATCGATTTCAAGGAGCGGGAAGTCAAGGAAGCCATCGAGGCAGCGGGTCTTGAGGTGGTGGAAGTGAATCATCAGGGCGAGTGGGTCAACATTACCGCCCGCAAGAATTAGGAGAGTAGCGTGTATCAATTTTTCGTGGAGGACGAACAGGTCCAGGCGCAGGAAAAAATTATGATTACCGGCAGCGATGTCAATCACATCAAGAATGTGCTTCGCATGCGCGCCGGGGAGCGTGTTCGCATCAGCGATGCTTCGGGAAAGGCGTATTTTTGCCATCTGGAAGAGGTGCGGGATGACGCGGTTGTGGCGACCATCGATCAGGTGGATGAGAGAGGGACGGAACTGGGCAACAAAATCATCCTTTTTCAAGGGCTGCCCAAGGGGGACAAGATGGAGCTCATCATCCAGAAGGCAACGGAACTTGGAATCTCCGAAATCTACCCGGTAGCCATGAAAAACTGTGTGGTGAAGCTGGACGACAAGAAGGCCCAAAGCAAGGTGACGCGCTGGCAGACCATCGCGGAAAGTGCGGCAAAGCAGTCGAAGCGGACGGTGATTCCCAAGGTGCAGATGCCGGTAACCTGGAAAAAAGCATTGGACCTTGCATCCGCCATGGATGTGAAGCTGGTGCCCTATGAGAATGAGCGGGGGATGGAAGCCACAAGAGAGACGATACGAGGAATTAAAAAAGGGCAGACGGTAGCCATTTTTGTGGGGCCGGAGGGTGGTTTTTCACCGGAAGAGATTGATTTGCCGGAGGAGTATAAGCGTATTTCCCTAGGGAGGAGAATTCTTCGCACGGAGACTGCGGGATTTGCCACACTGTCCATGCTGGTGTACGAACTTGAGGAATAAGAGGAAGCAAAATGGAAGCATATTTAGACAATTCAGCAACTACAAGATGCAGTGAAAGGGCAGCCGCCAAAATGGTGGAACTGCTTACCCTGGAATACGGAAATCCCTCCTCCCTTCACATGAAGGGCGTGGATGCGGAAAAGGCGATGAATGAGGCCAGAAAGCAGATTGCCAAGACCTTGAAATGTCAGGAGAAGGAGGTGGTGTTTACCTCCGGCGGAACCGAGTCCAACAATCTGGCGATTATCGGAAGTGCCATGGCCAATCAGAGGGCAGGCAAGCATATTATCACCACCGGCATCGAGCATGCGTCGGTGGCTAACCCCATGGCATTTTTGGAGGAGAACGGGTTTGAAGTGACCTATCTGTCCGTGGATTCCGACGGGATTATCTCTCTGGAGGAACTAGAGCAGGCCATTCGGCCGGACACCATCCTGGTTTCCCTCATGCAGGTGAACAATGAGATTGGCGCTATTGAACCTATCGAGGAAGCGGGAAAGATCATCAAGAGCAAAAATCCGGGCACCCTTTTTCACGTGGATGCCATTCAGTCTTACGGAAAAATGATTGTAATACCGAAAAAGGCCAACATTGACCTGTTGTCAGTCAGCGGTCACAAGATTCACGGCCCCAAGGGCAGCGGATTTTTGTACATCAAGGATAAGACCAAGATCAAGCCCATCCTGTTCGGCGGCGGTCAGCAGAAGGGCATGCGCTCCGGCACGGAGAATGTCCCGGCCATTGCGGGACTTGGAGTGGCGGCGGAGGAAATCTACACCGACTCGGAGGCGAAGATTGCCCATCTATATGCACTTCGGGATCATTTTATTCAGGAAGTGACACGGATTGACGGTGTGAGCGTGAACGGAAAAATCACACATGAGAACGCGCCCCACATTGTGAGTGTCAGCATCCAGGGCGTTCGGGCGGAGGTGATGCTCCACACTCTGGAGGACCGCGGGATATATGTATCTGCGGGAAGCGCCTGCTCCTCCAACAAGCCTTCGGTCAGCAAGACCCTGAAGGGAATCGGTTTGAAGGAGAATCTGCTGGATTCCACCGTGCGCTTTAGTTTTTCCGTGCACACCACCATGGAAGAGATTGATTATGCTCTCTCTGTGATGAGGGAAACCATTCCCATGCTGCAGAAATACACCAGGCATTAATGGTACACAAACACAAACAATCGATATCAGAAGGAGAAATCTATGTACAGTGCTTTTTTGATTAAATATGCGGAGATTGCCATCAAGGGGAAAAACCGATACATTTTCGAGGATAAGCTGGTTTCCAACATCGCTTACCAGCTGAAGAATGTGGACGGGGAATTCAACGTTCGCAAGGAGAACGGGCGAATCTATGTGGAGGCCCAGGGAGAATACGATTACGATGAGGCTGTTGCGGCATTGCAACGCGTGTTCGGCATCGTGGGAATCTGTCCGGTCATCCTGGTGGAGGATCGGGGCTTTGAGCAGTTGGCCAAGGATGTGATTGACCACATTGAGGAAACCTACCCGGACAAGAATTTCACCTTCAAGGTGGATGCCCGTCGCGCCCGCAAAAACTACCCCATGACTTCCATGGAGATCAATGCGGCAATCGGGGAGCGGATACTGGAGGCATTTCCGGAGACCAAGGTGGATGTGCACCATCCCCAGGTGATGATCCACATCGAAATTCGTCCCATGATCAACATTTACTCCACGGAGCTTCCGGGACAGGGCGGAATGCCCCTGGGATCCGCGGGGAAAGCCATGCTTCTTCTCTCCGGCGGTATTGACAGTCCGGTGGCGGGATATATGATCTCTAAGCGCGGCGTTACTCTGGAGGCAACCTATTTTCATGCGCCGCCTTACACCAGTGAGCGGGCAAAGCAGAAGGTTGTGGATTTGGCCAAGAAGGTGGCCCGCTACTCCGGCAGAATCAAGTTGAATGTGGTGAATTTCACGGATATTCAGCTGTATATCTACGAGAAATGCCCCCACGATGAGCTGACCATCATCATGCGTCGCTATATGATGATGATTGCGGAGCATTTTGCCAAGGAAAGCGGTTGCCTGGGCCTTGTGACCGGCGAGAGCATCGGGCAGGTGGCAAGCCAGACCATGCAGTCTCTGGCTGTGACCAACGAGGTATGTTCCCTTCCGGTTTACCGCCCTTGTATCGCCTTGGATAAGCAGGACATTGTGACCATCGCGGAGAAAATCGATACCTACGAGACCTCCATTTTGCCCTTTGAGGATTGTTGTACCATCTTCGTGGCAAAGCATCCGGTTACAAAGCCGAATCTGGAGTATATCAAGAGATCCGAGAAGAATCTGGAAGAGAAGATCGAGGGATTGATGAGGACTGCCATCGAGACCACAGAGGTAATCATGGTGGACGCGGAATAATAAGCGAAACGACGGCACAGGGACATAAAATCGGGACGGGAAAGAGAAAAAAAAGGAACTGTTTTACAGCTCCTTTTTCTCAACTAGATGGTCTCAATAATGTATGGCTTCAACACTTCCATAATCTCGTCGGTGTTGCTTTCGGTGTGGATTGCCAATTCGATGGGCTTGGAGAGATCCAAACTGAAAATACCCATAATGGATTTGGCATCGATGACATATCTCCCGGAAATTAAGTCAAAATCAAAATCAAACTGTGAAATCGCATTGACGAAGGATTTTACCTTGCCAATGGAATTTAATGAAATCTGTACTGTTTTCATATCGAAAACCTCCTTGCCAAAAAACTATCTACCATGATAGTAATTGTTTTCGGTGGAAAAGTCAATTGAAAGGATGAGAAAGATGAAAAAAGCAGCCCTCCACAATTTGGGGTGTAAAGTGAATGCATATGAGACGGAAGCTATGCAGCAGATGCTGGAAGCAGCGGGCTATGAAATCGTGCCTTTCAGTGAATTTGCGGATGTGTATGTCATCAATACCTGTTCTGTCACCAACATTGCGGACCGCAAATCACGCCAGATGCTTCACAAGGCGAAAAAGCAGAATCCGGACGCGGTGGTGGTGGCTGCCGGGTGCTATGTGCAGACCAGGGAAGAGGACGCCCAAAAGGACGACGCGGTGGATATTGTTATCGGAAATAACCGAAAACACGAATTGGTGGGACTGTTGGAACAGTTCTGGCAGGAGCGAGGGGAACAGAGTGCAGTGATTGACATCAATGAACAGGGACAGCCCTTCGAGGAACTGTTTCTGTCACAGACTGCGGAGCATACCAGGGCGTTTATCAAGGTGCAGGACGGATGCAATCAGTTTTGCAGCTACTGCATTATCCCCTACGCCAGGGGCAGGGTCAGAAGCCGCAGACCGGAGAATGTGATTGCGGAGATAGAAGGTCTTGCGCAGAAGGGTTACCGGGAGGTGGTGCTGACCGGAATCCATCTGAGTTCCTACGGCGTGGACATCGAGGACGACCTGTTGCATCTGATCCGGGAGGTTCATGAGATACCGGGAATCGAGAGGATTCGTCTGGGCTCCTTAGAGCCACGGCTGATTACGGAGGAATTTGTTCGGGAACTGGCCTCCCTTACCAAGGTCTGTCCCCATTTCCACCTGTCCCTGCAGAGCGGATGCGACGATACGCTGCAGAGGATGAATCGAAAATATACCACGGGGCAGTATGCGAATGGATGTGAGCTGCTGCGCAAATACTATGATCATCCGGCTATCACCACGGATGTGATTGTGGGCTTCCCCGGGGAGACGGAGGAGGAATTTGCCATAACCAGAGCATATCTGGAGCGCGTCCATTTTTACGAGATGCATATTTTTAAATATTCCAAAAGGAAGGGAACCCGGGCTGCCGTCATGGAGAATCAGGTCCCGGAGACCGTGAAGACGGCCAGAAGCGCATTGCTCATGGGGCTGGAGGAGAAAATGTCCCGGCAGTTTCGGGAACATTATGTGGGAACTGTGCAGGAAGCATTGTTCGAGGAACTGGTGGAAATCGACGGACAACGGATGTACACAGGCTACACAAGGGAATATGTGAAGGTTGCGGCTACCTCAAAAACGGATTTGACCAACCGCATTTGCAGAGGAAAAATCCAAAGGCCCATTCGTGAGGATTTGTACTTGATGGACGTGGACAACTCATAAGATAGAGGTTGTTTTTTTGCTCATTCTAGTTTACAATAGGAACGAATGTGAGGGCGTGAGCATATGCAGGATTTGAATAACACACAATTTTTTACAGTTCAAAAAGAGCCGGAGCTTCAGGTTAAGGATGTGATTCGTCTGGTCTACGAAGCGTTGAGCGAGAAAGGCTACAATCCGGTCAATCAGATTGTGGGATATATTATGTCCGGTGATCCGACGTACATCACCAGCCATAATAATGCCAGAAGTCTGATTCGGCGCGTGGAGCGGGATGAACTGGTGGAAGAGGTTCTCAAGGTATACATTGAGAAGGAGTCTTGGAAATAACCCTGCAGGGGATTCGAAGGAATCCGGAGGGATTGCCGGGGTGATACAGGAGAGTTATGCGAATTTTAGGGTTGGATTTCGGGTCGAAGACCGTGGGCGTTGCAGTCAGTGACGAGTTGCTGTTGACCGCGCAAGGCGTGGAGATTATCAGGCGCAAGTCCCCGGCAAAGCTGCGGCAGACATTGGCTCGAATCGAGGAACTGATAGCAGAGTACAGGACCGTGGAGAAAATTGTGCTGGGCTATCCCAAGAACATGAACAATACCGAAGGGGAACGCTGTGAGAGGACGAAGGAATTCGCTGAGATGCTGGAGCGCCGTACAGGGCTTCCGGTAGTTCTGTGGGATGAGCGCCTGACCACCGTTGCCGCGGACAATTCCATGATGGAGATGGGAATACGAAGAGAAAACCGCAAGGATTATGTGGACGAGATTGCGGCTATTTTTATTTTGCAAGGATATTTGGATTATTTGCGCAATAGATAGGAGATTTTTATGGAAAAAGTTACCTTTTTCGACCCGGAAACCAATCAGCCGGTTGAGTTTGCCGTGGAGGAGGAGACTCAGTTAAATGGGGCAAAATATCTTCTTGTCTCTGACGGAACAGAGGAAGGAGATTGCGAGGCATATATTTTAAAGGAGATTCACACGGAAGATGAGGAAGTACTTTACGAGATGGTGGAGGATGATGTAGAATTTTCCGCCCTGGCGAAAGTATTTTCTGAGCTTACGGATGAGGACACGAATGTAAGTTTTTAACGGACGGAATTTATTAGGAGGTAATATTTTGAAGAAACAGGAACAAGTTAATACAGGGAAGCTTAAGATAATTCCTTTGGGAGGTCTTGGTCAGATCGGAATGAACATCACCGCATTCGAGTATGATGACAGCATCATTGTGGTGGATTGCGGACTTTCCTTCCCGGAGGATGATATGCTTGGAATCGATTTGGTCATTCCGGATATTACATATCTGAAGGACAATATCGACAAGGTCAAGGGCTTTTTTATCACACACGGACATGAGGATCATATCGGTGCGATTCCTTATGTGCTTCGGGAGATCAATGTGCCGATTTATGCAACCAAGCTCACCATCGGAATCATTGAACACAAATTAGAAGAACATGATTTGTTGAATAAGGTAAAACGAAAAGTGGTAAAATACGGCCAGCATATCAATCTGGGATGCTTCCGGGTAGAATTTATTAAGACAAATCACAGTATTCAGGATGCGGCTGCTTTGGCAATCTATTCCCCGGCGGGAATTGTGGTTCACACCGGAGACTTTAAGGTGGATTACACGCCGGTATTCGGAGATGCCATCGATTTGGCACGCTTTGGAGAGATCGGGAAAAAGGGTGTGCTGGCACTGCTTTGTGACAGTACCAATGCGGAGAGACCGGGATTTACCATGTCGGAAAAAACCGTTGGAAAAACCCTGGAAAACATTTTTGCGGAGCACAGCAATTCCAGGATTATTGTTGCGACCTTCGCATCCAATGTGGATCGTGTGCAGCAAATTATCAACTGTGCGGATAAGTACGGGCGCAAGGTGGCCATCGAGGGGCGGAGCATGGTCAATATCATCTCCATTGCTTCGGAACTGGGATATCTGTCCCTGCCGGACAATATCCTGATTGAGACGGATAATCTCCGCAATTATCCGGATGAAAAGACAGTTATTATCACCACCGGTAGCCAGGGGGAGACCATGGCGGCTCTTTCCCGCATGGCAAGCGGTGCCCACCGCAAGGTCAGCATCAAGCCGGGGGATACCATTGTGTTCAGTTCCAGCCCAATCCCGGGCAACGAGAAATCGGTTACCGGGATTATCAACGAGTTGATGCAGAGGGGCGCGGATGTCATCTCCCAGGATGTCCATGTGTCCGGACATGCCTGCAGAGAAGATATCAAGTTGATTTATTCACTTGTGAATCCCAAATATTCCGTTCCGGTGCACGGAGAGTACAAGCATCTGGTGGCACAGGCCAAGATTGCGGAGGAACTGGGATGGGATAAGGACCATATCAAGATTTTGTCCGCAGGAGATATTCTCGCCATCGATGAGAATGGTGCGGATGTGATCGGACAGGCTCCGGTTGGAAATATCATGGTGGATGGCCTGGGCGTCGGTGACGTGGGCAACATTGTCATCCGGGATCGCCAGAAATTGGCGGAGGATGGAATCATCATTGTGGTTATGACTCTGGAGAGCGGCTCCGGACAGGTGCTTGCGGGACCGGATATCGTATCCCGCGGATTTGTGTATGTGCGGAATTCCGAGAGTCTGATGGATGAGGCTCAGAGCGTACTCAACAGTACCATGGAATACTGCATGGACCACAATATTACGGACTGGGGCAAGATCAAGAACGAGATTAAGGACTCGCTGGGTGATTTTGTGTGGAAAGAGACAAAGCGTCGTCCCATGATTATGCCGATTATTATGGAAGTATAATTTAGATTTAATTTGTCGGTGCCGATGCGTAAGGAGATAAGGAATGAGTAATTCAAGCAGTAGCAACAAAGCATTGTTCAAATTTATACGGGGGGCATTTTCCGTGCTGATTGTGGTGATGGTAGTTTATGCCACCGTACAGTTGTCGGCTGTGGGCTATGACTTCGGGTACCGGGTGTTTACCGAACCTGCCATGTCTGCGGAACCGGGGGTAGATATTCCGGTTTTGATCAAGGAGGGGATGTCGGATCGGGATATCGCGAAGACCCTTGAGGAGAAAGGGTTGATTCGCGACAAGAACCTTGGATTTTTACAAATCAAACTGTCTGCTTATTCCGGGGAGGCAATCCCGGGAGCATACACCCTCAATACCTCCATGGACATGAAGGAGATTCTGATTACCATCTGTACAAAAGAGGAGACAAGCGATGAGGAATCTGCGGCGGAGTCCGAGGGCACCGCGACGGTGGACACGGATGACGAGGTGGCAGTTCCGGTTTCCGGTGAGGATACGGGGGATGATGCGGCACAGGAGGCCGGAGAGTAAATATGATAGTAGATGAGCGTATGGTTACCTTTATCAATTCCTTTGATACCGGTAACACGGAAATCCTTGACGCCATCGAGAAGGAAGCTCTGGATACTTATGTTCCGATTATTCGGAAAGAGATGCAGAGCTTTTTGAAACTTCTCCTGGCGATGAAGAAGCCGATGAATATTCTGGAGGTGGGGACGGCGGTTGGTTTTTCCGCAATTTTGATGGCGGAGTACGGACCGGCAGATTGCGAGATTACCACCATCGAGAATTATGATAAGAGAATTCCCATTGCGAGGGAGAATTTTGTGAGGGCAAAAAAGGAGCGTCAGATCACCCTGTTGGAGGGGGATGCCCAGGAGATTTTGCCCACATTGCAGGAACCCTTTGATCTCATATTCATGGATGCGGCAAAGGGACAGTATATCAATTTTATGCCGGAGGTGCTGCGCCTCCTGAAAAAGGATGGGGTGCTAGTGTCCGACAATGTCCTCCAGGAGGGGGATATTGTGGAGTCCCACTATGTTGTGGAGCGCAGAAACCGTACCATCTACAAGCGAATGCGGGAGTACATCTACGAATTGACCCACAGTGAGCAGCTGGTGACAGCCATTTTGCCGGTGGGGGATGGAATTACCGTGTCCGTGAAGAGACATTGAACATGCGTCGCAAGCCGGGATTGGGCTGCGTGATTTTTTGGAGAGTATTACATGGCAGAAAACAGGAAAAGACGAGAAATTGAACTTCTGGTTCCGGCCAGCAGTTTGGAAGTGTTAAAAATTGCGGTAATCTACGGGGCGGATGCCGTGTACATCGGCGGGGAGGCTTTTGGACTTCGGGCGAAAGCTAAGAATTTTTCCCACGATGAGATGGCGGAGGGGATTGCCTTTGCCCACGCCCACGGAGTACGGGTCTATGTGACAGCCAATATTCTGGCTCACAACTACGATTTGGAGGGGGTTCGAGAGTATTTTCGCGAACTTCGGGACATGAAGCCGGATCGGCCGGATGCGCTGATTATCGCAGACCCGGCTATTTTCGTGATTGCGGGGGAGGAGTGTCCTGAGATTGAGCGCCACATCAGCACACAGGCCAACAATACCAATTACGGAACCTACCGTTTCTGGTACGCTCAGGGGGCAACTCGGGTGGTGAGTGCCAGGGAATTGTCCTTGAAGGAGATTCGTGAGATCCGGGACAACATACCGGAGGATTTGGAGATTGAGACCTTTATTCACGGGGCTATGTGCATCTCCTATTCCGGTAGATGTCTGTTGTCCAACTATTTTACCGGCCGGGATGCCAATAAAGGGGCGTGTACTCACCCCTGCCGCTGGAAGTATTCCGTGGTGGAGGAAAGCCGGCCCGGCGAGTATCTGCCGGTCTATGAGAATGACCGCGGCACCTTTATCTTCAATTCCAAGGATTTGTGCATGATTGAGCATATTCCGGATCTTGTGGAGGCGGGGATTGACAGCTTTAAAATCGAAGGGCGCATGAAGACGGCGCTCTATGTGGCTACGGTGGCGCGCACCTACCGCAAGGCCATCGACGATTATCTGGAATCTCCGGAAAAATATGAGCAGAATATGAAGTGGTACTGGGAGCAGATCAGAAGTTGCACATACCGTCAGTTTACCACCGGATTTTTCTACGGAAAGCCTTCGGAGGAGGCGCAGATTTACGACAGCAACACCTACGAGAAGGGATACACCTATCTCGGCATCGTTGGACCGAAGAATGAGAATGGCATGTACCGCATGGAGCAGAGAAACAAATTCTCCGTGGGAGAGCAGATTGAAGTCATGAAGCCCAGCGGCGAGAACATCCTCGTAACCGTGCAGGCCCTGATGGATGAGGAGGGGAATCCCATGGAATCCTGTCCGCACCCGCAGCAGATATTCTATGTGGATTTGGGCGTGGAATTGGAGGAGTTTGACATTCTCCGCAGACAGGAAGATTAACTTTGGGGACGTATCTTTTTCGCTCCGGGGACGTATCTTTTACAAATAGGGACGTATCTTTTACACAAAAAGGACACATTTTCATGAACGAAAATGTGTCCTTTTTTAGAAAAAGTTACGTCCCTCAAGAGAATTGTGTCCTCTTTGTGAACAGGATACGTCCCCGGAGCGAAAAAGATACGTCCCCGGAGCGAAAAAGATACGTCCCTATTCGTAGAAATCCACCAGGGAGTCCAACTTTGCCCCCATATTGAGGAGCATGGCATCCACCAGGGTGAGTGCGGTCATGGCTTCTACCACCACCACGGCTCTTGGAACGATGATGGGATCGTGGCGCCCGTGGATGCTGATGTCGATCTCTTCCCCGGATTTGTTGACGGTCTGCTGGGTGGCAGCGATGGAGGGGGTGGGTTTAAACGCCGCGCGGAATACCAGCGGGGCGCCATCGCTCATCCCGCCCAGAGTACCGCCGGAATGGTTGGTCCTCTTGGAGATTTTTCCGTTGTCCATGCAAAAAGCATCGTTGTTGGTGAGACCGGTGGCACAAGCGGCATCAAAACCGTCGCCAATCTCGAAGCCTTTGACCGCTCCGATGGAGAAGATGGCTTTGGCAAGATTGGCATCCAGTTTTTCAAATACCGGGTCACCCAATCCGACCGGCAGACCGGTTACCACACATTCTACAACGCCACCGGAAGAATTTTTCTCCGACAGGCACTGTTCCAAATAGGCGGTCGCCTCCTGCGCGGCAACGGCATCCGGCATAAACAGAGCATTCTGATTGATTTCCTCCGCACGGAAACGATCCGAATCCACGGTTACCGGCCCGATGGATTTGGTGTATGTCAAAATGGAAATCCCCATCTCTTTTAACAGTTTTGCGGCGATGGCACCTGCGGCTACACGTCCGATGGTCTCACGGCCGGAGGAACGTCCGCCCCCTCGATAATCCCGGAATCCGTACTTTTCATCAAAGCAATAATCCGCATGCCCCGGGCGGTAGTAGGACGCAATCTCGCTGTAGTCCTTGGATTTCTGGTCCTTGTTCCACACCACCATGGAAATGGGCGTGCCCGTGGTTTTTCCTTCGAAAATACCGGATAAAATCTCCACGGCGTCATCTTCCCGGCGCTGGGTGGTAAATTTGGATTGGCCGGGCTTTCTGCGGTCGAGATACTCCTGAATATCCTCCTCGCAGAGGGGAAGCCCTGCGGGACAACCGTCCACCACCACGCCGATTCCTTTTCCGTGGGATTCCCCCCAGGTTGTTATTTTAAAAACGGTACCAAATGATGATCCTGCCATTTTCTTATCCTTCCGTTTACTTTTCTTCTCTGCTCATTATAGGGAAAGTCAAGTTGAATAGTCAAGGAAGTTATGATATATTTTTAACAGGTACACCTATCATACATTATGAAAAATCGGAGAATTAATATGGAATTTAATGCGGTATATCATCAGGCGAGTGACAACTATTGCTATCCCCTCAACGAGGATGAGCTGATCATCAATCTTAAGACCGGATATGATGTGCGGGAAGTGAACATTTTTCTGGGGGATCCTTTCGACGCCGGAATCCTGGGCGGAGGGGAGACATGGGAAGGCCATGCGCAGCCCATCATATTCAAAAAAAGGTTGAAATATCAGCAGTGGTGGACCACTACGGTAAGACCGGAATACAAGAGACTGAAGTATTATTTTGAACTGGTCACCGAAAATGAAAAATGGTATTACTTTGAGGACGGGTTTGTCAGCTACGAGCAGATGCATCTGGAGGGGCGCAGCCGCCAGTGCTTTGTGTTCCCGTGGATGAATCCCTGCGATGTGCCGCGCACGCCGCAGTGGGTGAACGATACCGTGTGGTATCAGATTTTCCCGGACCGTTTCTGCAACGGGGACCACAGCCTGGATCCGGAAAATGTAACCCCCTGGAAGAGCAGCAAGGAAAAAGCCAGCAACCGGGATTACTGCGGAGGAGATTTCGCCGGAATTATCAGCAAACTGGACTATCTGCAGGATTTGGGAATCACCGGAATCTACATGACACCCATCAACGAGGCCCCCTCCTGCCATAAATACGACACCACGGATTACACCAAGATCGATCCCCGATTCGGAGATGAGGAGACCTTCTGCAAACTGGTGGCGGAGGCTCACAAGCGCGGCATCCGTGTGATGCTGGACGGCGTATTCAATCATTCCGGATACTATTTCCCCAAGTGGCAGGATGTGTTGGAAAAAGGACCGGAATCGGAATATTATGACTGGTTTATGATCAACGAATGGCCCTTTGACCGCAACGGAAAGGCTGCGCGCAAGGGACAGATTTACACCTTTGCCTTCTTTGACGGCATGCCCAAACTGAACACCAACAATCCCGCAGTGCGCAAGTATTTCATCGATATCTGCGTGAACTGGGTACAGAATTACGGAATTGACGGATTGCGTCTGGACGTGGCTAACGAGATTTCTCATCGCTTTTGTAAGGAGCTGAGGGATGCGCTGAAGGCGGTGAACCCGGAGGTTTATATTCTGGGAGAAATCTGGCACAATGCTCTGCCGTGGCTGCGGGGGGATGAGTTTGATGCGGTGATGAATTACCCCCTGGGACAGAGTATCAAGGATTTTTGGATTGACAAGAGTTTGACCAACGAGGACTTTGAGTACACCATCAACCGCTGCTACACCAGCTATATGCAGCAGACCAACGACGTGCTTCTCAATCTGTTGGATTCCCACGACACCATGCGGCTTCGCAGTCTTGTCAAGAGTCTGGATGAGTATTTTGCCCAGCTTGCGGTGCTGTTCACCATGCCGGGAAGTCCGTGTATCTACTACGGCACGGAGATTGCGCTGGAGGGCGGACACGACCCGGACAATCGGAGATGTATGCCATGGGAGGACATTGAGGCCGGAAAATACAGCGAGCGGATTGAGATTATCAAAACACTGATTCGCTTAAGACAGCAGGAGCCTTTGCTCAAGAGCAGAAATTTCCATTTTCCCAATGATTTTGCGGATAACCCGAGAATTATTCATTTCCAGAAGGTGGGATGGATGGATAACTTTGTGGATGTGATTATCAACTGCTCCGATGCGGACGTAGAGATTCCCACAGAAGGGGAGATTCTGTTGGAGAGACATTATGTGGACAACGCGCTCTTGTGCAACGGAATTCTGATTCGCCGCATGGATTACCGAAAGTAGCAGTGGACTACTTGACTTGGAAAAGTGCAGGCGGAAAAACTTGCGGCAAGAATATGTAGAAAGAATTAGGAAATAGTATGGCAACTTATGATTTACTGAAACAGGAGGGCCGCGCGAAGAGGGGCGTGTTCCACACAGTGCACGGCGACATTCAGACACCGGTATTTATGAATGTGGGTACGGTGGGCGCCATCAAGGGCGCGGTATCCACGGATGATTTGAAGGAGATTCACTGTCAGGTACAGTTATCCAACACCTATCACCTCCATGTGAGGACCGGGGACAAATTGATCAAAGAGATGGGAGGTCTGCACAAGTTCATGGTTTGGGACAGACCAATCCTCACAGACTCTGGCGGATTTCAGGTGTTCTCCCTGGCGGGGCTTCGAAAGATCAAGGAGGAGGGCGTGTACTTCAACTCCCACATCGATGGGGCAAAAATCTTCATGGGACCGGAGGAGAGCATGCAGATTCAGTCCAATCTGGGCTCCACCATCGCCATGGCCTTCGACGAGTGCCCCTCCAGCGTGGCGGACCGATCCTACGTGACGGATTCGGTAAATCGAACTGCCCGCTGGCTGGAGCGATGCAAAAAAGAGATGGCGCGCCTGAACAGCCTGGAGGATACGGTGAACAAAGAGCAGTTGCTTTTTGGCATCAACCAGGGGGCAATCTATGAAGACATCCGCATCGACCATGCCAAGCGTATTACGGAATTGGATTTGGACGGCTATGCGGTGGGAGGACTTGCAGTGGGAGAGTCCCACGAGGAGATGTATCACATTCTGGATGAGACCGTGCCGCATCTTCCGGTGAATAAGCCAACCTACCTGATGGGGGTGGGAACACCGGCCAACATTCTGGAAGGGGTAGAGCGGGGAATTGATTTCTTCGATTGCGTATACCCTAGCCGAAACGGACGCCACGGGCATGTATACACGAATCAGGGGAAACTCAACCTCTTCAATCAGCAGTACGAGAAGGACATGCGCCCCATCCAGGAGGGCTGCAGCTGCCCTGCGTGCCGCACCTATTCCAGAGCGTATATCCGCCATCTGCTGAAGGCTAAGGAAATGCTTGGCATGCGACTCTGTGTGCTACACAATCTGTTTTTCTACAACACCATGATGGAAGAAATCCGGGATGCTCTGGATGAGGGCCGGTTCCACTCCTACAAGGAGGAGAAACTCTACGGTATGAGCCAGGGGCCGAAGGATAAGAAGTCATAGACCGGGAGGTTTTGGGCCTGCAGGAAAAGGAGGGTTTAGAGGGAAATTATGAAAAAAGTATAATTTCGGCAAAAACTTCTTGTTCCCGTGGGACAAGTTGTGTAAAATAGCATTAGTATTTTTTAGGAGGAAAAATTTATGTTTTCAGTTTTGTTAGATGCAAATGCACAAGCCGGCGGCGGAAGCATGATCATGATGGTTGTCTGGCTCGTAATCTTTTTCGTAATCATGTATTTTCTGATGATTCGTCCTCAGAAAAAGGAACAGAAGAAGAAGGAGCTTATGCTTAGCGAACTTGCAGTGGGAGACACCATTCTCACTACCAGCGGTTTTTACGGAACAGTCATTGATTTGGCGGATGATACCGTAATCGTGGAATTCGGCAACAACAAGAACTGCCGTATCCCCATGCAGAGAGAGGCAATCGCCGCTGTGGAGAAGCCGGAAGACGCTGTGTCTGACGACAAGTAACAGTTGAAGTAAATAATAATCAGAAAACCTCGGCAAAATGTACTGTCTCCCGGTTATGAAACTTTTTGGGAGGGGCATTTTGGGCCGAGGTTTTTTCATCCATCAATTGAGCCATCTCCAGTTATATAGAAGAACAATCCCGAGCATTCCCAGGGTGAGATACAAGATAGGCTCATTTCTGCACAACTCGAGGGAATCCTTTCCGGCTTTCGGGAAAATGCGTTTCCACAGGAGCCATATCAAATATCCGGCAACGGTGCCGATAGTATTCATGATTAAATCATCCACATCGGTAACTCTCAGGCAGAACAACTGGCATAGTTCGATCCCCAGCGACATAAAAAATCCTGTAAGTATTACTTTTCTTGGCTTTCGAAAACTGTCCCAGATCAATGGAAGCAAAAAGCCAAGCGGCATAAACATGATAATATTCAGGATATAGGTCAGTGCACCTTCCGATGAAAACGGGACCAGATTGATGGTTTCATCGAGTTTCCCGTATGCGAGAAAATCCCATATGGTTCCGATTCCCGCCGCATCCTGCACTGCTTCATAGCAATAAAACATGAAAATATATGACCACACCAGATGCCTGACAGTAGGGGAGTTTCCTTGGAATTTTCGTCTGTTTGCAAAGAGCCAGACGGTGTTTGGAATAAAAAAACAGAATAATGAATATAGAACGTAAATCATAAAACCTCCTTTTTCCCACATATTAATATAGCCACATAAAGATTAAGAACCAAGGAGCAAAAGCATTAAGATTTTTTTAAAATGGCAAAATGAAACCAGACAAGGAGAATGCTATAAAACAATTTTATGATAAAACACAGAAATATAATGTGGGGTTATGGAATACATGAAAAAGTGCGATAGCCCCGTCGGTTGAAAAATGCGGGGTCTTACTATATCATGGATATAATGCAGAAAAAGGTTTTGACAGACCGGAAAAGAGGTACGGAAAATGGAATGTAAAATTGGCGTGATTGCAGGGGACGGCATCGGACCTGAGATTGTGGCGGAAGCCAGAAAAGTGTTGGACCAGATCGGGAAAAAATATGGCCATACCTTCCGCTATACGGACATTTTGATGGGAGGATGCTCCATCGATGCAACGGGGGTTCCCCTCACCGATGAGGCCATTGCTGCGGCAAAGGCCAGCGATGCGGTATTGATGGGATCCATCGGAGGCAATACCTCCACCTCGCCATGGTATAAACTGGAGCCATCCCTCCGGCCGGAGGCGGGGCTTTTGAAGCTGCGCAAGTCTCTGAATCTGTTTGCAAATTTGAGACCGGCATACTTATATGAAGAATTGAAGGCCGCATGTCCCCTTCGGGATGACATTATCGGGGACGGATTCGATATGATGATCATGCGGGAGTTGACCGGCGGATTGTATTTCGGAGAGAGAAAGACCGAGGAGATTGACGGTGTGATGACCGCCATGGATTCCCTGACCTACAATGAGAATGAGATCCGCAGAATCGCAAAGCGGGGATTCGACATCGCCATGAAGCGCCGCAAAAAGGTAACCTCCGTGGACAAGGCGAATGTGCTGGATTCCTCCAGATTATGGCGCAAAGTGGTGGAAGAGGTGGCAAAGGATTACCCGGAAGTGACCTATGAGCATATGCTGGTGGACAACTGTGCCATGCAGCTGGTAAAGGATCCCAAGCAGTTCGATGTAATCCTGACGGAGAATATGTTCGGAGACATTCTGTCCGATGAGGCCAGCATGGTGACCGGCTCCATCGGAATGCTGTCATCCGCAAGTCTGAATGATACCAAGTTTGGCCTCTATGAGCCAAGCGGCGGATCCGCACCGGACATTGCGGGAAAAGGAATCGCAAACCCCATTGCAACCATCCTCAGTGCAGCCATGATGCTTCGCTACACCTTTGATCTGGATCGGGAAGCGGACGCCATCGAAGCAGCAGTGAAGCAGGTCCTGAAGGAGGGCTACCGAACCATCGACATCATGCCGCAAAAAGGAGAGTCCTGTGAGGGTATCACCCAGGTAAATACGGCGAAAATGGGTGATTTGGTCGCAGAACGAGTATAAATGCCCAAAAAGTAAGTGAATTTTTTAACAATATAGGTAAAAATACTTATTTTTCTTTGTGGGCAAAAAATGGTATATTAATTGTTAATAGTATTCGGCTACCTAGGAGGAAAGAACATGCAATTGTCTTCACTTTTGATTCTGGCGGGAGTGATTTTGCTGGTATTGGGACTTATTCGCAAGATTAAGCACTTGATTGGCTTGGGGATTATCGTTGCCATTGTCGCGGTGATTTTGACAGGCGGTTTGGGAATTTTCGGACTGACATTTTTATTATAAGAGAGGGATTGGAAGATGCAGAGTGATAACGCAAGAGCCGGCATGCAGCAGGCGCCGGCAAGAAGTCTTTTTAATGCTTTGGGATTTACACCGGAAGAGATGAAAAAACCCATGGTGGGAATCGTTAGTTCCTACAATGAGATTGTTCCGGGCCATATGAATATCGACAAGATTGTGGATGCTGTGAAGCTGGGTGTGGCAGAGGCAGGCGGTGTTCCGGTGGTGTTCCCCGCAATCGCAGTGTGCGACGGTATTGCCATGGGGCACATCGGAATGAAGTACAGTCTGGTGACCAGAGATTTGATTGCGGATTCCACCGAGTGTATGGCCATTGCCCATCAGTTTGACGCGCTGGTTATGGTGCCCAACTGTGACAAGAACGTGCCGGGGCTTTTGATGGCTGCGGCAAGATTGAATCTTCCCACCGTTTTTGTGTCCGGCGGACCTATGCTTGCAGGACATGTAAAGGGGCAAAAGAGAAGTCTATCCTCCATGTTTGAGGCGGTTGGCTCCTACGCGGCAGGCACCATGACCGAGGAGGATGTATGCGAATTTGAAAATAAGGTGTGTCCGACCTGCGGATCCTGCTCCGGTATGTACACCGCCAACTCCATGAACTGTCTGACAGAGGCACTGGGAATGGCCCTTCGCGGGAACGGAACCATTCCGGCTGTCTACTCTGAACGAATCCGCCTTGCAAAACATGCGGGAATGGCTGTCATGGATATGTACAACAAGGGCATCCGTGCAAGAGACATTATGACAAAGGAAGCCATCATGAACGCGCTGACCGTGGATATGGCACTGGGTTGTTCCACCAACTCCATGCTGCATCTGCCGGCAATTGCCCATGAGATTGGCTTTGATTTTGATATCAGTTTTGCAAACCCAATCAGCGAGAAGACGCCGAACCTGTGTCACCTTGCTCCGGCGGGCCCTACCTACATGGAGGATCTGAATGAGGCCGGCGGTGTGTGGGCTGTCATGAAGGAACTGGCAGACATCGGACTTCTCAACACCGAGTGTATGACCGTCACCGGCAAGACCATCGGGGAGAACATTGCCAATGCAGTGAACCGGAATCCGGAGGTGATTCGCCCGGTGGATCGCCCATATTCCAAGACCGGTGGTTTAGCTGTCCTCAAGGGCAATCTGGCACCGGACGGATCCGTTGTCAAGAGATCCGCAGTGGTGGATGAGATGATGGTACATGAAGGACCTGCCCGCGTATTCGATTGCGAGGAGGATGCCATTGCCGCAATCAAGGGTGGCAAGATTGTTGCCGGAGACGTGGTCGTCATCCGGTACGAAGGACCGAAGGGCGGACCGGGAATGCGTGAGATGCTTAACCCCACATCCGCAATCGCAGGAATGGGACTGGGAAGCTCCGTAGCGTTGATTACCGACGGCCGTTTCTCCGGGGCATCCAGAGGTGCGTCCATCGGACATGTGTCACCGGAAGCTGCAGTGGGCGGCCCCATTGCTCTCGTGGAGGAGGGTGACATCATCAAGATTAACATTCCGGCGATGACTCTGGAGTTGGATGTGCCGGATGAAGTTTTGGCAGAGAGAAGAGCAAAATGGCAGCCACGGGAGCCGAAAGTGACCACAGGTTATCTGAAGAGATATGCTGCCCTTGTTACTTCCGGAAACCGCGGAGCAATTCTGAAACTGCCGGGAGAACAATAAATTGCCGGAAGTACAGCAGAGTGCCGGAAGTACGATAGAGTGCGGAAAGCCCAATATCTGCCGGATTGTAATAAGAGGATAAAGGAAAGAGAGTCATGCAATTAACTGGTTCACAAGTGATTATAGAATGTTTGAAGGAGCAGGGCGTGGATACGGTGTTCGGATATCCGGGCGGAGCGATTTTGAACGTATATGATGAGTTGTATCTTCATAAAGATGAAATACATCATGTGTTGACCTCACATGAGCAGGGAGCAAGCCATGCGGCGGACGGATATGCCAGAAGTACCGGAAAAGTAGGGGTGTGTATGGCAACATCCGGTCCTGGAGCCACCAATCTGGTTACGGGGATCGCCACCGCATATATGGATTCGGTTCCCATGGTGGCAATCACATGCAATGTGACGGTTCCGCTATTGGGTAAGGACAGTTTCCAGGAGGTGGATATTTCCGGAATTACGTTGCCCATCACCAAACACAATTTTATTGTCAAGGACATCAAAGATTTAGCACCCACCATTCGCCGGGCTTTCGCCATCGCGCAGAAGGGCAGACCGGGCCCGGTTCTCGTGGATATCCCCAAGGATATCACAAGCCCCAATGTGTTTGTGGAATACGAGAAGGAAGAAATCGCGTCGCCGAACAAGGAATGTGTGCCTTTGAAGGATGAGGATGTAAATGCAGCCATCTCCATGATTAAGGAAGCGAAAAAACCGTTCATCTTTGTGGGAGGAGGCGCCGTAATCTCCGAGGCAAATGAGGTGCTCAAGGAATTTGTGAAACTGGTGGATGCACCGGTTTGCGACACTCTGATGGGAAAGGGTGCCTTTGACGGGACGGATGAGTACTACACCGGAATGCTGGGAATGCACGGGACGAAAGCCTCCAATCTGGGTGTCAGCGAGTGCGATCTGCTGATTGCAATCGGAGTCCGTTTCTCGGATCGCGTCATCGGAAATGCCAAGAAATTTGCGCACCAGGCCAAAATACTTCAGATTGATATCGACCCTGCGGAGATTAATAAGAACATTCCGGCAAACGCAAGTATTATCGGCGATGTGAAACAGGTTCTGGAAGCCCTGAATCAGAGGCTTGAGCCTTTGAGTCATACGGCTTGGCTTTCCCACGTGGAAGAGTACAAGGAGAAATTTCCCCTCACCTATCCCGAGGAAGGTTTGAGCGGGCCTTATGTCATTAAAAAAATCTATGAGATGACCCACGGTGATGCGATTATGGTAACCGAAGTAGGACAGCATCAGATGTGGGCAGCACAGTATTACAAATACAAGAATCCACGGACACTTCTGACATCGGGAGGTCTCGGTACCATGGGATATGGTCTCGGGGCTGCCATCGGTGCACAGACGGCGAACCCGGATAAGCAGGTAATCAATATTGCGGGAGACGGATGTTTCCGCATGAATATGAATGAGATTGCCACCGCTTCCCGTGAGAAATTGCCGCTCATCGAAGTGATTATCAATAACCATGTTCTCGGAATGGTTCGCCAGTGGCAGACGCTTTTTTACAACCACCACTACTCGGCGACCGTACTGGATGACGGAGTGGATTTCGTAAAGCTTGCGGAGGCCATGGGTGCGGAAGCGAGAAGAGTTACCACAAGAGAAGAGTTTGAGGATGCTTTTTCGGAAGCACTCATCTGTAAGAAACCATTTGTCATTGATTGTATTATCAATGCGGACGACAAGGTATGGCCCATGGTTGCTCCGGGAGCGCCAATCAATGAGGCCTTTGACGAAGAAGATTACAATGCACAACACGCATAAAAATAAGGAGGATGTTAGAAAATGAGCAGAGTTTACAATTTTTCCGCAGGACCTGCGGTATTGCCGGAAGAGGTATTACAGGCGGCAGCAGATGAGATGATGGATTATCAGGGATGTGGCATGTCCGTCATGGAGATGAGCCACCGTTCCAAGGTATATGATCAGATTATCAAGGAGGCGGAAGCAGACCTCAGAGATTTGATGAACATTCCGGATAACTACAAGGTTCTCTTTTTGCAGGGCGGTGCTTCCCAGTTCTTCGCAGAGGTTCCCATGAACATGATGAAGAACAAGAAGGCCGGATACATTATCACCGGACAGTGGGCAAAGAAGGCATATCAGGAAGCCAAGATTTACGGCGAGGCTGTGGAACTCGCATCCTCCGCAGATGAGACCTTCTCCTACATCCCGGATTGTTCGGATCTTCCGATTACCGATGATATGGATTACGTATACATCTGTGAGAACAACACCATTTACGGAACCAAATTCAAGACACTTCCGAACACCAAGGGAAAAATTCTGGTATCTGACGTGTCCTCTTGCTTCCTGTCAGAGCCGATCGATGTGACAAAGTACGGTGTGGTATACGGCGGTGTTCAGAAGAACATCGGACCGGCAGGCGTTGTGATTGCAATTATCCGAGAGGACTTGATCACGGATGATGTGCTTCCGGGAACACCTACCATGTTGAAGTGGAAGACCCAGGCTGACAACGATTCCCTCTACAATACACCTCCATGCTACGGCATCTACATCTGTGGCAAGGTATTCAAGTGGCTCAAGAAGATGGGCGGACTTGAGGTGATGAAGCAGAGAAACGAGGAGAAGGCAAAAGTATTGTACGACTTCCTGGATGAGAGCAAGCTCTTTAAGGGAACCGTTCGCCCGGAGGATCGCTCTCTCATGAATGTTCCGTTCGTGACCGGAGATGCGGATTTGGATGCGAAGTTTGTCAAGGAAGCAGAGGCTGCCGGTTTTGTTAATCTGAAGGGACATCGCTCCGTGGGCGGCATGAGAGCTTCCATCTACAACGCTATGCCGAAGGAAGGCGTGGAGAAGCTGGTTGCTTTCATGAAGAAGTTTGAGGAAGAGAACGCATAAAGATGCGTGTGGAGGCTTTGCCTTCCGATGCGAGTAAATATTTTTTCCATAATAAGAAAGGTTAGGACTACATAATGTTTAACTATGCTTGCTTAAACCCAATCGCCGGTGTGGGCTTGGATTTATTTTCTGATGAATATAAGAAGGTTGAGGAACTGAAGGATGCGGACGCTGTGCTGGTGAGAAGCGCGGCAATGCATGATTTGGACCTGGGTGACAAGGTGCTCGCAGTTGCACGTGCGGGAGCCGGTGTCAACAATATCCCCCTCGACAAATGTGCACAGCAGGGTGTTGTCGTGTTCAATACCCCGGGTGCAAACGCAAACGGAGTAAAGGAGTTGGTGTTTGCAGGAATGCTTTACGCATCCCGCGATATCGTGGGCGGTATCGACTGGTGTCTGGAAAACCAGAATGATGAGAACATCGCAAAGACTGCGGAGAAGCAGAAAAAGAACTTTGCGGGAACCGAGATTTCCGGCAAGAAGCTGGGTGTTATCGGACTTGGCGCAATCGGCGTGTTGGTTGCCAACGCTGCCATCCACATGGGAATGGAAGTGTACGGATATGACCCATATATTTCCGTAAACGCAGCCTGGAGCCTGAACCGTCAGATTAAGCATGTGACGGATGTGAATGACATCTACCGTGAGTGTGATTTTATCACCATCCACGTTCCGCTTTTGGATTCCACCAAGAAGATGATCAATGCGGAGGCAATCGCTCTCATGAAGCCCACTGCAATCGTTTTGAACTTTGCAAGAGATCTGCTGGTGGATGAGGAGGCGATGGTGGATGCACTTGCTGCCGGCAAGGTGCGCAAGTATGTGTCCGATTTTCCGAATACCACTACCGTGGGTGCCAAGGGCTGTATCGTAACCCCTCACCTGGGAGCTTCCACCGAGGAGTCCGAGGACAATTGTGCGATTATGGCGGTGCGCGAGATCCGCGATTACCTGGAGAACGGCAACATTGTCCATTCTGTAAACTACCCGGACAACAGCATGGGCGCTTGTACCGCGGCAGGACGTATCGGTATCCTCCACAAGAATATCAAGGGTATGATCGGCCAGTACACCACACTTCTGGGCGAGGCCGGAATCAATGTGGCAGACCTTTCCGACAAGGGCAAGGGCGATTATGCTTACGCAATCATCGATCTGGATTCTCCGATTACCCAGGATGTTGTGGAAAAACTTTCAGCAATTGATGGCGTTCTTCGCGTAAGAGTGGTAAAATAGAAAAACAGAAAGTTTCAAAGCGTCATACGAACGGTATGGCGCTTTTTCAAAAAGGAGAAAAATTATGGCAGTAATCAAACCATTCGTGTGTGTTCGCCCGTCCCGGGAGAAGGCAGACAAAATCGCAGCGTTACCCTATGACGTGTACAATCGGCAGGAGGCAAAGGCGGTTGTGGACAAGAATCCACAGTCTTTCCTGGCTATCGACCGGGCGGAAACCCAGTTCCCGGACGAGGTGGATACCTATGCACCCCAGGTGTATGATAAGGCAGCCCAGATGATTGCGGACTGGAAGGCGAACGGTTCCTTTGTGACGGATGAGGAGCGTTGCTATTACATCTATGAGCTTACCATGGACGGAAGGGTTCAGACCGGTATTGTGGCATGCGCTTCCATCGATGATTATGTGAACGGGGTCATCAAGAAGCATGAGAATACCAGAGCGGACAAGGAGCAGGATCGCATCAACCATGTGGATATCTGCAGTGCTCAAACCGGACCGATCTTTTTGGCATACCGGGCCAATAAGACTCTCGGAGATATGATTGCGGAGGTAAAGACAGGAGAGGCTCTGTATGATTTTGTATCCGAGGATGGAATTCGCCACAGAGTGTTCCGCATTGGAGAGGCGGACAAGATACATACTATCGAGGAATGCTTTGCGGGTATCGGGGAGATCTACATCGCGGACGGACATCACCGCGCTGCAAGCGCAGTGAAGGTGGGCCTGAAGCGCAGACAGGAGCATCCCGGCTACAACGGAACGGAAGAGTTCAATTACTTCCTGTCCGTACTGTTCGCGGATGAAGAATTGATGATCATGGACTATAACCGTGTGGTCAAAGACTTGAACGGTATGGGCGAAGAACAGTTCTTGGCTAAGATGCAGGAACTGTTTGCGGTTGAACAAATTGATTCGATTGATAATGTGAATAGTGTGAAGCCGAGGAAGAAGGGTGAGTTTTCCATGTATCTGGACAAAACCTGGTATCGCTGCACTATGAGGGCAGAGGATGTTCCAAACGATCCGGTGGAGGGACTTGACGTGTCTGTCCTTCAGAATCTGCTCCTGGGCCCGGTGCTTGGGATTGCAGATCCCAAGACCGACAAGCGCATCGATTTCGTGGGTGGTATTCGTGGCATGAAGGAATTGGAGCGCAGATGCGAGACGGATTGCAAGGTGGCCTTTGCCATGTATCCCACCTCCATTGCGGAGTTGTTTGCGGTTGCGGATGCGGGACTTTTGATGCCGCCGAAATCCACCTGGTTTGAGCCGAAGCTTCGCAGCGGATTGTTCATCCATGAGATTGAGAGGTAGGCTCGCATAATAAGTGCCTGAGTGAGAGACGGAAGATTGCTTAAGCGAGAGATAATAGAAGATTGCTTGAGCGAGACGGAAGAATGCTTGAGCGAGAGATGGAAGATTGCTTGAGCGAGAGACGGAAGAGTATTAAGGAGGTAGAATAATGTATCAGGAATTGAGTACACAGACGGCGGAAGAAATCCTGCAGGAGGCTTCCGAGGATCCGGGAGTTTTAATCACCTATCTTCAGGGGGTGCTCCCCACCGCCTTAAGTTTTTGTGTCCGGCTTGTCATCGCGGTGGTAATCCTGCTGGTGGGAATGAAGATTATTAAGTCCGTGGTAAAAGTCATCGAAAAATCCATGAGGCGGAGAAACGTGGAGCCGGGGGTTTTATCCTTCCTGTGTTCCCTGATTAAATATTCCCTTTATTTTGTGCTGATTATGTTGCTTCTGGGCGGGTTCGGAATCACCACCGGGTCCGTGGTGGCGGTGCTGGGATCTGCAGGACTGACACTCGGTCTTGCCCTGCAGGGCAGTCTGACCAACTTTGCCGGCGGAGTGCTGCTGTTGCTCCTCAAGCCGTTCAAGGTGGGGGATTACATTATCACCGATGCCGGAGGTAAGGAGGGAACCGTATCGGATATCACCATTTTCTACACAAAAGTTAACACCATTGACAACAAAGTGATTATGATTCCAAACGGAGCTCTGTCCAATTCCACAATCACCAATGTGTCCCAGATGGAGACCAGACGTTTGGATTTGCTGGTGGGAGTGGCGTACGATTCGGATTTATCCAAGGTGAAAGCGGTGCTTGCGGAAATTGCTAAACGGGATGAGGCAGTTCTCCGGGAGGAACCTGTCGATGTGTATGTGTCCAACCTAGCAGATTCTGCGGTGGAGATGGGACTTCGTGTATGGGTGAAGAACGAGGATTACTGGACTGCAAAATGGCGTATCACAGAGCAGATCAAGAAGGAATTCGACGAAAATGGCATATCTATTCCGTTCCCACAGATGGATATTCATACAAAAATGGAATAATTTCTGTAGAAATGTCAATTCTTCCATAATTTGTTTGACAAAATCTGTGCAATGTGCTAATTTCAACATAGTGCAAGTATTATTTGCCAAGGATTTAATGTATTTAGGAGGAAATTATTAGTTATGCAGCAGGGAACAGTGAAGTGGTTTAATGCCAAGAAGGGTTACGGATTCATCTCAGATGAGGCAGGTAACGACGTGTTTGTTCATTTTTCAGCTCTGAACATGGAAGGCTTCAAGGAGTTGAAGGATGGCGAGAAAGTAGAATTTGAAGTAGTTGACGGAGAGAAGGGACCGCAGGCAGCTAACGTAAGCCGCTTGTCATAGTCTTACTTTCGTACATATATATTCCAGATTCAAAAGGATTGTCACGTATGTGGCAATCCTTTTCTTTTTTTATCCTCCACGCTGTTCTCTATTCTATTCATATTAAGTGGGGATAGAAATCCCTGGCGATTTTCAGTTCCGGGGTATGGGAAGCGACAAATTGAATTCTGTACCCCGGGGATTTTTATTTCCGGGGTATAGGTGGCGGCAAATTGAATTCTGTACCCCGGCGGTTTTCAGTTTCGGGGTATAGGAAGCGACAAATTGAATTCTGTACCCCGGGGATTTTCAGTTCCGGGGTATGGGAAGCGACAAATTGAATTCTGTACCCCGGGGATTTTCAGTTTCGGGGTATAGGAAGCGACAAATTGAATTCTGTACCCCAGTAGATTTTATTTCCGGGGTATAGGAAACGACAAATTGAACTCTGTACCCTGGCGGTTTTCAGTTCCGGGGTATAGGAAGCGACAAATCGAATTCTGTACCCCTGTTGCTTTCCTGGGTAAAGATAGTCCTGTATTATGGTGAGTGGAGAAGAGAGGGGAAAAAGATTATAGGAGGAGAAGAAAACAGGAGGAGATGTGGAAAATCGGCGGAATTGGGAGGAAAGAGAGGGAAGTTTTGGTTTTCAAAACAGGGAAGATGGGATATACTTATCTATATGTTTTTTGGAGGAATCGGCAATGAATATTCATGAATTGAACGCTTATGAGATATTGGAGGAACGCTGGATTGAGGATGTGAAATCAACCGGCGTCATTTTACGACATAAAAAGAGCGGGGCGAGGGTTGCGCTGCTCTCCAATCAGGACGACAACAAGGTGTTTTACATTGGGTTTCGCACTGCGCCGGAGGATGAGACCGGTGTGCCCCACATTATCGAGCATACCGTTCTGTGCGGGTCGGAGAAGTTTCCGCTGAAGGACCCCTTCGTGGAACTGGTGAAGGGATCCTTGAATACCTTTTTGAATGCCATGACCTATCCGGACAAAACAATTTATCCTGTAGCCAGCTGCAATGATGTGGATTTCCAGAATCTGATGCACGTCTATCTGGATGCTGTATTTTATCCGAATATTTATATTCATGAGGAAACCTTCCGACAGGAGGGCTGGCATTATGAACTGGAAGACAAGGACGCGCCGCTGATTTACAATGGTGTTGTTTATAATGAGATGAAGGGCGCTTTTTCATCTCCGGAGCAGATTTTATATAGAAAGATCACTGACACTTTGTTCCCGGATACTATTTATAGCTTTGAATCCGGCGGTGACCCGGATGCAATTCCTGAACTTACCTATGAACAGTATCTTGATTTCCATAGAAAGTATTATCATCCATCCAACAGCTATATATATCTGTACGGCAATATGGATGTCAATGAGAAGCTGAATTTTATTGATAAAGAATATCTGCAGTATTATGACGCTATGGAAGTGGACTCGTTCATTCCAAAGCAGGCGGCTTTTGATGAAATAGCTCTCAGTCAGGGAGAGTATCCTATTGGAGCAGAGGACAGTGAAGATAATGCATCCTATATGGCTTGCAGCTGGGTTGTGGGTGACAGCCTGGATCCGAAGCTTTATCTGGCATTTCAGATCCTTGAATACGCATTGATGGAAGCACCGGGAGCTCCGCTGAAGCAGGCCCTGCTGGATCAGGAATTCGGTGAGGATGTCTATGGATTTTTTGAAACAAGCCTTATTCAGCCATATCTCACCATCATTATTAAAAATATGGACGCAGCCCGCAGAGATGATATTTTGAA
>JAQXJP010000017.1 GCA_029008875.1 Lachnospiraceae bacterium | reverse complement strand
TATTCCCCACTGCTGCCTCCCGTAGGAGTTTGGGCCGTGTCTCAGTCCCAATGTGGCCGGTCACCCTCTCAGGTCGGCTACTGATCGTCGCCTTGGTGGGCCGTTACCTCACCAACTAGCTAATCAGACGCGGGTCCATCTCATACCACCGGAGTTTTTCACACGGTATCATGCAATACTGTGCGCTTATGCGGTATTAGCAGTCGTTTCCAACTGTTATCCCCCTGTATGAGGCAGGTTACCCACGCGTTACTCACCCGTCCGCCACTCAGTCACAAAAACAATCAATCCGAAGAAATCAAGTTAAAGTGCTTCGTTCGACTTGCATGTGTTAAGCACGCCGCCAGCGTTCATCCTGAGCCAGGATCAAACTCTCATGTTCATATTTTTCACTTGGTGAGGTTCTTTCGAACCTAGTGAAAAAACGGTTGTTCCGTTAGGAACAACTTCGTTTGCTCCCGCCAGTTAAACTGGCTAATCCATTCATTCAGACTAAATCTGAATTTACTGTTTAAAGGTCCCAATCTTTCGATTGGACGTTCGTCAATCTAATACTAGATTGCTTGAATATTCTCTTAGAATCTTTCAAGGTTGTTCACTGTTCAGTTATCAAGGTTCTGTGATGTCATCGCTTATCGCGACAACTTCTATATCTTATCAGATGGATTGCCATCTGTCAAGAACTTTTTTATTTTGTTGTGCCTCCTGTGAATCTCCAAATCAATGCGCTCACGAGTCAGCTTTGTTATAATAGCACCCGCTATAGACAAAGTCAACACATAATTCGACATTTTGCTAAAGACTTAAAACAGTGGAAAAATGGTTAAATTGTCTAAATTGTCTGAATTATATATTCATTTCAGTTTTTTCAGTCTTTGTGATGGCGTACATGGCCTCTGAGACATTGCGGACACCGATCAGTTCGATGCCGTCAACACGTTTCAGGTTCTCGACACACACCTGGGGAAGGATGCATCTATGGAAGCCCAGCTTTCTTGCCTCCAACACTCTCTGCTCTGCCATGTTCACTGCCCGAACTTCGCCGCTGAGCCCCACCTCCCCGAAGCAAATGGTATGGTCATCAATCACAATATCTTTTTTACAGGAAATGATTGCAAGAACAATTCCCAAATCCACCGCTGGCTCCGTTATCCGAATTCCCCCGGCAATATTGACATAGGCATCACAGTCGGACAGGGACAATCCAAGCCGCTTTTCCAGAACCGCCATGAGCAGGTTCAATCGATTGAAGTCTATGCCGGTGGATGTCCTCCTTGGATTATTGAAAAAACTATGGCACACGAGAGCCTGTATTTCCAAAAGAATGGGCCTCGTTCCCTCCATGGAGCAAACCACCACGGAGCCGGATTCCCCCTCCGGTTTTCCGGAAAGCATAAATTCAGATGGATTTTCCACCTCCACCAGACCTTCCGTGCGCATTTCGAACATCCCAATCTCGTTTGTGGAGCCGAATCGGTTTTTCACACCCCGGAGAATCCGATAGGATTCGTGGTTCTCCCCTTCGAAGTAGAGAACCGTATCCACCATGTGCTCCAAGGTGCGCGGACCCGCAACCGTCCCCTCTCTGGTGACATGTCCCACCACGAAAATGGATATTCCAAGGCCCTTGGCAATCTGCATCAGCACGGCTGTGGACTCCCGCACTTGGCTGACACTTCCAGGAGCGGAGCCTACCTCCTCCCGGTACATGGTCTGGATAGAGTCAATCACAACCACCTGGGGTTTTTTCCGTTCAATCACCTCGCGTATCAGATCCAGGTTTGTCTCACTGAGGAGTTCCAGATTGTCGGGGAAGGCGCCGATTCTCTCTGCTCTCATCTTAATCTGCTGCAGAGATTCCTCCCCCGAGATATAGAGCACATAAGCGGAAGCCTGCGCAAGGTTCCGGCACACCTGGAGCAGCAGGGTGGATTTTCCAATTCCCGGATCTCCTCCCACCAGCATCAGCGCCCCTTTGACAATACCCCCGCCCAGAACTCGATCCAGTTCCTTCATTCCGGTGGACATACGCACTTCCTCCGTGGTATCAATTGCGGAAAGAGGTATAGGTTCCGCTCGCTTTGCACTGTCTATCCTACCGGAGGAGCTGATGGACTTCTTGTCAACCAATTCCTCCACAAAGGTATTCCACTCCTTGCATCCCGGACACTGCCCCATCCATTTGGAGGACTCGTATCCGCAGTTTTGACAAAAATAGACGGATGTTTTTCCTTTTGCCATGCTACTTTCCTTTCCTATGTGTATGCGATTATCCGCACAAAAGAAAAACCCGGCCTGCCTGGCCGGGTCTGTGTCGACAACTTATTGTTTTTTCACAACCTTGACTGCAACGGAATCAGCATCCTCCAATTCAACGCTGAAACTAAACTTGCCACCTAGGTTTGTCTTCATTGTTCCTGCAGATGTGCCATCAATTGTAATCTCATATTCAGACCCCTCTGCAAGCCCCAAAGTAATCTGTGCATCCTCCGGGCCTTCCACAACAAAGTCCACTTCGTCTTCGCTCTCGACAAAATTCATTACCGCGGTTCCGGGAACGGACTCATATACAAACAAGCCGTTTCTCTCCAACTTGGTAATTTCCCTGAATGTCTTTACCTTATATATATCTCCCGCAAATTCAAAATTGTCCAATTTCGCCTTCGCATCCAGTGTGTAATCTCCAAAACTAATGGTATCATTGGATTCAATACGAATCAGTTCATTAACAGCAGCCATTTTTATCCTCCTGAGGTATGTGTTTCAATGAAATAATTATATCTTATCCACGCAAAATTTACTAGTAAATTTTACGCTTTCTCAACAAGAATTTGGTTGTTTTTTGTGGTGACGATTACCTTGTCTCCGTTTTTGACAGTTCCCGCAATAATAGCCTCCGCAAGACGATCTTCCACCTCATCCTGCAGCTTGCGCTTCATGGGTCTTGCGCCGTATTTTCGGTCGTAGGCTTTCTCTACAATATAGTTTTTGGCGCTGTCGCGAACCACAAGGTCCAGATTCATCTGCTCCTTACATCTCTTCTGCAATTCCTTGCACAGCAGGGTGACAATCTGCTTCATATCCTCCTTGTTGAGAGCGCGGAACACAATGGTTTCGTCGATTCGATTGAGGAACTCCGGCTTGAAAAGGCGCTTCACTTCCTCCATAACGCTGCTCTTCATTCTCTCATGATCCTGCTCCTCATCCTCCACGGTTCCAAAGCCCAGCTTCTTCGGCTCGATGATGGACTGTGCCCCCGCGTTGGAGGTCATGATAATGATGGTATTCTTGAAGTCAACCTTGCGCCCCTGGGAATCGGTAATGTGGCCCTCATCCAGCACCTGCAACAAAATGTTGAACACATCCGGATGTGCCTTCTCAATTTCGTCAAACAGGACAACGGAAAAAGGATTGCGTCTGACTTTTTCACTCAGCTGACCACCATCCTCATGTCCCACATATCCGGGAGGAGATCCGATCATCTTGGATACGCTGTGCTTCTCCATATACTCCGACATGTCCACGCGAATCATGGCATCCTCTTTTCCAAAGACAGCCTCTGCCAAAGCCTTGGACACTTCCGTCTTTCCCACACCCGTGGGTCCCAAAAACAGGAAGGACCCGATGGGCCTCTTGGGATCCTTAATTCCCGCGCGGCCCCTGCGGACCGATTTGGAGACAGCTGTCACCGCCTCCTCCTGTCCGATTACTCTCTTGTGGAGTGTCTCCTCCAATTTCTGCAAGCGGGAAGCTTCACTTTCCGTCAATTTGCTGACGGGAATCTTGGTCCATCCGGCAACCACATCCGCGATTTGCTCCTCGCCCACCACCGGGCGCTTCTTTTTCTGCGAACGGGAATTGAATTTTTCCCGCTTCTCGCATTCCTTTTCCAATTCGCTCTTGCGGGCCTTGGCATCCCGGGCATCGTCCAGTCTGCCCTCCGCAAGGGCATCCTCCAATTCCCTCTCGACTTCCGCAATCTCCATCTTGATTGGCCTTATCTCCTTGTTCTGCCCAATCATTCCCAGACGGCTCTTGGCAGCCGCCTCATCCATCAAATCGATTGCCTTGTCCGGGAGAAAACGGTCATTCACATATCTGGAAGACAAAGATACCGCAGCCTCGACGGCTTCGTCCGTGATGTCCACCTGATGATGTTTCTCATAAAGTGGGCGCAATCCCTTCAAGATTGCAACCGTATCCTGCTGTGACGGCTCCTCCACCTGAATGGGCTGGAACCTTCGCTCAAGGGCTGCATCCTTCTCGATGTATTTGCGGTATTCCTCGATGGTGGTGGCTCCGATTACCTGGACCTCGCCCCTTGCAAGGGCCGGCTTTAAGATGTTGGAGGCATCCAACGCCCCCTCCGCTCCACCGGCTCCGATGATGGTGTGAAGTTCATCGATAAACAGGATGATATTGCCGGCGGCAATCACCTCGTTGATGACCTTCTTAATTCTCTCTTCAAACTCACCGCGATATTTGGATTTTGCCACCAGGCCGGACATGTCGAGGGACACCAGTCTCTTCCCCGCAACGATTTCCGGGACAGTCTGATCCACAATGCTGGCAGCCAGTCCCTCCACAATGGCAGTTTTTCCAACTCCGGGCTCTCCAATCAGGCACGGGTTATTCTTGCCTCTGCGGCAGAGCACCTGAATCATGCGGTTGGTCTCTTCCGTTCTCCCGATTACCGGGTCCAACTCCCCGTTTCTGGCCATCTGGGTCAAATCCCTGGAGTACTGGTCCAGAGTGGGGGTGGATGATGCGCCTCCCGCTGCGCTCTTGCTCCGCTGCAGGTCATCCTTGTATTTTGCAGGGTTCTCCCCCATAGCGCCGAGAATTTCCACATAGATTTTGGAGGCGTTGCATCCCAATGTATTCAACAATCTGGACGCTGCGCAATCCCCCTCCTTCAGCAATGCAATCAACAGATGCTCCGTTCCGATTTGCTCGGAGGAAAAACGATCTGCCTCACCGGAAGCATTTTCCAAAATTGCCAATGCCCTCGGTGAAAAACCGCCGCGCTCCTCCACCAACACTCCGTCCCCCGGAGAGATCAGTTCTGCAATCATTTGCTGCAGTTTTTCAAATTCTATCCCATTTGCGTGAAGGACCTCCGCGGCCACACCGTTTTCTTCCTTCACCAGACCAGCCAGAAGATGCTCGGTTCCCACATAATTGTAGTGCATACTCTTTGCCAGTCTCTTTGCTAAATCCAATACCTTTTTCGCATTTGCGGTATATTCCTTCAAAACGAATACCTCCGTTACCGAATTACAGATCCAAGAACTCTAAGTCATCGTCCTCCTCTTCCGTGGTGACGCTTCCCTTTTTGCTATCCTTTTTGCTTTTCTTGGCTGCCTTCTTTTCTTTCTTTGCACGGCCCCGTGCAAATTCGTCCTCAAACTCATCTGCGAACGCGGACTCATCCACCTCTTCGTCCGAATCTTCCTCCGCATCCTCTTCCGGTTCCACGTGCCTTACCTCGTCGTAATCGTCCAGGTCTTCCTCCTCGAACACGTCGGAAAGACTCTTGATCATACCCCAGAAGGATTTCTTCTTCGGAGCTTCCTCCTCGTACTCTTCCTCGGGTTCTTCCTCTTCATACTCTTCTTCGGGCTCTTCCTGAAGTTCTTCTTTATACTCTTCCTCGGGCTCTTCCCAGAGTTCTTCTTCGTACGCTTCCGGATGTTCTTGTTCCGGTTTTTCCTCGGGCTTATCCTCCGCCATCACCTCTGCCAGGGCATTTCGAAGAAGTGCCTCCTCCAGTGACAATTCCACTTCCGTGGATTCTTCATGCGTGCTCTCTACCACGGGAGTCGTTCTCTCCTCCACGACAGGTGTCGTCTTCACAGCGGTGATTTCCTCCATAGCAGACTTCGCCTCAGCAGCGGCTATCTCCTCTATCACAGAGTCCGCCTTCGCGGCAACCATTTCCTCCATAACAGACTTCGCCTCAGCGGCGGCTATCTCTTCCACAACAGAGTCCGCCTCTTCGACAGCGAGCTCCTCCATTGCGGATTTCATATCTGCGGGAGTATCCCTGTGTATATCGATAACCTCCACATGAATCCGCGGCTGTTTGCCGGTATCGTCGGGCTCAAGGCTTGTGACCTCCGGCTCTTCCTCTTCTTCCGGCTCTGCCAACTCCTCGCGCTCCTCATCCTCATCGAGTTCGTCGAGTGCCCCGAGTGCCTCGTCCTCGTTCTGCTCATCTTCGTCGTATTCATCGTCCTCGTCGAACTCTTCATCCATACGCCCGCTTCGGAAGAACATGAAAATCAGGAGAATCGCCAGAATCAGTATCACTGCACCCATGACAATGATTGTAATCTTGTGGGTTTGCTGCAGTGCTTCGTAGTCCTCGGTAAGTTTCTGATAATTGACCTGCAGCTCGTACATTTCCCCGGCACTCATTCCGGTTCCCGAAGATGTGGTAGCGCTGCCGGAAACCTCCGCCGCTTCCTCCTGTCTTGTCACATCGATATAGTATGCAGCTATCACTCCGTTGGAAGCCTGAATATCCACTTCAATGGTATTCTCTCCAACCGCCAGATTCTCATTCCCGCTGATTCCCACAACCTGCGAATTCTCATCGGTGGGGATTGCGGACACCTCCACACTGGTCACATTATAATCCACGCTCGCCGTATATCTTGTCGTATCGTAGGAAAACTCCGGCGACAATGTGCCCGGGTTGATGGAGAGGGTCTGAAGGGAATTGTCCCCAACCGTCACATAATCGGACCGAATATATCCCGTCTTGGATTCCCCGTTGGCGTCCAGATTGTAGGACACATAGTACCAGGTGTGATTATCGTTTCCCGCCACCTCTTCCAGGATAAAGACCGTCTTGCCGTTCGCCAGTTTGTTGATAATCTCGGAATTGATGGACGGCTCCGTGCGGGTATTGACCGTATCGATGGAGGAGCATTTTACCACTCCACTCTTCATGGTGTCCCCGTAGACAGGTGCCTTCGAATTGTAAAAAAGAATGCCTACAAAAAGCGCTGTAAGCAACGCAAGAATAACGTGTTTTTTACTACTGTAATACTTCATGAATCTACTTAACCTTCCAAATTTATGCATAGTTCTCCAGTTTTTTCATTGTTATTATAGACAACTTTGGATATTGCGTCAATCCAAATGCATCAGCATAATTGCCCCGAAAAAAATACCGGAAAGTCCAAACAAAATGCTCATAACCTCCACCGTTGACATCCCGTTCAAGCCGTTGGAACGAAACGCGCTCAAAAAGCCGATGCACCCGATTGCACAAATCACCGCCATCAGCAGCGCCAACAAAATCATTTCCATTTTCTTATTCATATGTCTCATCACCCATTCTCCTTTTCTTTCCTGCTCTCTGCTTTTTCCGATTGCATCTTCTCCACTGCAATTTCTTTGTTAGGCATACTATCGCATATTTGATGGGTAATAAAACGGTCAATAAAACAGAAAAGTCCGTATGAAACAGTTTTCCACCGTTTTCATACAGACTCCTCAAATGATCTTATTAAAATATATCCCTAATTATTGTATATTATTTACTTTTTTCTTTTTTCTTTGCTTTCTTGTACCCGTTGATATCGTACTTCTGCTCGTAAGCTTCCAAAAGCATTGCGTAATCGCCGCTGTGAAGTTCCCGGAGGCTGTTGAGATACTCGTGGGTATCGAAGTTGTCGCTCTCCAACTCAATCATTGCAACCGCGATGTTGGAGCAGTGAGCTGCGATTCGCTCGAAGTTTGTCAGCAGATCGTTGAAGGCAAAGCCCTGCTGAATCTTGCACTTGCCGTTGCTCAACCGCGACACATGGCGGAGCTTCAATTCGTTGCACAGGATTCCGATCCACTCACGCAGCGGCTCCACGTTGGTGGCCTTGCGCAAATCGTCCTCCATGAAACACTCCACGGTCATGTCCACGATTTCCCGGACTGCCGCCTCCAGCACCTCGAGCTCATACTGCGCCTCGTCGGAAAAGGCAAGCTTTTTCTCCTGGAGTTCATTGCCCACCTCCGCAATGTTGACCGCGTGGTCGCCCAGACGCTCAAAATCGCTGATGGTATGTAAAAATTTGGACACCTGCTGGGTCTGCACAACCGTGAGGTCTTTGGCAGTCAACTGCATCAGGAAGGTTCCCAGCTTATCCTCGTATTTGTCAATCAGCTGTTCCTTCTCCTGCACCTTGGCGTACTTCTCATCGGAGTAGTCATCCAGGAGGCTGAACGCCCTCAAGATGTTCTTGCGGGCCTTTTTCGCCATTCCGTTCATAGCCAGGTGGCTCTGCTCAATGGCAAGGGGCGGATATTCCAGGAAGCGCTCCTCCAGCAAATCGAAATCCGCCTGCTCCTCCACATCCTCCGCCGTATCCTTAATCAGCGTAAATACCAGTTTTTCAATCTTCTTGATGAAGGGGGCCAGCACCAGTACGGTGAGCATTCGATAAACCGTGTTCAACAGGGCAATCAACACCGGGCTCATAACCGTGTCCATAAATTGGAAATTCACAAAATGGTTGACCAGGTAGAAGATTCCGCCCCACACTACCATTCCCAGCAAATCGTTCAGAAGATAGATCAATGCTGTTCTCTTACCATTCTTGTTGGTGCCGATAGCTGACAAAAGCACCGGGCATGCCGCACCTACACCGATACCAAGGGTAATCGGGAATGCGTTGGCAAATGTGATGGATCCGGTGACGGAAAGCGCCTGCAACACACCGACGGACGCCGATGCGCTCTGCAGGATTGCGGTAAACACAATACCCACCAGAATTCCCATGAAGGGGTTGGTGAATACCGAGAACATGTTGGTGAAATGTTCGTTGGTGCGGAGGGGCGACACCGCTCCGCTCATGGTCTGCATTCCCACCATGAGAATTGCAAATCCAAGCATGATTCCTCCGATATCTTTGGAGGTCTGCTTTTTCAGAAACATCTTGAGGATGATACCGATGATGGCCACCACCGCCGAGATTGTGGCTGTGGACAGCAACTGTGCCACACCGCTTGATCCCTCGATGTAGGATAAACACAAAATCCATCCGGTGATACTGGTACCGATGTTGGCACCCATGATGATACCGATTGCCTGGGCAACCTTCATCATGCCGGAGTTCACGAAGCCCACCACCATGACGGTGGTTGCGGATGATGACTGGATAACTGCCGTGACCACAGTTCCCAGCAAAATTCCCTTGATGGGGCTGCTGGTAAGCTTATACAAAAATACCTCTAACTTGTTACCTGCTACCTTTTTTAATCCGTCTCCCATCTGGGACATTCCGAACAAAAACAGGGCGACACCGCTCAATAACTGCAAAATGATTGTAATGCCACTCATAAATAGTCCTTTCGCTTACACTTTTGTCAAATCAAACTCATACATTTGACATTATAGCCCCATTTACTCGCTTTTTACAATCATTTTACAAAAAATACTTATTTTTTCGTTTTTTCGCGCCTTGTCTTAAGAGAACAAAGACTTAATCCAATCCCAGGCTTTCTGGAAAAATGCTACAACCTTCGCTCCGAATCCCTCGGACTGCACAAATTCTCCCAGCTTATCCGCCCAGGCAGATGCCTGATTGGCGATGGCATCCCAATCCAGATCCAGCCCCTTCAATTTCTGAAGCAGATCCACAAGCTTCTGGATATCCTCATCCGTCAAATTGATCTCATACTCCTTGGCCAGCTCCTGAATCTTGTCCCGGATCTGCTGCTCGGTATCCAACTCCCCGTTTGCGATCATGGCCTTCAGTTCTGCAATCATGGCTTCCAGGTTCTCGGAATCCACACCGCTCAACGCTTCCTCCAGTTGTCCGGTGGTTACCAGTTCATCCAGAGCCGCGTCCACGGTCTTCTCGTCGATCTCCTCGCCGGTCATCTCCTCATAGGCCTTAAAAATTCCCACAAGGGCAGCCGTTCCGGAAATTCCCGTAGGTCCTGCGATAATGATCTTGGCATCCGTCACGCCCGCGGTTGCAAGGGCATTCTTGTACATACCCACGGTGCAGTAGTTGATATTGTAGGTGGAGATGTCGATTCCGCTTCCCTTCTCCGTCTCCACAATCACTACGGAAGACAGGGATCTGGTTCCGATCTTGTCCGCACCCAGATAATCATCCAGGTACTTGTGCTCCTCGCTGTTATTTACATAAACCACATCATACTTGTCAAGGTCCGCCGCCTCAATTCCCATGAGTGCCAAAACCGTGTGCTGCTGATCCGCGGTCAAATCCGCTCCCAGCGCCAGGTATGGCTTGTCGTTTTCGGTGATTACCACCTGGTCATCGGAGCCTTCGCTCTGGGCGGGTGCCTGAGTGCTCTGCTGTGTACTCTGCTGTGTGCTCTGCTGCGTGCTCTGCTGCGTATCTTCGCTTGTCTGCTCCGTGGACTGTGTTGTCTCGGTGTTCTGTGTCAGGGTTCCTCCGTTGTCACCCTCTGCCGCGAATGCAACACTCTGCATGGAAAAAAGCATTGCGAAAGTAAGTAATAAACAAATGCTGCGTTTCATCTTTTTCATCTTGTTTTTCCTCCTTGCTTAATACCCCGATTACACTACTCTTTCGCCCCCGCTTTGTCAAATGAAAATTCTGTAAAAAATCCCTCTATCGGAAGGTATATTTTACGGTAATTTCGCCCTTTTCCAGCCTCACGTCCGCCGTGGAACCGGAAATAATTGGCATCATGGGCGAGAGGTGACCGATATCCAGATCCATGAGAATGGGGACATTGTACTCCGCCAGCAGATCCGTCACCGCGCGGTACTGGTCAATTCCGAAGGCCTCCTCCCCAAAGCAGAGGGGACGCCCAATCAAAAATCCGCTGACATGCTCGAACCATCCCGCATTTTTCATGGCCCAGATTGCCCGGCGGATGGACATGATATTCAGATCGCAGGCCTCCAAAAACCACAGGATGCCCTCCCCCTCATATCTCTTGTTGAATTCTCTCACGTGGTCGAATCTCGTCCCCAGCAGGTTGACGAGACAGTCCATACAGCCGCCCACAAGTCTTCCACTAACCTGCACGCTCTCCCCGTTTTCCATGGGGACAGCCCTGCCGTTTTCGCAGGAAAAAGCCTTGAGTATCACCGGCTCTGTCACATTGTACGGCTCCAGAGGATGCTCCTCGTCCTTTTTCCATTCCCGCTCCCACTTGTCGTATCCGTGCACCGCATCCGCAGTTCCCGTCAACACATCCAGCGCGTCCTGTATGGACTCATGCCACGGCTCCATGCCGAATGCGGAGGCACAGGGCCCGTAGATTGCCGCCGTGTCACTGATGGTGGTGGAGAGGAACGTGAAATTGGTATTGTCGGAAAATCCCATGTACCACTTGGGCTTTTCCCGGGCAATTTTCGCAAAATCGATATACGGAACCACCTCGCACATCAGCTCCCCGCCGCCGCAGGAGATAATGACATCCACGTCCTCATCCGCGTACGCTTCGTTCAACTCCTCCCCGCAGAGCCTTGGCTCATTGCTGATTCCGATTCCTTTTTCCAGGAAACAGTTGGGCCCCAGCTTGGCCCCGTAGCCCAATTTCTCCAATTTCTGAAGGGCATTCAAAAAAGCAGAATAGTACGGCTCCGATGCGCAGCCGAAGGAGGGCGCTACATAACCGATGGTGCCGCCTTTTTTCAAAAACTCCGGATATCTCATAAATATTCTCCTTAAAATATATGTCTCGTATCTTCTGTCTTATCTCCGATTTCTCCTCGGGGAATATCAGTTTCATTATAGCCAAAAAAGAGCCGCTGTCACATAACAGCGGCTCATGTTCTTCAATTTATACAGTGCCGTAATTCAGGCGGAATTTGCGCTTCTGGTGAAAATAGTTGCAATAGGAGGTAACATTTTCCCACAGGGAAATATCCTTGTGGTAATTGAAATGCACATCGTAAGCAATCCCGTGTCTGTTGCACCATGTATAGATATCCTTCAGTCCCACCTTGTGGACCGTGCGAAGATTATTCATAAAAATCTGTATCTTGGTCAGTTCATCCTCATCTGCCACATATAATTGAAAAATTGTGTTGGGGCACTCGATTAAAATCTGGCCGAAATGATGCTCTCTTGCCATATCCTTCTCCTGTCTTTTCATGTAATACTATGGTACTATATTTCATTTCAAAAAACCACCACTATTTCTAGTGTCCTACACCCCTTCCAAATCAAAATGTGGGATGAAACTCTCCCGGGCCACTTCCCGATCCTGCATGAAACCATTTTCGATTCCAAGCTCTGTCGCATAGTTCACCAGATTCTCGTATGCGCTCTCGCTGACACGCTGATTGAGCGCGCTGTCATTTGCCACCTGCGGAAGCGGTGTGTATTGGCTCATAATGCTATAGTATATTCGATTTCCGAACCGCTCATACACCTCCCGCAACAGCTTCCGGGCAGCGTACAATTCCCCCGGCAGCAGAAGGTGGCGCAAAATCACTCCGCGTCCCATCAATGTCTGCCCGTCCCGCTCATAGAATTCCGCTTTGGGCTGTTGGCGCACCATCTCCGTCAGGGCCTCCATGGCAATCTGTGGGTAGTCCGGAGCCTTCGCGCACTTGCGGCCGGCTTCCTCACTCCCGTATTTGTAATCCGGAAGGTACACGTCCACAATCCCCTCCAGGCGGCGGAGCATCTCCACCTCCTCGTAGCCTCCGGTATTGTAGACAATGGGAATGGTAAGCCCCTCCCTTCTCGCTGCCTCTACCGCCCAGATCACATGGGGAAGATAGTGGGAGGCGGTCACCAGATTGATATTGTTGGCCTTCTTATCCTGCAATTCCAAAAAGATATCCCTGAGCCGCTCCCCGGATATTTCCTTTCCCACTTCCCCGGACGCAATCTCATGGTTTTGGCAAAATACACAGTGCATGCTGCAGCCGCTGAAAAAGACTGCACCGGATCCGTTGCTGCCGGAGATGCATGGCTCCTCCCAAAAATGGAGGCCCGCCCGGGCCACTTTCAGTGTGGCATCCACACCGCACACACCCCGCTTGCCCTCGTTTCGGTTCACCTGACATCTCCGGGGACACAATATACATTTTTCATAATCTTCAAATTCTTTTTTCATCTTTTTTCTCATGCCCAGACACTTGACGATTCCCACCGCCCACGTCTACAATAAAATAAGTATATAACTACATCGACCAGTCATGCAGTGAACTTGACATGGCACAATAAAAACATTCACAAGGGAGTAAAATATGAGCAAAGCAAACTGTTTAGTGGCTCAATCCGGCGGTCCTACCGTTGCGATTAACGCAAGCCTTGCCGGTGTTATCGCCGGTGTCAGAGCATCCGAACAATACGATATCTGTTACGGTGCAATCAACGGAATCCTGGGTATCTTAAACGAAAATTACCTGAATCTCAACGAGACCATCCCGGACGACGACACGCTGGACAAGCTGAAGACTTCTCCTGCCATGTATCTCGGTTCCTGCAGACACAAGCTTCCGGATTTAAAAAATGACGATTCTCCGTACGTGTTCATCTTCAACCAATTTGCCAAACTCAACATCAAGGCCTTTTTCTACATCGGCGGCAATGATTCCATGGACACGGTACTCAAGTTATCAGACTATGCCAAGAAAATCAATAGCGATATTCGCATTGTGGGCATTCCGAAGACCATCGACAACGATCTGTGCTGTACCGACCACACTCCGGGCTTTGGCTCCGCGGCAAAATACATTGCAACCTCCCTCCTGGAGATTGCCCACGACACCTTTATCTACGCGGTGAAGAGTGTCACCATCGTGGAGATCATGGGACGGGATGCGGGATGGCTTACCGCAGCCAGCGCTCTGGCACGCAACGAATACAATACCGCTCCCCATTTTATCTACCTTCCCGAGGTGACGTTTTGCAAGGAGCAGTTTTTGGAAGATATCCGGGAAGCCTTGAAGACCCGGGATAATGTCATCGTGGCCGTCTCCGAGGGCATCCGCGATGAGGAGGGCAATTACATCACCGCAAGCAAGGCGGTGGCTGACAATTTCGGTCACCAACAGTTGAGCGGCGCGGGAAAAGCACTGGAATTTTTGGTGAAGGAGAACATCGGCGTAAAGGTGCGCTCCATCGAGGTAAACGTATTGCAGCGCTGCGCCTCCCATCTCGCATCGGCAACGGATTTGGAGGAGGCGTTCCTCCAGGGCAAAAAGGGCGTTGCACTGGCCCAGGAGGGCATCACCGCATCCATGGTATGCCTGCGCCGGACCTCCAACCATCCCTACACCGTGGAATATGACCACTCCCCCATCGCGGAAATTGCCAACGAGGCCCGCTCCATTCCCCGGGAGTGGATCAATGAGCGAGGCAACGATATCCGCCCGGAATTGCTGGAGTATCTGAGGCCCCTCATCCAGGGCGAGGTGGACATCCGCTTTGCAGAAGGACTTCCCTCCTACATGAACGTATCCCACCTCAAACGCCTTCCGTAACTATGCACCACAAAAAAGAGGCTGCTCGAAGCAGCCTCTTTTTATTATGCGCTGAACTGACTGTTGTACAGCATCGCGTAGAATCCGTTCTTTTCCAACAGGGATTCGTGATTTCCCTGCTCGATAATTTTTCCATCCTTCATGACGAGAATCACGTCCGCCTCCCGGATTGTGGAAAGTCTGTGCGCCACGATAAAGCTGGTTCTTCCCTGCATCATGGTCAGGAAGGCCTTCTGGATGCGAATCTCCGTGCGCGTATCGATGGAGGAGGTAGCTTCATCCAGAATCAGTATCGGCGGCAGGCAGAGCATAACTCTTGCAATGCAAAGCAACTGCTTCTGTCCCTGGGACAGATTGCCCCCATCCTCGGAAATTACCGTGTCGTATCCGTTGGGGAGACGCCGGATAAAGCTGTGGGCGTGGGAGGCCTTCGCCGCAGCGATCACTTCCTCATCCGTGGCATCCGGTTTTCCCATGGTGATATTGTCCCGGACGGTTCCGCTTTTCAGCCATGTCTCCTGCAGCACCATTCCGTAATTGTTTCGCAGACTCCGCCTTGTGATGTCCCGAATGTCATGCCCGCTCACAGCGATGGAACCGCTGTTTACATCGTAAAAACGCATGAGCAGGTTGATGAGGGTGGTCTTGCCGCACCCGGTTGGTCCCACAATGGCAACCCTCTGCCCCGGCTCCACATGGAGATTGAAATCTTCGATGAGCTTCTGCCCCTCTGCATAATGGAAATACACATGGTCGACATCCACTCTGCCATCCGCCTGGCCGAGTTCGAGGGCATCCTCCCCATCCGGAATCTCCGATTGTTCCTCAATCAATTCGAAAATTCTGGCTGCACAAGCCAGCGCGTTTTGCAACTCCGTAATCACCCCGGAGATTTCATTGAAGGGCTTGGTATACTGGTTGGCATAACTCAAAAAACAGGATAGCTGACCGACGGAGATTCCCACCCCGCTGATGGCGGACAGAGCTCCGGTGATTGCAACTCCGGCGTAGACCAGGGAGTTTACAAATCGAGTGGAGGGGTTCGTCAGGCTTGAGAAAAAGATTGCCCGGAGGGAGCATTTTTGCAGCCGGTTGTTAATCTCATCAAACTGCTCCAACGCCTCATCCTCATGGTTGAATGCCTGAACCACCTTCTGGTTTCCCACCATCTCCTGAATCAGTGCCGTCTGCTCCCCTCTTGTGGAGGATTGCAGCTGGAACATGGAATATGTCTTTTTGGCGATAAAGCTTGCCACAAACAGCGACACTGGCGTAATCATAACCACCACAAGGGAGATTTTTACATCGATGGTCAGCATAAAAATCAAGGTTCCGATTATGGTTGCCACACCGGAAAACAGCTGGGTGAATCCCATCAGCAAACCATCTGCGAAGGTATCCACATCCGCGATGATTCGGCTGACCATATCCCCATGGGAGTGGCTGTCGATGTAGGAAAGTGGAAGCCGTTCCAGCTTGTGAAAAGCATCCCTTCGGATATCCCGCACAATCTGGTAAGTCATCTTGTTGTTGCAGAGATTCATCAGCCACTGGGCGATTGCGGTGAGCCCGATGACAATGGCACCCTTCCCGAGTATTTGCAGCAGCCCTGCAAAATCCACCAAGCCTTTTTCCACAATCAAATCGATGGCCTGCCCCGTCAGAATCGGGAAGTACAGGGTGAGCACCACGGTGACGGCCGCAAATAATACGGACAGCAAGAGCACCGGAATGTGGCGTTTCATGTAGTGGAGTACCTTGCGCAAAGTTTTCATCTGTCCTGTCTTCTTAGTTGACATGCGCATTCACCTCCCCCGCCTTGTCCTCTTTCTTAAACTGGGACTCATATATTTCCTGGTATACCTCACAGGTTTTCAGAAGTTCTTCGTGGGTTCCGATACCCACAGCACGCCCATCGTCCAGCACAATGATTTTATCCGCGAACTGGATGGTGGAGGTTCTCTGGGAGACCAGGAAAATGGTCTTGTTCCCCTGCATATTGCGGAGGGCTGCGCGCAGCTTTGCATCCGTGGCAAAATCCAGAGCGGATGCGCTGTCGTCCAAAATCAGGATATCCGGGTCTTTCACAACCGCCCGCGCAATGGTGAGGCGCTGCTTCTGTCCGCCGGACAGGTTCTTGCCCCCCTCCTCAATTTTGTAATTCAACTTCCCCTCTTTTCCTTCCACCACATCCGTAGCCTGGGCGACTTCAAGGGCCTTCCACATCTCTTCCTCCGTGGCATCCCCTTTTCCCCAGCGGAGATTCTCCGCGATGGTTCCGGAAAAAAGCACCGCTTTCTGCATGACAATTCCCACTTTATCCCGCAGCGTGGTCAAATCGTACTCCCGCACATCCACGCCATCCACATAGACTGCGCCCGCAGACACGTCGTAAAAGCGTGGAATCAGGTGTACCAGAGAAGACTTTCCGGAACCGGTTCCTCCGATGATTCCGACGGTCTCTCCTTTTTTTACCTCGAAGGTCAGGTCCGACAGGGATTCCTCCGATGCCCCGGCATAGGTCATGGCCACATGATCGAAGCGCACCCGGCAGGTCTCATCCTCTCCGTCCTTTTTCTCATAGTTTCCGCTCACCAGGGAGGGTTCTGTATCCAGCACCTCCGCAATGCGGTTCGCACAGGCCAGGGACTTTGTAATATTGACGATCAGGTTCGCCAGTTTCACAAGCTCCACCAGTATCTGGGACATATAGTTAACCAGGGCAACCACTTCTCCCTGTGTGATTACACCGTCGTACACCTCGTGTCCGCCAATCCAGATGACGGCGATGATGGCACAGTTGATGATGATGTAAGTGAGGGGATTGGTCAGCCCGGAGATTCTTCCCACCGCAATCTGCATGTTGGTGAGATACTCGTTCTCCTCCCGGAATGTCTGAATCTCTTCCTCCTCCTTGTTGAAGGCCCGGATGACGCGCGCCCCTGCCAGATTCTCTCTGGTTCGCCCCAGCACCCGGTCCAGACCGGCCTGCACCTTTTTGAACAGAGGCATGCAGGCAATCATCACACCGAACACCACAATGGACAACAGGGGAATCGTGACCACGAACACAAGGGCGGCTTTCACATTCACCGTAAAAGCCATAATCATCGCGCCGAACACGATGAAGGGAGAACGCAGAAACAGCCGGAGTGTCATATTCACTCCGGACTGTACCTGATTAATATCGCTGGTCATTCTGGTGATTAACGTGGAGGTTCCCACCTTATCCATCTCCGAGAACGATAATTTTTCTATATGAGAAAACAGGGCGTATCGCAATTTTGTGGAAAATCCCACCGCCGCCTTCGCCGCAAAATATTGGGCCGTCACGGAGCTGGCGAGTCCCACAACCGCCAGGAGAATCAGCATCCCGCACATTTTCATAATGTATGTGCGATCCCCCTGGGCGATTCCCACATCGATGATTGCCGCCATAACTAGGGGGACAATCAACTCAAAGGACGCCTCCAAGAGTTTGAACAAGGGGCCCAATACCGTCTCCTTTTTGTAATCCTTCAAAAAAAACAATAACCGTTTCATAAAAACTATTCCTCTATCTTCTTGCCTTTTTCTCCACAAAGCTGTATAGCAAGCTGATTCCAAGGCAAAGTACACCTGCCACAAAGAAGCTTGCAGCTCTCGCCAGCATGGACGGATAGTTGATGTCAAAAATCAACAGTTTCAGGAAACTGAGCATAACCAATATCAGACCAAATATACGCAGCGGAGCGTAATTATACTCGGAATTGAACGCCACCACAAATCCTGTGACAATACAGAATATGGCATATAAGATACCGGTCAGGCTAACCAAAAATCCAGGGACATCGTACACAACCATACAGGTAACAATCAGTATCACCCAGATGACGGCCACAAGAAATGCGATCCATCCCTCTCTGGACTTGAGAAGTACCATGACCGATACAGCGGTCCAAAGCAATACCGCAAGAGCCAGAAACGCTATGCGAATCAGTCCCCGGTTATCCCCAATGTAGATCAGGTTGGTCAACATAAACAAGCCGCTGCAAATACATGCCGTGATAAAGGTTCCAATCTCCTTCTTGCCGTTCTTGAAGTTGCAATTCCACGCCGGAATCAATCCCGCTGCTGCCGTAAACAGGACAAGTACGAGCAACTCCGTCCAATCTCCCCAGGCGGTACGGTTCGTCCAGGAGTAAATCACCGCTCTCACATCGCACAGCACCAGAGCCAGCGTGCTCAGCAGAATCAAAACCTTATATGTCACAAAGTATTGTGCTTTTTTCCAGCAAATCATTCCGATTGTGGCACCGATCGCGAGAAGTCCCAACAGAAAATGAACAATCTCCAGACCATCGCTGAACAGGAAAACAACAAAACAGAATGCTGCCATAATCTTGTATACACGGTTGTCGCAGAGGAATCCCACCAGCATAAGGCCGATTGTCATAAGCCCCACAAAAATGTATCCCACCGGGTCGAGGTCGCTGACAAAGCACATCATAATCATGAAGAGGCAATAGACCTGCAAGATAATTTTTCCCGGAAGATACTTACCCTTCATTCGGAATTCCTGGGCAACTAACAATGCAACATAAATCACCATGATGCACACATCCACCGGGATAATGCTCTTGCGAAACATGCTGCTGACAACCAAGGGAAGCGATAACAGCAGAACCATATTGTAGATGCCGAATCCCACGGTTCTCTTCTCGTTGATTTGGTAGCAGAAAAATCCCACGACTACCGCAGCAAGGATGAATGCCGCTGCAATTCCAAGTACCACATAATCCATCACTTCCAGTTCAAAATAACGGTCATAGTTCAGAGAGATTACAAAGGAAGTCAGCATCACCGGAACCCAGTGCATCCAATTTTTATGATACTCACGCTCATAGTCCACCACCATATAGATTGCGGCAATGACATAGTATGCCAAAATAATGGCCAGAGCATCCCCCGCGTGAAAACTGTCCAGATTCCACAGAGCGGCAACGAAGGCAACCATGGTGGCAAACTGTCCCACCACAACCGCCGGCTTCGACAGTTTTCGCCCAATAAACGCGATCGCTGCGGAAAGTGCAATCAACACTCCGGAGTATACCCACTGATTGAGAATTTCATAATATGTATTCCCCACACATGTGGTTAAATACAGCATTCCCGTTCCGCAACACAATAGGGTTACCACTGCGGGATTCTTGCGATATTTAAAAACAAGTCCGAAGCCCACGCCAAAGAAAATTCCGCTTATCACATACATCACTGCGAGCTTTGCCCCGTCCGAGAGATCCGGGAACACAATCGCCGCAAAAATCGCCAGGGATGCGATGAGGAAAATGGAAGCCAAAACCGCCATCACGATTTTTCCGATGGTGCCCTCCGCCTCACTGTGTTTCTGTTTCTTAACAGGCTGGCCATATGTCGGCTGTACCGGCTCACCATACATGGCCGGTACCGGTTGACCATACGTTGGCTGGCTCGGCTGTACCGGCTGATTGTATACCGGCGGTACCGGCTGTCCAGGCTGTACCGGTTGATGATATACCGGCGGTACCGGCTGTACCGGCTGTACCGGTTGATGATATACCGGCGGCACCGGCTGTCCGTTTGTCGGCTGGGGCGGTACTACTCCCTGAGGCGGTACTGTCCCCTGGGGTGGCATCGGCTGGCCATACGTTGGCTGGCTCGGCTGTACCGGCTGATTGTATACCGGCGGTACCGGCTGGCCATATGTCGGTGGCACCATTCCCTGTGGTGGTACTGCCCCCTGGGGTGGCATCGGCTGGCCATATGGGTTTACAAACTTCGGCGGAACACCTTGATTTGTATTCATATTTCCGTTAGTCATAATCATTCTCCTTCTATCTCGGCATTGTTTTCTATTTTTCTTCCATCCAAAATGGTTTCTATCAACTCATCACCCTGATAACGCAAGGTAAGTAAAAACACATCCTCACGTTCCTCCAACAATCGGAAAAACACTTTATCCCCTTCCCAAAGGGGTAAATCATACACCCGAGATTTTTCCACCCATTCCAGATTTCCTTCGTCGCACTCAATCATGGTACCCTCGAAGCAATCCGAAGTAAACAGGAACATGTAATCGGTCTCGTACCGGTCAGACACGAAGGTCACAATCCCGCGAAGTCTGTAATCCAACAGCTTCAATCCCGTCTCTTCCAGCACTTCCCGCACCAGACATTCCTCCGGGGCTTCTCCCTCTTCCATGTGTCCGCCAACACCGATCCATTTGTCTTTATTCTCATCCACCTGCTTTTTTACCCGGTGGAGCATGAGATATTTACCATTTAATTCCAGATAACAAAGCGTCGTATTTTTACTCATATCTCCTCAACTATTCGTATTCCAGATTCTCCCGAGTTATATTTTTCATCCATTTTCCGCTGACATAATTCCGAATGACCCACGGCCATTTCACAAACTCGTCGGTGCAGAGCAAAAAGTACACCCACATCACCGGAAGTTTCCACACGAAAGCTGCCAAAAATCCCAACGGAACGGCATAGCACCACATGTCAATCACATCACAAATCAAGCCAAACCGGCTGTCGCCTCCGGCTCGGAAAATTCCCGCAATCAGAGTGGTATTTACCGCTGTCCCCATAATGTAATAAGAGTTAATCAGCATCATAACCTTAAGGTATCCCAGCGCAGTGTCGGAGATGGATGCAAAGTGTATAACAAAAGGCATGACGAGCAGCACAATCGCACCACCCAGCAGACCGGTAATCACCGTCAGCCGCATAACCAACTTCGCCGCATATCTGGCGTCCTCCATCCGCTTCTCTCCCAGGATGTTTCCCACCAGAATACAACCTCCGCTGGCCACCCCATAACACAGGACAGTCCCGAAGTTGCGCACGACGGTGACAATGGAGTTGGCCGCCACCACGTCACTTCCCAGATGGCCGAGAATAACGGAATACATGGAGAACGCAAGTCCCCACGCCACATCGTTTCCCAGTGCCGGAAGAGCCATTTTCAAAAAGTCCGTCAGCAGCAATTTGTTGCGCACAAAAACTAGGGATAGTTTCAGTTTAATCTCCTGCTCCCTCACAGACACCAACATGCAGCCCACTAGCTGCAATAATCTGGAAACAGAGGTTGCAATCGCCACGCCCTGCACCCCAAGCTTCGGCGCTCCGAACAACCCAAAGATAAAGACCGCATTCAGCACAACATTCATTGCAAATGCCAGTATATTCAAGAACATACTGATTTTTACTTTTCCGATGCTGCGGAGTACCGCTAAATACACCTCCGTGAGTCCCCAGCACAGATAGGCCACTCCCATGAGTCTCAAATACTGTGCTCCCAACACAATCAATTCCGACTCATTCGTAAACACGGTCATGACCTGCGTCGGGAAAAAGAATGCAAGCAGTGCAAACATAAGGGCGGCAGGAATGGAAAACCGAAGTGCGATTCCCTCCACCGCCCGAATGGCCTGATAATCCTTTTTTCCATAATACTGGGAACACAGCATGGTGGCGCCGGTGCCAAGCCCGTAAAAGACCATAAACAGTACCGACGTATACTGGGAAGCCAGCGAAACTGCCGAAATTGCGGACTGTCCCACATAGTTCAGCATAATCACATCCGCGGAACTCACCGCTGCACTGAGCAGATTTTGCAGTGCAATCGGCAGCACCAGACGAAATATTTGATTGTAATAATTCCTTTTTATTTGACTCTGGCCTTCCCCTACCGCTTTTTTCATAAACTACTGATTTCCATAAGGAAATCTTCTCCTCCCCATCTACACTATGCCAATTTTCCCACCGTCCCACATTTCCGTCAAGGGAAAGAATCTCTTTTTTAGGTTATCTTAATAATACTCTAATCTTTTCTCAAAGAAAAGCGCGATTTTAGGGACTAGCCCCCGGGAAAAACAAATGCTATAATCAGATTATCAAAGTATTTCGGAGGTATCCTATGCGCAATAATGAATCGTCCGAGGATTATTTGGAGACAATACTCATTCTCAGCAAGCGGCTGCCCGTGGTCCGCTCTGTAGATATTGCCAATGAATTGGGCTATAAAAAACCCAGTGTCAGTATCGCCATGAAAAACCTTCGCGAGAAGAACCACATTACCGTGACCGATGCAGGATTTATTTATCTGACTGACTCCGGCTTGGAGATTGCCCAAACCATCTATGAACGCCACCAGCTGGTAACTGAATTTTTTAAGAAGCTGGGTGTTCCCGCGGACATTGCCGCGGAAGATGCCTGCCGCATTGAGCACTTTATCAGTGCCGAGAGCTTCGCTGCCCTGAAAAAGCATATTCTGGAGATGAAGTAACGTTTATATTCTTGGGTTTTACTAATGCTTCCTGCATCTTTGACATAAGCATTAGTAAACTCCCACTCTCTTCCAGACAATTTACTAACATTTCTTTTCCTTTTAGACATTTCATTAGTAAACCTCCGACCTCAATCCCATGTTTTACTAACGTTTCTCTCTTCTACTATGCATTCCATTAGTAACTTTCAGATCACTGCCTCGGTTTTTACTAACGTTTCCTTTCCCTACGGAGCATTCCATTAGTAACTTCCAGATCACTACCTCAATTTTTACTAATATTCCATTTCCTTCAGGGCATTCCGTTAGTAAACCTCCGACCTCAAAAAAATTGATTATCTTTAAAGTAATCCCCAAAGTAATAAAAAAGTGACTCTAAATGCACTTTCCTCCGATTATCATCCCGGCGAAACTGCCTGATAGCAGACAGCCTACGCCCCGGCTGATTCTCGAAAAGGGTAACACTTGATAGAGTCACTTTCCTTTACATTGCACTTCACAATACGGTTCCGAAACCCACCAAATCCATCTCCGGTACATTTTCGAAACCCGTTCTATTTCAAGACGTACTCCTGCAGAAATGTCTCCCGGTTGCAGGGCTTTCCAAAATAGTAGCCCTGGATGTAGTCCGGTTTCAACTGGCGCATCTGCTGCAATTCCTCCTCCGTCTCAATTCCTTCCACACAGATTTTCAGATCAATACTGTGAACCATGTCAATGACGTACTGCATCACGCGATTCTCGTATTCGTTGTGAAGCGCTTTCACGGTAAACCCACGGTCCAGCTTCACCACGTGCGGGGTAAGATTTCCGATGCTCTGCAGATTGGAATATCCGGTTCCGAAATCATCGATGGCGATGGAGACCCCGAATTCCTTCAAGTGAGTCCATACACGCTTCACGGAAGGGGTATTCTCCAGATAGCCGCTTTCTGTCAGTTCCATGATCATGCTCTCCGGCTCCATCCCGGATTCCCGAATCTGTTCAAAAATCTCATCAGTGATGGAACTCTTCAAAATCTGGACATAGGACAGATTTACGCTGACCCGGAAGGTGGGAATCGTCTCACGAACCTCTTTGCACATGGCGATAGCTTTCGACAACACCCATTTTCCCACGGGAATAATCAAACCGGTCTCCTCCAAAATTGGGATAAACTCCATGGGAGAAATCATCTCCCCGCTGGGAAGCCGGTAGCGCAACAGGGATTCCGCCGCGTATAGCCGGCCAGTTTCGGCATGCACAATGGGCTGGAAAAACAATTCAAATCCTACGAACTGGGCTGCGATGGATTTGCGCAATTCCACCCGGATCATTCTCTTGCGGATGAAGGTATTGTAGTCCTCCGGGCAAAAAACGTATACCTGGTTCTTTCCGTTCTTTTTGGCCTCCCCTAATGCAAACTGGGTGATCTTGAGAATCTCATCGTAGTTTGGAGTCACCAGAGTCTCGCTGGACACAATGCCGCCGGAGATTGTGTAGATTGCCTCATATTGCTTGGCTTCTATGGAGTCGTCCACCGCGCTTCGTATGCGCTTATACAGTTCAATTGCCTCCTGATTTCCGCCCCTGGCAAAATCCAACAGCAAAAACTCATCGGAAGGCAGACGATATACCTCCTGACCGGGATGCAGGGATCTCTGGATACAATCCGCCACATTTTTCAGCACTTTATCTCCGTACTCCAAGCCAAAGCGCTCGTTGATGGCCTTGAAACCGTCGATGCCGATTCGAAGAATGCAACTGTCTGTCCAGTTGGCACAGTAATCCTCCAACACATCCTTAATGGCACTGGTCTCAAGTAAACCGCTGACGTTATCCGCCGCTGGACGATTGCCGATCTCATTGATGCAGCCAATCATATAGCTATTTTCGTCCTCTCCCTTGACAACTCTGCCACGGCAATTAATCCAGATGGTTTCCCCGTTTTTTCCCAGCCAGCGGTAGGTAATGTTATGTTGATTTTTTTCTCCCCGCCTAATCTTGTTCAAATCCTCCATGAGTATGGCAAGATCGTCCGGATGGACAAACTTTCTGTGGGCCTCAACGGCATCAAAAAAGTGGGTGGTGTCCATCGCGAAGCGCTCCACCGCACTCTCCGATATAAAGTACTCACTGTTGGACAAATCCAGCGCATACAAAAAGTCATCCATACAGGGTGCCAGATTTGTAATATACGTGCACAGGGCTTCGAATTCACTCATTTCTTTTGTTACCATAGCTAATTACCACCTTTTTTAAGAAAAGCAACTCCTATTGTATACAAGCCTGAGTTACAGGAGCTTGAAAATGATGCTTTATGAAAAACAATCTGTTTGAACTCAAAATTCTGCTCAATCAATTTTCGCAGATACTCCTGTTGCTGGTAGGACAGACCCACATACGCTACGAAAATAATCTCCGGGTCAATCTGCCGCTTGTTGCGAAGCAAACGGTGAAGACAACGCTTCCAGGCCTTGTCCAAATCTCCCAGGAGCATGCCGTGTATCTGCATCTTGCTCCTATGTCCTGAGACAACCGGATGAGCGTTGAGCAGATTCAATAACTTCGCAGCTGCTTCCCCGGTATAACCATTCTTGTAAAAATCATTGACATCCGGCAACACAAACTGGCTGACCACGTGCTGTTTTAACCGCTCCAATTCACTGCAGATAGTCTCAATTCCATACCCTGCATACTGCATCTGTGCAGCTTTCATGACCAGAAGTCCCTGTCCGGAGGAAATCTGCCCGGAATCAATCACCTGTACATGGTCAAATCCTCTCGCAGCGGCAACCGCGGCCTCATATGTTTTTCCGGAGCGCGCCGCCATAGAAATGTGCAGGACGTTCTCCGCCTCCGCAAGCGCTTCCGCAAAGAAATCTTCGTATTCTCCTACAGAGGCGCTGTCCGCCCTCAGGGAGATGTTCGGATCTTCCAACAACTGTATCAAACTGTCGGAATCGATTTCCTTGGTGTCCGCGAATCTGGCCTCCCCCATCTTGATATACAGATATATCACACGAATATCATACTTATCCAGAATGCGTTCCGGCAAATCGCACACGCAATCCGTTGTGATCAAGAGCCTCTTTTTTCTGTTTCTAAGGAGCGGATATTCCTCCGTCTCCTCCTTCACCACCATTCTCCGGAACTCGATGATATCCTCCGGAAGGAAGCGCAAAATCTCGCTTTCCAGCTTATCGGACCGAATGGGTTTCTCCAAAAAAGAATCGAAACCGAATGCCTCCGACATACGATTGGCATCCATGGCACTGTTTGCCGTCAGGAGGATAACCGGCGTCTCGTTACACAGCCCGTTCTCCTGCTTGCGGATGATTTTGAGCGTGTCAACACCATCCATATCCGGCATCATGTAGTCCATGAGAACCACATGATAAAACTTCTTCTTGGTCATAGCGATGCATTCCGCGCCACTTTTGGCCACATCCACCTGAACCTTGGTATCCCGCAGAAGCTGACTGATAACAAGCGCGTTCATGTCGTTGTCATCCACCAGCAGAATACGAGCCTCCGGCGATTCAAAGGTGTGCTCGTAATATGCTCCGGTCTCCTTCGCCTTGCTGCGCAAGAGATTGACTTCCCCGATGGGTGAGTTGTTGACAATCTTCTGTTTGACGGTGATGGTGAAGGTGCTTCCCTTGGTATAGATGCTGTCCACTTTGATTTCTCCGTCCATAAGATCCACCAACTGCTTGGTGATGGACAGCCCCAGTCCGCTTCCCTCCACATTGATATTTTTCTCCATATCCACCCGCTGGAAGGAATCGTAGAGACGATCCAAATCTTCCTTGCGGATACCGATTCCCGTGTCCTTCACCTCTATGCGAAGACGCACGCTATCCTCATCCACCGGCTCGGACTCGATATTGAGCACTACCCTGCCCTCGTTGGTATATTTTACAGCGTTGGTCAGAATGTTGATCATAATCTGCTCCAAATGTCTGGCATCACCGTACAGGACAGAAGGCAACTGATTGTCCACATTCACACAAAAATCCAAATGTTTTTCCACCATTCGAACCTGAAGCATCTCCACCACATCCCGGAAGATATCCTCCGGCCGGTATTCCACCTCCACAATCTCCATCTTTTTCTGCTTCAGTTTTGACATGTCCAGAATATCGTTAACCAGATCCAGAAGCATCTTGCTGGAGGATTGAATATCCCGTGCATATCCGGAAATTTCCGGATCCTTTGAATTCCGCAAGATCATTTCATTGAGCCCGATAATGGAGTTGATGGGCGTCCGAATCTCGTGGCTCATGTTGGTAAAAAAAGCATTCTGTACCCGGCTTGCCGTCTCCAACTCCTCGGACTGCTTTTTTACCATGTCGGATTCCTTCTCATAGAGATAGATTTGAAAACAAATCAGGATACCGCAAAAAATGCCCACCCCAATCAAACTGAACAGGGAGTCCACATAGACCGAATATTCCCCCTCGATTGAGATTACATACTCCGGATGTTGGAAGGCTATCCCGTATACCACAACATCCATCACAAGATTCAGAACGACAAAGAACAAGAGTTTTTTCCCGGTAAACAGCAAAAATGAATACACAAACCCCAGGATAAACCAGATTCCCACACCGCCGTTCGGCCCGCCGCTGGAAAAAAACATGGAGGGCAACGTGGCCACAATGATGGTGATTCCCACAATGGTCTCCGCCAGTTCCACCTTGCGGTACCTGTAAGTGAGGACAATTCCGATTGCCACCACAATCCCCAAAAAGATCATGGGGATTTCCGCAATAGGATCCGAGAGGACAATCGCACACTCCAACGTTGCAAGAACGACAGTGATTCCACCGATGATAATCAGCAATCGAAACATGCGCTCACGAATTGACATATCGGGTTTTGAATTTTGTAGCAAAACGTCCCTTATTTTCTTTTGCATCCCCTCACCCCACTATCCTTTGCTCTGCATTTTTGTCTTAATCCTAACCAGTGTTTCCACTGCTGACATATAGTCCGACATCTCCACCTTGTGGTACACCGCGGCAAGTTCCTGCTCCATATCTCTGCCATGGTAGGAATAGCCGGACAGTTCCTCCACAATCTGCATCATGAGACTTCCGTCCAATGCATACATCGCGTTTTCAAATGCGATTGCCTTCTCATCGAATTGGGAATCACTCAGGTCCGGCTTGTCCACATGTTCCTGCTCCCATGCAGGGATCTCCACAAACGGACATTCCGTAATTTCCGCAATCACGCGCTTGTATTCCTGTACCATGTCTCCATGATTTTTTAATATATACTCATAGTTTCCGGCCTTTCCTTCCATCTCCAGCTTCTTGGCCATTTCAGAGAGGGGCACAGCTCCTATGGTGTACATGGAGCTCTTGATGGCATGGACGGCGATAATATAATTCTTCCAATCCTGCTGTTCGAACAGTTCCTGTATGGGCTCGTAGTTCTCTTGCCTCTTCTGGGCATATTCCCGGAGGATGTTGAGGTAGAGTTCCCTGCCTCCACAATACAGCATTCCGGTCTCCACATCCAAATCCCCCACTCGAAATTCGAGTTCGGACTCTTCCGGAGTACTGCCCCTCTGCAGAGCTTCAAGCCGGGAGTCCTCCCCTTCCTTCGCCGTTACATCCCCGGAAACACCTGTATCCTGAAGGGATTTTTGCATGCTGATGGAATTCTCCACGGCAGCGTTGATGATGGACTCCTCCTCCCTTGCCTCCTCGGGATCCAATTCCACGATACGCTCCGGTGGGAGAGTGCGCAACAGCAATCTCTCCAGTGAGGACATTTCCACCGGTTTTTCCTGGAAATCATTGAAGCCTTCCGCCATGAGCATCTCGCGGGCACCGGAAATGGCATTGGCAGTCAACGCCACAATGGGAACGGTGGAACAATAATTGCCACCCAACTCACGAATGCGATGCATAGTTTCGATTCCATCCATCTCCGGCATCATATGATCCATGAAAATAATATCGTATTTCTTGTCGTATATTTTTTCCAGCGCCTCATAACCGCTCAAAGCCCTTGTAACGTGAATCTGATATTTGCCCAACAGCCCTTCCACAACGCGGATATTCATCAGATTGTCGTCCACCACAAGCACCTCAACCCCCGGTGCCAGGAAGGATTTCACATGGGTGATACGATTGATTTCGTATACGCTTCGATGCCCGTTAATGACACTCATCACAGAGAGAATACACAGGGGTTTGTACATTCGAAGAATATGCGGATTCGAAATCTTGCGCTCGTCATTTCGATCAAATAACACCGCCACGCACATTTTTTCGGCCAGTTCATCAAAGTACTCCAAATCTGATTGATATTCGGACATAGCAAGAAACAGATGGGTATAATCCTCCCTCTCAAGACGCCTCTTCACCTCAGCCAGATTTCGACAATTATGCCAGCCTACGCCCAACCCCAATGCCATATTCTTCAGCGTATTGTTGTAGGAATCCCGCACATCGGACATGGCGAATCGCTCCACGTCCACATAGGTCAGAATCTTGATCATCTCCAAATTCTCGACATGCACAATCGGCCGGTCATCAATCACCTTTTGGGGTATGGCAACACACATGGTGGTTCCGTTGCCCAGCTGGCTCTTGACGGACATCACGCCGCCCATGGCACGGACGATGGAATTGGAGATTGCGAGCCCCAGTCCGATTCCGCCCTTCTTCCGAGTTCTCCCTGCATCCACCTGGTTGTAGGAGGAAAACAAATTCTCCACGCTCTTTGGGTCCATACCGATTCCGGTATCCTTTACCGTAATCAGAAGATTGATGCCGTAGCTTTCCCTGCGAAAGCCCACGGATAACTGCACACCGCCGTCGTTGGTAAACTTGAAGGCGTTGTTTAGCAGATTCAGGATGACGCGCCGGATCTTTTTCTCATCCCCCATGAGGGATTTGGGAATATTGGCGTCCACATCCACAATGAACTCCAACTGCTTTCGGCTCTTGCTTCCATTTGTCATATTGATAATGTCATTGACTGTGGAAGTAATGTTGTAAGGTTCATTGACAACCTCCACCCTGCCGCTTTGCAACTCCGTGAAGTCCAAAATATCACTCACAACCCCCATCAGGCTGTTTCCCGCAACCTGAATGGCCTGTATCTCCTCCAGCATCTTGGAGGGTTCCGTCTCCTGCAACAGGATATCGCTCATTCCGTTGATGGTGTTGATAGGGGTTCGTATTTCATGACTGACATTCGCCATAAAATCATCCTTGCTGCGCTCCGCCCTCTTCAGCTCCGAAATCATCTTCATCATGGTAGAGGCACTGACTTTACGCTTGTTCACCCAGAAAAATACCATCACAATAATCAGCAGCGTATTTGCGATGGGAATCATCAAATGATACGCGTCTGACAGGGAGGAAATATGTACTGTCCCACCCACAAACAGATGGTATCCCACATTGATGGCGAGATAGCTCAAGGCAATGTAGATATAGTCCGAGAACCCCGCAACCCCCATAACTATAACAATGGATGCAAACTGTAACAAATTCTCCTCAATCGACTGGGCGTGAACGGAGAAAATGGTCAAACTTGCCAGCACCATGATGGAATACTGGGCAATGCGCCTGTGCATATCCTGATATTTCCGGATATATACAATCCAGCTCGCCAAAAACAGTGTCACAATTACCGCCGGGGCCCACCCGCTCCATGTTTCGTGGTGCACAAGAGCGGTTCCCAAAATGCATATGTGATGAATGGAGTAGATGAATAATGCCAATCTCTCCATGTTTCTGTTATCTTCCGAATTCTGTTGCTGAACCACTTTCTTTTGGAATTCTTCTTGCTTGGAATCCATATTTCCCCCCAAAAAATTACGTCCTATAATACAGAGAGATGCAAGACCGGAAATTCCTTCTCTGCGACTTGCACCTCCAACTGACGATTAATATTTCCCGAATCCTTCTCCCAGGGAGATAATCTGCTCATTTGCTTCGGCTGTCATCTGCTCCGGTTCTTCCTGCACCCGGCGGGAAAATCCCATATCCGGCCTCTCCACCGCATCCTTATGCAGTCTGTAAAGGGAAATCATCTCTTTCATGAAATTTGCCTGGTTTGACAATTCTATGCTGGCAGCCGCACATTCCTCGCTGGTCGCAGAGTTTGTCTGTACCACCTGGGATACCTGCGCAATCGCCTGATCAATCTGGGCAATCGCGGTGGCCTGATAGTTGGAAGCCTCCTTGATTCCCACAATAATCTCTGCACTCTGCTGAACCGCCGTGGTAATCTCCTCCAATGCATTGGCAGTATCCGATGCGATTGCGGAACCGCTCTCAACTCTGCTCATGGAATCCTCAATCAATTCCGCCGTCTCCGCAGCGGCCTGGGCGCTCTTTGCCGCAAGGTTACGAACCTCCTCCGCAACAACTGCAAAGCCTTTTCCTGCCTCGCCGGCTCTCGCCGCCTCAACAGCAGCATTCAACGCCAGGATATTGGTCTGGAAAGCGATATCGTCAATCACCTTGATGATCTTGCTGATGCTCTCGGAAGACTCATTGATCTGCTGCATTGCGGCCATCATCTCCTGCATTTGTCGGTTGCCCTTCTCCACGTTTGCGATAGCCTTTTCCACCAACTCTGCGGCCTCGTTGGCCTCCTGAGCGTTCTTCTTCGTCTTCTCCGCCACGTCGTCAATGGAAGCGGTAATCTGCTCAATGGCACTGGCCTGCTCCGTGGAACCCTGTGCCAGAGATTCGCTGGCGCTTGCCACCTCGGAGGAGCTGGTGGATACCTGGAATGCAGAATCCTTGATATTGCCCAGAGACCGGTTGTTGCCCTCCACCAATTTCTCAAGGGCAATTCCCAGGCGGTCTTTATCGCTTCTCGGGGTGATCTGAACAGTCAGGTTACCGTCGGCCACCGCCTCCGCCAATGCTTCCTGCTCCCTGGTGGAGCGAATCATATTCATATACTCTTCCATCAAACGACCAAATTCATCCTTTGAGGAGGTGTCGAGTTCAATATCCGTGTCGCCTTCCTCAAGTGATCTGGTGGCATCAGATAAGGCTTTGAACCCTTTTCTTATCTTCCCCAACAGACTCGCTGCAAAAACAGTCATCATGAGAGCCGCTGCAATAAACAGCCCCACACTGAAATAGGTGTAATTCTTCAGGTAACGTGCCGGATTGTCCACGGTGAGAATGTTATTTGCGGTGCTGTAGCCCATCCAAATCATGCTGATGAGTACCAGGTCAATGATTACAAAAATGATACTTGTCTGCTTGTACAGTGAAATTCCCTTTTTCTTGTTTGCTTTTTTTCCGTTGTCAGCCATTATTCTTCTTCTCCTTCATCCTCAGTTTCGTTGTTTACCTGCTCGATTACGCTCTTGTCCGCATCGTTGAGCAAACGGTCCGGATCCAGCAGGAGTTTTACATCTTCTCCTACCTTACCGATCGCGTAAACGTATTTGTTTTGGGATCTATCCGCCTTGCCGATGGTGGGTGCCGGGAGAATGTTCTCCTCCGGTATCTCAACCACCTCTGCAATTTTCTCGACGATTAGGCCCACAACCAATGAATTGTAGTTAATCACAATGATGCATGTCCTGTCCGTGTATTCAAAGGGTTCCTGTTTGAACCGAATACGCACATCAATCACCGGAATAATTTTTCCTCTCAGATTAATCAATCCCTTGATGTAATCCTCACTCTCCGGAATTTCGGTAATCTCCTGAAATCCAATGATCTCACTCACATATTCTATCTTGAGACCGAAATATTCGTTCCCGGATTTGAAAGTAACATATTTTCCTCTCTGTGTAATATATTCGTCCATCTCCTATGTCCTTTCCCTCCTACTCCATAATTCCTGCCGGGTCCATGATTAAAGCGATGCTTCCATCCCCCAGCTGTGTGCAGCCTGACAATCCCCTGACCTTGTGCACATAATCCGGAATAGGCTTTACCACAATCTCCTGCTTTCCAACCAGGCGGTCTACGAACAGACAAATCTTCCGTTTGTCCACCTCCACAATCACCATCATACCTTTTTCCACATCCTTCTGGTAATCGTGCAGATGATACCAATCGCCCACTCGCAATACCGGGTAACACTCCCCGCGAATCATGATTGACTCCTCCCCGGTGGGTTCGTGTATCATCATGCTTTCCTTCACGCTGACAAATTCTTTTACTGCACTGGTCTCCACCACGAAGGAGCTCTTTCCCACCTCCATGACAATTCCATCAATGATGGCCAGGGTAAGTGGAATCTTGAGAATCATGGAGCTTCCTTTTCCCGCCTGACTCTCGATTTCCAGCGTTCCTCCCACGGATTGGAGATTGGAAACCACAACGTCCATACCGACGCCGCGCCCCGAATACTCGGTGACATTTTTGTTGGTGGAGAATCCCGGAAGGGTAATAAACTGAAATACCTCCTTGTCCGAATAGCTGCTCTCCGCTCTTCCCGGCTCCAGCAGTCCCTGCTGTCTCGCCTTCGCCAATATCTTATCCCGGTCAAGGCCTGCGCCGTTGTCCGCCACCGTAATCCAGACTTTTCCGGACTCGGTCTTCGCGGACAGGGTCACCTTGCCCTTTTCCTTCTTGCCTGCGGCCGCCCGCTCCTCCTTGGTCTCAATACCGTGATCCACGGAATTGCGCACCAGATGCATCAGCGGATCCGAGATGTGTTCAATGATATTCTTGTCCACCTCGGTGGTATCTCCCACCATCTCAAACTCCACATCCTTATCCAGTTTGCGGGACATATCGAACACGATTCGGTTCATCTTCTGGAAAGTCGCAGTAAGCGGAACCATTCGCATGCTCATAATCACATTCTGCAAATCGGTGGAAATCTTGCTCATCTGTCCTGCCGCTTTGTTGAAATTGTCGAGATTCAATCCGGGAACCTTGAGATCCGGATTCTGCAACACAACCGATTGGGAGATGACAAGCTCCCCGATGAGATCCATCAACATGTCCATCTTGGAGATGTCTACGCTGATAAATGCTGCTTTCTCCGCCTTTTTCGGCTTGTCCTTGGCAAGGGTCTTCGCCTTGCCGGGCTCCTTTTTCGCCACGACGAAATCACCGGGTGAGTATGTTTTCTCCGGCTCCTCGGCATTCTTTTTCTGGGCGCGGGCCTCGATTTCCTCCACCGACGAATCCAAATCAATTCGAATCTCGGATCCCACACTGTCGAATCCCAGCTTGAAATCCCGCTCGCTGCATTGGTACACATCCACCTTCTGGATATCGTATCCCGGCTGAACAATCGCCCGAATATCCTCCTCCGTGCCTTGCATCTGAATGAGCATCATAAAACCGTTGTTCACGATTTCCTGTGCACTGTCCGGGTTGGTCAGGATATCCTCCGGAGAATACATGATATCGTCCGCAATTTCCTTCAGCGCATGCACTGTCTTAAAGGCATGCATATTGGCCATCTCAATGTCCTTGGTATATGTAAGATAGACCTTAAAGTAATTTTTAGTGCAATTTGACGCCGGTGCAATATAAAACTGTGTCGGCTCCTCATGCACGTTCTCTTTGATGGCGGTCTTCTTGCCGCCTCCGTCCTTGATTTTGGTCAAAAACTTATCCAGTTCTGCAACCAGCTCGGTTGCGTCCCCGTCCGCCGATTCTCCATCCGCCAATTTATCCAACTCCCCCGAGATAAAGTCGGCGGTGGCAAGCACATGCTCAATCAATTCCTGATGGGGGACATTCTCCGGATGTGATTCCCGCAAAAAATAGAAGATGTCTTCCAACTTGTGGGAAGCCTTCGTAATCTCATCGAACATCATGATTCCGGAAGATCCTTTGATGGTGTGCATCGTACGGAATATTTCGTTTATGCTATCCTCATCAAAAGCATCCGCATCCTTTTGCTCCAGCACCATGTCTTGAAGGGCTTCCAACAGTTGTTGATTCTCATAGAGATAGACATCCAACATATCTCCAGTGTTGAACTCCTCTGCCATACAGCTTCTCCCTTCTGCTAAATTAAGCCTAATTTCTTAAGTGCCTGCTCGAAGCGTTCCTGATCGATTGGCTTTCCGGAATACACGCTGCATCCCAGATCAAAAGCCATCTTGACATTTTTCTCATCATTCAAAGCTGTGGTCATAATCACCTTGACCGCTTTGTCATCGGGGATATTATGGTCTTTTTCCAAATTGCGGATTCCCATCAGGGCCTGATATCCGTCCATCACCGGCATCATGATATCCAGGCAGGCCAAATCATACGGCTCCCCGTCTTCCAATGCCATCATGAACGCATCCACCGCTTCCATACCGTCGACGGTAACGTCACACTCCCCATACTTTGACAGAAAATTTGTCATAAATTTCCTTGTTGCGTAATCATCCTCTGCTAATAGAATCTTCATCCTTCTTCTCCTTACATTTTATTTAAAATCTGATAAGTCTTATCCGATATCTCATCCAGCTTGACCTGGTACTCCACGGCCCCCATCTCATAGGCAACTCTGGGCATACCATACACCACACAGGAGGCCTCGTCCTGACCGATGGTGTGTGCGCCCGCTTCCCTCATCTGGAGGAGTCCCTTGGCTCCGTCGCCGCCCATTCCTGTCAGAATAATTCCAACCGCATGTTTCCCGGCCGCCTTTGCCACGGATTCAAACATCACATCCACGGAGGGGCAATGACCGTTGACCTTGGGTGCCTCCTTCAGAAGCACCTGGTAATCGTCCCCCTTTTTCACAATCTGCATCTGTCTGTCTCCTCCCGGTGCCAACAGTACATGCCCCGGAAGAACAATATCCCCATTCCTTGCTTCGCGAACCCGGACTCTGCACCGATCGTTCAAGCGATTGGCGTACATCTCCGTGAAACCAGCCGGCATATGCTGCACAATCACAACCCCCGGGATGTCCGGTCCGAATCCTTTCACCACGCTGGCAATGGCCTCCGTTCCCCCTGTGGATGCTCCGATTGCCACAATGGTGTTGGTGGTGGTTATGGAGATTCGCTGCTCCCCGGTGTCCGCCACTGCCCGCTTGATATTGCCAATCTTGGCGATGGATGCAATCTTAATCTTCACCGGAAGTTCTGTTCTGATAAACTCCTCAATCTCAGTCCTTGTGGCATTGGACGGCTTGCACACAAAGTCCACGGCTCCTGCATTCATGGCGTCAAAGACTTTGTCGCTCAATGAGCTGATCATAACCACCGGAATCGGATACTGGGGCATCAGTTTCCGCAGGAACTCAATCCCGCTCATCTTGGGAAGTTCGATATCCAAGGTCATGACATCCGGCTTGTGCTTGATAATTAAGTCCCGGGCCTCGAACGGATCTCTGGCGGTTGCCACCACCTCAATGCCCGGATCCTTGTTCAGGTTTTGTACCAACAGTTCCCGAAAGACCATGGAATCTTCCACAACCAAAACTCGTATTTTTCGCATAAACTACTTTCCTTCCTTCTTTCGGAAAATGGATGGCTGAATCATCTCCAATGGAACAGTTGTCCGGTCGATGGTCTCGGTCCTACCGATGAACAGGTACCCTCCCGGTTCCATTACATCATAGATTTTTTGCACAAGTTCCTGCTTGGTGTCCTTGTCAAAATAGATCATGACATTCCTCATGAAGACAATGTGCATCTTTCTCTTAAAGGGAAACGGGTCCATCAAATTGAATTTCCGAAACAATACTTCGTTCCTCAATTCCTGTGATGTCACATAATTGTCGGTCCCCGCAACCGGCCGAAAATATCTGCGCTTCCAGTTCTCCGGTAGCGCGGCAATCTGCTCGTAGCCGTACTCGCCGCGGATTGCCTTCTCCAAGGCCTCCGTAGACACATCCGTGGCCAACACCTTGGTATCCCAGGAATCCGCTTCCAAACCGAAAAAGTCATTGATTAGCATGGCCAGCATATACGGTTCCTCCCCCGTGGAGGCGGCGCCGCACCAGATGCACAGATCCTTGCCCGCCTGCTCTCTGACCTTAAGATATGGTAGAACTGTGGTTCTCAGGTAGTCAAAATGTTCGAACTCCCGCATGAAAAAGGTGTGGTTGGTGGTCAGCAGGTCTACCAGTTTTTTCTCCAGTTTTCCGGTAATATCCGTCTCCACCGCATTCATATATTCCGAGTAACTGCTCCAGCCACCCAGATTTATGTAATTTTCCAACCTGCCGCTCACAATCTCTTTTTTGCGGCTCATATCAATTCCGTAGCGACTCTTCAGGAAACCGAAGATCCGCTGGAATTCTGCATCCGTCATTGTCATGAATCTCTACCTATCACTACACTAATTGCCGGTTAATCTTAAACAAAATCTCGTAGATATCCGGATTGTATTTCGTCCCGGCCTCTTTTCTCATAATATCGAGAGCGCTCTCCTTGGAGTACGCAGAGCGGAAGGTTCGCCACTCCGTCAGGGAACAGAATGCTCCAGCCACTGCAACAATCTGGGCCTCCAGCGGGATTTCATCCCCCTGCAGCCTCTCCGGATATCCGGATCCGTTCCAGTTCTCGTGATGATAGTGGGCAATGCGCTCGGCCATCTCCAAAAAGCCATTATAGTCGCTGTCATCCTCGATGTCGGACAATATCCTTGCCCCGATGGAGGTGTGGGAGTACATGGAACTGGCCTCCTCCTCATTCAGCTGGCCCTCCTTGCGGAGTATATCCGTGGGAATCGCAACGTTTCCCAGATCGCAAAGAGGAGCTGCCTCCTCAATTGTCTCCACAAAACTGTCGGAGATCACATCGTCAAATTGTGGCGACAACTGCATTGCCTCCGCCAAAATACGACAGTTCTGACTCAATCTCTCCATATGCTTCACATCGTAGGCTGCGTTCTCTCTCGCCACCCGCAAAAGGGCGAGGAGAATTCCTCTCTTCTCCCGCTCCAGCTGCATTCTCTGCTCCTGAAGGGATGCCTGCAGCTTGCGGTTCAGTTCCACCATACTCCGGTTGTTCTCCACCAGATTCATGTGAAGTGCCACTCTTGCCTTTACCACTTCCGGCACAAAGGGTTTTGTAATATAGTCCGCGCCCCCAAGCTGAAAGCCCTTGACCACGTCCGTGGGGTCGTCGAATGCGGAGATGAAGATGATGGGAATCTCCCGGGTCTTCGGGTCGCTCTTCATCCGTTCGCAAAATTCATATCCGTCCATCACCGGCATGGCGATATCCGAAATAATCAACTGTACTTCAAACTTCTGAACAATTTTCAATGCCTGCTCTCCGTTTTCCGTCAAAATCGGCTGATATCCCATATCGGAAATAATGTCCTTCAACACAAACCGATTGGTGTCAACATCGTCTATAATCAACACCTGTGGTGTATTTTCTTTCACTTTTGTACCTCCAAATCTACGGTAGCAATTCCTTCAGAGTATCAAATGCCTTAACCGTCTTGTCGTAATCGCCTTTCTGTACCGCCATCTTCAATCTGAGACCGGCCTTGCGCACATCCTCCGGCCCGGATTCAATCAACTTCCGCACCGTGTCCATAAACATCTCGGCCTTCTCCCAATTGTCCATCTCCACCGACAGGATGAGCTTGGACATCTTTTTGTGAATCTCATCCTCGTTTTCTTTGGTTCCGAACATCCATACCCGATCCGCATCCTCGCTCCGGAAACTTGAAAAGTTTGCGGTGCTGACGGATTCGCTGTCCATCATCTCCTGGGCGTGCTCGCCCGGCAGGTCCACCCAGATATGGAATGAGAACATGGAGCCCCTTCCCGGCTCACTCTCCACCTGAATGTTGCCGCCCATCAGTTCCACCAGCTGTTTGCTGATGTTGAGCCCCAGGCCGGTTCCTCCGAACCTGCGGGAGATGGATGCGTCCACCTGAGAAAAACTCTTAAACAATTTGTCCTGCCCCGCCTTATCGATTCCGATTCCGGTATCCGTCACCATAAAAAACAGCTCCATCCTGCCGTTCATCTGCGCGGTCCGAACCACCTCCAGCACGATGCGCCCCACCGAGGTAAATTTCGTGGCGTTGGATAGCAGGTTATTCAAAATCTGGACGATGCGAAGCTCATCCCCCACCAGAATCTCCGGGATATCCGGGGATACATTCACGATGAAGTCCAGACCTTTCTCATATATTTTATTCTTGTGCATGGACTGCACATATTCAATCAGCTCTCGGAAATTGAATTCCCGAATCTCCAGAGTAAATTTTCCGGCATCCAGTTTGGAAAAGTCCAAAATATTGTTGATGATGGAGTTCATGTCCGCGCATCCCCGCTCAATCAGGGACAGCAATTTCTTCTTCTCACGATCCTCCTCTATCTCCACCAAAACCTTGGTATTTCCCAATATTCCGTTCACGGGAGTGCGAAGCTCATGTGTGACATTTGCGATAAATTCGGAGCGCACCTTCAAGGCGTCCTCCACTTCCTGCTGCGCGCGCTCATGGCGCTTTTTTAGATACACCTGCTCTGTGGCATCGTACCCCATCACGCAGTAGTGGCCCTCCTCCCCGGGAACCTCCAGAATCTTGGCCACAACGGGAAAACAGGTCCGGTTCCTGCGGTAGGCGTTCATATCGTGCAACTCGTCCCCGAACACATACTCCCCGGAGAGTTTTCCGTTCTCCATGGGGAACTCTGCGGGAAAGATATCCGCGACGGTACATTCCTCCACGATATCATCGAATTCCAACAGGTCGCAGGCTCTTTTATTCGCAAAAGTAATTCTTCCGGTTTCATCGAAAAAAAGCACCATTTCCTGTATATTTGCAATCGCAAACTGAAACATTGTATTCATCTGCATAAACTCCACCCCATAATCCCCAATTATACATATCCCATTATAGTAAATTTGTCCCAAATTTACAAGAAAAAAAGCAGAATATTGTCTTTTTTCGACAATATTCTGCAGTATCTCGCCTTTTTTTCTCTTCCGCGCCTGTTTTTCCGCTTCCTATCCCAACAACATGGCACGAAGTAATCCCGTGCTTTCGGGGTACACCCGTTTCCCTGCCCCCACTCCGATACGCACAATATTTATCTGCTCCGGCAGTTGGTCCGAGGTGCGCACAGCCGCCACAAATGCTGCTCCGGTGGGCGTCACCATCTCCCCCTCCACCTGCGTCAGCCGCAATGGGATATGATATTTCTGCACAATTCTCGTCACCGCAGGAACCGGCACCGGAATGATGCCGTGCTGACAGCGGACAGTTCCTCTCCCCTCACACAAATAGGGGACAATCACTTCCGAGACATCCAGCATGTCCAGGCACACTGCCGCCGCCACAATGTCCACGATGGAATCCACAGCCCCCACCTCGTGGAAATGCACCTGCTCCTTGCTTACGCCGTGGACGTCACTCTCCGCCTCCGCAAGCACTTCAAAGATATCTGTTGCATATTGTTCTGCCCGCTCTGACAGGCCCGCGCCGCGGATAATCTCCAATATCTCCGGCAAGCCGCGGTGCTCATGATGTTCGTGCGGTTCATGATGTCCATCATGCTCCCGGCGCAGCGTTTGCGCTCCGGAAGTGTCGCAACTGTCATAGTCAACATGTGTCGCATGACCATACAGATAGTTCATGTCATGGTCGTGATTATCGCGTGCCCCGTCCAGCACCACATGAAAATCGCAGGCATCCAGCCCTGACTTTTTCACGCGGGAAATCTGTATCTCAAATCCGTCCACCGGCAATTTTTCCAGTGTCCGCTTCAGTAGATTTTCATCTGCTCCCAAGTCCAGCAGGGCGGCCACAACCATATCCCCGCTGATTCCAGAATAGCATTCCAAATATAATGTGTTGCCCACTGATTTCACCCCTTTTCTTTGCTGCAGGACTGCCGGTTGATCTGTGTTGCCATGTAACCTGCGCCATACCCGTTATCGATGTTGACCACCGCGACACCGTTGGCACAGGAATTGATCATGGTGAGCAATGCGGAAAGTCCATGCATGTTGGCCCCGTATCCCACGGAGGTGGGAACCGCAATCACAGGGCAGCTCACCAGCCCGCCGATGACACTGGCGAGAGCTCCCTCCATCCCGGCAACCGCAATGATACAGTTGGCGGATTGGAACGCCTCCAGTTGGGACAGCAATCGATGAATCCCACTGACTCCCACGTCGTAGATTCTTGTGACGGAGGATCCGAAAAATTCTGCGGTCTGCGCGGCCTCCTCAGCCACCGGAATATCCGCTGTCCCGGCGGAGCACACCACGATATTTCCGATTTTTCTCCTGTGGGAATCACTGATTTTAAGGATTCTGGATTCCCGGTCGTACTCCACCTGCGGGAGGAGGGCGCGCACCACCTCATATTGATGCTCGGAGGCTCTGGTTCCCATCACTTCCCCGTTTGACTCGTACAGGCGAACAAAAATATCCTTCAGGTACTCATCCTTTTTCCCTTCACAGTACACCACCTCCGAAAAACCCTGGCGGATCTTCCTGTGGACATCCAACTTCGCAAATCCCAGTTCGTCGTAGGGCCGTCTCTTAAGGTACCCTTCCGCTTCCTCCACCGTCATTGCTTTATCCTTCACCTGTTGCAGTATCTCTCTGATTTCCATTGTCGTCCTCTTTTCGTTTTCCGAAATCATATCACATTTCACCCGAAAAATACAGTGGTTGCCAGTCTTTCGCGGAATCTCACGTCATGTTCTACCAACAGCATTGTGGGCTCATACTTTTCAATCAATTTCTCGATTTGCATTCTTGAGAATACATCTATGTAATTCAGGGGCTCATCCCAGATATACAGGTGTGCCGGTGTCATCAAACTGGCGGCAATCAGCACCTTCTTTTTCTGCCCTTCGGAGAAATCCTCCATGGGTTTTTCAAACTGGGTACGTTCAAAATCCAGTTGTCGCAACAGTGACAGAAGAAGGCTGTAATCCAAGTGGTTCGCCGCGGCATAGTCCTTCAATTTGCCGCGCAAATGGGAGGTGTCCTGGCTCACATAGGATATGACCAGATTACTGACCACTTCAAAGGTTCCTTCCACAACCTCCGGAATATTCTCCGCTGCTGCTTCCTCCCATCCGGCTTTTTGAAGCAACACCTTAATGATACTGCTTTTCCCGCATCCGTTTTTTCCGGACAAAAACACCCGATTCCCCTGCTCAATGGTGAGATCAAGCCCCGAGAACAAGGGCTTCTTCCCATCTCTGTAGCAAAGAGAACAATCAGCCACCCGAACCAGTTGTTTTTTGTAATGCTTCAAGGGAGCAATCTTCAAATCCACCGGCTCCTCCAGGTCGCAAAGCAACCCTTCCTTTTCCGCAATCTCCCTGTCGATTCTCGTCTCATACGCCTTCACCCGCGCCTGCATCTTTTTCGTTTTAGCACCGATGTAGGACCTTGTGCTGATGTTGCGGTCCGGCTCTTTGGAGGGATCATAGCCGATCTTGGTTCCCTCGTTTTTGTCCGCCCAGGAGGCGGAACGCTCCGCCGCAGCCTTCAGTTTGCCGATTTCCTTGCGGTGCTTTTCATTCTCCATCCTGGCAAAGCTGTCAGCCCGCTCCTTATTCTCCCACCAGCCGGAAAAATTCCCGCTCTGGACCTCTATGGTTTCCCGATTCAGCACCAGCACATGGTCAATGCACGCATCCAGCAAATCTCTGTCGTGGGAGACCAGAATAAAGCCTTTTTTGGATGCCAGATATGTCTTGATGATTTCCCTGGATTCCATGTCCAGGTGATTGGTAGGTTCATCAATGAGCAGGAAATCATTTTCCCCGGAAAACAGAACCGCAAGCATCACCTTGGTACGCTCCCCGAAACTCAATGTCCCGAAGGGACGATATAGCAATTCCGCATCCAGCGCAAGGGGCGCCAACTCACAGATTACCCGCCAGTTTTCCACCCCCGGCTTCCAGTCCTCCATCAAATCCGCCGCCGTCTCCACCAGTTCCTCCCCGGATACCGGGTAAGGGAAATAGTCAAAGACTGTGGACGTGGATATAGAGCCTCTGTACTCATATTTGCCCAACAGAAGATTCAAAAAAGTCGTTTTCCCCTTTCCGTTTCTTCCGATAAATCCAAGCTTCCAGTTTGTATCGATGGAAAATGATACGTGCTCAAACACGTTATCGAAGCTTCCCTCATAACCAAATGTCAAATCCGTCACATTAATTTGTGCCATATGCACCTCCGTTCCGAAGACAAAAAAAGAGCCCATCTTTGCACACGCAAAAATAGACTCCGACACCGGGGACGCCTCTTCTGTCTCGAGGAATGTCCCTCTGTCACATGCCAGATAATCTAATTTAAGCGTACGCAAACAAGCCTATTTCCATAGGTCTTCTCAAAAATTTGCGTTTACCTAAATCAAATTATCTGTTTCTCATTTCCTCACCATACATCCTGAGATGCTCTTTCTTTTTTCTGAATTCTATCACATTCCCCGTGGCAATGCAATAGGGATGGTCTCCGAGCCAAAGGGCGCTGGCCGTGCCAAAAGGAACGTCCCTACAAAATCTTGTGGCCGTTGGACAGCAATTTGAATTTGCAGCCCAGGATTTCCGCCGCTTTTCGGCACATCATCATTCTCCCCAGGAAAATGTCGAAGTACTCGTACATGGTGCATATGTCCTCATCCAGGTCCAAATTCAGAGAGATTACCATATTTTCCTTATCCACCTTCAACTGGGACTTGCGAACCGCATAGTTCACCCGGTCGTGAATGTCAAAATTCGCCTTTGCCTTGCTTCTCACTCGATTTCTTCGCACATCGGTTTTGTCCGCAATAATGAGGGCTGCTGATACCACATCGTTGGCCCCGCCGGTGGATTCGTCGTGGTTTCCGATGGCAGATACAATGGTGAGCCGATCCCTGACACTCATATCCATCCTCTGCAGAATCTGATTGGCAAGGATTGCCCCGTATTCCGCATGTCTGTCCCGGTTTACGGTATTCCCGATATCATGCATAAAGCCGGCAATTTTCGCCAGCTCCACCTGCTTCTTATCGTATCCCAGAATCTTTAAAATCCGTTCTGCTTCCTTTGCCACCACGGAGCAATGCATGACGGAATGCTCCGTGTAACCCAGCTTATCCAGGTTCATATCGCCCCGCTTTATCAGCTCCAGCACTTCTTCATCCTGCTTTATCGTCTTAAACATTCTGATTTTCCTTTACCTTATTGTCCAGCGAATAAATCACCCACTCGGCGATGTTCGTTGCATGATCCCCGATTCGCTCCAGATACTTTGCAATCATGAGCATATCTACTTCCTGCTCTCCCCGTTTAGGGTCATTCTTGATCAGTTCAATCAGCTCCGCTTTCACCCGGTCAAACAATTCATCCACCACATCGTCGTGATCGATGACCGCCTTCGCCTTGTTCTCGTTCTTTTCGGTGAAAGCATCTATGCTCTGAATCAGCATCACAGAAGCCTCGGAAGCCATCTTGATGATGGTGTCATAATTTTCATTGCGGGTGGAATCGGATAGCATGATGGTAATCTCGCTGATATCTGCGGCGTGATCTCCGATTCGCTCCATATCGGTAACCATTTTCATGGCTGCGGTGATGGCTCTCAAGTCCTTCGCCACGGGCTGCTGCTGAATCAGGAGTTGAAAACAGATATTCTCAATTTCCCTCTGCTTGCGGTCAATGATGGCATCCTTCTCCATGATCACCTTTGCCAGCTCCACGTCAGACTTTACCAGAGCCTCGATTGCCTTCTGAATATTCTCCTCTATCAGTATTCCCATCTGAATCATCTCTTCATTCAGATTCTTTAACTGCTCATCGAATTTACTTCTCATACTATGCACTCCTTAACCAAATCTACCTGTAATGTAATCTTCTGTCCGTTTATCCTGCGGATAGGAAAACAGTGTCTGGGTCTCATTGTATTCCACCATCTCACCAACCAGGAAAAATGCCGTGTAATCCGAAACTCTGAGCGCCTGCTGCATATTATGGGTCACGACCACGATGGTATATTTTTTCTTCAGTTCCTCCATCAGTTCCTCAATTTTGGCGGTGGAGATGGGATCCAGCGCGGAAGTGGGCTCATCCATCAAAAGGACGGAGGGTTTTACCGCCAATGCCCGGGCGATACAGATTCTCTGCTGCTGTCCTCCGGACAATCCCAGTGCCGATTTTTTCAATCGATCCTTCACCTCATCAAAAATTGCGGCACCACGCAAGCTCTCCTCCACAATCTGATCCAGCTTGTGCTTATCATGAATTCCATGCACCCGCGGTCCGTACGCAATATTGTCATAGATGCTCATGGGAAATGGATTGGGTTGCTGAAATACCATTCCCACCTGCTCTCTCAAGATGGTAGTGTCCACCTGGGGAGCGTAGATATCCTCTCCGTCCAGTTGCACCTTTCCCGTAATTTTCACGCCTTCCACCAGATCATTCATACGGTTCAAGGTCTTTAAAAAGGTGGATTTTCCGCATCCGGAAGGTCCGATAAACGCGGTCACCTTGTTCTCGTAGATGTCCATACTGACATCCTTCAGGGCATGATTTTCCCCGTAGTACAGGTTAAGCCCGTCCACGGATATTTTTATTTTTTTCTCCATAACACACCTACTTTCGCTTTGTTGCATCAAAGTGGTTGGTCAATAACTTTGTGAGAATGTTGATTCCAAAGACAATCACCAACAAAACAAACGCAATACCAAACGCTGTATCGAAGTCGCCCTCACTGGTGGCGGAAAGATACAACTGAATGGTAAGGGTTCCACCTGATTGAAAAATCTTGTCAAAAATCCCCAAAAAGCTCTTGGGAAGCAATTTCGCGGATCCCGCGGTAAAAATAAGAGCTGCGGATTCCCCCACAATTCGGCCGATTGCCAATATGGCACCGGTGATAATTCCGGGCATAGCAGAGGGAATCAGGATGGTTCGAATCATATGCCATTTTCCCGCCCCCAGGCCGATGGCTCCGTGCCGGTAACCGTCCGGCACTGTCTTCAGCGCCTCCTGGGTATTCCGGATAATGAGTGGCAAAACCATCAAAATCAGGGTCAGAGATCCGGTCAAAATACTATATCCCATTCCCAGCGTCTCCCCGAAAAACATCATTCCGAAAAGGCCGAAGATAATGGACGGAATTCCGGACAATACCTCTGTGGCAAATTCGATTAATGTTACCATTTTTCCCGGCTTTGCATACTCGTTCAAATAGATGGCCGCCCCTACACCCACGGGGATAACAATCACCATGGTAAGCACAATAATCAACAGCGTATTAACAATATTGCCTGCGATTCCGATGGTACCTTTTCGCACGGAAGTCACGGTGGTTAAGAATCCCCAATTCACGCTTCCGATGCCTTTTGCCACAACAAAAACGATAATCGTAAGCAGAAGCAGAACAGATACCGCGGCGCTGCACATAATCAGCGCATTCAAGCACACATCTCCTCGGCGAAGTTTTTTCTTATTCATTTGCAATCTCCCCCTTCTTCTTTAATTTTGTCAGGAAAAGATTGATGATCACAATAAACACATAGAGGACTAGACCGACTGTAAAGAGCACCTGTCTGTGCAGTCCGGATGCATAACTCATCTCACTGACCAGCTGTGTGGTGAGGAATCGCACGGAATTAAATGGTAGCGGAATATTCACCGCTCCTCCAGCCACCATATTTATTGCCATGGCTTCTCCCAACGCTCTTCCGATTCCCAGGACAACGCCTGTCATAATGCCGGATTTTGCAGCGGGCAATACCACCTTGAATATCGTCTGCATCTTGCTTGCTCCAAGCGCAAGAGAAGCGGATCTGAGACTTGAAGGAACCGCCCGAATGGAAGAGGCACTGATGTTGATCACCGTGGGTAAAATCATAATTGCAAGCACAATGATGGCTGACAAAAGATTTGATCCTCCCGTGAACTGATGGTTGTCGTTCCCGGCAAAAAAGTATTTTTCCAACCGGTACATCAGGGGATTCAGAATCATCATTCCAATCAATCCATAGATTACGGATGGAATCGCAGCCAAAAGTTCCACCGCTGCGGATAAACCCTTGGCGATCTGTCGCCCTGTTTTGCTTCCGCTGGTGTAGTCCGTCAAAAACACCGCGGATAAAATCCCGATGGGTACGCCCAGAATGATTGCACCGAATGTACCGACAATCGAAGAGAGAATAATATAAAAAATGCCATAGGATGGTTCCGCCGCCGTTGGTTTCCACACGGTTCCGAATAACAGTTTAGGTACACCCACTTTTACCAAAGCGGGTGTACCTTTCAGGATCATATAAACTGTTATTGCAATCACAGAAACAACAGCGATGCAGCCAAAGGCTAAGAAAATGTAACCTGCCACCTTTTCTGTTTTTTTCTGCATACTGTCACCTTTATTCCGGAATAATCAATCCTGCATTGCTGATAATTTCTTTTCCTTCATCGGATGCGATGTAATCAAACCAAGCCTGTACCAATTCGTTCTGCTCGGAAATCTCACCCTTTGTTGCCATTACAAACGGTCTCTGCAATGCGTAATCACCGGACAAAATGTTGGCTTCTGTTGCATCTACGCCATCCAACTTCACTGCGATGACACTGCTGTCCACAACATCCAAGGATACATATCCGATTGCTCCCGGAGTGGAGGAAACCTTTGCAAGTACTGCTCCGGTTGAATCAAGCTCCTGAGCGTATACACAAGCATCCTTGACATCAAGAAGTTCCTCAAAAGCATCTCTTGTTCCGGATCCGCTCTCTCTTCCGATTACAACAATCGCCTCGTCCTCGCCGCCGAGCTCACTCCAGTTCTTCACCTCTCCGGTGTATACTTTCTTCAAGTCCTCCTGGGTCAAATCAATCACTGTGTTGCTTGTGTCGGTAATAACTGCAATTCCGTCCAATGCGATAACATTCTCAACTTCGCCTTCGCTCTTCTCCTCATCCTTCACATGTCTGGATGCATTTCCGATATCCACGCTTCCTGATGCCAATGATTCGAGTCCTGCTCCGGATCCGGTATACTCTGTGGTAACGGTCACATCAGGATATTTCTCCATGAAGCCTTCCATCAGGGCCTCACATACCTTTTCCATGGAAGTAGATCCTGCCAATGCAATACTTCCGGACAAGTCTGTTGTCTCTTCAACATCTGCTGTCTGTTCTGCACCAGTCTCTGTCTGTGCGTCACCCTGTGCATCTGTGCTCTCGGTGCTTGCACCGCATCCTGCGAATGCTCCTACAGCAAGTGCTGCTGCCATTGTTAAACCAGTAAGTTTCCATAATCTCTTTTTCATAATTTCCTTTACCTCTTTTCTGGACATAAAAAAATGTTCCTCGTATTGCTTACAAGGAACATTCTATTGGCGCAATGTAAAATCAACTACCACCGCAAAGTAAAATCGCTGTAATATCTTTGTATCGTGGGGACGGTCCTTTCGGCACGGCCAGCGCCCTTTGGCTCGGAGGAACAATCCCACAAAAGGGAATTAATTTGACCCAGATAGCCGAAAATGCTACTCTTGTGGTACGAAGGACTGAAAATATATAAATAAAGAAATGCGTAAGGTAAAATGGGAAAAGTTATTGGATTTCATAAGTATTCTTTGAAAAGAACTATTAATAAAATCAGGAACAGAATGCCCAAGTTGCATCCGTTTGCGATAATTGGAATAATTCTGTTGGCAACTTTTTTGACTTTTCTTTGGAATGAACTTCGTGATAAAGATTTGGATGCAATCGATGATGAGTTGCAGGTTGCAAGCTATATGGAGGAGGTGATTTACGATTCTATATACAAAGGAATTGCAAATCACCAAGAACAAATCACTATCTCCATGGAATCATATGACGGGAACAATAGTGAGGACATCTTTAGCCAATTTCAAAAAGTACGCACGGAGCACCCCGAATTCTTTTGGGTTACCGGGGGTGCAAATTTGGAAGGGAAGACCATTGGAGGCATTACTAATTATACCTTGACTATAGAAACACGCTGTGACATATCCGAAGTTCCACAAATGGAACAAGAATTGGAGAGTATCGTTACACAAATTATTAATGGTGCCAATGCAAATTGCGGTACAGATTATGAAAAAGCACTCTTCGTCCATGACACCATTATTCATAATTGCGAGTATGATGAAGATACATATTACCAAAACATGTCAGATCCATATGATGGTAACAGTTTGGCCTATTCGGCTTACGGTTGTCTCGTAAATCGCAATGCGGTTTGTGAGGGATATACAAAAGCTTACATGCTTATCATGAACAGAATGGGAATAGAGTGCGGCTATGTAAGAGGAACGGCAACGAACAGTATAGGAACAACCGGACTACATTCGTGGAATTATATAAAACTGGATGAGGATTATTATATGGTTGATGTGACATGGGATGACCCTGTTGGAACAGGAAAAAATATATGTTGTTATGATTATTTTTGCGTAACAACAGAGATGATTTCTGTGGACCATCAAATTGAGACCCCCCAAGAGGTTCCACTGTGTTGTGGCACCAAATATGTTGGGATAAAGTAATTTCTGCAGTAGGGACGGTTCCCGAGCCAAAGGGCGCTGGCCGTGACAAAAGGACCGTCCCTACTGAACATACCATCTTGCCGAATCCGATAAATCCTCATCCGTGAATCCGGACAGTTTTTCGCATCCCGGCTGCAAAAAGGCGGATGCCTCGTCCTTGTTGGAAAGGTTCCACATCACATAGCTGATCTGATTTTCTTCCAACAAATCCATCCACGCGTTCGCAGACTCCAAGTCCAGATTGCCGTTCCCGCTGGCCTCACAGATTCCAAACTCGCTGACGAATATCGGGAGCTTACTGTCAATGGCCTCCCGGGCGGTATTCCTCAAATCCTCCTTGTGCGTCCCCGCATAAAAATGCAAGGTGTACATGATGTTTTCCCCTGTCAGAGGATCCTCTGCCGCCTCACCGAGATACTGACACCAATTGGGTGTCCCCACCAGGATCACAGCGTCGGCATCGTTTTCCCGTATCACCGGGATCATCTCTTCCGCGTATGCCTTGATGTCCTGCCAGGAAGTGCCGTTTGGCTCATTGCATATCTCGTAGATTACATTGTCATAGTCCCCGTACCGTTCACTCATTTCTGTGAAAAAATCTTTCGCCATCTCCTTATTCTGCAACGGATTGTTGTCGCTCAAGGTATGCCAGTCAATGATGACATACATCCCAAGGTCGGTGGCGCATTCCACGCCTTTTGCCACCGTATCCTTAAGCGTCTGCCGGTTGGCGTCGTCGCCGGTACAGTACCCGTTATATTCTGCGGTGTACATGGCAAGCCGAATCACATTGATTCCATAGGTCTCCTGCAAATAGCGAAAGGTCTCTTCGTTCACATACTGGGGATACCAGTTAATCCCGTGGGTGCTGATTCCCCGGAGCACAACAGGGTCTCCGTTTTGGTCCGTCAATTTCCCGTCCTTCACAGCCAGTGCCCCCACCTGTCCGCTCTGAGGTAAATCCTGTTTCTCTCCATCCTCCTCCGCGGAGGTGTCCCTGTCCGTATTCACGCTGTCATATTCTTCCGTCTCCACGCGCTCCGTTGTCTTTTCTACTTCCTGTCTGTCTCTTTTTCCGGATGACCCCATCCACATAAGAATGCCTGCGGCCAGAATCAAAAGCGCAAGGAATCCCATCATGATCCATCGTTTTTTCATCTTTCTTTTGTCGTCCCTACACATGCTTTTTGATGTGATTGTAGATATTTAATCCTTTGTTCTGGCCATATTTGGAAATGATGGCTCTGTAAATCTGTTGCTTTCCGTCCTTTTCCCCTGCATTTTTCGTCACAACAGATGCCACGGAAGTCGCAATCTCCGCCTCAAATCCGGCTTTGCTCAGAATCTGCATAATCTCCTGATTCAGCTTTGCCTTCTGTTCTCCGCTCACCTTCGCAGCCTTCTTCTTGGCGGTGGTTTCCTTTTTCTTTGATTCGGATTCCTTTGATTTGGCTTTCTTTGTCTCGGATTTCTTCGATGTGGTCTTCTCCTTTGCCGCAGTGCCCTTGATCTGTTGCAGCCTTGAGGCTTGAATTCCGGTCTTGTTCTTCCAGAATTTGATAACATTATCGAAATCGGTATCCTTGCTGATGATGGCAATCTTGGTGTCTTTCCCCTGGGTAATCCCCGACAGATACCCAAGATAGGACCCGATATGGATATCCGTGGACTGTTTTCCCGCAGGTACTTCAATCATGGAAAGTTCCGCGTCACCGTGATCCGCAATGTCGCTCATATCAATTTTCTTCGCATTCTTAGTGAAAAAAATAATGATGTGATCCGTCTTTTTCAGTTTATCGCAGCCGGAGAGTCCCTCGCTGCCTACATTTTCATAATCGATCAAATAGTATGTTTCTATTGTCTCCACCTCCTATGTGGATTCATTCCTTTTGCAGTACAATTCTGCCCAGGCCGGGAAAAAGCCTGGCCGATATATTCTCTCATTTCATCCCCTCCGGTGTCAATCTCTGACTTTTCCGATGCGATATTAAAAGGCAATCCCTGCGTATGCTTCCTCCTTGAAGCCAACAATCACCTTGTCCTCGTCAACGACAATCGGGCGTTTGACCAGCATGCCGTTTGTGGCAAGCAACCGCAACTGTTCCTCCTCACTCATTGTGGGCAGTTTATCCTTCAGCTGCATTTCCTTGTAGAGCATTCCACTGGTATTGAAAAACTTCTTAAGCGGAAGGCCGCTTTTCTCATGCCACTCTTTCAGTTCTTCATAGGAAGGGTTGTCCTCCGCAATATGGCGCTCTGTAAATTCAATATGATGTTCTTCCAGCCATTTTTTTGCCTTTTGGCAGGTGGAACATTTGGGATAACAAATAAAAAGCATAAAAATCACTCCTCGTTTATCAACATTTTTGAATCATATTATACTTGTAAGTGCAGTAGATATCAATTATCAAATACCACAAGACCGCCCGCTCCCAAATCCGAAGATGCAGGTGCAGGCGGTCTTTGCCGTTGCTAATTCATCAAATATCTTTTTCCAGTTTCCTCTTAATCTTGGAGATGCGCGCCTTCCAAATTGCATATTGCACCAACCATACCACAACGAATATCGCAAAAAATATCCCAAAGTAGATCAGGAATCCTCTTACGGAATGCTCCATCCACTCACAGATATACGCAATTGTCACCATGAGAACCGATGTGATTGCAAAATAGATTCCTGTCTGCTTCAGCAGGCTCCAGTCATCCCGCTCCCAAATCAAGGAAGCGCCGGCAAATCCGGCACCGAGAACTGCGCCAAGCGCCATCTGAACGACAACTGCTGTCAGTTCGTTTCCGAACCGCTGCGCCAAAGCAGGCACGCAGGGATAATAGTTGCCGTCTCCAATCACCAGCGAAACTCCGATGGTTATCAAATAGCAAATCACAATTCCTCCCAACAACCCTATAAAAATTCTAGAAAATAAATTCTTCATAATGCCACCTCATATTCCTAATATTTTTTTGATTTTGGAAACACATCTTCTGGAGACATAGCTAACCTCCCCATTGGACAGTTCCATACAAATGGTCCCTGCAAAGCTCAAGTCAAGGCTCTTCACCTTTTTCAAATTCACGATTTCCGAATTGGAGATTCTGACAAACATACTGCTGTCCAGTCTTTCTTCCACCTCATAAAGTCGCAATCGAAGCTGATACACATCCTGTGCCGTTTTCGCATACACCTTACCGGCTTCCGCGTAAATCCGAATCATCGATTCCGGTTCCAGCAACTCTGCTTTTTCATCCTTGATTCCGGTTATCACCGTGGCGGTATCATCCAGTCTGTTGATAAAGTCCACGATTTTGTTCACTTCATCGCTCATCCGATCCGTCGTAATCAATGCTTCCGGTTCTTCAATGCTTGTATCAATCTTAATACTCAGTTTCATAGCCTTCCTCCTTTCTTGCTTTGTAGTATATCTCTCTTAAAATGATTATCCACTGTTTTTCAATAGGTGGTCATTTTTCGCACATAGGTGGTATTATGGCGCAATCTCTTTGAGATAGGTCCAAGTCTTTCCATTGTCCTCTGACTCGTACAGGCCGTGGCAGTAGCCTTCCTCTCCGTAATAATCTCCGTCCGGACCTTGCCCCACTTCCATGTACAACCTCCCATCCTCCTCATATACCCTTTCCGGCATCACAAAAGGATTATAGTAGGTACCATCCGATAGTTTTGCTTTGGCAGACGGGTATTCCACTGTTTCAAAGCTCTTTCCCCCATCTTCTGTGCGGTAAAGTCTTCCATATGCTCCGCCGCTATAACTCAGACAGGAAAATCCGGTTTGTCCATCCTGCAAAAAGCTGATCCATCTGGCCCCACCGCCGCTTCCAAGATAGGGATCCAAATTGACCATACTTGCACTCTTCCCGCCGTCCGCAGTGGCAATCAGCACGTAATAACTGCTGCCGCATGCCCGGTCAACCGGAACCATCCGATATTCGATTCCCTTGGCTGTTTCATAGCTGCAATCCGGAGTCAGCGACAAATAAAACTGTACGGTTTCCTCCGCTATTTCTGAATTATCCTTTTCTTCTACGGCATCCTCCTCTTTCCCTATCTTTTCTTCATGGTTCTCTGCCGTAATCTTTTCTACAAAATCATATAAATCGTTGTATACCGGGGAACCATTTTCCTGTGTAAAGTCCTGCATATCGGGGAACACGTAATCAAATGTCTCCCCATCATAAGCAATTTTAATCTGCCGATAGAGATCTTCATTTTCCCCATAAGGGAGTTCTTTCATGACATAGAGTAACCAATTTATTACGTCGGAACAAAACCACTCCTCTTCCTCGCTTGCAGCGGAAAATAATGGAATAACCGGCGTATAGGTCTTTTCCAATCCGGTCCCGCTTTCCTCATATTCATGCACTCGATTCCGAGTCGAAAAGTATTCGTCCGTCAAATATCGGAAAAATTCCATTTTATAATTATCACTCATAATCAAATCATTCTGTACAAGAAAAGAAAACTTCCCCGTATCAAAGCAATAGAGATCCCCCTCCTTGCTGCAAGAGGCAATGTTGCCATAACGTTTCCCCATTTCCGCTGTAATCTGGTCCTGGCTGTAACCGGAAAAGCCTTCTGTGCCGTCATACATGATCTGTATCACCTGATTGTCCTGCTCACTTCCCTTTAAGGTAACCTGAACACCGGCAACTCCCCAGACAACATCCCAGTTTTCTTTTCGAAGCATTGCTCCGTCATCACAGATTTCAAATTCTATCTTCCGGATAACTTTGCCATCATATCTGGCAACAATTCTCCCATAAGTGCTGCCAAATGGCCATTCCGGTTCCCCCTTCATCTGCAGCGAAAGTTGGCAGCGTTCATCCGGGGATATCTGTGCATCGATGTCTGTATATCTGCAATTTTTCACATACCAGAGGCTTCCTGCCAAAATCAGGAACAGAATCAAAACGATTCCAATGATGAGTGAAAACATGTTTCTTTTTTTCATGCGCTCTCTTCCTCTCGCACATACTGAACTATGGGCATAATGTACTCGCGATCCGAAATGTCATAGGAATGTGAAATCATCTCACCCATTTTCTTTTCCTGCTCCGTCGCGTCCTTTTTCTTTCTTACCATGGATGCGAATGCCTTCATGGCCAATTTCGCAGGCAATTTCATCTTTTCGTAAGCGATTCCTCCCTGACAATAAAATGCCTTTGCATATTTGCGCTCCTCATCCGTCAATGCATTTTGAAGTGCCACCTCAACATCCGGATTTTCGCTGGGACTTGCACCCACGCAAAAAAGAACCAACTTCTTTCCTTTCCACACGGGGATTTTTTGTGTAAACCACTCGCTGTCTACAATTTTTCCGGCCATGGCCCATCCACCGTAAACAATTGCATCGGCATCTTCAAAAAAGCGTTCGTCCTGCTTTTTGGCTTCCGCCAATGAGATAGCATCCGCCCCCAATTCCTCCGCCAACCATTCTGTGTATCTTTTGGTAAAACCTGTCTGTGATGAATATACAATTATCGTTTTCATACCTTTTTTAAGTTCCTTTCCATCTGTAAAATAGTCTGTATCGTGGTAATGATCTGTTCTTCCGTTACACCTTCATACATCCGATTCATCTGTATCTGACTTGGCTTGTCATTCCTCTTGCAAAAATCACTGCATTTTTCAGTGAGAACAATTCTCTGTTTTCTCCGGTCCTTCTCATCCACAAGAATCTCTACGAATCCCTTTTTCTCCAGTTTCAGCAAAATCTGCTTCACATTCTGATGGGAGCTCTCCATAACCTCCGCCAATTCATTGATGGTTGGGCTCTCCTTGCACAGATTGATACATATGATTGCGAAAAATTGTTTCCATGTGACCTCCTCAAAAAAGGAGTCCGCAACGGATAAAGATGCAAAAACAGGCGGTCTTACTATAATAGTAAACGGTAGTCCGCTTCCGTAAATCGGTGATAAATTGTGTGTCCCATTTCAATTTTGACACAATAATACCAGGCGTCCGGGTTATGATCCGGAAAATACAAAACATAGTCAAAATCGGTCCCGGGCTCCATTTTCTCGCATACATATTGAGCGTTAAAACTTGCAAAACACTCACAGATTTCCTCTATGGTCAAACTGTGATTTCTCCGGAACAATTCTATAATGCTTTCCAAAAAAGGAGGATTCGATACCTGCTCATGCACATGAGCCGCCCCCGATGCCGGGATACATACCTCTATCCTGTCATCCTTGCACAGTGCAAAACTAAGACTTCCCAGTACCGTGTTCTCAAATTCTCCGCCTTCCTTCAGCAAAGCCACCAGTTCTTCTCCGCTCCTCAACTCAATCCGCAGCAAGTCACACATGGATTGAACCGGAAAGTAAAGTCGTATGGTTTCCTCGGCATATCCCAGTTTTAGCTGTGCCTCTTTGATCTGTTCCGTCAAGTTCTCAATGACTCTGTTTCTGTCCATAATTGTTCTTTACTTCATCCTCCATTTTTCGCTTAACTTTATTTATCCTTGATTTGGCGCTCCAATTCAGATGCCGCAATACTTAAAGAAATCCCCTTGCGCTTCAAAAGGCAGATATTCCTTGCGGGAATATCGGGTTTTATGCTGAGAATAGCCAGATTCTGCATGTTCTCTTTTTCCAAAAAATCGATTGGGACAAAACCGATACCCAAATCCGATTTGACCATTGGCAAAATCTGGTCCGCTGTGGCAGCCTCCACATCCGGTTTATAGGACAACCCCATTTTGCCAAAAACATCGGAATAAAAACTAAAGGAAACTGTTTGTTCCCCGAGTCCGATCAATGGGCAATTTTTGATCTGCTCCCCGGTAAGCACTGCACCCGTGGTAAGAGGAAACGCCGTGCTGCAGACCGGCACTTCCTGAACACTCCGCAAAATTTCCGAGCTCATCCCCGCAGGAAGTTCAAAAGGCCCTGTGACGATTGCAAAATCTGCCAGCCCTTTTTTCAACACATCGACAGCCTGCAGGGTAGACTGACTTGATATTCTGATTCGGATACCCGGATACGATTTTCGAAACGTTTTCAAAACGGGAAGCAGTACACAATGAAGCGCAATTTCGCTGGCCGCCACCGTAACGATTCCCGACTGTAGACTTTTATCTCTGGCAATTTCTTTTTCCCCGCACAAAATATGTTCAAAAGCAACAGAGACATGGGCATACAGCTTTTCTCCTTCCGGAGTCAACACAATGCCGTGACGCTGTCTCACAAACAACGTGCACCCCAATTCCTCCTCCAATTTTTTCATCATCCTTGTAACGTTAGGTTGGTTATTCAGAAGTGCTTTGGCAGCTCCGGTAAAACTCTTATATTTTGCAACATAATAAAAGACTCTGTAATAATCATAACTGATGTTCATTGCAGCCCTCTCATATCAATTTCATATATCAAGATTATGAATTTCATATTTTACACATATCTTATAGCGAATTATAATACAATAGGTGGAAAAAGACAATGTGGAGGAATTGGAAATGAATAAGGATTTGACTGTGGGTAAGCCCCAGACCGTACTGTGGAGATTCTGTATGCCATTGTTTGGCAGTATTATCTTCCAACAACTCTATAATATCGCCGACAGCCTGATTGCCGGAAAGTTTATCGGGGAAAACGCATTGGCTGCAGTGGGTAACAGCTATGAAATCACATTGATTTTTATTGCTTTTGCCTTCGGCTGTAACATGGGGTGCTCGGTTGTTGTTTCCAAACTGTTCGGTGCCAAGGATTACAATAAAATGAAGACCGCCGTTTACACAGCCTGTATTTTCAGCGGTTTTGTATGTATCCTGCTAATGCTCATCGGAATAGCCGGTTCCGGCATACTACTTACGCTAATCAATACGCCACAGGAAGTATTTGCGGATTCCAAATTGTACCTGGATATTTACGCTTGGGGATTGCCCTTTGTATTTTTTTACAATATCGCTACCGGTATCTTCTCTGCACTTGGCGACTCCAAAACGCCGTTTTACTTTTTGGCTGTGTCCTCTCTGTCCAATATCGCAGTGGATATCCTGTTTGTAAAAGTATTTCACATGGGAGTGGCCGGAGTGGCATGGGCAACCTTTCTCTGCCAGGGAATCAGCTGCATTCTGGCAATGATTGTAGTATTCCGCAGACTTGCCAAGATTGAAGAGAGCGAAAAGGCTCCCCTGTTCAATATGCAGATTTTAAAACAGATCGTAGCGATTGCCATTCCGAGCACCTTGCAGCAAAGCTTCATTTCTGTGGGAAATATCATTATCCAGAGCATTATCAACGGATTTGGCGCCCCAGTTATGGCCGGATATTCCGCTGCCGTAAAATTGAATAATCTGGTGATTACTTCGTTCACAACGCTCGGGAACGGAATCTCCAATTACACGGCACAGAATCTTGGTGCAAACAAGCTTGAGCGTGTGAAGCAGGGCTTCGGTGTCGGAGTCAAATTGGTATGGATGCTATGCCTCCCACTGTTTCTTCTCTACTTCTTTGGTGGGAACATCCTACTAAAGTTCTTTATGGACGACCCGACCGAGCTTGCCATGCACACAGGCCTTATGTATCTTAAAATCCTGTCCCCCTTCTATTTCGTGGTTTCCGCAAAATTAGTGGCAGATGGAATATTGAGGGGTGCCGGTATGATGAAGCAGTTTATGATATCCACTTTCACAGACCTGATTCTGCGCGTATTGCTTGCTTTCTGCTTCTCAAGAACAGTTCTCGGCGCAACCGGAATCTGGTGCGCATGGCCAATCGGGTGGTGTGTTGCTGCGCTACTCTCCATTGCATTTTATTACAACGGTCCATGGAAGAATAAGAAATATTAGGTTTCTTTTATTTCGCCATAATAAAAGATTCTCCTATGATTTTCGTTTTATCATAGAAGAACCTTCTAAATGTTAGGAAAATTCATCTCCTTTGAGATAGTTGTATCCCCATCCCTCAACAATCTCTACATAATGGTCACCCGCATAAATGCAGTGGAAGCCATATTCATCATCAGAAACAGACACAAACGCCTCTATGTACTGATAGCCGTTTTCGGCAAAAAGTCCAACACCGAATTGGGTTCCGTCACTCGCCGTCAGCAGGAATCCTTCGCATGTATCGGACCTGTTATTATTCCACGCATACGCATACGATGCGCAATGCGTCCTTACATTTTCCACATTGCCAAGTAGCGTGACAACCGTCTTCGCATCATCCTGAATCAGGGCATTGTACAAAGAATCAATCCATTGCTGAGTTTCAGACGTCGCGGTCTGCTCCGGCTGAAGTATCTGCTCTTCCTGCTGAGTTGTCATTTGCTCCGCCTGGTTTGTTGTCTGCTCCGCCTGAGTTGTCGCCAGTGGCGTCTCCGTATCCGACAGTGCAGGCTTTTCTGAACCGCATGCTACCATTACCAGAACGAGTGCCACGTACGCCAAAGCTGTCGCTGTTATCTGTATATATTTTTTCTCATAATACTTTTCTCCTTCCGTCAGAAACGTTCTAACTGTACTAGTAGCCAGTAACAAGTCAATTACATCCCCACACTGCAGAAAGTCAAATTTTTGGGACAATCCAGTCCGCCATTACAACAATCTCACTGGTATTGATTTCATTTTTCATTCTTCCTACTGTTTCCCACTGACGATGGAATAGTACGCATTGGAGGTTACCTTGTAGATGATTCCGTAGAAAATACCGAATATTAGCACCGTAATCACCATTGTCCAAACCATGAGGGAGACATTGTGGAGGTTGAACAAAGCAAGAAGCTTTTGCACCATCGGAAATGCAAAACTCAAATGCAGCACTGCTGCCGCGATGGGAAGGAGAAATACCATCCGCATCTGCGCATTGATACTTCTTCGAATATCCTTTTTCGTCATTCCAACTTTCTGCATAATGGCAAAACGGCTCTCATCCTCATAGCCTTCTGTCACCTGCTTATAGTAAATGATCAGCACCGTTGCCAGAAGAAATACGATAGACAGGATAATTCCCAAATAGAAGATTCCGCCAAAGGTGCAATAGAAATCTTCCCTTTCCGCCTCCCGACATTCTACACTGTAGGAATAAAATCCCCCATCCCCGGTGTAATCCAGTTCTCGCACACATGCGCGGATTTCCTCCGCCAGGTTCACTTCCTCTTCAGAATCTAAATCTGTATCAAATCCATAGTGAAGCTCCGGGCTACAATAATGGTCTTCCGTAGAAAACTCAGAATTGATGGTAGCCATAATTGTATCCATATCATTCACCACAACAAATACCGAAGGAATGATATCCATCGCCGCATCGCCGTTTCCCATCATTTCATCCAGCTGTTTTTTTACGGTAAGTACCGTTCCATCCCACAAGTGAATCTCCGGATCCTCATAACTGCGACGCACACAGTGAATCAGGACTTCCCCTTTTTCCAATGTTTCATTGGTTCCCATGCACTCATTGTATTCATCCAACGGAACAAAATAAATCTGCGCCAAATTCTCCATGATTTCGGGACTCATGGAATCAACGGTTTTAGGATTCGTAACCAATTGCCCGTGGGCAAGCATTCCCACAATACTCGAACTCAGATAGCACTCCACATTTTGCGGTATCGTTTCGTGTTTTTCAAGAATCTGATTCACATTCGCAAGAATGCGCTCCTCCTTTTCCTTCGAATACACATGATCCCCTTCGTAGGATAAAAAATCCACCGAAACGGATATATCTCTCGGATAGCGGGTTCTCAGGCTATCCTCCGCTCCGAAGTATAAACTTCCCGACCCGAGCATCATGACAAGCACCATGGTACTCAATATACAAATTGAGGCGAGCCCTGCGCCATTGCGTTTCATTCGGTACATCATGGAGGAAACCGCAACAAAGTGGTCTTTTTGATAATAATATTTTGGGTTTCTCTGCAAAATTCTGCACAACATGACAGAGCCTGCGACAAAAATCATATAGGTCGCCAGGATTACCAGAATCACTGCAATCATAAACCAACTGAGGGCCAAAAGAGGACTCTTAATGGAAACCGCAATATAATATGCCAATGCAAGAATCATCCCTCCGCCAATCCCAAGAAGATAGTTTGCCCGCGGTGGTTTTTCCCCGGTGTTTTCACTCTTCATCAATGCGATGGCACTCAATCGCCAGATGGAAAACAACCCTTTTATGAGAAGGAACACAAAAATTGCCCCAAACATCAACACTGTATCCCAAATAGCCTCGGAGCTAATGGTGAAATCGTAGGAAATCTCCCCGTACAACATGCGTACCAGACCAAGCTCCGCCATTTTCGACAATGAGATTCCGCATACCAGTCCCAGAACCATGGATATACCATAAAGAATCAGGTTCTCCCATACAAATACCAGACTTAAGTTTTTCTTTCCCATGCCCAGAATATTGTACAGTCCAAACTCCTTTTGTCTGCGCCGCATCAAAAAGGAATTGGTATAGGTCAAAAAAACAAGTGCAAACGCAGCAATCACCCATACCCCAAGCCCCAGAGTCAATTTTGTGGTGCCGCCTCCGATCATGCCGTCCAGCGCCTTCATCGCCGCAAGATGGTGGATAATGTAAAACATCATAATCATTCCCGAGCAGGTCAGGATATAGGGCAGATAAAAACGTTTATTTTTTCGAATCCCGTCCCATGCCAGTCTTGGATAAAAATCAATCTTCATCGTCCGTCACCACCTGTCGCAAGTATAGTCAGGGTATCCGATATCATCTGATACAACTGCTCATTCGTATTGTCCCCGCGATAAATCTGATGGAACACTTCGCCATCTTTGATAAAAAGCACGCGGGAAGCATGACTTGCAGCCTTCACCGAATGTGTAACCATCAGGATGGTCTGTCCGGTCTCATTGATTTGGCCAAACAGTTGAAGCAATTCATCGGTAGCCTTGGAATCCAGCGCGCCCGTGGGTTCATCCGCAAGAATGATTTTGGGATTGGTAATCAGCGCCCTTGCAACTGCAGCTCTTTGCTTCTGTCCGCCGGACAATTCGTAAGGATACTTTTTTCGCAGCTTCTCAATTCCCAGTTTCTGTGCAATGGGCAACAGTCTCTTTTGCATTTCTGCATGGTTTTTTCCCGCCAACACCAACGGCAAATAGATATTATCTTCCAGCGTGAAGGTGTCCAGCAAATTAAACTCCTGGAACACAAACCCAAGATTATCCCGACGAAATGTAGCAATCCGGGATTCTTTGATATCCGAAAGATTTTTTCCATCAAGTATCACCGAGCCGGCTGTAGGTTTGTCCAGTGCCGCCAAAATATTTAAAAGTGTTGTCTTCCCGGAGCCGGATTCTCCCATGATGGCCACATATTCTCCCTGTTCAACGGAGAACGATACATTTTTGAGTGCTTCTACCTTATTTCCGCCAAACCGGCCGGTATATATTTTTTGCACTCCTTGCACATTCAATATGGTCATAACAAAAACCTCCTTCATGATTTCTGGCTCCATTATAGGAAAAAGGAGGTTCGTATCGCCATAGTATCGGCTTACAAATCTCCCTTCAAATCTTACAATTCTGTAAGAAGCTATTCCACTTCCAGATGTTTTCTCGATAGATAAATGCTGATGCAGGTTCCCTCGTCAAGCTTTGACCGCGCTTCTATCCCATGCCCTAATCTCATACAGATACATTTACAAAGATACAACCCGATACCGCTCGCCTTTTTGTCCATCCTTCCATTGTATCCCGTATATCCACGCTGAAAAATCCGGGGCAAATCTTCCGCCGCTATACCAATTCCCGTATCACGGATGCACAGCTCCTCCCCGGGCTTCATGGTGATGGAAATGGTTCCGGAGGGCGTATATTTCAACGCATTGGACAAAACCTGTTCGATGACAAAGGACAGCCATTTCTCATCCGTAAGCACCGATTGATGAATCGGTTCATAGACTAGGCTTATTTTCCTGCTGATAAACTCTCCTGCATATTTTTTCACAGATTGCCGGATAATCCCATCCAAATCATACTCCTTGATCACATAATCCGTGCTTTCCGAATTGAGGCGCAGATAAGTCAATACCATTTCCACATACTGCTCAATTCGGAACAAATCGTTGGTCAATTGTCGGGACAGAGGAGTATCTTCATTTTGCAGTGCAAGTCTCATAGAGGCAATGGGTGTCTTAATCTGATGCACCCATATGGTATAATAATCTACCATTTCAGCGTATGTCTGTTGATTGTGTGAGATCGTTTTTGTATGCTCACTCTGCAGCATGCGTATGAGGGTCTGGTAATCCTCTTCCACCACCCCATCTGCCGCTGGCAAGGATTCCGTAACCAAATCGGAAAATTGCTCCATCCTCATCGCCAGCTCATGCTTTTGCTTCACCCTGTGAAAATCCAAAAAAAGAAAAAGAATTCCAAGGAAAAGGCACAACAGGGCCGGATAACCAACGGCCATCATCGGCAATTGGTACAAGGCAAAGGAAACCGTAAAAACACAAACGAAAACCAGCCATGCCAAAATTACCATTCGTCTTTGCTTCATATACTTGAGCCATAACTTCATAGGCTGCACCTCAATCCTCAATCAGATACCCTACCCCGAATTTTGTCTTGATAAAATCATGTAGTCCTGCGGCTTCCAAGCGTTTCCGAAGACGGTTCACATTGACGGACAGTGTGTTTTCATCCACAAAGCAATCTGTTTCCCAAAGCTGCTCCATCAGCTTCTCCCGACTGACTATTCTTCCCTTGCTTTCCATCAACACAAATAGAATACGGTATTCATTCTTGGAAAGAGAAATCTTCTCCTCCCCGTAAACCAGGCTTTGCTCCCCGGTATGAAGAAGCGCTCCCCTGTGCTCCAGCACCGGAACAGAGGGTGAAAAATCATAGGTTCTGCGAAGTAACGCCTGCAGTTTTGCCATGAGCAAACTCTGGTCAAAGGGCTTCGCGATAAAATCATCCGCGCCCATGTTCATAGCCATAATCATGTTCATGTTGTCCGATGCAGAGGAAATGAAGATAATCGGCACCTTCGATACTTTCCTGATTTCACTGCACCAATGATACCCGTTAAAAAAAGGAAGTGCAATGTCCATCAGTACAATATGCGGATCCGTCTCCGCAAACTCTGCCATAACATTGCGGAAATTCGTGATGATATGTACTTCCATCCCCCACATCTGGGCCTGGGATTTTATTGCCTCTGCAATTCCTCTGTCATCCTCGACAATCATTAATCGATACATTCGTGCTCCTTCGCGCAAAAAAGTATGGGATCAACGCTCACATACAAATTGTATCATAATGTGGCAACTCGCACCAATTTATTTTTTAAATGCATAAAATTCAATCTTCTATTGCTTTCAATCTCTCCACAAGACTGAAATTTGTGGGTTCTTTACATAGATAAAATATCAATTTTAGAAAGGTGCGACAAGTCGCACTTTCCACTTACATTTAACTTATTCAGTCCAATTTTCAAGTTTCAAACCTTTTACTCTTTCAAACTCTTTAGTGTTATTTGTAACCACAGTATAACCTAATGACTTTGCATGACCTGCGATCATCATATCTAACGGTCCTATTGAAGTGCCTGCTTTCTCCAAATCTGCTCGAATTTTCCCATAACTTTCAGCTGCCAAAGAATTAAAAACCGCTGTTTACTTTTCTAAGGAAATCAACGCCTGTGATTACGCCTTCTGCATCTTCTCCTGGAACGCCAACCTTGCGTCCTCCCTGACAACCAATTGCGATATAGAACGCCTTGTATCCTTCTTTTCGCAATTCCTCGATGGTAATATCTTTACCAACCTCTACACCTGTCTTAAATGTTACGCCCATCTCCTTGATTACATCAATTTCAGCTTCTACAACGTCTTTTTCCAATCGAAAAGCTGGAATACCATTCATTAGCATACCGCCAACTGTCTACTTCCATGATGATGTATCAATTGATTTATATAACGCTATTACTTTTTTCATTATGGGACAGCTATCTTATGTAGAAGAAGCAATTCATCAAGCCAACATACCAACTGCAGAATATAGTGTGGACTATTTTATCAATGCTATGCCGTTCTCTTTAGTCAAATATTTATATACAGTCAAGTAACACTATATACAGAAAAACCGGATGCCAGCGCATCCGGTTTTCGCCTTTTCATATGTTCATTATACTGTAATCACGCCACAAAGACCAAGCGCGATCACGACCACGCCAAGTATGATCCGATACCAGCCGAACGCTTGAAAATCATGTTTTTTGATATAATCCATCAAAAATTTGATGACAAATACGGAAACAGCAAACGCCACCACCATACCAAGGATCAGCATGACTGCCTCAATCGCGGTAAAGGACCAGCCGAACTTCACGATCTTTAAGAGGCTCGCTCCAAACATGACAGGTATGGCAAGGAAGAAGGTAAATTCTGCCGCCACACTTCTGGATACCCCGATCAAAAGTGCGCCTACAATCGTCGCACCGGAACGAGAGGTCCCCGGGAAAATCGCTGCAATAAGCTGGAAAACACCGATGATCAGTGCTGTTTTGAATGTAATGTCATTCAGTGACTTAATCTTCGCCTTTGCGCCTTTATTCTTGCGCTCTACCACAATGAATGCCACACCGAAAACGATCAATGCCAGCGCGACCGGAATCGCGTGGTAAAATAATGCCTCGAACACATCGTCAAACAGCAGTCCCACAACGGCTGCCGGAATACATGCCACCACGATTTTCAGCCACAGCATGATCTTATCCATCTCAATGACGGGTTTTGTCTTGTCTTTGAACTGAAACGGAAAAATCTTGTTCCAAAACAAAATCACAACTGCCATAATCGCGCCAAGCTGTATGACGACCAGAAACATCTCCCGAAACTCCGGTGTACAGTCCAGTTTGATGAACTCATCCAGAATGATCATATGTCCTGTACTGCTGACCGGAAGCCACTCCGTGATTCCCTCAACAATACCGAACAGAATTACCTTTATAATTTCCAACATAATATTCTATCCTTTCCAAAAAGACTTTCTTTTAATATACTCTTACATATTACGCTTTTCAAGATACTTTACGAGCGAATCACTCTTTTTCCATCGGTTCCCCATGAGTTGAATCGGTGGCTAAAGGAAAAAACTCCCAGGTTTGCCCTGGAAGCTTTTTCCTCTTCTTGTATCTGCTTGCTTTTCTTAATCTTATTTAAGACCAGTTCTTCGTGATAATTCTAAAGTGCCATTTTGGCACTTTGAGGCCTTTTCCCCAATTTTTATCCGCCAACCTCTATCACCTCTCAAAATATACCTACATGCTCTCAATAGTTACTAACTGATTCGATATGATTCTTCTACCTTTTTCTCCAAAGTCGTCATCCTCTTTAATATATTCATAAATGAGCATTTCTTCCTTTCGTCCACATTCCTTGCAATTAATGCCAGACTTATCAAAGACTGCAGTAGGTGCTGTTTGATATGGAAAAATTGTGTTTACAGAAATTGTCGTAGTTACATTTTCCACAGCTCTTGTCTGTATATGACCTTTTATCATTTCATATCAAAATACAGATTCATAATCTTCAAAAAAGCCCTGAAAACCTCTTAAACTGGGCATTTCTTGGAGAGGAGACACACAGTTTCCACGTGCCCTGTCCCAGGGAACATATCCACACACTGAATCTTCCTAACCTCATACCCCCTGGCCAAAAACACCTCCAAATCTCTGGCCAGCGACGTGGGCTTGCAGGAGATATACACCATCCGCTCCACACCATAAGCGATGATTTTCTCCAGCGCCTTGGGATGAATTCCGTCCCTGGGAGGATCTAGGATAATGTAATCCGGCTTAACCTTGATATCATCCAGCGCCTTCAGCACATCCCCTGCAATAAACTCGCAGTTGTCCAGCCCGTTTTGCTCGGCATTCTCCTTGGCTGCTTCCACCGCTTCCTCCACGATTTCCACGCCCACCACATGCTTGCACACAGGCGCCATCATCTGGGCGATAGTACCGGTTCCGCTGTAGAGATCGTACACTTCCATCTCTCCCAAGGCGCTCTCGTCCCCGTCCAGGATAAAATCCCGTGCAGTGGTGTACAGCACCTCCGCTCCGAGGGAGTTGGTCTGGAAAAAGGAAAAAGGAGATATCTTGAACCGAAGTCCCAACAGTTCCTCATAGAAAAAGTCCTCCCCGTAGAGCACCTCCGTCCACTGATTTTTAATCACATCCGCAACACTGTCATTCTGGGTATGCAGAATTCCCTTGATGGTTCCCTCATAGGATTGGGACACCAGGGCATACTTCCACTCTCTGAGAAGCTGCTCCTCCATGGTCAAATCCGGCACCCCGGCTGTCCCGGTGGAGGTAGTGACCAGATCCACCAGTATCTCCCCCGTCTTTGCGGCCTTTCTCACCAAAAGATGGCGCAGATAGCCTTCATGGCGAAGGCGGTGGAAGTAGGTGACATTCTGCCCCATAAAGTACTCCAGCGTGGTCATCAAAATCTTGCGGAAATCCTCATCCACAATCAGACAATCCGACACGGTCACCAAGTCATAGAAGCTGCCCCGCTTATGCATACCAAGCGCCAGCGGCCCATCCTTGAATTCATCCCCGAAGGAGAACTCCATCTTGTTGCGATATCCCCGCTGCAGTGGGCTTGGCTTGATGGGCAAAAATTCATAGTCGCAGGCATCCCCGATGGCATCCTCCATCAATTTGTGCACCTGAGATTCCTTCAGCTCTAGTTGCTTCTCGTAGGGCAATGTGCGGTAGGTGCAGCCGCCACATTCTCCGAAATGCCTGCAGTCCGCCTCCTGCTCCAACGGAGAGCACTCCAGAATCTCCAATAATCTCGCCTCATATTTCCCATGTCTCGCCTTGTTGACCGCGAAAGACACCTTCTGGCCGGGGATTGTATTCTTCACAACGACCCGTTCTCCCTCCGCCGTCTCCACGATTCCTTTGTTGGGAAACACCACTTCTCTCACAATTCCTTCGCTGATTGTTCCTTTTTTCATTCTTCTCTCCATTCTTGGGGACGTTCCTTTTGTCACGGCCATCGCCCTTCGGCATCTCTTGCCACAAACTAAAAAAGGGGACTTCGCAAAGTCCCCTAAAAATTGACTGAATTGTCCTCTAAATTACTCTTCGTCAGCCTCTTCCTTCTTGGAAGCCGGAGCTTCGATCTCGTCGTCCTCAAAGAAATCATCTTCAAACTCGTCGTCGAAATCGTCCTCAAAATCATCCAGATAATCCGGAGTCAAGAATCGGTAAATTCCGTAAGCTGCTGCAGCAACCGCCACGATAACACCGATGACTGCAAAAATAATCACTGCCTTGCTGGTCTTTTTCTTTGGCTCTTCCTTCTTGAGTAGTTCCATAACCTTGGCATTGCTCATAAGGCTGTTCAGTTTCTCATTGTTATTGATTAACTCTTCAATCTTGTTCATGATATATGCTCCTTCCCAACAAAATTGTCACGTTCTGATTTATTGATTCGATTATAACATATCTTTCCCTTTTTTCCTATGAAAAATTATAAATTTCAATAATTTATATTTTCTTTAATTTGGCAAAGGAAGCAAACATTTTTTTGGTTCCCGCTTTGTCGAAATCCACGGTGACCTCATAATCCCTGCCCCCTGCAACAATCGCCATAACCTCCCCGTCGCCGAACTTGATGTGGCGCACGCGGTCGCCCACCTTATATGCCAAGCTGGTTCCCGCCGTGCTTGCAGAGGCGAAGGATTGCTGATTACTCACCGGTGTGTAAACCGGCGGCTTCTCCCTCTTGGGAGCAAAACCGGTGCGGTACTCCTCCTCCGGTGCGTAAGCCCCCGGTGTGGAAGTGCCGTAGCTTGTGGACAGCGTGCGGAAGTTCTTCCTGGCGGTCTGAAATACATCCGTCTCATCCTCCCCCACGTCCCTTCCTCTGGGTTCAAAAATGGTTCCGCTCAACAGGTCGGATGGTATCTCCTTCACAAAGCGCGACACCTTGTTGAACTGGGTCTCCCCTCTCACCATGCGCATTCTGGCGCTGGTGATGGTCAGATGCTCCTTGGCACGGGTGATACCCACGTATGCCAGGCGGCGTTCCTCCTCCAGTTCCGTGGAGTCGTCCGCCACGATGGACATATAGCTTGGGAACAGGCCATCCTCCATCCCCGCAAGGTACACATTGGGGAATTCCAGGCCCTTGGCACTGTGCATAGTCATCATGACCACATAATCCGCAGCATCATCCAGACCGTCAATCTCCGCCACCAGAGCCACCTCCTCCAAAAAGCCTCCCAGGGACGGTTCCTGGGCAGTCTCGCTGTAGGCAACCGCCTTGGAAATCAATTCATCGATATTCTCGATGCGGGCCTGGGCCTCATCCGTATCCTCCGCCTGAAGCTCGCGCACGTATCCCGTCACGTCGATAATCTCTTCCAACAGTTCCGCCACGGAGACAACCTGCGCCTTCTCCCGCAGGGAATCAATCATGTCGGTAAAGGGCTTGATCTTGGCTGCAGCCTTGCCCAGCACCTCCCCCGCCAGGCAGAGCGCATTGTAGAAATCAATCCCATTCTCGTAGGCATAATCCGACACCTTGGTTATGGTGGTTGCGCCGATTCCCCGTTTGGGGACATTGATGATTCGCTTCACCGCCAAATCGTCCTGCCCATTGTTGATGGTCTTGAGATATGCCAACAAATCCTTGATCTCCTTGCGGGCATAGAAGTTGGTGCCGCCGATGATCTTGTAGGGGATGTTGGATTGGATAAAGCGCTCTTCAAACAGGCGGGATTGGGCATTGGTGCGGTAGAGAATGGCACAATCCTTGTACTCGTATTCGCCCCTTCGCACTTTTCCGGCAATATCCCGGGCCACGTAATCCGCCTCCTCATAACCATTGTCCAACTGCTCGAAGCGAAGCTTCTCCCCCTCCCCGTTATCCGTCCAGAGGCGCTTCTCCTTGCGCCCCACGTTGTTGGCGATGACACTGTTGGCCGCGTCCAGAATATTCTGGGTGGAGCGATAATTCTGCTCCAGCTTGATGACCATGGCATCCGCAAACACCTTTTCAAAGTTCAGGATATTGTAGATGTTGGCTCCACGGAACTTGTAGATGGACTGGTCGTCGTCGCCCACCACGCACAGATTCTTGTACTTCGTTGCCAGAAGGCGGATCAATTCAAATTGCGCCGTGTTGGTGTCCTGATACTCATCCACCATGATGTAGCGGAAGCGATCCTGATAGCCCGCCAGCACTTCCTTATCCAGTTTGAAAAGTTCCACGGTCTTAAAAATCAGATCGTCAAAATCCAGGGCGTTGTTCATCTGAAGTCTGCGTTGATATTCCTGATACACTTCCGCCTGCTTGCGCTTGGCATAGTCCCCCACTGCCCTTGTGGCAAAGGTGATGGGATCGATCAGCTCATCCTTGGCGGCGGAGATGACGCTTAAGAACATCTTCTCCTTATGAATCTTGGTATCAATCTCCATGTCCTTGCAGATTTCCTTCATGAGTGTCTTCTGGTCATCCGCATCGTAGATGGTAAAACTGTTGGAGTAGCCCAGGCGATCGATGTATCTGCGCAGGATGCGCACACAAGTGGAGTGGAAGGTGGACACCCAGATGCTCTCCGAGCCGAATCCCACCATATTGTCGATACGCTCCCGCATCTCCCCCGCCGCCTTGTTGGTGAAGGTGATTGCCAGAATATTGTAGGGACTTACCCCACACTCTTGGATCAAGTATGCGGTTCTGTGGGTCAGCACACGGGTCTTGCCCGAACCGGCCCCCGCCAATATCAATAAGGGTCCCTCTGTATGTACCACCGCCTGTCTCTGCGGCTCATTCAATGCTGATAATAAATCCATAATATTCTCCGGTAAAAAAATTCGGCAGGTCTGCCGGTTTGCTTGGGGATATTATATCATACTATATAGCAAAAAGCACGCTCATATGTTCGATTTTTTGAATTTGAAAAATTCTTGTCATCTAGTATTCAATACTATATAATAGATTTAATAAAGGAGATGTCGACATGTCACTAGTATATGATGAAACCGTCAAAAAATTTCTTGAGACTCTCCTGGGGGATTTAAAATCCATCGATTATGTCAGACCCCAGGATATTCCCAATATCGATCTGTATATGGATCAGATTACCACCTTTATGGACGAGCAGTTGGAAGCCTGCAAGCGCCACGAGGATGACAAGCTGTTGACCAAGACCATGATCAACAACTACGCCAAGAACAATTTGATTCCGCCCCCGGAGAAGAAGAAGTACTCCAAGGAACATGTGCTGACCTTGATTTTTATCTACTATTTCAAGAACATTTTGAGCATCAGCGATATCCAGTCCATCCTGAATCCCATCACCGACCGCTATTTCGGCAACACCGATGGTCCTAATATGCAGGATGTGTACAATGAAGTGTTCTCGCTGGAGCAGGCGGAATCCCAGAAACTCCTGAAGGATCTTGGCAAAAAGTATAACATTGCCAATGCCACCTTTTCCGATTTCCCGGAGGAGGATCAGCAGCTTCTCCATTCCTTCAGTTTTATCTGCCAGCTCAGCTACGATGTCTATGTGAAGAAAATGATCATTGAGCGCATGATTGATGATCTAAACGCCAAGGGCATCACCGGAAAAAGCACCAAAGAGCAAAAAAAAGAGCTGTAAATTACAGCTCTTTTTTGTCGTCCAAACCCATTCTTCCGAATACCATGTCATAGCCGTCATTTCCGTAATTTAGGGAACGGTTCACACGGCTGATGGTTGCAGTGGATGCACCGGTTTTCTCTGCAATGTCCAGATAAGTGTTCTGCTCCCGGAGCATCTTGGCCACCTCGAATCGCTGTGATAGCGACATCAGTTCATTGACCGTACATACATCCTCAAAAAACGCATAACATTCATCTTTATTCTCAAGGCACAAAATTGCTTCAAACAAATGGTCCACAGCCTCTGTTTTTAATTTTTTGCTCATCTTCTAATCCTCTTTCGTCTCTCAAAAGTAGTTTTATTTTAACATATTAAAGTCGTAAAGTAAACTATTTTCTTGCACCTGCCAGTCTTTCCCACTATAATGGTTTTCATACGGTGTCGAAAAAAGATTCTGATTCCCACCCCATTATTACTTTCACGAATTGAGGTTTCCTATGCGTAAAGTTGGTTATTTTTTCCTGAGCTTTGTCCCGGTGATTATTGCAACGGTAATTGAATATACAGCAGTTTTCTTCATGATGGGAGTTTCCGCCCTGTTTGCGGTTCCCGGTCACCCCAAGAGTATGAATGTCTATGATTACCTGTATGAGATCTGGATGGATACGGATTTTAACATCGTAATCATGATGGTCTTTTCCCTGATTGGGATTTGCGGTTTCGGATTATGGTATTATCTGCGCTGCGACGGAGAGTTTTTCCCGGATGTGAAAAATACTTTCCACCCGGTACAGTTTGCCGCGATTGCCCTTCTGATTCCGGGCACACAGTTCATCTCCTCCATCATCACTTCCGTTTTGGCTGAGATAGTTCCAAGCTGGATGGATCAATATGAGGATCTCATGGAGTCCGCGGGTATGGACGAGAGACTTACGGTGTTCTTATTCTGCTATTCTGTGATTTTGGCACCGATCGGTGAAGAGTTGATTTTCCGCGGTGTCACACTCCGCACTGCCCGCCTTGCGTTGTCCTTCTGGGTCGCCAACATCTTGCAGGCAGTACTGTTCGGTGTGTTCCACGGCAATGTGATACAGGGATGCTACGCCGCGTTCCTGGGACTTTTCCTGGGATATGTCTGCGAGCGCGGAGGCAGCATCTATTATTCCATATTCTTCCACTTTTTGTTCAATCTGTGGGGAACTGTAATCTCCGAGTTTCTCAATTTTACAAGCGATATTTACATCGCGCTTTTGATGTTTACGGGAATTCTGGTTCTGTTTCCCATTGGAATGGTTCTGTTCCATGTGGGGGACAAACTCAAGAAACAGGCTAATTCTTATCCCCAAGCTTTAATGAGATGAAGAACCCTGCGGCCAGAAGCACAATTCCGGTTGCCATCTCAACCACACCGAAGGTACCCACATCCATGAGAATCAGGATAGCAAAGGGTGAGGCCACAATCAGGCCGATAATTGCCCAATAAGCAATCATGGTATACTTTTTCAGAACAAACTCAATCAGCTTGGCCACCAGCACAATTCCGATTGCCACGCCGAGACCGAAGGGCACCAGCACCACGAAGGTGTCCAACATTGCCGAAACGTTCATATCTTTCAATGCATTGATGAAGGCCGTGATGGTGTCAATGATGACGTTGTAATATCCCAGAACCATCATAATCATGGAGCCGCTGACCCCGGGAATCACCATGGTGGCAGCGGAAATCACTCCCACTGCAAACAATTTCAACATATTCAAAAAGCTAAAGCTCACCGCTGTGGTAGCGGAATCCCCACCTCCCAGTGTCGCCGATGCAACCACAAGCACGAAGAACACCGCAAAGGACAGAATGTAGGAGAGCTTAATTTTGCGCCCCTTCACCTTGCGGAAGATCACCGGAAGTCCACCCAGAATCAATCCTATAAAAAACAGATTGGTCTGAAGCGGGAACTTGGGAAACAGCACTTCGGAGAACACCTTTGCAAAGATGGCAATCGCCAGGATCATTCCGATCAAAATCGGGACAAGAAGCTTCACCGCCTCCTTAAAACGCTTGATAAAATGGGTGAGCACAAGAATCAACTTGTCGTAGATGCCCATGGAAACCATCATGGTTCCTCCGCTGACACCGGGGATTACGTTGGACAATCCAACCACAATTCCTCGCAAAATATTGAAGAAAAAGTCTTTCATAATTATTCCCTTTCTATAAATCCATATATTTTTTCAAATAAGCAATCAGTTCACGCATCTCATCATCCGTGCCGATGCTGATGCGAAGATAGGGAACGATGCGTTCCGGTTTGTTGAAATGGCGCACATAGATGTCCGCCCTCTTCAAATCCTCAAATAATTTCACCACGTCAAGTGTGGGATGTGTGACAAACAGGAAGTTGCTCTTGGAATCCCCGAAGCGGAAGCCCAGCTTGGCCAGTTCCTTTTTCGTCCACTCTCTCGTGACGATAATCTTGTCAACCGTTTCCTCAAAATACGTCCGATCCTTCACGGCCTCCACGCCCAGCGCGATGGTGATGCGATCCATGGTGTAGGAGTTGAAGGAATACTTCACATCGTTCAAATATTTAATCAGCGTCCGGTTGCCGAACGCATACCCGATTCTGGAGCCCGCCATGGAGCGGGATTTGGAGAAGGTCTGTACCACCAGCAGATTGTCGTACTTGCGGATCAGCGGCAGTGCGCTCTCTCCGCCGAAATCAATATAGGCTTCGTCCACCACCACGATTACGTCCCGGTTGGCCGCAATAATCTCTTCCACCGTCTCCAGGGGAAGTAATTCTCCGGTGGGTGCATTGGGATTTGGGAAGATAACCCCTCCGTTTTCTCGCTTGTATCCCCCGGCACAAATCCGGAAGTTTTCATCCAGCGGAATGGTCTCATAGGGAATCCGCAGCATGTCCGCCCACACATCATAGAAGGAGTAGGTGATATCCGGAAACAAAATCGGCTTCTCTGAATTGAAGAAGGTCATGAAAATCATGGCCAACACATCGTCGGAGCCGACTCCCACAAACACTTCCTCCTCCGCCACCCCGTAGAAATCCGCGATGGCTCCCACCAGATCGGACACTGCCGGATCCGGATACATGCGGAGCTTCTCCGTGTCAAATTCCGCGAGGGCACGGGCTACCCCCGGTGCCGGAGGATATGGATTTTCGTTGGTATTTAATTTTATCATTTTTTCCTTTTTGGGTTGTTCTCCCGGCGTATACGGGACAACCTTGCGGATATTGTCTTCCCACTTTGGCATAGGCATTCCTCCTAATTTACTATGCAACACTTTACCCCATTTTGACTGTCTTGTAAACAATGAAACTTCCCACCCGCTTCCGGAACGCTATGCGCCCGAAGTTTCGGCAAGGGTGCACAAGAAAGGTGGGCGCATAGCGTTCCGGAAGCGGGTAGGAAGTATAAATCAGTTACTGTGCCGCCATCCTCTTTTGAAGGCGGTGCAGCACGAAATAGTAGGCCGGAAACAAAAAAGCATCCGCAAGCACCCATGCAAAGGGGCTTGCATAACAAGCCGCCGTAAATCCGAAAATCGGGACAAGGGCCATTCCCACAAATGTTCTGGCAATCATCTCAAACACCCCTGCAAATACCGCAAATCCGGAGTAGCCCATCCCCTGAATCAGGAAGCGTACCACATTGACAAACACGAGGAAAATGTAAAATTCCGCATTGATAATCAAAAATTGCTTTGCATACTCCACAACTACCACTTCCGAAGCATCCACAAACAGGTACACCAAATTTTGTCCCCAAAGCTGCAACACTCCCAGGATGACAATGGAGTAGACGATTCCCAGGATTCCCGCGGACCACATGCCCTTAGACAGCCGGTTCAGCTTGCCGGCCCCCACATTCTGTCCACCGTAAGTAGCCATGGTGGACCCCAGTGCATCGAAGGGGCAACACATGAATATGGATATCTTGGAAGCCGCCGTCATGGATGCAACCGCAGTGGATCCCAGCCCGTTCACGGCAGTCTGCAGAATCACGCTTCCGATTGCAGTAATGGAATACTGGAATCCCATGGGAAGTCCCATGCCCAACAGAACGCCCACATGGTGCCCGTCCATCCGCCAGTCCTCCCTGTTCAGATGCAAAATATCAAATTTACGCACAACCACAAATAGGCACAATACCCCGGAGATTCCCTGGGCAATCACAGTTGCCAGAGCCGCTCCCGTAACACCCATGTGGAACTGCAGAATGAACAGCAAATCCATTCCGATATTCAAAACCGATGAAAAAATCAAAAAAATTAACGGAGTCACGGAATCTCCCAGGGAGCGCAGATACCCGGACAACATATTGTACAGGATGGTGGCCGGGATTCCCATAAAGATAACAAAGATATAGTCATACGCCAAACCGATAATGTCATCCGGCGTGTTCATCCATACCAGAATCTGGTTGCACAATAATCCGGTTGCTACGGTCATAATGAGTGCGATAATACCGGAAAGAATGGCCGAGTTGCCCACATACTTGCGCAGTCCGTCGTAATCCTTGGCCCCGAATCTCTGGGCCACCGGAAGTGCAAATCCACTGCACACACCCAAGCAAAATCCGATAATCATAAAGTTGATACTTCCGGTTGACCCGACCGCCGCCAGAGCTTCCACTCCCAGCGCCCGCCCCACAATCATGGTGTCCACTAAACTGTATACTTGCTGAAACAGCATACCCAAAAGCATGGGTACCGCAAATTCGATAATCAGCTTCATGGGTGAGCCGACCGTCATATCTTTCGTGGATTTTCCAGACATATAATCCTCCAAACTCTAAACTTCCAAATGATAGTACAATTTATCCAATTCCACAATTTTTCCCACACCATTCTCCACCTCCACGATGGAAACGGCACAGTTCCTGGGGACGCCGCCTCTCCATAGATTGTCCCGCTCTCCATCCACTGCCGCCAGAAGACACCTGCCGGCTGCCCCGTGTGTGGAGATCAAAATGTTTGCATTTTCGTATGCCTTGTTGGAGATGAGCCACCGGTAAAAATCCGCAGTCCTCGCCAGTACCTTTTCAAAGGTCTCCCCTCCCGGCGGGCACACACAATGCATGGGATCCGTCAGGAATTTTTTCCGAAATTCCGGGGAGATAACCGTACTGTCAATCATGGATTCCCCCTCCCACTGACCAAAGGACATTTCCGTCAGCCTGCGGTCCGTAATCATGGGAAGTTCCCTTTGAGACATGAGAATCCCAGCGGTCTCCTTCGCTCGAATCAGAGGGCTGCTGATGACCAAATCAATATCCACATCCTTCATTCCCTTGGCGGTCTCCTCCGCCAACTTCACCCCGTTCTCATTGAGCATGATGTCTCTCTGGCCTTGCAATCTCTTTCTCGTATTCCACGAGGTCTCACCATGTCGAATAATATATAGTCTCATCGCTTGTCATCTTCCTTCCTTGCCTTTTCCGGGCTTCTGTTTTCCCCCGCACGTTTCGATGCGCCCGATTTCGCTCCTGTCATTATATCACAGACAGAGAAAAATCAAAGTTCTAATTTTCACGCAAAAAGACCATCGCACGCATCATACCCTTTGGGCACATAATCGACGATGGTCTGTTTTTGCAAATTATGCGTTTACCTTATCCACAAAGCGAAGGAATCCTTCTCTTCCCTCCGGGGTGCATTTGTATACACCGGCGTCCGCCAGGACCTGGCTGAACACCTTTCCGATCTCCTCCCGCAGAATGCCGGTCACATTGTCCTCGGTAATGTGAGGATAATTTGGCAAAAATGCCTCAACCCAGTCCGCATGGGAAGCCAGTGTCTCGGTGGAACGGAGATCCTTGCCGGTGAGAATCGCGTCCTCAAGCTCCGCCATCTCATCCTTCAGTCTTGCAGGCAACACCGCAAGTCCCATAACTTCAATCAGGCCAATGTTCTCCTTCTTGATGTGGTGCAAAGCCGCATGAGGATGATAGACACCCAGCGGGTGCTCCTCTGTGGTGATGTTGTTGCGAAGCACCAGATCCAGCTCGAAGTCATCCCCCCTTCTTCTTGCGATAGGGGTGATGGTGTTGTGCGGCTCCCCGTCGGTTTCCGCAAAAATAAACGCAGCCTCGTCCGTATATCCTCTCCAGACTGTGAGAATCTTGTCTGCAAGTTCAATCAGGCGATTCTTGTCCGGGCCGCTGATGCGGATCACAGACATGGGCCATTTCACGATTCCTGCCTTCACATCCTCGAAGCCTGCAAAGGATATTTCCTTTTCCACAGGAGCCTTCGCCATCGCGAAGGTGTAATGTCCACCCTGGAAATGGTCATGAGTCAATATGGATCCGCCCACGATGGGGAGATCCGCATTGGATCCCACGAAGTAATGCGGAAACTCAGTGACAAAATCAAGCAGTTTTCCAAAGGTGGCCCGCTCAATCTTCATGGGGGTGTGCTGCGAGTTGAACACGATACAGTGCTCGTTGTAATACACATAGGGTGAATACTGGAAGAACCAGTCGCTGTTATTGATGGTAATCGGAATGATTCTGTGATTCTGGCGCGCCGGATGGTTCACGCGGCCTGCATATCCCTCATTCTCCTTGCACAGCTGGCACTTGGGGTACGCACTCTGCTTTGCCAGTTTCGCCGCAGCAATGGCCTTGGGATCCTTCTCCGGTTTGGACAGATTAATGGTGATATCCAGTGTCCCGAATTCGGTATCTGCGGTCCATTTCTGATCCTTCTTGATTCTCTGTCGACGGATATAGTTGCTGTCGCAGCTGAATTTGTAAAACCAGTCGGTGGCTGCCAGAGATGACTCATTCTCATACATATCCTTGAATTTTCTGCGGATTTCGCTGGGTCTGGCCACCAGGCATCCCATAATCTTGGTGTCAAAGAGATCCTTGTACACGATGCTGTTCTCTTTCATAATTCCCTGAGAATAAGCATATTCCATCATCTCGTCAAGAATTTCCTCAAGGGCAGCCTCCGCGCTATCCTGGGTCATGGCGGGACGTTTTGCATATTCCTCGAACACCGCATCCTCGATATCATCCAACTCAAACAACTCCATCAGGCAATTGATGGTATATACCTGATCCTCCGGCTCAACAAGCCCTGTTGTCACACCGTAATCTACCAATTCCAAAATTCTCTCTTGAATCATTTCCCTCTCCTTTGCAAAATCTAGATTAATTTGCTGGGTCCGTTTCCAATGGATACCACATAAAACTCAGGAGTCTTTCCCACCTTTTCCTGATATACGGCGGAAAGCTTCTTCTGGAATTCTTCCACGGCCTCATCCTTCACAATGCTCACAGTGCATCCTCCGAATCCGCCTCCCGTGATGCGGGATCCGATCACTCCCGGAATCTTCCATGCCTCCTCTGCCAGAATATCACACTCCTCGCAGGAGGTCTCGTAATCATCCCGGAGGGATACGTGGGATGCGTTCATCAATTTACCAAAGGTCTCAAGATCATTTTCCTTTAATGCCTGCACCGCCTTGATGGTTCGCTGATTCTCGTACACAGCGTGCTTTGCACGGCGGCGGTTGGTCTCATCCTTGATTGCGGATGCAAACCGGTCAAACTCCTCCTCCGTCAAATCACCCAAGGTATTGATTCCAACCACAGTCTGAAGGTCTGCGAGTGCCTGCGCACTCTCATTGCGTCTGTCGTTGTAGGCGGAGGTGACAAGGCTATGCTTTACCAGGCTGTTGGTCACCACAATCTTGGCCCCCTCCAGCACGATCGGTGCATAATCGTATTCCAGAGTGTTGCAATCCAAAAAGATGGCATTATCCTGTTTTCCCATGGCGGAAGCAAACTGATCCATGATTCCGCAATTGCATCCGTTGAAGTTGTTCTCCGAATACTGTCCGATCAAAGCAATATCCTGATTAGTCACATCGAATCCGAACTGATCCTTGAGCATATATCCCGTCACCACTTCCAAAGAAGCAGAGGAAGATAATCCGGAACCGTTGGGGATGTTTCCGTACAATGCAATATCAAGACCTGCATCCAGCTTCATTCCTCTTCCTTCGAATGCCCAAATCACACCCTTCGGATAGTTTGTCCACTCCCCGTTCTCCTTGGGCACCAGATTGTCGAGAGAATCCTCGATGACCCCCAACTGTTCGAAATTCATGGAATAAAAATTGAGCTTGCGATCCGCACGCTTTCTGACTGCCATAAAGGTTCCGATGGTGAGTGCACAGGGAAATACGTGTCCTCCGTTGTAGTCGGTATGCTCCCCAATCAGATTCACGCGCCCCGGCGCAAAGTACACGCTGATAGCTCCCTCATCCCCAAATAACTCTTTGAATTTTTCTAATAATTTCTGTTCCATGATACCTCTCCTTATAATACATTTGTAATGTTTTTCCGTTCGTTATTTCTCTTGGTAATTCCTATTATAGCCTCTGTTTTTCCACATGCAATAGGGATTCCTTATCTTGCAACATATCCCCCTCGATATGCAACAAAATTACATATTTCACTCATGGTCGACTTTGCGCGGATTTCTCTACTTCGCCCGTCCGGTCTTGTTGAAATTGCGAATCACATCAAACGCGGGAAGAATATTGCCGTCATAATCGAAAAGTGCCTGGTTTGCCCATTCGTTGCCGCATGGTCCCGGATCGTTCATATATTTCAGGGACGCCGGTGTCGCCCAACCGGAACCGGGAACCGGAATCCATGCAGGCTCCCACCAGAAAAATCCTGCTCCGTGGTTGCCCGCCACATTGGCCAGCCGTCCCAGCAGATCCTTGATGAAATCCGTCTGTCCCTGTATGGTCATAGGGTAATCGATATTCTTGATCAAATGCGGTCTTGTGGCATATCCCTTGCGTTCCTCATCCGAGAGTTTCTCGTAATCCTTGTAGTCCTCCATAGTAAAGCCCATGGAAACCTCGGCGATAATCAAATCCTTGCCGTAGCGGACAGCGATGTCGTTCATGTTGTTCTCCAGCTGGTCCAGTCTTCCGTGCCAGAATGGATAGTAGGACAGTCCGATGTAATCGAAATCGGCTCCCCGGTCAATGTAATTGTCAAACCATCTGCGGTATAGTTCATTGTTGCCGCCGTTGTCCAGGTGAATCATTATCGGAATGTCCGGATTCACCTTGCGACATGCACGGATGCCCGCACTCACAAACTTTGCAATGTTGTCGTAGTTGGGAACCTGTCCCTCCGGCCAGAGCAATCCGTTGGACAGCTCGTTGCCGACCTGAATCAGAGTTACATTTACACCGGATTCCAGCACCTTGGTGAGGGATTCCTCGGTGAAATCATAGACCGCCTTTTCCAGTTCCTCCACCCCGTAATTGGTCCATGCCTTTGGCTTGATCTGCTTTCCCGGATCCGCCCAAAAATCGCTGTAATGGAAGTTCAGCAATACGCCCAAGCCCGCTTCGGTTACTTTTTTCCCGATTGCGATGGTCTCTGCCAAATCATTGTTTCCCGCTCCGTAGGGTTCCCCGGATTCGGATTTGGGATCATTCCACAGGCGAAGGCGTATGGTATCCACATTGTATTCCTTCATAATCTGGAGAATATCCTTCTCGGTGCCATGGTCATAGTATTTTGCGCCGCACCGCTCCATCTCCAACAGGGTTGATAAATCCATTCCTTTTATAAATCTGCTCATATAGACCTCCTGCATTACCAGCCCTTCAAAGCGGTAATATGATAATTTAACAATCTTCTCTCGTATGTACTCGGATTGATTTTCCACTGATAGGGTGAGGTGTCCAAAAACTTCTTAAAGTTTCGGTTGAAGGTAGATGTGGTTGTAAATCCGCACTTTACCGCCACGATATCCATGGAATCATCCGTTTTCTTCATCATCTCGCACGCCTTCTGAATGCGAACCAGATTCACATAGTCCATGGGAGACATGTTGATGTACTCCTCAAAGACACGCCGGAAATGGGTCTCACTCATGCTGCAAGCATCCGCTAAATCCCCGGCCTTGATGGGAGAGGCATAGTTGCGGCTGATGTACTCCAATGCCGCTGCAATCTGAAGCATGTTGGTCTGCTTCGGTTGTGAATCCCCCATGTGATCCAGACTGCTGTACTGACGCATAATCTCCAGCACCAGGTTTTCCACATAATGCTTCACCATCTGACGGTAATATGTCTTTTGGATGCGCTGTTCATCCATTATCACATCGATGATTGTGCCAAGGCTCTCCTGCTGCTTGCGGTTGAGCATCAGCGGTCCCTTGGACAGGGTCTCCACAATCTCATTCTGATAGACAGGGTTGTCCGGATACAACTCCCGGACAATCTGCTTGGGGTCCAAGAAGATGTACTCCCAAAAATTCGGTTCCTCACCGGCACTGATCGTCACATGAGGAAAATTCTGCGGCAGAACGGTGATAGTTCCGCTCTCGTATTGCCGTTTCTCCTCATCCAGCCACATCTCTCCATCTCCGTAACGGCAGATGCCGATTTCCATCAGATTGTGAAAATGTAATTTGGTCTCTTCATGTCCGTACACCCGAACCCAGGTGTCGCCAATCAGAATCAACGCAGCCTCGCCCTGCGGAATCTCGTAGAACCGCAGCTCCATCCCTTCTTTTTTCTTCTTGGCCATTTCGTCGCCCCCTCTGCAACTTTCCGATAATCGGAAAAGAGGTAGCCTTCGCCAAATGATTAGCAAGGCTGCCTCTTTCCAAATGCGTTGCTACGCCACTATTTAGTCGAAGTCGAATTTCGTAAATCTCTCATACATTGCGCCGTAACGCTCTCTTACCTTTTCATTCCACTCGAGAATCTTTGCCTCGTCCCCTCTGAACTGGCAACGAATGCAGCTGTAAATTCCCGTGTCCTTATCTAAGAACATATCGATGTCGAGGTCTCGCATAAAGCAGGATGGACATCTGTAGTTTAATTTGCCTTTGCCAAGTTGAGCCATGTTGCAAATACCTCCTTATCAGAAATCTGTTTCTTGTATCCAAGCTTAAACATCGGTGAGAATGCGTATCCCTCTTCCACATATCCTGTGGCCTTGTCGGAAGCGGTCATGGAAACCTTGGTCTGGATGGCAGGGATGGTAGCACTCACTTCGGTAGCGCCCTCCACCTTGGCATCCCGGCACTTGTACTCGTAGTTGATGGTCTCTGTCTGCGGTCCTTCCGCCTTCAGGGTGATACCTGTCATATCCTCCGGGTACTCTGTGGTTCCGTAACAAGCGGTGATATACTCATCCAGGAAAATCTCTGCGGTAGGGTCACTAATCTCCAGAATGTTTCTCTCGATCTTGATGTTGGAAGCGCCCTCCTCGAAGTACTCCTTGGTCTGAAGCTTCACGGTCACTCCGTTAAACTTAATCTCAACCGGATCCAAAGTTAAGATACGGGTCTTCTTGCCATCAATCATCTCCTCAGAGAAATGGGACTTGGTCGGGCAGAGACATAAATCTACTTCCTCACCGTTGTAAGATAACTTAGCGGAACGAACCGTTCCGGCTCCCGCATAGTGTGTAAAGTAACCAGCACGATACTTCTCCTGAATCAGGAATGGATAAGAAGCATCCTGTACATGCTTGGTTCCGATACCAACCGGCCACTCAAGCTTGGCCACATAAGGACGAAGGTCAACGATGGCGCCGCCCTGATCCATATTGACACATGCTCTCATGTACGGGTCGCAGTACCAGAATACCTGCTTGTCTGATCCGTAGAGGATATCTCTCCAGGGAGCACATTCCGGCTCGTTATAATTGCCGTCGTTAACGCCCTTCTTCTCTCTGTAGTAGTCAGCGAACTCTGACATGGTCATGTCCACAAGCTTGCCTTCCTTCTTCAACTTGCCATAGTAAGCGCATCCGTCGGAGTAGGACTTCAGCAACAACTCGTAGGGTTGCTCCCAGCGTCCCATCTTATTCATCCAACCCGGTCCAACGAACATCATATTGTACGCATATCCGTTGTTGTACTTCTCCAGATCGCGGTACTGGTCAATCAAGTTGTACAGATACGGGTATTCCCAGGTCTTGGTATCGTAAATCATTCCGCGGAGAACGTTCTGGGGATGGGTTCCGAAGTTGGAGCCGTTTCCGTCGTAGCAAGCCAGCAGGTCGCGGGACAGGTGAGGAATGGCTACGATTCCGCTGTCCTCAGCCGCATTGGCTGCCGGTGCGTGGGTGTTCTGCTTGGAAGGAATCCACGGTGCCCATGGGCCACCGTCAAACAAGGTGTACCAAGAATTGTTGCAGGTGTGGTATGCCTTCGGGCCTTCCTCCCAACAGGTGGCAACCGCACATTTTACCATCGGATACTGCTCCTTGATGTAATTGGTCAAATCCGCATCCATATAGTAGGAACCGGTTGACTCCGGATAAAAACCAAATTTCTCGTGGAACTTCTCGAACACATCATTGACGATGGCCTTCTTGTCCTCCATGGAGAACATCCAGATGCAGAAGTCCTTAGTCTTGTATTTCTCGCGGAACTCCTCGCAGGGAAGTCCGAGCAATGAAAGAGCGATTTCATCCCCGTATACTTCGTGGTCATGCTTGGCAAGTTCAACTGCCTCGTCGTTGAAAAGTGCTGCGTAGGTCATCTGAATGGTAACCTTGAGCCCATTTTCATGTGCAAGTCTCTGCTGGGTCTTGAAGATGTCCAGAGATTCCGTAATCAGCGCCTTATCTCCGATATCCTCTTCCTTGCCCTGTCCTGTCACGGTTGCGGAATACTCCGGAACCATCTCAGGACGATGGATGATATTCACAATAAATTTGTCCATCCGTTTTCCCTCCATAAATTGAATTATTATTATGATTGCCACATTTAGTGAAATTATGTTGCGCAATCGGTTGTTCTATGATGCTAGTATAACGCCCGTTTTTACTTGTGTCAATATACAATATGATTATTTTTGCATTATTTTTTTGGTACTTTTGTACATCAGAATGCAAATTTGCGCAATTTAGCGCAACCGATAAACCCATTGAAATTTCAATGTTTTTCCCGATGAACTTGTGGAATTGCACAAAAAAACGACCATATATTTGTCTATATGGTCGTTTTCGCATCATGTTTTTGCAGATTTTATACTATTTCGTGGACTCCTTGAGGACAACCTCGTAGGACAACAGGGTCCTCTCCTGCACTTCCTCCCCTTCGATCTGTGCCAGGAGGTTGCGGCAGGCCACAATCCCCAGTTCTTTGGCATCGAAGGCCAACGAGGTGATGGACGGAATACTGTTTTCCAGGACGGAGCTGTTGTAGAAAGAAGCGACTCTCACGTCCCTCGGCACCTTCTTTTTATCCTGGCGCAATTTGCGCAGCACCTGGCTGCAGATTGCATCATCCATGCACAGCAGGCAATCCGTCCCCTTGTCCATGGCCTCATCCACCGCCCGGTCAATGAAGGTCCGGCTCTCTAGGTTCATGAACAGAAGATCCGCATCCATCTCCCGCCCCATCTGACGGAACGCATCTGTAAAGCCACGGAGACGACTTTGATTGACCACAAAGTGTTCATTGCCTCCGAGAAGAGCAACCCTTTTCATCTGTCTCATTAATATATAGGAAGTGAGTTCGCGGCATGCGCTCTCATGATCATTGTCCACCTGAACCACATTGCGGTATGTCGTACTTCCGGCAGCCACAAAGGGTATCTTTTTATCGGAAAGGAGTTCAATCTGGGCATCCTTCACAAATGTGCGGAGCAAAATCACCCCATCCACCTTCCGGTTCAACACAATCCGTTCCAGGCCGGAGATATCATTCTCCTGGCAGATGCACAGCAAGATGTCGTATCCCATCATTCCTGCCACTTCCTGAATCCCCATAATTACCTCCTGAAAGAAGGGCAAATCCACAAGCGCATAATTTCCCGGCATAACCACGCAGAGATTGAAGGTCTTGGATTGTGCAAGCCCTCTTGCGATGACATTGGGCGTGTAATTGTGTTCCTCGATGTACGCGAGTACCCGCTGTCTGGTTTCCTCCCCGATGCGCCCCTTTCCGGAAATCGCCCGGCTGACGGTGGTCTTGGATACCCCGAGCGCTTCCGCCACATCCGTAATTGTAATATTCTTTTCCATCTTCTTCCGCCTTTCCGCAACAAATCCTTATGTTGCGCAATTTTATTGTGACTCTATTGCGCAAAAATGTCAATGTATTTTGCCATTTTTTATTGCAGTATCAGCATTTCATGATATACTAAAGAAAAACATTGTTGCGCAAGAAAACACAAGGAGAAGGAAATGAAAACCAAAAAACTGTATTACGGAGCTGCTTATTATGACGAATATATGCCCTATGACCGGGTGGAAAAAGATATGGAGATGCTGGAAAAGGCTGGTATGAATCTCATCCGAATTGCCGAATCCACTTGGAGCACCTGGGAGCCAGAGGAGGGGCACTTTGATTTTTCCCATCTGCATCGCATGTTGGATGCGGCAAGGCGCCATCACATCTCTGTGATTGTGGGGACCCCCACCTACGCAATCCCCACCTGGCTTGCTAAGAAGGATCCCACAATCCTCGCCATCACCCACGACGGTCCCCAGATATACGGTCATCGGCAGAATATGGATATTACCAACGAAACCTATCTGCGCCACGCGGAGATTATTATAAGGAGGCTTATGGAGGAAGTAAAAGACGAGCCCCATGTCATCGGTTTCCAGCTGGACAACGAGACAAAATCCTATGATACTTGCGGTCCCCGCCCTCAGGCAATGTTTGTGGAATACCTAAAGGAAAAGTTTCCGGACATCAAGGAATTCAACCGGGAATTTGGCTTTGATTATTGGAGCAACCGCATTGACGATTGGGATAACTTCCCGGATGTGCGAGGCACCATCAACCAAAGCCTGGCAGCGGAGTACTCCCGTTTCCAGCGCAAGCTTGTGACTGACTTTTTGGCATGGCAGGCAGCCATCGTGGAGGAATACAAACGCCCGGATCAGTTCATCACCCAGAACTTTGACTATGAATGGCGGGATTATTCTTATGGTCTCCAGCCGGATGTGGACCAATTTGCCGCGGCAAAATGCATGCAGGTTGCCGGCTGTGACATCTACCATCCCTCCCAGGATGAACTGACCGGATGTGAAATCACAGCCTGCGGGAACATTGCGAGGGCCATCAAGCGCGCAAACTATCTGGTTCTTGAGACCGAGGCCCAGGGAAACCAGGCATGGCTTGCTTACCCGGGTCAGCTCCGCCTCCAGGCTTACAGCCATGTGGCAAACGGAGCCAACTGCGTGGAATACTGGCACTGGCACTCCATTCACAACGCCATCGAAAGCTACTGGAAGGGTGTGCTCTCACACGATTTCTCCGAAAATGAGACCTACCGGGATTGCTGCCGTATAGGAGCGGAATGGAAGCGAATCGGGGATCAGATTCACAACCTGGAGAAAAAGAACAGGGTTGCCATCGTCATCGACAACTCCTCCCTGACCGGCTTGTCCAATTTCCCGACGGAGACCGCCGGTGTACACAGCTACAACAACATCATGCGCTGGCTGGCGGACGCATTATTCTACATGAATATCGAGTACGATATGATTCCTGCTGACAAAAATCTGTTGGAGCAATACGATTGCATCCTCCTCCCGGCACTTTACAGCGCCACGGAAGAGTTCCTGCGTGGGCTGCACGACTATGTGTTGTCCGGCGGCAACCTGATAGCCACCTGCAGGAGCGGTTTCTCCGACGAGTATTTAAAGATTTATTCCGACACACAGCCCCACGGCTTGACTTCGGTATTCGGAATCCACTACGACCAGTTCACCTACCCGAAAAAGGTGACCGTAACCTACGGCGGGGATGCCTCCGAGGCCAGAGAATGGATGGAGCTTGTCACCTGTGACACCGCCGCATCCTGGGCACAATACGAGCATCCGGTGTGGAACCGCTACACCGCCATCGCACAAAATGACTACGGAAAAGGGCACGCCCTGTATCTGGGCACCCTCTTCGGAAGCGACACGCTGCAAAAAGTATTGGCGGATTTCTTCCGCAAGATTTCCTTGAGAGAACCGGACAAGATTGCTTTCGATGTATCTTACCCGGTAAGCGTCAAGCAGGGAATCAACGACTTTGGGGAGCGGGTGGTTTTCCTGCTGAACTACTCACCTGCCCCGCAGGATATCACTGTTCCATGCTCCATGCAGGAACTTATCACCGGGATAAACCACAGTGCCGGCGACTCTCTCACCCTGGAGCCCTGGGGTGTGGCGATTTTCAAATAGGAATTCAAAAAAGGAGACTGCAATCGCAGTCTCCTTTTTCAATATATTCCAATTCATTATATCCCGATGGATTATTGGGAAACACTGGGATCCACAGGTGCCACGTCCTGCCCCACCAGCGGTTCCACAGACTCATCCGCCGCCGGAACCGTGGCACCCGGATCCACAGCATTGGGATCCGCAGGTACCTGCTCCTCCTGGGGCGTCACATCCAAGAAGTAGCAAAGAACCGGATAATTGGTTCCGATATTCTCATAAATCGTCTTTGCGGCACTATAGGGCAAATTGATACAGCCGTGGGAGCCGCTGGTCTTGTAGATATCACCGCCGAAACGAGAGCGCCATGTAGCGTCGTGCATTCCGATATTGCCGTTGAAGGGCATCCAGTAATTGACCGGGGTCGCGTAATCCGCGCCGCGGAGAACTGCATTCTTCTGTGTGTAGGTCACACCGTATGCACCGCCCGGAGTATCATATCCTTTGGAGAGGTTTCCCGACACAAAATCGCTCTCCACAATCAATTCCCCATTCTTGTACAGGAACAGATGCTGCATGGTCAAATTAATCTCCACGTAAGAATCTCCATAGTCGTTTTCGCCGTGGCTGTTAGCGGTCATCTCATAGTTGAAATCCCGCTTCACACTCTTTCCGTTGCTGATTTCATCGATGAGCTGGGCGACCTCCGCCTCCTCGTCAATCTTCCAGCCGTACTTGCTCTTGGAGATGGTGACCGGTACTCCGTAGGAGGTCATCAGGTTCTTGGCATTGTAACAGGTATTGTACTTGCGCGCCATCTCGCTGACATACTCCCGCACCTTTTCCTCATCCACCATAATGTTCAAATCCTCATCCGCGATGAGCCACTCCCCAAAGGTGGAGGCATCCAGCACGAAGGGGTCCAAACCATCCAAGGTATATGTAATGGTAGCCTTTGCATATTCGTTCATGGCCTCCGCCGTGGCAATCAACTTCTCATCATCCGCCTCCCGGCTGGGCGCAATATAGCAACCGGTATCCGCCAGGTTCAATTCCTCCTGCATTCCGATAATCGCATCCTCCAGACATGCGCGGAAGGTGCTCTTGTCGATGGCGGTTCCCTCCTTGGCTGGAAGAACCGTATATCCCTCCTCCAAATCATAATCGGACACTCTCGCCGGAATCGGCATTACCTGCATGGATTCCGACATACAGTACAGTGAAGGAATCAGGTTGGTCAGCTGTGTGTGACTGTAATCAATGATTTTTTCACACTCCAGATTCTGACCTGCCACAGAATAGTAGGGCCACAAAAAGGCCTTCTGCGCATCCAGCATGGTGGCAATCTCCTCCTTCGCCACCACCTCCAGGGATATGTCATGCCCGTCGATAATGTCGGTGGAGCCGTCCCTTCCCACGATGGTGAGGGAATACCGGCCTGCCATTTCGTCCAGCATCCGGTTCACCTCCTGGATTGTGCAGCCGGATATGTCGATTCCGTTAATGGTTGTATGAAAACAGAAATGGTGAAAAAAATAGACCGCGAAGCCAAGATAAACCACAACTGCGACTCCGAGTATGCCACCCAGGATTCCTCCGAGTGCTTTCCATATGATGGTATTTTTCCTTTGCTTCTTCTCTTGTTTCTTCTCTTGCTTCTGCTCTCCCATTTCCTTTTATCCTTTCGTATACGCATACAGCAAGTACTATTATACTAATGGAAAAACAAAAGTCAAGGCAACGAATCGCCAATTTCCCGGCAAAAAGACAGTCCAATTCTTAAGATTTTCATAAAAAAGATTAAGAAACATAAAATGGAATTGTAACCCCAAAAATGTGGTGCTATAATTTGCATCGATTGATGAAATACTTATAAGGATTAGAAGACGATGAAATTCAAAAATAACGCTCGAATGTTCTGGGAGAAGCACCGCATTGCCATTGTGATCTCCTATATTCTGATTTATCTATTTTGGTTCAAATACATTGAGAGCTCGGTGACCACCCATTTTCACATTATACATATGCCATTGGATGATTTCATTCCGTTTTGCGAATTTTTTATTGTGCCGTACATCCTGTGGTTTGCGTACGTAGCCTGTGGCGCCATCTATTTCTTTTTCCACGACCACGATGATTTCTACCGGTTGTGTATCTTCCTGGCCACGGGAATGACCGTTTTTTTGATTATCTCTACAATCTATCCCAACGGCCATTATCTGCGTCCCTACTATTTCACCAGGGACAATGTCTTTATCGACCTGTGCAAGATGATTTACGGTTCCGACACACCGACGAACCTGTTTCCGAGTATTCATGTGTATAACTCTATCGGGATTCACATTGCCGTGCAAAAATGCAAGGGCTTCAAGCATCCCAAGCTTGTGAAAACCCTCTCGGGGATTCTGGCCACCAGCATCATTCTGTCCACCATGTTTGTGAAACAGCATTCCGTATTTGATGTGGTATGTGCATTTATTCTCGCGATCATCATGTATCAGATTGTGTATGTCTCCAATCTGGTGGTGGATTCCGCCGGCGCTCCCGCCTACGCTCGTTCGGTGGGTATGCCCGCATCCTACTCCAGAAAACAGAAAAAGAGCCTGCCACAGCACTGATTGAATTCGCCCCCGTCCGTCGGACAGGGGCGAAAATTTTGCGCCGTGACAGGCATTTTCTATGTACTATTCCACTATTTGCGAATATTCATCCACGCGAGAATATCCCCGTACACTTTTTCCCTATCCAGCTCATTCAGAATCTCGTGGCGGTCCGTCTCGTAGAGCTGGTAGGTCACATCCTCCGCTTGCGCTTTTACGAACATATCGTAGACTTTCTTGACGCCCGTTCCGAAATCACCTACCGGATCATCCGCTCCGGATACCAGAAATACAGGAAGGGTCTTGGGATAAGAATCCACCGTCTCCTGCTCACAGCTCAACTGCACCGCTTCAAACAGTCCCATGTAGGAATTCAGTGTGAACACAAAGGTGCATTTCGGCTGCGCGTAATACCATTCCACCACCTTCTCATCCTTGGTCAGCCAACTGTTGGCCGGATTCTTCCCTGTCAGATCATATTTTCGGTAAGGCTTGCCGAAGGACAAATCCGCCACAAGCTTACTGCGGTAATGCCATCCTTGAAGTTTTGCAATCATCCTTGTGACCTTCATCGCAAGGCTGGTGGTATTCTTCGGGACAAACCCGGTTCCCATAAGAATCACACCGTTCAGATTGTCACTGTGAAACGCCAGATACTTCCGAAGCATGTAAGATCCCATGCTGTGCCCCATCATAAAATATGGAATTCCCGGGTTCTCCCCCTGAATGGTGGTGCGGAGCGTGTGCATGTCCGCCACCAAAAGATCGCTGGGATTCTCCCCAAAGTATCCCCAATCATCCTGGGAAACCACGGATTCCCCATGTCCGATGTGGTCATGTCCCACCACAAGATATCCCTGGTTGGTCAAGAACTCCGCAAAATCCGCATAGCGCTCAATAAACTCTATCATACCGTGTGTGATTTGAAGAATTGCGCTGTACTCCCCGGAATCCGGAGCCCATCTTACCGCATGAACCGTTGTCCTCCCATCTGCGGACGGAAAAGAAAAATTTGTCGTCTTCACGATTTATCATCCCCCTCTTTTGTGAACTGCTGCCTATAATCTGCCGCCAAGGCGGAAACCTTCTCCCACCCCGCAGCTAGTTCTCCAAAGTTAACTCCCTGGCTGCTCATCTCCTCCAGGACATCCTCCAGCTGCATGTGATTGCGCTCCTCGGACTTCAATATCTCCTCCTCCAGATTGCGGATTCCCGTCACATCCGATTTCATCTCCGACAGATCCTTGGAAAAGACACGGATGGATGACCTCTCCGCAAAACTCTTGGTCTCGTCTGCGGTCCTCATGAGCTTTGTCACCGCCACATTATTGTCCTTCAGAAGCTTCACCAGCTGGGCCACCGTATCCTCCAGTGACTGCACCCTGCGTTCCTGCTCCTGAATGCATTCCTTCATGCTCCGGACCTCCTGCTCGTATTCTCTGGAGCAGTTGCGCACCTCCTCGGCGGCTGTCACAAAATTCCGTCCCTGGTCGCCCATTCTTCCGGCCTCAATCGCCGCGTTGAGCGCAAGCACACCCATCTGTTTGCCAAGCTCCATCATCCTGTCCAGATTCTCCACATGGCCCTGGTTCTGCGCATGGAGCTCCTCCGTAATCTCCGACAGGGCCTTGGACGGGGTTGTAAAATGCTTGTGCTGCTCCACCGCGCTCTGACTGTCAGCCTGACTTCTGCGAAGCAATTCCAAGATGCGGTCATAATCCGACTCTGCATGGCGCAACTCTTCACACAGTTCGTCCAATCTGCGGCACAGGGATGCCACCCCATCCACATTCTGCCCGGAATATTCCCGCACCTGCTCCACGTTCTCCATCACCTGGTGAACGTAGGTCTCCATCTGTTTATGGGAATCCTCCATGGAGGAAAAGTCGCCTTCCATCGCATCCTTCTGTCTACAGATACAGTCCACAAGATGGTCCCCTTGCTCCACGGACTTTTGCAAGGATAAAAGTTCTTCTTTGCTCAATTTTGCTTTATTGCCAAACATCTACCCGCCTCCGATACATATACCACAATTTTACAATGATTCCCGTTTTTTCGCAATAGGCTTAGTTGCGCGCCTCCCAATCATCGCCGCGTATCTCTCAACAATAGTTGCGCACCTCGAATTTTAGTTCTTCCACACCGCGAAAATCGTCAATTTCTGGCTTATACACCATGGAAATCTCCATATCGCATTTTTCTCCGGCAAGTGCAGTCTCCACAAGAGGTCTTGTATATTTTTCCGCCAGAAAATCCAAAAACTTCTCCTTATCCCCAAAATACACCGCCTGAAACATGTTGCCGCCGGATGAAATCAGGCGAAACCGCAGGAAATTCTGTTCCTTTCCCATGGTGCTCATGCGCACAATGTGAACATTTTTATCCGCAAAAACCGGCCTCTCATTATCTTTCCCGAAGGGTTCCAGAACGTTCAGTTCCTTTACCAGATTCACATTCACATAATCCAGGGGCATTGGCACGTCTATGTAGATTTTCGGAATCAACTGTTCCGGGGTCAGGTTGGAACGCGCATTCATTTTTGTGCGAAATTCATCAATATTTCCCCGCTCCATGGAAAGTCCGGCAGCCATGGGATGTCCGCCGAATTTTATAAAAAGTTCCCGGCACTCGCACATGCGCTCATACATGGAATAACCCTCGATGGATCTTCCGGAACCCTTGACGCATTCTGCGCCGTCCGTCAGTATGAAGGTGGGCTTGTTGTAAGCCTCCCGGATTCTTCCCGCCACAATCCCCGCAATACTCTCATGCAGCCCAGGCAGATAAATCACCACCACGGAATCCTTCTCGTACCCATTCTCCTCATAGCATTTCCGTGCCAACTCCACCCCCTCCTGAGTCATGGCCTTGCGCTCGTTATTCAGCGCCACAAGTTCCGATGCCAGAAGGACTGCTTCACTCTCCGACTCCGTCAGAAGGAGCTGCAATGCCTTTTCTGCGGTTTCCAACCGGCCGCTGGCGTTAATGCATGGCCCCAGCACAAAGCCAAAATGGTGGGCGCGAATCTGTGTCGGTTGCAGTCCACACTGTGCAATCAGCGCGCGCATCCCCACATTATTCGTGCGGTGAATGCGCTTGAGGCCCTCCTTGACCAGAATGCGGTTCTCCCCCCGCAGACTCATGATGTCTCCCACCGTGGCAAAGGCAACATTCTCCAGAAACTCCATGGCCTCATCCTGCGCAATCCCCATTTTCTCATAGAGCACGCACACCATTTTCCAAGCCACCGCCGCACCACACAGATCCTTGTTGGGGTATGGACACTCCACCTGGTGGGCATTGACCACCGCGTCCGCCCGGCTCACCTTCTCCACCCGTCCGTCCTCATTGTCTTCGTAGGGAATCTCGTGGTGGTCCGTCACCAGCACCGTCATCCCCAGGTCCTTGGCCAGAGAGATTTCCTCCAGGGCAGCGATTCCGTTGTCGCAGGTCAAAATGGTGTCGATGCCCTCGTCGTGGGCCGCCGTCACAAGATTCCGGTTCAGCCCGTATCCGTCCGCGATGCGATCCGGAATCACCACGGAAGGATTGGCACCGCAGCGGTTCAATGCCTTTTTCAATATGTAGGAAGCCATGACTCCGTCGATGTCATAATCCCCGATAATGCGGATGGGAGCTCCCACTTTGATCTTATCCGCCAGAATATCCGTCAAAAGTTCCACATCCTTGAGGATGTGGGGATTATGCAAATCGGAGAGCCCTCCCTGCAAAAACAGGCGAATCTCGTCCTCCTCCGTGATATCCCGGTTGCGGATAATTCTCGCCGTCACCTGGTCGATGCCGTACCTGGCACCGATTCCTTTAAAATCTGCTTTTTTATTGTAAACGATCCATTTCTCCATAATTCACCTTCATTAGTGTAAGTCCCTGGGGCGGAGCCGTGTATCCCGCCGCACTGCGGTCCCTTGCCTCAAGAATCTCCTCAACACACTCCATCGCCCTGCGGTGGGTGCCAATCTCAATCAGAGTTCCGGTCATGATGCGAACCATATTCTGCAAAAATCCATCGCCGGTATAGTCAATCCACACTTCCCCGCCCCGCTGTGTAACATCTACGGTGAAGATGGTCCTAACCGTGGATTTCTTCATCCTGCGATTGCCGCAGAAGGATGCGAAATCGTGGGTGCCCACCAGACTTTGTGCGGCGCGCTTCATGGCCTCCACATCCAAGGGCATGTCCGTATAATGGTAAACATATTTTCTCTCGAACACGTTGGAAGCCAGATCCGTATGTATGCGGTAGCGATAGGTTTTGGAAGTGGCGCAAAACCGGCTGTGGAACCGATCATCAACCTCCTCCAGGGTATTCACTGCAATATCCTCCGGGAGAAAACCGTTGATTGCAGCCAGCAAATCCGAAGGCTTTCCCTCCCACTCCATATGGAAATTGGCCACCTGCTCCCTCGCATGAACCCCGGCATCGGTCCGGCCGGATCCGATGACTTCCACCGGATGCCCCGCCAGACTCTCAAGTACCTTCTGCAATTTTCCCTGAATGGTGGCATCCGTGTCACGAAGCACCTGCCAGCCCTTGTACCGGGTTCCGTCGTATGCCACCGCAATCTTATAATTTTTCATAGGTCTCCCATCAAACGCAACTACATGAGCTCGGCGATACGGGTCACCGCCACGTAGATTGCAGAAATCTTATACCAAGTATTATAGTCGATTATGCCTGTTTGCGGAAGTCCGAATACCTGTTGAAATTTCTTTACAGCCTCCTGGGTCTTGGGCCCGTAGATACCATCCGGTGTGACCGTGGGAATTGCCGGATAAGATTTGGATATGCGTGCCAACTGTTCCTGCATCTGCCGCACCTTGGCCCCGGTGGCTCCGAGAGTGAGGTTGTATCCCGGCCATGAAGCCGGAATTCCGGCAATAGACTCCGCAGTGTTGATGTACATGTCGCTTCCATAAAAGTACCGCAGAATCTCAATGGCACTGTACCCCTGGTCCCCCAAAAACTTTGATCCCCACTGGGTCATCCAGTTGGGGCAGGTCACCCTCTCCCCATCACAATACTGGGTCAGAATGGGCTGTTGAATGTTGGGCCGGGACAGATAGTTTTCAAACATACTGTCCACCACATCCGAGATGGTCTTATAGATGGTTCTCCCGAAACTGAAGGCATGATCGTATGCCGTGGAGGAGGTTATGGTAAAATTCTTCCCCTGGCCTCGGTACCATTCCGTAAACACCCGGTTCATGGTGAAGGACATGATTGCCAGAATGTTTGCCCGAATGGTAGCATCCGACCATGTGGCATAAATCTCGCTGGAGCCCACATTTTTGATGTAGTCCCGATATCTCACATAGTAATTCGCGACAGTATTATCCCCCGGCGGTCCGTCATGGACCACGACGTACTCCGGGATTACCACCCTATTAAGTACAATCTCTCCCGTTTCCGCCATGGGTTTCACCTCATCCTCCGGAATTTTTGGCGGGAAATTACCAAAGAGCGTACTTTCCGGAATCACGATATTGTCCACCGGATTCCCCGGCGAATCGATTGTCACCATTTCCACATTCTGAACGGACAACTCGGTAGGAAGGACCTCAATCCCCGATATATTGATTGGGCGATATCCTTCCGCCGTGACGTTGATGGTGAATTGCGAAAAAGGCTGTCTGCCACTCGGTTCCATGGAATATTCCAAAGGAGGTGTGGCAACGGCCACCTCCTCCGTATTTCCGGATTCATCCGTTTTCAATTCCTCGATGGTCTCTGTTGGATTTCCGGAATAAGAGAGGCTGATGCTGGCATCCGGAATCGGTGTACCTTCCGATCTCCCGATGACGTTCATACGCAGTCTTCCCACATCTACATTATTCTGTTGTGCACGAAGCATGTCTGTCATAAAAAAATCCACAGTTTTTTTTTATTCTATGCCCTTTCCAAAAAGAGGTTTCTCTTTTTATCATTCTTTGGTATAATATGGGAAATTAGTACGTATGATAAAAAGAAGAAAGAAGGGATGATCGTATGCATACATTTCAACCATACCCAATTGACCTAGTAGAGATGAATCCATTTACGAAGATCGGAAAAGAGTGGGCTCTTGTCACCGCCGGTAACAAGTCCAAATTTAATACCATGACCGTGAGCTGGGGTGGCGTAGGCGTTTTGTGGGGGAAAAATGTAACCTACATTTTCATTCGCCAGTCCCGCTACACCAAGGAACTGATTGATTCCGGAGACTTTTTCTCCCTGTCGTTTTTCAGCGAAGAATACCGCCCTGCGTTGAATTACTGTGGCGCCAATTCCGGGCGGGACAAAGACAAATTTGCGGAAGCCGGACTTACCCCCGCATTCCGCCACAGTATCCCCTATCCGGATGAGGCCAATCTCGTAATCCTCTGCCGCAAGATGGCCGCTGTACCCATCACAGAGGACACCTTCATCGACAAGGATCTCATGAGCAAATGGTACAAGGACAACGATATGCACACCATGTATGTGGGTGAGATTATCGATGTCCTGGCAAGATAATTGTGAGCGTTGTTAGAAAATAGGGTTTGCAATGGGGTTCGAAATAACCTACACGTTTTGAAATAACCTACACATTTCGACGCCGTGAGACACAAATTGGGCGCGATGGAACATTCTCGTTTCATCGCGCCCAATATTTCATGCAATCACGCCCTTTGTCTTCCATTTTGGGCAAAAACACCATCTTTACGATTTTTCCGCCCAATACACGACACTTTTTTCTTGTTTTCGCTCATTTTTGGGCTCAAATACTATATTTGCGGGTTTCTGCCCAAAAAACAAATTATTTTCTTCTTTTTCATGGTTTTTTGGGCAGAAAGCCCTATGATTTTGCGCCTACGCCCAATTCTTCATTTTTTGCGTCAATATTTCTTCTTTTTTGGGCGTAAATCAACTTTTTCAGCGAAAATACCCAAAACGCCATTATTAGTACCCGGTATGCACTCACCTCAATACCGATTGCCATCGCAATCGCATCCGCCATCTACCGGCATCCTCGATACCAATCGCCATCTCCCCGACTCTTATCGGCATCCGGTACTGATGGACTCAATTGCCACCGCGCCGCCGCGCACCACGGAGACATGCTTGAAATTCGCCTTCAGTAGCGCAATCAAGTCATTGTTTCGGTGCTCCGTCAAAGTACTCTCCAGTATCACACTATCGTTGTTCATGTCCACCGGCTTCACGTTGAACACTTCCGCAATCTGAAACACCTTCACCCGGCTCTCCGCATCCAGTCCGGAGACCTTGGCAAACAGGATTTCCTTCATGTGAAGCGGCACGTCCGTCAGGTCAATCACCTTGATGACTTCCACCATGCGGTTGAGCTGCTTCTTAATCTGTTCAAAAGTAATATCGTCGCTGGTGACGCAGATTGTCATTCTTGATACCGTCTCGTCCTCCGTGGTCCCAACCGTGAGGGACTGAAGGTTATAGGACTTTCCGGAAAAAAGGCCGGACACCTTGGCAAGCACGCCGACCTGGTTCTCCACGTATAGCGCAATCCATCTGTTTTTCATCTCTGACATTGGCCTTTCCTCCTTACTTTAATATCATATCGCTCATGGCAGTTCCGCTTTTTACCATGGGAAGCACGATTTCATCGGTAGCGATCATAAACTCAATCAAGGTGGGAACTCCCTTGTTGTTGCGAGCCTGTGCAAACGCGGCATCGATGTCCTCCTCGCGCTCGACGCGAATTCCCACGCCACCGTAGCTCTCCACCAGCTTTACAAAATCCGGGGAGTAGGGCGGGCAGTTCTTGTTGGGGCCCTTACAATCCCTCGGGCAATCCTTTCTCTTGCGCAGACAGGTGGCACTGTACCGCTTTCCATAGAACAACTGCTGCATCTGGCGAACCATTCCCAGATAGTAATTATTCAGCACGCAGATGGTGATGTCCGTCCCCTGGGTGATGGCTGTAGCAAGCTCCTGAATATTCATCTGGAGTCCTCCATCCCCGGAGATGCATACCACGTTCTTCTCAGGGCGTCCGATTTTGGCTCCGATAGCAGCCGGAAGTCCAAATCCCATGGTTCCCAATCCTCCGGAGGTGATCAGCTTGCTGCCCTCATCCAACTCCAGATACTGAGTTGCCCACATCTGATGCTGTCCCACATCCGTCACATAGATGGCGTGGGGGAAGTTGTTGTTGATGTGCTCCATAATCATCTGGGGAGTCATGCCACGATCCCTGCGCATTCCAAGGGGATTCTCATTCTCCCAGATGGTAATCTGATTCTTCCACGCCGTGGTCTTCTTCGGTTCAGCCCACTCCAGCAATTTGTCCAACGCCACGTTGGCATCCGCAACTACGGGGACATCCACCACCACATTTCTGGAGATGGATGCGGTGTCCACATCGATATGTACAATCTTCGCCTTGGGAGCAAACTCATTCAGATCGCCGGTGATGCGGTCGTTGAACCTTGTCCCTATGGAGAAAAGTACATCGCACTCACTGACCGCCATATTGGCCGCATACTTTCCGTGCATGCCGCAGTTGCCAATGTACAGCGCATGCTTGGTGGGGATGGCACCCTTGCCCATCACCGTGGTGACCACCGGAACATCCTCCAGCTCCACGAATTTCAACAATTTCTCGTTAGCCCCGGCGATGTTGATTCCACCGCCTGCCAGAATCAGAGGCCTCTTGGCGGTTCGCAACAGTTTATATGCTTTTTTGAGCTGTCCCACATGAACGCTCTCGTTAATCTTGTAGCCGCGGATATCCACTTTCGCCGGGTAATCGGAAGGGCCGGTTGCAAGCTGAATATCCTTGGGGATATCCACCAGAACAGGTCCCGGTTTCCCGGTTCTTGCGATATAGAAGGCCATCTTCAGGATCCGCCCCAGATCTGCGCGATCCCGCACGGTCACGCCGTACTTCGTGACGCTTCTGGTCATTCCCACAATATCCACCTCCTGGAACGCATCGTTTCCGATCAAATCCAGGGGCACCTGTCCGGTGATGCACACCAGCGGAATGTTGTCGTAGTGGGCATCCGCCAGTCCGGTAATGATATTGGTGGCTCCCGGTCCGCTTGTCACAAGGCACACGCCAACCTTGCCGGTTGCTCTGGCATACCCCTCCGCCTCATGGATCAGGCCCTGCTCATGTCTGGGAAGCACCAGTTCAATGCCCTCCGTCTTGTACAGTTCGTCAAAGAGGTCCGTAACCATTCCTCCGGGATATCCGAAAATGGTGTCCACGCCTTCCTCTTCCATTGCTTTCACAAATAATTTTCTTCCGGTGATATCCATAATTGCTCCTTACCTACCTATATTCTATCCTATTATTCCGCCCCTACAGCAGGAAGCTCCATTCCATATCAATCCCATCCCCTATGCAACAGCTAAACAAATCCTATCGTCTTCTGCAACGATTATATCAGCCCCATCACCTTGAGCAGGAAAATCCATCCCGTCAGGGTAAAGGCCGCCATCAGGGTAGTCATCACCACCACGCTGGCGGTCAGCACACCGTCGTTTTTCATATTCTGGGCCATAATGTAGCAGCTCGGTGTGGTGGGTGCCGCAAGCATGATCAATATCGCAATCAATTTTTCCCCGGTGAAGCCAAATGCAAATACGGCAATGGGGATGAACACCATGGGCTGAATCACCAATTTGATCAGGGATGCCCACACCGTCGGTCCGATTTTTTTCAACGCCTTTTTCCCCTCAAATCCGGCGCCAAGTCCCACCAACGCAAGAGGTGTGGCCATCTGGGCCACGGAGTTCACGGTTTTGTCCACCACGGTGGGGAAATCAATCTTCAAAAGCGCCACCACCACGCCCAGGAGAATGGAAATGATAATGGGATTCTTCAAAATGTTGATGCAGGCCTGCTTAATCTTCCCCGTATCCCGGACCGTTTCCTCGTCCTCCTGCGCCTCAAAGGTCAGCACCAGGACGGAAAACACATTGTAAAGTGGCACTGCGCCGATAATCATCATGGGCCCCATGGTACTGCTGCCGTAGATATTCTCGATGAACGCCAGCCCCATGACGGCCGCACTGCTGCGAAAAGACGCCTGCACAAAGGCCCCCCGCATGCTCTTGTCCCGCAGAAATAATTTGGTGCAACCCCAGATTACCCAGAAGCAGATGGTGCTGGCCACCGCGCAAAACAGCACGAAGGTCAGGTCAAACTCCGCCCGGATATCCACCTGGGCCAAATCCCGGAACAGCATAAACGGCAGCGTCACTTTGAAATTGAATTTGTTGACAACCTTGACGAAATCCTCCGTCAACAATCCGATTTGTCTCAGGAACCATCCCAACACCATCACAAGAAAAATCGGAAGTGTTACATTCAAACTAAAAATAAACTCGCTCATGGTACTTTATCATACCTGAAAGAGGAATTACTTTCTGCGCTCGTAGCGGTAGAAATAGTATTCCAGGTCAAAGTATGTCTGCTCCTCACTGTCTCCTGTCAACTCCCAATCCTCGCGCTCGTCGAGATTCGGGAAATATGCATCCGCATCGTATGCGAACTCGATTTTGGTGATATGAGCCACGTCGCACTCGTCCAGCATCTGCTCATAAATCTTCTCTCCGCCGATGATAAAGATATCATCGCTGTTGTATTTCTTCAGTTCCTCGTGCAACTCGTCCATGGAGTGCACAACGATGGCATCCTTCACCTGATAATCCGGGTTGTGGGTCAGCACAATGTTGGTGCGGTTCTTGAGAGGCATTCCATTGGGGAAGCTCTCCAAGGTTTTGCGCCCCATCACCACCACTTTGCCGGTGGTCACCTCCCGGAAAAATTTCTGGTCTGCCGGAATTCGAACCAGTAACTGATTATTTTTTCCGATGGCCCAATTCTGGTCCACTGCTGCAATCAACTGCATATGTATCCTCCTTACTAACGAAACAATTCCAGATCTGACACAATCCTAGATTGCGATCGGAATGTCCTTAATCTGCTCACCGGTCACATAGTCCGTAATCTTGATGTCGTCCGTGGTAAACTGATAAAAATCCTTCACCTCCGGATTCAGCCAGAACTTCGGTGCCGGATGCTGCTCTCTGGAAATGAGCTCCTGCACAATCGGAACATGGCGGTCATAGATATGGGCATCCGCAATCACATGTACCAACTCTCCCACGTTCATATCGCACACCTGGGCCAGCATATGCACCAAAACCGCATACTGGCACACATTCCAGTTGTTGGCGGCCAGCACATCCTGGGAGCGCTGATTCAAAATCGCATTGAGGGTCAAACGGTCCTCCCCCTTCTTCTGGGTCACATTGAAGGTCATACTGTACGCGCAGGGATAGAGATTCATCTCATGTAAATCCTGGTGCACATAGATGTTGGTCATAATTCTTCTGCTGAAAGGGGTATGCTTCAGATCATAGATCACACGATCCACCTGATCCATCATCCCTTCCTTGTACTGGTGCTTTACCCCCAGCTGGTAGCCGTACGCTTTTCCGATGGAGCCGTCCTCATCCGCCCACTCGTCCCACACGGAACTCTTAAGGTCGTGGATGTTGCTGGATTTTTTCTGCCAAATCCAAAGCAGCTCGTCGGTGGCACTCTTGATATAGGTCTTGCGCAAAGTGATCGCCGGAAATTCCTTGGACAAATCATACCGATTTACCACCCCGAATTTCTTGATGGTATATGCGCTTGTCCCGTCCTCCCAATGGGGGCGGACCAATTCTCCTTCCGTACTGGTTCCGTTCTCCAGAATATCCTTGCACATACTGACAAATACTTGATCTGCGTAACTCATAGCATCCTCCCGGGTTATCTCGTCATACTATTTTTCATTGTACCGAAATCTCCCTCCTAAAGCAAGAGCGGGGGGCAAAAAAAGAGGGCTGTTTTTGCAGCCCTCGATTCCTATGCCATTCCGTTTACGGTCTTGTATTTCCACAGCATCTCCGCATGGTTCTGCTCTTCCACCTGAAGATCCGCCAGAAGTTTGCGGATATCGGAATTGCCGAACACGAACACGTCAGAGTTGTACTCGCCGGATACCATCTTCTCGGTTCCGATGCAATCGGTTGCCAAAAAGCAATCGGCCTTCTTCTCCTCGGAGTTTGTGGCATCATAGGTTGCTCTCGGATTGTACTCCTTTCCGCTGGAATCGTTGCAATCAGTCTTGGGAACCGCCCCCTGAAGCACCTGGTTCAAGGAGTCAAAATGCTTCTGCTCCTCCTTGGCGATGGTCTGGAACAATTCCTGAAGAACCGGATCCTTTGCCTCCTTGCTGTAGCGCTCATATTTTTGGATGCAGCTCTGCTCCTGGGTCTTCAAATCTTCGATGGTGGTTGTCTCTTTTTGTGTTAATACCATTTTAAGTATCCTCCTATTTTTTGATACTAGTATTATGGTAAAAAATACAAATAATATACGGGGATGAGCAAATCTTCCCCAATATTTTTCTTCCCAAGGAGCCGGAACTTTGATACCATATCCACATAGAGAATTAGTGAAAACACAAAGGTTTCTCCACAGAAACCGACGAGGTCAGTTATGGAAATCTATCTTGCTCCCCTGGAGGGTGTGACCGGGCACATTGTGCGCAACGCTTTTGCCCACAACTTTCGCGGTATTGACAAATACTACACGCCCTTCATACCGGCAGCCAAGCGCATGAATCAAAAAATCCTCCGGGATATTGCCCCGGAGAACAACGCGGGAATCCGCCTGATTCCCCAGCTCATGTCCAACCGGGCACAGGAGGTTCTGGATATGGCCCACCAGCTGCAGGAATACGGATACCGGGAGGTCAATCTCAATCTGGGCTGCCCCTCCGGCACCGTTGTCTCCAAGCACCGGGGCTCCGGCCTGTTGGCATATCCGGACGAATTGGATGCTTTTTTGTACGGAATCTTTGAAAAAGCGGATTTCCCCGTCTCGGTGAAGACCCGTGTGGGCTTTTCCGGTGACTTTGACTGGGAAAACATACTGGAAATCTACGGAAAATATCCCCTCTGCGAGCTTACGGTACACCCCAGAGTCCGGGCGGACTTCTACAAGGGCACGCCACGTCTGGAGGATTTTGATTTGGCCTATGAGAGGTACTGCGAGGCGGACTCCTCCACCCGGTTGTGCTACAACGGAGACATCACGGATGTGGAGAGCTATGACGCCCTGATGGCACGGTATCCGAAGCTACAGCGGGTGATGATCGGGCGCGGGCTCCTGGCCAACCCGGCGTTGGCCCAGATGATCGCAGACAAAACCGGAAAAAGTGCATCCGCGGGTTCCGATGCAGGTGCTTCTCCGGATAGCCTTGACTCCTACCGCTCCGCTTTCCGGGCCTTCCACGATGAAATCTTTGACGGCTTCTGCAATATTTTTTCCGGGGAAAAGGATGCCATGTTCCACATGAAGGAAATCTGGGGATATCTGATTGCCTCCTTCGCCGACGGGGAAAAGCTTGGAAAAAAGATAAGAAAAGCCCAATCGGTCCAGGAATACCGGGTGTATGTGAATGAACTGTTTGAGCATCATGAATTGAACATTATGGGATAAATAGTAAATGGGGGTTTACAAATGAAAACAAAAACAAAAGGGCTTTCCATCCGCACAAAACTGATTCTGTGCAGCGTTCTCCTTTCTTCCGTTGTGTTGATCGGAATGGGATTCATTGTGAGTTCCACCGCACGCAAAAACTTCACGCAACAAATCACAAAAGAGACCTGCAATATTGCCGGCCTTGCCGCTTCCCAGGTGGATATGGCAAAACTGCAAAGCATCCAAGCCGGAATGGACGATGCGTCTGTTTACCAGGAAATCCTGGCCGATCTCCGACAGTTTCTCATTTCGGATACCACCGAATACATCTACATCCTATATAAGGACGGGGAAAACTTTTATTTCTGGGCAGATGCCGATGAGGAGGAGCCTGCCGACATCGGGGAGGAATGTGAGTTCTGTGAGGCAATGGAGGGTGCATGGAACGGCACCATAACCGGAGACAAAGAAATCACCACCGATGAATGGGGCAGCTTCCTATCCGGTTATGCGCCGATTTTTGACGCCAACGGCAATGTTGTAGCAATTCTGGGCGTTGACTGTCGCGCAGATTCCATTGGAAAATACATGAGAGGGCTCTACACCTCCGTTGCAATCACCGTGGTGATTGGAATTCTCATCTGCGCTTTGGGAATTGGAATCATCGTGGGAAACATAACCAAAAATATCGGCGTCATCATCCACAAGATTGACGACGTGGTTCATGCGGATGGGGACCTGACAAGAAGGCTTGAGATGAAATCCGGTGACGAAACCGAAATCATTGCAGATTTATTCAATGAGTTTCTGGATATTTTCCGCAATATTGTGGGTGACATGAGATTTCACGCCGCTTCCATCAAGACTTCTTCCCTGGGAATGTCGGATCGGATGACGGATGCAAACAGCGCAATCACAAGTGTGTCGGATAATGTCCAGAGTTTGCAGGCATTGTTGGAGGAAACCTCCTCTTCCATGTCGGAAATTTCCGCTTCCGTGGATGCCATCAACCGCATTGCGGCGGAAATGAATCAGGCCGCAGGCGACGGAATGGATTTCTCCGACAAGGTCAAAGATCGCGCCGGGGATATGGAATCCAAATCCCAGGAGCAAAAAAGCAATGCGGAGGAACTTGCCACCCGCATTGCCGGTTTGTTGGAGGAAAAGATTGCAGAGGCGGAAGCCGTGCAAAAAATCGAGGAACTATCAGCCAATATCGTTGCCATCTCCTCCCAGAGTAATCTGCTCTCCCTGAACGCTTCCATTGAAGCGGCAAGGGCAGGGGAAGCTGGTCGGGGCTTTGCCGTGGTTGCGGACGAGATCTCAACCCTGGCCAAAAACACCAAGGAGACTGCGGAAATCATCGTAGAGGTGAGCCAGGCTTCCGTTCAATCGGTAAATGATTTGGCTGCTACTGCCAGAGAACTGATTGATTTTCTCCAAACGGAAGTATTCTCCGACTATGATTATTTTGTAAACAACGGTCGTCAATACTTCTCGGATGCGGAAAAAATCTACCGGTGTATGGACGAATTCAACCAACTTGCGTCAGAGCTTCAAGAAAGCATGCGCATCATTCACGAAACCACTCAGAACGTGGACCAGGCAGTCGCAAGCGGAAACGAGGACATCTCACAGGTTGCCATAGCCACCGAAGCGTTGGCATCCAGCATTCAGACCATCACGGAAGCATCCGCCAGCAACACCGACCGGGTCAATGTGCTGGAGCACTCGGTAAATCAATTCGTTGTGGATGAAACAATGATCTAGTCGAACAGGGACTGCTGCGTATATTTTTCCGGGAATTCCCGCAGATATGCGAAGCAGTCCTCCGGCTTCCACAGGATACCGTTCTTCTCGCAGGTGGTTTGAAAAATCTCCATGAGTTCCCGGTTGTCCGGGCTCGGCAATTCATAAGCATTTCCATAGGTGCGGATATAGCGCTGCTTCATCCCCGGAAAATGCTCATCCAGCGCCCGATAAAAATACTCCCTGTCCCCTTCCCGGAGAGTCACTCCCATATCAAAGCAAATAATTCCTTTTACCCCTGCCTGAATGCAATACTCCAGAATTCCTCGAATATTCTCCACGGTGTCGTTGATAAACGGCAATATGGGTGTCATCCACACCACGGTGGGTATTCCCGCCTCCCGGAATTGCAGTAAGGCGTCAAACCGTTCCCTTGTGGTGGACACATTGGGCTCCAGAATTTTACACAACTCTTCGTCGTAGGTGGTCAGCGTCATCTGCACCACCGCCTTGGTCTTGCTGTTAATTGATTGCAACAAATCCAAGTCTCTGAGAACCCTTGTGGACTTTGTCTGAATTGCCACGCCAAATTCATATCGGTCAATCAATTCCAGACATTTTCGTGTCAGTCGAAGCTGCTCCTCCGCATGCAGATAGGGATCACACATCGCGCCGGTGCCGATCATACAGCTTTTTCGCTTGGATTTCAGCGCCCGCTCCAACAGTTCCGGCGCATTCTCCTTCACCTCAATATCCTCGAAGGCATGGGTGAAACCGTAGCAGGTGCTTCTGCTGTCACAGTAGATACAGCCGTGGGAGCAGCCGCGATAAATGTTCATCCCGTTGTTGGCGGACAAGATTCCTTTTGCTTGTACAAAATGCATGAATAATCAATCCTTTCCGCAAAATCGTCAATTTCATTTCCCTATTTTACTGCAAAATCGTCAATTTTCAAACCGAATTCTGTCAATCAGGGAATCCTTCCTGACGGATTTTCCGATTGCAAACACCATGACTACCTGGACAAACACAAGCACGGCAATCATAATCAGGGTTGCTGCCAGAGGATAGTGGTAATATCTGATGTTAAACATGCCATGATCCTTTGCCCACAGGAAAACAGGATATCCCGCTGCACTTCCGCCTCCGATTGCGACAAGAAGCGTCCCGGCCGTATAAAACAGCCCTTCCAGCTGCAGCATTTTCAGGAGCTGGCGGTCCGACATTCCAACTGCCTGCAGCATACCGATCTCCTTTTTTCTGACATGGACACTGTGAATCATGGTGTTAATCATATTCATAATACAGATTGCACCCAGTATTCCAAGGAAGGCGTAGCAGGCACTTCTTGTCAGAGTCATACCCGAATTCCACTCATCATAATAAGATTTCCAGGTTTCCATCTGAATTCTGCCATCCTCTTCGACCATCGCTTTCAGCTTTGCTTCCACGTCTGCATCGTATTTTTTCTCCCCAAATACACGATAATACATGTTGAGGTTATTGTCGCTGAGAGATCGGAGCCCCTCCTCCGCCATAATCAGATAATGAAAACTTGTGAAGCCCAAATCATAATCGCCAATGGCTGCGATCTCCAGATCCTTCTGACATTTTTTGTCTCCGTCCCGGTACACAACCCCGATCACGTCCCCTATTTTCAGATTGGGGTACCAGTAAAGCAGATTCTTATCAATAATCACTTTATCCCCACGCTTTAATTCCTCGTAAGTCACATTTCCTTCTATGATTCCGGCTTCCAGCAATTCTCTTCCGCTTTCGGGGACTCCGATTACTCCCTCTCTATCCCCGTCAAAGGCATCCGATACCACATAAGTTCCCGGATAGCATTCTACGGAATTCACGCCTTCTATCTGCAAAATCTGTTCCTTTCGCCCCTCGGTAAGCGGGTTGTTTTTCTGTACCTGACTCCACTCCAGCTCCGGATGTTCCTTATTGTTAAAATCGATTACCGGGGAAATCTGGTACGCTCCCATAATGGAATTGTCCGCCGCTTCACTTGGTTCGGCGCATGACAATACCGTAGCCACAAGCATGAAAAACAGTCCTGTAACGGCCATGGAACAGATGGTAATCAGACTCTTTTTCCTGTTGCCTGCAAGATGAATTGCAGCAAGCCGGGGAACGGTAATATCCGAATACCCTTTTCTGCTCCTCTTCGCAGTTTGCTCCCCTCTGTACCGCATCGCTTCGATCTCGGAAACCTTCGCAGCAATTCTCATAGGTCGAAGTAAGGACAGGAACACCGTAATCATTGCGACACCGATTGCAAGCAGGTAAATCCACGGAACAAGCAGCTGCACTTCGCCTCTTTGAATCAGCTCCTGGATGGCAGACATCAACATATTCTCATTTTGATATAATTTGAAAAGACTTAATAAAACATATTTTGCCAGCACCGTTCCCGCAAAAAGCCCGAGGGGGACTGCGACTCCGGCAACCAAAAAGCCCTCCAGCAAGACGATTCTCCGAAGCTGCCCCGTGGTCGCACCGATTGCTTTTATTTTTCCGAATTCCTGAATCCGCTCCCCCATAGAGACATAATAGATGCTGTAGATCGTGATCATCCCTGCCATGATAATAATCAGCATGATAAGAAGTATGATTGGCAGGAAGGAGGGATCCACGTAGTTGGCCCACAGATAATCCTCATTGATTCTGTAATCCTGTTCGCCGATACCAAACCCTTCTGCCAACTGCTCGATACTGTGCTCCATCTTCTCCGTATTATTTGCGTACCCGGTATCAATCTGAAATAAAAAGCGGTAAGCAATCTGGTCTGACGGAATCTCCTCCTGCAAAAAAGCTTTTGATACCAGCGATGTGTAAGACTTTTGCTCCCTATTTGTCTCCGTATCAGGGAGCAATCCACAGATCACAAAATCCTTTTCCTGTATAAAATCCAAGCTTCCATCTCGATACACCTGATACGGAATCGTGACTGTATCGCCCATTTCCCCTGTCAAGGAGAGTTCTTCCAGAATTCCTTCCGAAACTACTATCTCATTTTCCGTTTCCGGCAATCTTCCCTCCGCAAGTTCCATCTGATACATTTCCACGGCTTGCGCATCCATATACATCATTGCAATTTTTGCATCGTCCGTTGCCAGATATCCCACATCGCTCCGCAGGCCATAGTTTTCTATCAGGTGGTGGGACGCCAGTTTCGCCACCTGATCCTCCGGCACATTTCGAAACAGTGCATGCCATGTAGGATACAGTTCGTTGATTGCCGCCTTCTGGCAATTGATCAGGTCCATCCCCATGGTAGGAACGAGAAACAGCAATACGGTGGTGAGAAAAATCGCAATCCCGATTAATATGTTCTTACTTTTATGGTATTTCATATTTGATAAGGCAATTTTTGCTACCATTCTCATGATTTTCTCACCACCTTACCGTCTTCGATTACAATCACAACATCTGCCATTTGGGCAATCGTCTCATCGTGGGTAATCATAACCAGGGTCTGATGAAAATCCTTCACACATTTTTTCAACAGGGCCATCACTTCCAGTTCCGTCTTGGAATCCAGGTTTCCCGTGGGCTCATCCGCCAGAATAATTGCCGGCGAGCTTGCCAGGGCTCTCGCTATGGCAACTCTCTGCTTCTGTCCCCCGGACAGGGTGTTGGGCATCGCCTCCCGCTTATCTGCAATTCCAATCTGTTCCAGTATGTTCATCACGTCCTCTTTCTTTACTTTTCTTCCATCAAGCCCCATTGGCAGAACCACGTTTTCCCATACATTCAGAGACGGAATCAGATTATAGTCCTGGAAGATAAAACCAATCTTTTTCCGTCGAAAAACAGCCAGCTGATTTCCTTTCAGTTCAAACAGATTTTTTCCGTCTATGATGACTTCCCCCGAATCCGGCCGGTCCAAACCTCCCATAATCTGAAGCAGGGTAGACTTCCCGGAGCCGGAGCGGCCGACAATCGCTGTGAATTTTCCCCTCTCGATCGCCAGGTCCGTGTGATCGACTGCTTTCACAACCGTTTCGCCCACATGATAATACTTTACCAAATCCGATATCTTTACAATTTCACTCATCATCATTTCCTCCCTTATGCATCCTTTCTGTTCCCATCCTATCTCCCGGACATTACAAAACCCTTACAAAAACGATTACATTTTTGTAAGGGTTTCCTCTTCATCCGAGTCCGTCAACGGAAGCATAATCTGAAAGATTGTCCCACTCCCATTTTTTCTTTTCGCGACAATGGAGCCACCTTGCTGCTCGATAATACTTCTCGCGAGGTACAGTCCTACGCCTGCCCCCTCCTTTACCGCATCCTTCGCATTGCTCCCCCGGTAAAAGCGTTTGAATACCTCATGCAATTCCCCCTCCGGAATGCCGATTCCTTCATCCTCAACTTGAATCAGCACATGATTGACCAGACAACTGACCAAAATACTCACGGTCGTCTGTTCCGGAGAATACTTGACTGCATTCTCGAGGATATTTGCCAGAGCTTCCACCGTCCACTTATGATCGTGCAGAGTCTCCACATCCTGTTCCATGTCCACGGATATTTCTATATTTTTGGCGTTTGCTTTCAGATATATCTGACTTACTGCTTCGCTGATTGTCCTCTTGATGCTACACTTTTCACACTTAATCTGAATCATGCTGTTTTCAAGGCGGGAAAGCTTCACCAGTTCATCCAGCAGCGCCTCCATCTTGAGAATTTCCCGCGTTTCCGTTTCCACGAATGACTGCCTTTCCTCCTCAGACAAATCGGAGGAAAGCGACAGCTCATGGCTCATCTTTATGGAAGCCAGCGGTGTCTTCAGCTGATGGGAAATATCGGTAATCAATGCTTTTGTACTGTTTTCCTCCTGCGACAACCGATCCTTCAGATTGGAAAAATAGTACCCCAATTCTCTTATTTTGTCGCACACATCTGCATATTTTTGTGAGCGCTCCTCCCCCGGGGCCGGAAGAAGCTCCACGTTTCCGTTCTGAAGCAAAAGCAACTGTTCATAGATATCCCTCAGTTCGTTTTGTGCTTCCGCCATTCGATGTTTGCTTGCGGATGTCAACAAAAAGTAAGCGCCCAACAGTGCCGTTATCATCAAAAGCACCGCAACCGACATGACCAGGAAATCTGTTTGAAGGTTCTTCTCCACATAGTAGGAGATGTTTTCACCTAATTCCTCCGCCAGCTCCGGATAAATCATTGCCAATTCCTGCTTCTGGTCGTCCCCCATTTTTTGCTCATACGCAATTTTGCCCCAGAATGTGATCGCCGTCAGAGCTGCGGCAACAAAAACAAAGCACAGGAAGCCTATTTTTTGTTTACCTTTTCTGTCCATAAGTATCCAAGTCCCCTTACATTTTCTATACTGTCTGTTCCCAGCTTGCTCTTGAGGCGGCTGATATTTACGGTTACCGTGTTGTCATCCACAAACTGCCCATCCAGTCCCCATACCTTTTCGAGTATACTTTCCTTGGAGAGGATATGTCCCGCATTTTCAAGGAGAAAAATCAAAAGCTGCAGCTCAGTCTTGCTTAATGGGATGAGTGCTCCGGCTTTTTTCACCTGCATATCATGTACATGCAATTCAATATCCCCGGAAAGATACACACCCTCTTCATCGCTCCCCAGTCTTCTCATGAACGCATTTACTTTCGATGTCAGAATATTTACCGAAAAGGGCTTGGTGATATAGTCGTCCGCACCGGTATCATATCCGTTTACAATATCGATCTCCTGGTCCATTGCAGTCAGATAAATCAAGATCGCATTGCTCTTTTCCCTCACCACTTTTCCGAAATCCAAACCGCTTCCATCCGGCAAAGTAATATCGCTGATGACAAGGTCTATCCTCTCCTTGTCAAACACAGCCCGGGCCTCTGATATGGTATATGCGGAAAACACACGGTATCCTTCCTTGCTCAGCTTTAGACAGATGCCTCTGTTTAAGTTTTCATCATCCTCCAGCAACAAAATACTCTTCAACTTGTTCTCCATCCCATTAAAACTCTTTATGATTCATGATTCTGACACTGATTGCAAAAGACAGCAGTATTGCAGCTATTGTAAACACCACAACCCCTACGAGAATTTGCACATCGGTGATTGTCTGCAGTTTTTCCATCAACGCATCCAGAGGCAAATCCAACAACTCCACCGATTTTTTTATGCCGATTCCCCCGACCACTGCAATTCCCATGACAGCGACGAGGACGACTCTGCTTTTTTCAGCGCCATACTTAATCTGCACCGGTATCATCATGCACATAACAAGAAAAACTACCGGCAAAATAATAGCCGCTTCCACAAGCAAATCGCCTGTGGCAACCCCATTCTGCCTAACATAATTTTCACAAACACATATCACCACAGAAACAATCCATGCCACGATGCCACAAACGCCGCTGAGAAGATATTTCTCCAGTATATATGTCCGCCGGGTAATCGGCAAGGTCATGAGAAAAGAATAGCCGTTATCAAACTCGTCATAGCTTATGGTGCCCACCGAAAGCATCAGAAAGCAGATTGCGGTATAGCCAACTACGAAAGTCCCGCCCGTGGAAAAACCAAGGACAACCGCAATCGCAAGAAAAAGCACAATCGCCTGCTTACGCTGTAAGAGAATTTTGAGATCCTTGTCAAATAAACCAGCCATTTTATTTTCCTCCCGTCATCATAAGAATAATCTCATCGATATTGCCATTTTCCACTACCGCCTTCGGATAATTCTCCAGATAATACTGCTTCTGATCCGTCAGACACACGTATCCGAAGTTCTCTTTTTTGCAGGCAAGGAAATGTGTCTTGTCAATGGCTTCATAGTCATGCTCATCCACCTTTACCAGGGCATAGCTGCTCATAATGTTGTCTGTTTCCTCATGCAGTAGCAGCTTACCATCATGGATGAGAAAAATGTCATCACATAAGCCCTCAAGGTCGGAGGATATGTGTGAAGAAATCAGAATACTCCTGCTCTCATCCT
>JAQXJP010000016.1 GCA_029008875.1 Lachnospiraceae bacterium | reverse complement strand
AACGAGAGGAAGTGCCAAAAGAGACTGACGGGAAAGCGAAATTTGGGCTGATTCAGAAGAATCTGTCAGTCTGAAATCAGGGCAAGTGCCAAAAGAGACTGACGGGAAAGCGGAATTTGGGCTGATTCAGAAGAATCTGTCCGTCTAAAATGGGGGCAAGTGCCAGAAAAGACTGACGGGAAAGCAGATTGGGACCGGATCCTGAAGAGTCTGTCATTCTGAAATGAGTAGGGGGAAGTGCCCAAATGGACAGCCACTCAGGTGGAACGCTACATATTAAGGAACGTCGGGAGCGCCTATCTCTACATATACATTCTGTATTTTTGCTAATATATAGCCGGGAGCATGCCTCTACGGATATATTCTGCATTTCTGGGAAAATAACCGTAGTCGGAACTCATCCCTACGGATACATTCTGCATTTCTGGAAAAATAACCGTAATCAGCCTGCTTAATACGATTAGCCAAACATCTCGATAACTTCCGATTTGTAGGTTCGTTGGGTTCTGTGTTATTACAGATCAAACTATTTTGACAGTTAACTGTCTATGAAACTCCCCCGGCTTGGCCGGGGGAATTTTTGTATAAATCTATCTCACGGAAATTAATCCTCGTAGGAATCATACAGTTTCTCCAGCGCCGGTCTGCACTGCAGGAATTCTTTGCAGAGCAAGGGATCAAAGTGGGATCCGCAGGATTCCTCGATGATGGAAAAAGCCTTGTCGTACCCGTAGCTGTCCTTGTACACGCGCTTGCTCACCAGGGCGTCGAACACGTCCGCAAGAGCCATCACCCTTGCCTCGAAGGGGATGTCCGTCCCGGAGATTCTGTCGGGATAGCCGTTGCCGTCCCACTTTTCATGGTGATAGTGGGCGATATTGACGGCGATTTGTTGGAAGGTTACATCCTCCGTGTTCTGCAGGATGCGCTCCACGATGACCGCACCCTTGGCGGAGTGTTTCTTCATCTCCTTGTATTCCTCTGGCTCGAATTTTCCGGGCTTGTTCAGGATTACGTCCGGGATGGCAATTTTTCCGAAGTCGTGAAGAGGCGCAGCCTTTATGATGCATTGAGCCACCTCCGGAGTCAGTTCCGGACAGATGTTCCGACGCTGCAGATGCTGTACAAAAATCTTGACCACATCGCTGGTTCTGGCGATGTGACCGCCGGTGTTGCTGTCCCGGTTTTCTACGATGCTGGCCATGCTGATGATGATGTCATCCTGCATCCGGCTGATCTTGGCGGTCTTGGCGTTGACGTCCCGCTCCAGATTCTCGTTGTACTGCTCCACCAGTTTTGTGTACGCCTGTTGTTTGGTGTCATCCCGCAGATACACACAGTGAATGGGATGATGCTTTTTCTCTGTGATAATGGCATGCTTTGCTTCGATGATATACCCATCGCGCTCAAAATACACAATCTCCCTGTCATCCTCATCCCGCACCCATTTTCCCAACTGTTGGAGAAAATCCGTGGTTTCCGATTTGATGGGAGCGTCCAGCTTCAATTCGTTGATCTCCGGGAACCATAGTTTGGCAGCCACGTCGCCGCCTAGGAATTTTTCCTTGAAATCGCAGATGACAAATCCGAAGGAGACGCTCTCCACCATGGAATCCGCCGTGATAGCTGAGATGTCATAGAGGCTGATCCTTCGCAACAAAAACAGAACTCCCGCCTGGGAGATGACATAGGCGATGGGGAGAATGGTCACCTGCAAATGCAGGGATTTTTCCACGATGTACACCGCCACGGTGATGATCATGCACACTAAGAGCAGTGCGCTGGTGACGTAGGACACATCCTTTTTCTTGCGGAAGGACAGGATGATGAAGGTCAGTGCCAGAATTACCACCACAATCAGATAAAGGGGATACAGGGTGTGCAGAGGTCCGTACTCCTTCATCAGGTTGCTGACACCGTTTTCGCGCACAAATGACACACTCCGATAGTACCATGGGAAAACGCCAATGGAGGAGATGAAAAAGAATATGACACATCCCAACAGAATAAATCCGCTCTGGACAATCCGGGGAACCTTGACCTTGCACAAATCCGCCATGCACATGAGCAGGAAAAAGGGGCAGAAGCTTGCACCCAGGTACACGGTCTGGTTGGCGTAGACTGCCGCATTCAGATCCTGGGAGGCGCACAGTTGCATATATCCGAAGTTTGTGACCGCGACGCTGACATACAGCAGCACATAAAAGACGGAAATGCGATCCCGGAAACAGGAAACCAGAACAACCAACATGAGAATAGACAGAACAAACAGAGCAGTATATAACAGATTAAACATATGCACCCCCAAAAGCATTTTATCGTTTGTATTCCGTTCTAAAACGGAAACCCATATAAATTATACTATTCGGGGGACCCAAAATCCAGTGGAAAGACTGTCGCGGTTCTCACCAATTAACTGGTCATCCTGCGTGAGATATGCTAAAATAGGATGAGGTTAGGATTGGAGAAAAGGAGATATCTCTTGAAAATACAGACACTTTGTAAGCGAATCATCAGTTTGACATTGATTGGGACCCTGGCTTTTTCCCTGTGCGGGTGCAGCGTGGACCGGAAAAAGGATCAGGCGGCATATCGAGCATACGGAATCACCTGCCTTCAGGACGGACAATACGAGGAGGCGGTGGAGGCTTTCCAGCGCGCCCTTGACCAGTCCAGGGGACAGGTGGGGGAGACGGAGATTGACACTTGCTACTACAAGGCGGAGGCCCAATTTCTAAACGGGGACTATGAGGGAGCCATCACCACATACACAGCGGTTGTGGATTACAACGGGGACGCCACCGCATATTTCCTGCGGGGCTGTGCATACTTTAAGATGGAGCAGTGGGAGGAAGGCCTTGCGGATTTTCGCGCCGGCGTGGCTGCGGATGATGACAATTACGAACTCTACATCGGCATATATGAGGTGCTGGCCGCTTCCCAGATGGAGGGTGAGGCCCAGTCATACCTGAACCAGGCCCTGGATATTCGCGGGGACAAAGCCTACGACAAGATGCAGAAGGGGAGAATCTATCTTCTGCTGGGCGAGTATGATTCCGCTATCGCAGCCCTGAAGGATGCTGTGGAGCGGGGAAACCGGGAGGCCAACTACTATTTGGGCGAGGCGTACTCCGAGTACGGGGATGCGGAGCTTGCGGAGGAGTGCTACAAACTCTATCTGGACAGCGGAGTCGCGGATTCCGAGGGGCTGTACGGAATGGGGGAGAGGCGCATGCAAAAAGGTGATTATGAGGGTGCGCTGGTGTACTTCAATTCCGCCATGGAGATGGAGAATGTCACCAACAAGCAGGAGCTGATGAGGGCCATGATTATCGCTTATGAGAAATCCGGGGATTTCGACACGGCCAAAACCATGATGGCAGAATACGTGGAATTGTATCCGGCGGACGAGGAAGCCCAGAGGGAGAACATCTTCCTCCAGACCAGATGAGTGCGCCCGGAGAGTGGACATCTCCCTTCGGATTAGATAGGAGCGCCCGGAGAGTGGACATCTCCTTCCGGATTAGATAAGGCGCGGATGGGATTGTTTTATGGCAGAAATATTTGAGATGGAAGAATTGAAAGAAAGAGTGATTCTGGTGGGAGTCAGCGAGCAGGACGGGGACGACGCAGAGGATTCCCTGGCGGAGCTGGCGGAACTGGTTAAGACCGCCGGGGCAGAGGTGGTGGGCACCCTGATCCAGAAGCGTGAGCGCATTCATCCGGGAACCTACGTGGGAACCGGCAAGGTGGAGGAGCTGTCGGAGCTGATTTACGATACCGGTGCCACCGGAATCGTGTGTGATGATGAACTGTCCCCCGCCCAGCTTAAGAACCTGGAGCAGCTGCTGGACACCAAAATTATGGATCGGACCTTGATTATCCTGGATATTTTTGCGGCCCACGCCACAACCAGCGAGGGAAAAATCCAGGTGGAACTGGCCCAGCTGCGCTACCGGCTCAGCCGCTTAAGCGGCCTGGGAAGATCCATGTCCCGTCTGGGAGGAGGAATCGGAACCAGGGGACCGGGAGAGAAGAAATTGGAGATGGATCGCCGGTTGATCAATGACCGGATTGCCCAGCTTCGCAGGGAACTGAAGGAAGTGGAGCAGCACCGGGATGTGAACCGGGCCAAGAGAAAGCGGAATCAGGTGCCGGTGGTGGCCATCGTGGGCTACACCAATGCGGGCAAGTCCACTTTGTTAAATCATTTGACCGATGCACAGGTACTGGAGGAGGATAAGCTGTTTGCCACGCTGGATCCTACCACCCGGGTGCTGGAATTGTCCGGCAAGCAGGAGGTGCTGTTGACGGATACCGTCGGGTTTATCCGCAAGCTGCCCCACCACCTGATTGAGGCCTTTAAGAGTACCCTGGAGGAGGCCAAGTATGCGGACTATATCTTCCATGTGGTGGATGCTTCCAATCCACAGAGGGAGAAGCAGATGCACATTACCTACCAGACCTTGGATGATTTGGGAGTGAAGGATAAGACCATCGTGACGCTTTTTAACAAGCAGGATTTGCGGACGGACCATGAGCCACTCCACGATTTTCGCGCAGACCATGTGCTCAACATCTCTGCGGGAAAAGGGGAGGGACTGTCCCGGGTGACGGAACTGTTGGAGGAAATCCTCCGGGAGAACAAAGTGTATGTGGAACGGGTCATCCCCTATGCCAAGGCCGGGGACATTCAACTCATCCGCAAGTCCGGAGAACTGCTGGAGGAGGAGTATGTCCCGGAGGGCATAGCCATCAAGGCGTACGTTCCTATGGATGTGTATGGAAAATTGTTTTAGAACCGTTGATGGATTCGGTGGTGGTGGATTCCACATAATTTTTGGCGGCATCCTTATCCCCGGCGATTATCAGCTTTACAAATTCCTCTGAGGAATTTTTCAGCGCGTCCATCCCGTAGTTGAGCACGTACCGGTGCCACAGGGCGCAGACCAGCGCCTTGAACGAGGTAAACAGAAGCGGTAACAGGGAGTTCCCGCTGATGAAAGCCAACTCGTGATAGAGGTGGAAGGTGTTTTCCACCAGCGCTTCGGCGTTGGGGCTGGCTTTGATGTCGTCCAGCACATCCACTAGAATCTGCATCTCTTCCCGGGAGGCCTTATCAATGGCCAGGGAGGATGCCATATTGACAAGGGCGATGCGCAGTTCCAGGATGGACTGCACCTCCTCGTTGGAGAGGGCACCGCCGTTGTATTTCATAATGGAGACCAGGGTGTCCAGGGAGCCGTTTCGGTGATAATCGTTGACGAAGGTTCCCACTCTGGGACGAATCTCCAAAAATCCCTTCTGTTCCAATTCCGCGATTCCCGCATTGACCACCGCGCGGCTGACCTGCATGGAAGTTGCCAGTTCCCGCTCGCTGGGCAACTTTTCACCGATGGACAATTCACCGGATAAAATCTTATTTTCTAATTCTTCCACGAACAATTCCTTCAGAGAAGGAGCTGATAATTTTTTGAATTGCATTCGATACCTCCTAAAACGGCTGTGGCTGGACCACATACCAGCTTAAATTATTATACAACATTTTTCTGCTAAATTGCAACTTTTCTTGACTTTGAAAGAAATCCGTGGTACCTTTATCACAGAGTATCAATCCGTTGGTATTACCAGCGAAGTAAATCATATGGGGAGTATGATTTATATAAAAAGGGAGCGGTTTGCGCTCTCTTTTTTTGTGGCTGTGAACCTAGCGGCCATGTTCTGACGTGAAGTGCGTCAATGTGCTACCGGGAGTGCGTCAACGAATATTTGCATGTGGATGCATGATAAAGTATAATGATACTATCATTTATTTAGGGGAAAGACTATGAAAAAGGTGCGACAGAAGGCTACGCCGCTGAAAGGGACAATTCGATGGGACAAGTTGGATAACACGGCCCATCTGTTCCCGGCAATCGCGGGCGAGAGCATGACCAATATTTATCGTATCAGCGTCACATTGACGGAGGAGATCCAGCCGGATTTGCTGCAGCAGGCATTGGACATTGTGCTCCCGAAGTTTGACGGCTTTAATCTGCGTCTGCGCAGGGGGGTGTTCTGGTTTTATTTCGAGGAGAACGGAAAGCCGGCACCCAAGGTGAAGGAGGAGAATACGTTCCCCTGCCGCTACATCAAGGCGAACCGCAACCGGAGCTACCTGTTTCAGGTATCCTATTACGGGAAGCGAATCAATCTGGAAGTGTTCCATGTCCTGACGGACGGAATGGGAGGACTCAATTTTATCCGGGAGCTGACCTATCAGTATCTCCGCCTCGTCCATCCCCAGCTGAAGGACATTGCGGGGGACACCTTAAGCGAGAGCACCTCCCTCAATCGGGAGGACAGCTTTATCAAGAATTACAAGCGCAGCAAGCCCAGTGGATTTAAGACGGAGAAAGCGTATCTGATCAAGAAGGATAAGCTTCCGGAGGGGGAGTTCGGCGTGATCCACGGCAGGATTCCCGTTTCCCAGCTCAAGGAAATTTGCCACCGCTATGGGGTGTCCATCAACGAGTATTTGGTTGCGGACTTTATCTGGAGCACCTATGTGGAGTGCCTCCACCGGATGGTGGAAAAACGACCGATCCGCGTTGCGGTTCCGGTGAATTTGCGCCCCTACTTTGAGTCGGTGACCACCAAGAACTTTTTCGTGATGGTGTCCGCGGAATTCAAGGCGGACCGGGAGGATTACACCTTCCCGGAGGTGGTGGAGATTGTGAAGAACAGCCTTCGCAGCCAGATTAACAAGGAGCATCTGGAGGATCTGTTTTCCTACAGTGTCTCCAACCAGAAAAACAAATGGATGCGGCCGATTCCGCTGTTTCTCAAGAATATCGCCATGCGGGTGGTCTACTCCAAATCCGCCACGGCAAACACCGCAACCGTCACCAACGTGGGCAATATCACCATCGAGGATGCCTACAAGCCCTACATTGATATTTTTCACGCCTTTATCCCCATGTCAAAGGGTCAGTCCATGAAGGGAACGATTGTCTCCTATGAGGATACCTTGGTGTTTACCTTCAGTTCCCTGTTTGCCCACGCGTCCGTGCAGCGGCGCTTCTTTACCACTATCGCGGAGGATGGGGCAGATGTGAAAATTGAGACGAATGGGGTATATTATGAGTAGATGTAAAATTTGTAATGTTGATATACTGGACAAGACCGATAAATGTCCTTTTTGCAAGTGTGTTCTGGATAAATCCGCCATGGAGCAAACCCCCATGTACCCGGATGTCAGGGGTGTGACGAGGAAGTACCGTTTTCTGGAGAACCTGTTTTTGTTTCTCTCCCTCCTTGCCGCTGTGATTACCGTGGGAATTAACTACGCCGTCCGGTCCGAGATTATGTGGAGCTTGATTGTGGTGCTGATTCTTTTTTACGCCAACGTGGTATTGCGCCTGGCCATCATCGGGAAGTCCGGGTATATGTTCAAGATTGTGAGTCTGATTATCACGGGCATTGCGGTGATGTTTGGCATCGACAACGTGATCGGATATCGCGCATGGTCCATGAATTATGTGATGCCCGCCGGCATCCTGTTGATGGATTTTGGGATTCTTCTTCTGATGGTGATCAATCACCGGAACTGGCAGAGTTATCTCATGGCGCAGATACTTACCATTTTGCTTAGCCTGATTCCCATTATTCTCTTTGCAGTAGGTATCATAACCTTCCCGGTTTTGGCTTTTATCGCCTTTGGAGTATCCCTCTTTATTTTTTTGGGAACCGTGATTCTCGGGGATAGAAGAGCAAGAACAGAATTACAACGGAGATTTCATATATGATAAACCATTGGATTACGAAGCGGTTCGGGTTGGAGAACGATGCTCCTGAAGAGAATGAGGAGAAGAGCTTCTCGAATTACCAGCCGGAGATTGAGAAAAAACCGTCGGAGGAGGGGGTCAGTATCAGAGGCCGCGTGGTGGCGGATTTGATGCGACATTTTACCAATGACCTTGCCATTGGCAAAAAGATTAAGACCGGAGAATTGCGCAAGCGCATGCAGGAACCACCTTGGAAAGTGCCGTCCTGCTTTACATTCACCCATATTGACATGGGAGATTTCACCATGAAGTATCTGCAATCCAAGGAGAACCCGGCCACCGACAAGGTGATTCTGCAACTCCACGGCGGCGGATATATGGGGGCGGTGCGCAACGCGTACTATGTGTTTGCAGGTCTCTACAATGAGGTGAGCAAGGGTTGTAGCGTGTTGACGCCGGATTACCGGGTGGCGCCGGAAGATCCCTATCCTGCGGCTCTCAAGGATGCAGTGGAGTCCTACAAGTGGCTGCTGGATCAGGGCTGGTTCGGAGACCAGATTCTGATTGCCGGCGATTCCGCGGGGGGAGGACTGGCCATGGCCCTGACCATGTATCTGCGGGATCACAACATGCCCATGCCCAGCGGCATTGTGGCAATGTCTCCATGGACGGATGTGACCGCAAGCGGAGAGTCCTACACCACCAACTACGACAAGGATCCGCTGTTCGGCAACACCAGGGAATCCCTGATTTATCTGAACGATTATGCCGGGGACAACGATCCCATGAATCCATACATCTCCCCCTTGTTCGGGGATTTCCGGGAATTTCCTCCCATGCTGATTCAGGTGGGGAGCATCGAGATGCTCCTGTCCGATTCCGTGCAGGTGGCAGCCAAGGCCAGGCAACAGGGCAGGAAGGTGCGCCTGAGCATCTACGAGGGCATGTTCCACGTATTCCAGATGGCGTACTTAAATCTTCCGGAGTCCAAAAAGGCCTGGGCAGAAGTCGGCAAATTCGTGGATGTCCTGCGGAATGAATAGGGACATTCCTCTTACCGCCGCCATCGCGCTGCGTCCCCCGGACAGGCACTTGGCGGCACCGCTTTGGGAATCGTAGTTTTCTAGGCGAAGGCTGTGCTTCCTTTTGCTGTACGACAACACGCGAACACCCCGCCGCTTTTGTTTGCCCGGGGCGGAGTAAGGCTTCGAACACTAACTGGCTCTAAGACGTACCCGGACACTTTTTTTATGATAATAACCGCGGCTGTGGAACTCCCTTCGGTCAAACAGGTCCTCGCCGCGGTGGTATCAGTGTCCGGGCACGTCAAGAGCCACTAAGTATTCTGCAGAAATACTCCACCCTCGGACAAACAAAAACGGCGGGGTGTCCTCGTTTTGGCGCACAGTAAGAATGGGAGGAAGCACAGACCAGCCGTTAGAAAACAAGATTTTACAAATAGGTGCCGCCAAGTACCTGTCTGGGGGACGCAGCGCGATGGCGGCGGCAAGAGACCCCTGGCCCCATGCCGCTACGCGGTTTTGCCGGTGTAGAGCTGGTAGTATTTGCCCTTCTTGGCAAGGAGCTCTTCGTGATTTCCGCGCTCGATGACACGGCCCTGCTCCAGTACGATGATGCAGTCGCTGTTCTTGACGGTGGACAGGCGATGGGCGATGACAAAGGTGGTTCGGCCCTGCATCAGTTTATCCATGCCCTCCTGAACGATTCGCTCGGTTCGGGTGTCGATAGAGCTGGTGGCTTCATCCAGGATTAATACCGGCGGGTTGGCGATGGCAGCTCTTGCGATGGCAATCAGCTGGCGTTGCCCCTGACTCAAGTTGGCGCCGTCCCCGTGGAGGATGGTGTTGTATCCATCCGGCAACTGGCGGATGAAGGTGTCGGCGTTGGCCAGTTTGGCAGCGGCAAACACTTCCTCATCGGTAGCATCCAGCTTGCCGTAGCGGATATTCTCCATAACGCTGGCGGTGAACAGATGAGTATCCTGAAGAACCATGCCGAGAGAATGGCGCAGGTCCGCCTTCTTGATTTTATTGATATTGATACCGTCATACCGAATCTTGCCGTCCTGAATATCGTAAAAACGGTTAATCAGGTTGGTGATGGTAGTCTTTCCGGCTCCCGTGGAGCCCACAAAAGCAATTTTCTGACCCGGGGTAGCGTACAAATCCACCTCATGGAGGACTGTCTTCTCCGGAACATATCCAAAATCCACACTGTCGAATACCACATCTCCGGTGAGACGGATGTAGTCCACTGTCTGATCTGCCTGGTGAATATGTTTCCAGGCCCAGATGCCGGTGTGCTCCGGAGTTTCAATCAGAGAGCCGTTCTCCATTTTGGCGTTGACCAGAGTGACATATCCTTCATCCGTCTCCGGAATCTCATCCAACAGGGTAAAAATACGATCGGCTCCGGCCAGAGCCATAATAATGGAATTGAATTGCTGCGATACCTGGTTGATGGGCATGCTGAAGTTCTTGTTGTAGGACAGAAAACTGGCCAGGGAACCTACGGACAGCCCTCCGAAGCCGGTGAGCGCCATGACGCCGCCAATCATAGCGCACAGAACGTAGCTCAGATTGCCGATCTGCGCATTGATTGGTCCCAGGCTGTTGGAATAGCGGTTTGCATTGTATGCGCTGTCAAAAAGCTGATCGTTCAATTCGTTGAAGCGCTGGATATTCTCTTCCTCGTGGTTGAATACCTTGACCACCTTCTGACCGCTTACCATCTCCTCGATAAAACCGTTCAATGCTCCGATATCTTTCTGCTGTGCCATGAAATATCGGCTGCTGTGGCCTGCAAAAAATTTGGTTAATAGGATGGTGATGATGACCATGACAACCGTGATTCCAGTAAGGGGAATGCTTAAGGTACACATCATCACAAAAATTCCCACAACGGTCACGGCACTGTTGATGATCTGCGGAATACTCTGGCTGATCAGCTGGCGCAGGGTATCGATGTCGTTGGTGTAGATGGACATGATATCCCCGTGGGAATGGGTGTCAAAAAAGCGTATGGGAAGGTCCTGCATGTGCTCAAACAGTTGGTTGCGCATGTTGTTGATGGAGCCTTGGGAGATGTCGATCAAAATCCGCTGCTGTATCAGGGAGGCAATCACGCCCAGAGCATAGAACAGGGCAACTCGTGCCATCGCCATGAAAAGCGGGGTAAAATCCGGCATATCCTGGAGCAGCAGTGGAGAGATGTAGTCATCAATCAGGGTTTTCAGAAACTGGGTTCCCTGAATGGAGGCAAACACGTTTACCAAAATGCACACAATTACAATCAGGTATTGTACGCCGTAATTTTTGAAAATAAATCCCATCAGGCGGGCAAAAAGCTTCCCGGGGTTCTTGATTTGGGGCTTTGGCCCCATCGGTCTTGGTCCGGCTGGTTTTGGCATTACTGTGCACCTCCTTCGTCGAAATCACCGCCGCCGCTTGTCTGAGATTCGTAGACATCACGGTAGATGGCATTGTTTTCCAGCAACTCTTCATGGGTTCCGAAACCGTCCAATTTGCCGTCGCTTAACACAATGATGCGATCCGAATCCATGACGGAAGTGATGCGCTGTGCGATAATCAGTTTGGTGGTACCCGGGATGGCATCCCGCATGGCCTGACGGATTTTGGCGTCGGTGGCGGTGTCCACGGCACTGGTGCTGTCGTCGAGAATCAGAATGCGAGGCTTTTTCAGGAGAGCGCGGGCTATGCATAGTCGCTGCTTCTGACCTCCGGATACGTTGGTTCCGCCCTGTTCAATGTACGTGTTGTAGCCATCCGGTAGCTGTGAGACAAATTCATCGGCACAAGCCTGCTTGCAGGCGTCGATGCACTCCTCCTCGGTGGCATCCGGATTACCCCATCGGAGATTCTCCAGAATGGTTCCGGAAAAGAGAACGTTGTTCTGCAGTACGACGGATACCTGATCCCGGAGGGCTTTCATATCGTAGTTCCGCACATCCATTCCGCCCACGATGACAGCACCATCGTTGACGTCATAAAGGCGGCTGATCAGATTCACCAGGGAGGATTTGGAACTTCCGGTTCCTCCGATGATTCCGATGGTCTCGCCGGATTTGATGTCCAGATTGATGTGGTCGAGCACCGGCGTTTCCGAGGTGGAGGAATAGCTGAAGGATACATCCTCAAAGCGGATGGAGCCGTCTGCCACAACATATTCCGGGTTCTTTGGATTTTTTAGAGTGCTCTCCTCATTGATTACCTCTGCCACTCTCTGACCGCTGGCCACACTCATGGAGATCATAACGAAGACCATGGACAAAAACATTAGATGCATAAGAATGTTCATGCAATAGGTGAGAAGCGCCATGAGTTCACCGGTTTCCAGCGTACTTCCCACAATCATTCTGGCACCCACCCAGCTGATGAGAAGAATGCAGCTGTACATGGCAAGTTGCATGGCAGGGTTGTTCCACATAACGATTTTCTCTGCCCGGGAAAGCATCCTCTTGATATTGTTGCTGGCTTTTTTGAAGCGCTCCTTCTCGTAGTCCTCCCGGACGAAGGCCTTCACCACTCGAATGGCGGAGATATTTTCCTGCACGCTCTCGTTCAAATCATCATATTTGCGGAAGGCTTCCTGAAAATAGCCCATGGCTTTGACGGTGATGATTGTCAGGAGGATTCCCAACAGAATAACCGCCACCAGGTAAATGCAGGCGATGGGCGGGCTGATGAAAAAGGACATGGCCATGGCACAGATCAGACTGGCCGGAGCCCGCATGCACATGCGCAGAATCATCTGGTATGCGTTTTGAATATTGGTCACATCCGTGGTCAGTCGTGTGACGAGACCTGCGGTGCTGAATTTGTCAATGTTGGCGAAGGAGAACGTCTGGATGTTGGCAAACATGGCTTTTCGCAGATTCTTGCCAAGACCCATGGATGCCTTCGCTCCGTAAAAGGCGCCGAGAAGTCCTCCTAGCAGACTGAACAAGGCGGCCAGAATCATCCACAATCCCATGACTGTGATATGGTGCATATCTCCCTTGTATACCCCGTCATCGATGATGGATGCCATCATAAGGGGAATCAGGGTCTCCATGAGCACCTCCAGCAGCATAAAGCAGGGGGTGGCGATGGAGGCTGCCGTGTATTCTTTTATTTGTCTTCCGATTGTCTTTAACACGTAAGAATGCTTCCTTTCCTTATATTAATATTAATTATTATGTCAATATTTCCGCTCCACCGGATTTTCCATATTTTGGTGGGTGGAATATATCATATCATACAATTCTTATGTAAAGTGCTGCAACAAATACTACAATTTTTTTGTGAAAAAATTGTGACTTCTGTATAAGAACATCTGCAAAGACAGTAAAATCAACGGTTTCAGAGGGATGCTTCGGATTTTGAGTGAAAAAATAAAACCACATAATCTAGATTTATTTCATTGACAAAACCACAAGATATTGTATAATTGATTTCAGAACGTAATACATAGGCTTGTATCAAATATATCAGAGGAGTCACGCAGATGAAGATTATTAAGAGAAGTGGTAGCGAGGCAGTTTTCGATATTCAGAAGATCATTGCAGCTATCGAAAAAGCAAATGCTTCCGTTATCGATTACGAGAAATTGTCCGACGAGCAGATTCAGGAGATTGCCCGCAATGTGGAAAACGCATGTGAGAACATGAAGCGTTCCCCCAGCGTGGAGGAGATTCAGGATATGGTGGAGAACCAGTTGATGAATCAGCATGCATTCACCGTTGCGCGTAACTATATTACCTATCGTTACAGGAGAGCACTGGTGCGTAAATCCAATTCCACCGACGAACAGATTCTCAGCCTTCTGGAGTGCAATAACGAAGAAGTAAAGCAGGAGAATTCCAACAAGAATCCTACGGTGAATTCTGTTCAGCGAGACTATATGGCCGGCGAGGTGTCCAAGGATATCACACGCCGTTTCCTTCTCCCGGAGGATATTGTGGAAGCCCATGAGAAGGGGCTGATCCATTTCCACGATGCGGACTATTTTGCACAGCATATGCACAACTGTTGTCTTGTGAATCTGGAGGATATGCTTCAGAACGGTACCGTAATTTCGGAGACCATGATTGATCCGCCGAAGAGTTTTTCCACCGCCTGCAACATTGCAACCCAGGCCATTGCACAGATTGCATCCAGCCAGTACGGCGGACAGAGTATCTCTCTGTCACACCTTGCTCCCTTCGTGCAGGTGAGCCGTGAGAAATTCCGTGCCCAGGTGAGAGCGGAATTTGAGGAGATCGGACTTGCTCCGGAGGAGGACAAGATCAACGCAGTTGCGGAGCTTCGCGTCAAGGAGGAGATCAACCGCGGTGTCCAGATGATTCAGTATCAGGTAATCACGCTGATGACCACCAACGGACAGGCGCCGTTCATCACCGTATTTATGTACTTGAACGAGGTTCAGGATCCACAGACCAAGGCGGATCTTGCGGCAATCATCGAGGAGATGCTTCATCAGAGAATCAAGGGCGTGAAGAACGAGAAGGGTGTGTATATCACACCGGCGTTCCCCAAATTGATTTATGTCCTTGAGGAAGATAATATTACGGAGGATTCCAAATACTGGTACCTGACCAAGCTGGCAGCTCAGTGCTCTGCCAAGAGACTGGTTCCGGATTACATTTCCGAGAAGAAGATGAAGGAGCTGAAGGTGGACAAGACCGGGGAAGGTCAGTGCTACACCTGCATGGGCTGCAGAAGCTTCCTGACTCCGGACCGCACCACGGAGAACGTTGCGGGAGCATTGAACTATGTGGAGGGAAAAGGCAAATACTACGGACGTTTCAATCAGGGCGTGGTCACCTTGAATCTGGTGGACATTGCTTGTTCATCCGGCAAGGATATGAATAAATTCTGGGAGATTTTCGATGAGCGTCTGGAGCTGTGCTACCGTGCGTTGATGTGCAGACATAAACGACTTCTGGGTACGCCTTCGGATGTGGCTCCCATTCTGTGGCAGAACGGTGCTCTTGCCCGTCTCAAAAAGGGAGAGGTTATCGACAAGCTGCTCTTCGGCGGATATTCCACCATCTCCCTGGGATACGCAGGTCTGTGCGAGTGCGTGAGATATATGACCGGCGTGTCACACACGGATTCAGAGGTTGGAACACCGTTTGCAATCGAAGTGATGCAGAAGTTGAATGATGCATGTGCAGGCTGGAAGGCAGAGACCAACATTGACTTTTCTCTGTACGGAACTCCGCTGGAGTCCACCACCTACAAGTTTGCAAAGTGCTTGCAGAAGCGTTTCGGTATCATCGAGGGCGTGACCGACAAGAATTACATCACCAACAGCTATCACGTTCATGTCACCGAACAGATTAATGCCTTTGACAAGCTGAAATTCGAGGCTCAGTTCCAGGCATTGTCTCCGGGAGGAGCAATCAGCTACGTGGAAGTGCCGAATATGCAGAACAATATTGATGCGGTATTGTCAGTAATGCAGTACATTTATGAGAACATTATGTACGCCGAACTCAATACCAAGAGTGATTACTGTATGAAGTGCGGATACGATGGGGAGATCAAGATTGTGAATGAAGAGGGAAGCGGCAAGCTCATCTGGGAGTGCCCGAACTGCGGCAACCGCGATCAGGATCAGATGTCGGTAGCGCGCCGTACCTGTGGCTACATCGGCACACAGTTCTGGAACCAGGGCCGTACCCAGGAGATCAAAGAGAGAGTGCTGCACTTGTAAAAGATATATACAAACATAACCAAAAAGCGAAAATTCTTGAAAAATCAAGAGTTTTCGCTTTTTCTAATTAGGAGAAAAACCGCTACACCAAGGGAAATGCTTGCTATAGAGGAGACATCGGCAGAGCGTTTATCAGTTCTTTCAAAGAATGGGTTTGTTGTTCCAATCATGGCAAACCAAAGAATAAGATATTATGAATTGAGTGAATTTACAAAAAATCATGAAAAAGAAATAATAAAATGCTTGTTGCAGTAGATGGCATTTTTATAAAAAACAAGCCTGCCAAAATCCGCAGGCTTGCACGAAAAAGCAAATTAACGATTATCGGTTGAGGGGGGAGAGCACCAATTCCCCGGTCTGTCTGGTTGCGGCCAAATCAATGATGCGCTGATTGCGGGAACCGCGGAATTTCAGGGTGATATCCTTCTCCTCCAGGACGAAGGGTCCATCCACCAGAACGTCGATCATGGAGAGCATCTCATCGGTCCAGGGGGTGTGTTTGCGCCCGCCCGGCTGCAGATCCCTGTCGTAGAGATAGCCGGTGAAAGCCCAGATATTTTTGCCCGGGTATTGCTCCTTTACGCGGCGCAGGAATGGAACCAGTTCCTCCTGATTTTCCTCCTCAAAGGGCTCACCGCCCAGAAGGGTGAGACCCTGCACATAAGCGGGAGCGAGGGAATCCAGGATTTCCTGCTGTATTTTGACATCAAACTCTTCGCCGTAATCAAATGCCCAGGTCTGGGGCTGGAAGCAGCCACGGCAGGCATTCCGGCATCCGGAGACGAACAGTGTAGTCCGGCACCCGGTTCCGTTGGCGATATCACAGTATTTTATTCCGGCATAATTCATAAGAACACCTCTTTCTTATCATATGATTCATTGTAGCAAGATAAAATCCTTTTTACAATATCCCGAGGATAAATGGCGGGAAAAGTACTTGCAAAATCCGACAAATAATGGCACAATAACATGTCATAGGGGTGATAGTAATGAAAAAGAAATTTCAGATGTTCATGGCGATGGCTTGCTATGCGTTTGGCATTGTGTCGTCAGTTTATGTTGGCGGATGGATGATGTTGATACTTCCGGTGCAGAGGCTTCTCGGTGCGTATTCGGCAGGAATGTTGTCCCTCTCGCTTGTGATTGTCAGTGCAATCAAGATCTTTTTATCTCTCACGGTGGCCGGCTTTTTCTGGTGCGTGGGATATGCCGGATACAACCATTTTATAGGAACCGAGGATCCCGACTGGGAGGCAATCAATCAGAGAATTGCTAATCAGAGAGATCATTCCGGTAAGGAGCATGAATCGTGATTTTACGAGTTCCGGATTATTATGAAGAGTTTCACTGCATTGCTGACCGGTGTACGGACAGCTGTTGCATTGGATGGGAAATCGATATCGATCAGGATACCTATGAGTTTTACCGGGGCGTTGGCGGCGAGATGGGTCAGCGTCTGGCGCTGCATATGTATGATACAGAGGATGATGAGCATAGCTTCCGGTTGGCGGAGCATGGGCGTTGTCCTTTTTTGAATGCTTCCAATCTGTGCGATATCTGCATCCACTTGGGGGAGGAGGCCTTGAGCGAGGTGTGCACGGAATATCCCAGGTTTTCCCTGTACTGTGAGAACGTATTGCAAAAATGCTTAAGCCTGTCCTGCGAGGAAGTTGGGCGCATTCTTTTTTCCAGGACAGACCCGGTAAAAATCGTGGACTACGAGATGAGCATGGATTCGTATGAAGGTGAGGCAGTGGAGCCGGATGAAGTTGGGACTGAGGCGGCGGATGAGGATGCGTCCTTCCCGGGGCGAGAACTTGCCCATGCCCAGGATGGGGTGGTTACCATTCTGCAGCGGCGTTCCATGCCCATTTTACGGCGGATACGGCAGGCGCTGGCCTACGCCGGGAAAGTTCAAAACTGGCTCTGTGAGGAGAGCGGTGATGCGTGCCCAAAATGGGATGATAGCTGTGAATATGAGGTGTCTCCCGCAATCGAAAAAATGCTGCAGGATTCCTACGGACAATATGATTTTCGGTTTTCCGTGTTTGATCAGATGGAGGTGCTGGGGGAGGAATGGAGCAGACAGAAGGCGCTACTGCAAAATACATACACCAATCAGAACTATGAGACCATGGTGGAGCAGTATCGGGACAGTGGGGACTATCGGGAAAACGATTATGAGCAGCTGATGGTTTACTTCGTATTTCGCTATGCCATGAATTCCTGCTGGGATTACAATTTCTATTCCAAGATTGTGATGGCCACAGAGTTTACACTGATGCTGCGGGATATGGACGCGCTGCGTTTTTTTGAAAACGGCGGGCATTTTGCTCTTTCGGACCGCATCGATCTCGCCCGCATATTCTCCAAGGAAGTGGAGCATTCACAGGAAAATGTGGCCCTTGCGGAGGAAGAGTTCTCTTTTTTGTTCCCATGAATTGGATGATGATTGAAGTCAGAATCTCGCATATTATGAATGAAAAAAGGACATACATCTACTAGAATTTGCAGATGTATGTCCTTTTGTATTATTTGTCCAACAAATCCGTATAGAAGTCGGCGTAATCCGTGCGGCCTTCGTGGGTGTAGTCGATGGCTGCGGAAGGATGCTGGTTGAGTCGTCCGGTGAGAAGATACGGGATATCGTATCCCCAGAGGGCACCGCTTTCCTTCAGCGGGAGCATGTACTGCTCCAGGAATTTTAACACCGGGAAGATGTTGTATTTGGGATTCTTCAGGAAGCTTAAGAGAAGCTCCAGCGCACAGTTTCCTGCGCCGCGGCCCATGGACATCATGGTTGCATCCAGGTAGCTGACGCCCCGCGCGGTTGCCTCGATGGTGTTGGCGAAGGCCAGCTGCTGATTGTTGTGGGCGTGCATTCCGATGTATTTGTCATACTTTTCCGCAACTTCCATATATTTATCAGCGATAGCGCGAATCTGTTCCGGGTAGAGAGCACCGTAGCTGTCCACGATATAAATGCCGTCGGCGCTGCTCTGGCCCACCATTTCGAGAGCCTGATCAATGTCGGATTCCTTGGCATTGGAGATGGCCATGATGTTGCAGGTTACCTCGTAGCCTTTGGCCTTGGCATCCTCGATGATATCGATGGCTGCGGGCATCTGGTGCACATAGGTAGCGACACGGACCATGTCGATGACACTGTCCTTACAGTCGATGATATCGTTTTTGTAATCACAGCGTCCAACGTCCGCCATAATGGAAATCTTCATGTCGGAATTGTTGTCCCCGACGATGGCACGGATGTCTTCCTCATCGCAGAATTTCCACTTTCCGAATTTTGTAACGTCAAAAAGTTCCTTGGAAGCTTTGTAACCAAACTCCATATAGTCAACGCCGGCCTTCACATTGGCGCGATACAATGCATTAATAAAATCATCTGAAAACATAAAATTGTTGACAAGACCGCCGTCACGGATGGTTGCGTCCAGCACACGAATGTCGGAGCGGGCTGTCATTAAGTCGCCTCTTTGGGACATGATTGTATTTCCTCCTTTGCTTTAACGCTTTAAAGCGTGTGAGTATATAATATCATAATAATTTCAAAATGCAAGTAAAACTTTACTTTTTTTAAGTCGGCTAATATAATGGATTTGGTTTTTGTGAATCAGAGGAGGGTAACATGATTAATTACATAACATCCATAGATTTTTCTATTATAGCGTTTCTGGGTATCCTGTTTGCCTTCGCGGTATCTTGTGTGGCAATCGCCAAATTGAACCGCTTCCTGCCGAAGGATATGGGAAGACAGTTCGCCCATGAGGGGGCGATTTCAGCGGGAAAACCCAGGGGAGCGGGAATCATATTTGTGTTCGCATTTGTGATTGCGACCCTCCTGTTCGGACAGATGAGTGTGGAGATTGGTATTTACCTGATTTTGATTGTGGTGGAAATGTTCACCGGCTATTTCGATGACGCGGCGGATAAGCCATGGAACGAATACCTCAAAGGGGCATTGGATTTGGCGGTTGCCGTTGTGGTGGCACTTGTCTACATTCATTACAACGGAAGTGATGTGACTTTTGCGCTGATTGGAAAAACGGTGACATTCCCTCCGGTTGCGTTTGCGATTCTGACGGTCATTCTGGTTTGGGCATCCATCAACGTGACCAACTGTACCGATGGCGTGGACGGACTTTCCGGAACACTCACCATCATCTCCATTATGACGGTGTTTATCATTGACAATATTCTCGGGACAAATGATGAATTTTCCTATTGTATTCTTTTGTTTGCGGTTTGTCTGCTGGGATACCTGTGGTACAATGCCACTCCCAGCAAACTGTTGATGGGGGATGCGGGATCCCGGGCGGAGGGAATGTTTATCGCCCTGGTTGCCCTAAAGTCCGGTTGTCCCTTCCTGTATCTGCTGATTGCGGCAGTGTTCATTGTGGACGGCGGATTGGGCCTCATCAAGGTGGCGCTGCTTCGCTTCCTCAAGATTCACATCTTGAAAAATACAAGGACACCCATCCATGACCATGTCCGCAAGAACGGGGACTGGTCCAATGCCCAGGTGGTATTTCGCTTTTCGATTATCCAGATTGTGATCTCTATTGCCACAATCTATCTGGTGATGATTGGAGGAGGAATGGCATGATCGGAACAATCGTCAATGTCTGTACCATCTGCACAGGCAGCATTATCGGCAGTATTCTCAAGAAGGGAATCAAAGAAAAATATCAGAATGTGCTCTATACCGCTATGGGACTTGCGGCAACCGCTCTGGGTATCAACGCGGTTGTGAATCATCTCCCGGACAGCAATTATCCGGTGCTTTTTATTGTCAGCCTGGCTCTGGGTGGTCTGCTTGGAACTGCTCTGGATTTGGACGGGCGCTTTGGACGCTTGGTGGCCAAGCATTCTAACGGAAATCTGGGGGAGGGGCTGGCAACGGGATTCCTCCTGTACTGTATCGGAACCCTGTCCATATTGGGACCGGTCATGAGTGCGCTGTACGGAGATCATACATACCTGTTTACCAATGCGACCCTGGATCTCGTCACCTCCATGGTGCTTGCATCCACCTACGGAATCGGAATGATTCTGGTGGCGCCGGTGTTGTTTGTGTGGCAGGGAACCTTCTACGTGTTGGCAAAATATGTGTGCACGGCCTTTTTTACGGGGGAGGCGCTGACGGATTTGATTACGGAATTGTCTGTTGTGGGAGGCATTCTGATTGCAGCCTCCGGCATCAATATTCTCAAGATTAAGGACTGCAAGACACTGAATTTATTGCCTTCCTTGTTGGTCCCCATCCTCTTTTGCGCGTTAAAGGGGATTATGGGGTTCTAGAGTATCAATAGAATAAGGAGTGAAAATGAGATGGCACATCCGCCCGGAAGTTGGGAGAGGGTGTGCCTTTTTTGGTCTCCGATATTTTTTTGTAAGAAAAATAAAAAAGGTGTTGACATACTACGACTGACGTGGTAATTTTACTATGACAGACGTAGTACGACAGTCGTAATACGACAATCGTAATACGTCAGACGTAATATTTCGAGCGGAAAGACAGAAGGAAGGAGAATGAAGATGGCAGGAATCAGCAGCGATGTCATTCGCGGATACAATGACACCATGATCTTGTATCTGATCTGGGAAAAACCCTCATACGGCTATGAGATTTCCAAGCAGATTAAGGTCATGTCCGAAGAGAAATACATCATCAAGGAAACGACGCTTTATTCGGCGTTCACTCGTCTGGAGAAGAACGGCTACATCGAAGCCTTTGAGGATTTCAGCAGCGGGAAGAGGAGAACCTATTATCGGATTACCGATATGGGCAGAGCCTATTACCGGGAAAAATGCGAAGAGTGGAATTTGACACAGGATGTGGTAGGGAAGTTTATTATGAAGGGAGATTTGAGTTATGGAAGCAATTAGAAATTATTTGGAGACCATGTTTGCCAATTTGCCAAACACCATGGAGGTGCAGAAGGCAAAGCGGGAATTGGGTCAGATGATGGAAGACAAATACACCGAATTGAAGGGTGAGGGAAAGACGGAGAACGAGGCAATCGGGACAGTTATTTCCGAGTTCGGCAATTTGGATGAGCTGGCGGAGGATCTGGGGATTGCCCCCTATGTGAAGAAGCAGGCAGCTGCCATGGGCAAGATTCTTCCTCTTCAGGAGGTGAAGGAGTTTTTGGCTGCCAAATCCAAGAGTGCCTTTTTAGTAGGACTCGGAGTGATGCTCTGCATCTTAAGCCCCTGTGCTCCCATATTGACGGATACCTTTATGGGGGATGGTCTGGCGAATCTGGGTGCCGCCTTGCTGTTTGTTTTGATTGGAATGGCGGTTGCGCTTTTTGTCTATGCGGGATTGACCACTTCCAAATGGGAGTATCTGGAAAAAGAGCCGTACATCATTGATTTTGCCACCACAGAATACGTGCACAATCAGCAGAATCTGTTTCGCCCCACATACGGACTGATGCTCACCATCGGAATTGTGCTCTGCGTGCTGAGCGTTGTACCCTCCATTCTCCTGGAGAATGCGGTTGCCTGGATGGAGGAATTCTCCGGGGTATTGCTCTTCGTGATGGTCGGTTTTGGAGTATTTCTCATCGTGTTCTCCTGCAAGCGCTTCAATTCCTTCCAGTATCTGTTGGATCTCAACAAGGCAGATACCGTTGCCGGAAACTTTGTACCGGGACAGAACAAGAATAAGAGGACCTATCAGAATAAGACCGTGAATGGAATTATGTCCGTGTATTGGCCCACCATCACCTGTATCTACCTGTGCTGGAGCTTTTTGACCTTTGACTGGCATATCTCATGGATAATCTGGCCAATCGCAGCCGTGATCAATGCGCTGATACGCAATATCTGCGAATAGATTGGATGTGGATGGATTGAAAAAGGAAAGTGAAAGGAAGAAATTATGAAGAGGAATATTTATTTAATCATTATCACTGTTCTAACCGTAATTTGCATTGTGGTGGGAAGCGCCTACAATTTTTACGGTATATTTTCCAACGTTTTTCCGGAGAAAGGATTTTCCGTCAGCGGGTGGAATGCCGTAATTGATGGGGAGTGTGAGGTCGAGGATGCGAAGTCCATCGAGGCGAGCATTTCCGTGGCGAACATTGTATTTGTCCGCGGGGATAAGTTCATGGTGGAGTATCACTGCTCGGAGATTTTGCAGCCGGAGATTAAAGTGCAGGGCGATACGCTCTACATTACTCAGAAGGATACCAGTATCTGGCATATGGGCAACCTGAAGGGAGACATTACGGTTACGGTTCCCGGAAACTGCAAGTTGGAGAACCTGACGGTGCAGGCGGATGTGGGAGACGTGACCGTGGACGGATACACCGCCAAAGTGGCAGAGTTTTTCCTGGATGTGGGGGAATTGGAGGTTGAAAATTCCCAGTTCGAGGAAGCGACTGTCTCCGCGGATGTGGGGGATATCACCCTGTCAGACAGCGTGATGAACCGTCTGGACGTGGAGTGCGATACCGGAAATGCCATGGTTGCGGATGTGAGGTTTGAGGATTTGACCATCTCCGCCGATGTGGGCGATGTGGAGGTTCGCACCGTGGATGGGTTGGACGGATACCGCATGGATTTGAGCGGGGACATCGGAGATATCAAGGTGGATGGAAGACGATGCGGAAAAGAATATTATGTTTCGGAGGGAACCTCCGGAAGTATCACCATTTCAAATTCCGTGGGGGATATTGACATTGAGTAAGAAAATGGATTGCAAGAAGAGAAAAAGCCGGAGCTGCGCTGTGCAGCCCGGCTTTTTTCCGGTTATATCTTCTTGTGCAGTAATGCGTTCAATTTTTCTACATGGAAGGGCTTTCCCAGTACAGCCTCCACCTTCAGACGGTTCTCCTCGGAGAAACCGGTGAGGATGTTGTGGTTGGCCTCCGCCAGGTAATCCATGATACCGTCGATGTCGGATTTGATATTCTTGGGGCAATGGATGTACATATGCTTGTTGGCCACAATGTGCAGCGTGTAGGAAATACTGAAGTGGTACCATAGGAATTTGTGCAGGGTGGAGTGCTTGTAAATCCACAGAATCTCCTTGATGGGAACCAGGGAATTTCCGTAGGGGGAGGTCACGATAAAGTAGTGCTCCGTGATAAACATATCCTCCGTGGCAAGCTGTGGCAGTGTGGCCAGCTCCTCCTCCGCTTCCTCCAGTATCTGTTTGGGGCTGCCGTAGACTACCAGATTCTGACAGGGTGGCGCCACAAAGGGGAAGCGCATGTACACCAGGTATAAAATGATGCTGATCACAGCATAAAGCATGGAACCAAAGTACAAAATAAATACGAATACGGTTCCGGTCATGTGGCACGCCGGTTCGCTGAAATAGTACTGGGGCATCTGCGAAATCAGCCCATCCGAGGTCCACTCCAGGTCCCCGGACAGCTCCGTGAGGAGCGCGCGGTAGGAATCGTTTGAGGATACCAGTTTTCCGCGAATGCTGATGGATTCGATGTTGGGAAGTCCCTGTTCGCAGGTGTTTGGAGCCAGAAGAACAATGACGCAGTCATCGCCCCAATCTGTGTAGTAATAGTAACCGATGGTTTTTCCGTACTGTTTTGCAGTATATCCGGTGAAGGTCAAATCCACCAATGTGGTCTTGATATAGGGGTCCCCCTTTTCAAAAAGCGCATCGGGGGAGTCTGTGGCCGACACCGTGTGGGGGGCCAGAATGTTGCCCAGTGGAAGTACCAGCCAAAGAATGAGCAAAATCGCAAGATATATGATTGGGGAAACCAAACGCTTTTTGTAATAAGCGGCAATGTTCCTGGATATATAGTGTTCGTAGTTGTCCGTCATGAAATGACCCTTCTGTTCTGAAAAATGAATGCTCTTTTTTTCTAGTATATCGGAAGGGGGACCAAGAATCAACCTTGCTTTTCAACATAAAAGTTGATAGTATGAAACTGGAATTTTTTACATTGGGAGAGAGAATATGGAAGCGTATACAAGCTTTGCTGAGGTGTACGACATGTTCATGGACAATGTCCCCTATGAGCAGTGGGCGGCCTTTTTGTGTTCCTATCTGAAAAAGCATGGAATTGCGGACGGGCTGGTGGCGGACCTTGGGTGCGGAACCGGAAAAATGACGCGGCTTATGGCCCGGTCCGGCTATGACATGATCGGGGTGGACAATTCCATGGAAATGCTGGAGATTGCCAGAGACAATGATTCCGAGAACATTCTGTATCTGATGCAGGATATGCGAGAATTCGAATTTTACGGAACGGTGCGCGCAATTTACAGCGCTTGCGACAGCATGAACTACCTGCTGGAGGAGGAGGATATTCTGGCGGTGCTTAGGCTGGCCAACAATTATCTGGATCCGGGGGGGCTTTTTTTGTTCGATTTGAATACGCCCTTCAAGTACCGGGAACTGCTGGGGGAAAATACTTTTGCGGAGAACCGGGAAGAAGGCAGTTTTATCTGGGAGAACTACTTTGACGAGGAGAGCGAGGTCAACGAGTATGATTTGACGCTTTTTATCCGGGAGAGCGGGACGGATTCTTTTTCCAGGTTCCGGGAGACCCATTATCAGAGATGTTATTCCCCGGAGCAGATCAAACGCCTGGTGGAGGAAGCCGGCATGGAATTTGTGGAAGTGATGGATGCCTATTCCGGGGGGCCCTTGCGGGAGGACAGCGAGAAAATGCTGTTTGTGGTCCGGGAGAAGCCAAATCCGGGCAAGCTGTACGTGGACAACGCATGCAGCAATTGACTTGGAGAGATAAGAGAAAGTAAGAGCAGGGAGGAAGAACAATGTCAGACTATATCGTACGCGCAACTGCGGCGGACAGCAGCATTCGCGCATTTGCAATTACAGCGAAGGATACTGTGGAGGCTGCCAGAGCGCATCACAATACCTCCCCCACCATGACGGCGGCGCTGGGACGCTTGCTTGCGGGTGGGGCTATGATGGGAAGCATGATGAAGGGGGAGAAGGACCTTCTGACCCTCCAGATTCAGTGTAGCGGGCCGGCGCAGGGACTTACCGTCACAGCGGATTCCGCAGGCCATGTGAAGGGATTTGCCGTGAATCCACAGGTGGATTTGCCGCCAAACGCCCAAGGGAAACTGGATGTGGGAGGAGCCATTGATCTGGGCGTGTTGAGCGTCATCAAGGATATGGGGCTGAAGGAGCCCTATGTGGGGCAGTGCCAGCTGCAGACCGGGGAGATTGCGGAGGATTTGACCTACTACTTCGCCACCTCGGAGCAGATTCCCTCCGCTGTGGGACTTGGCGTGCTGGTGGATCGGGATGGCTCTGTGAAGCAGGCCGGCGGATTTATCATCCAGCTGATGCCTTTTACCAGCGACGAAATCATAGAGAAGCTGGAGAAGAAGATCGGGGAGATCGATTCGGTTACCAATATGTTGGAAAAGGGATTGACCCCGGAGGGAATCCTGGAGGAGATTCTGGGTGAGTTCGGAGTGGTTGTAAATGACACCATGCCCACAGAATTCCGCTGCGACTGTTCCAAGGAGCGGGTGTCACGGGCATTGTCCACCATAAGCAAAAAGGATTTGGACAGCATTATCAATGATGGCGAGAGCATTGAAGTGAAGTGCCAGTTCTGTAATACCGCTTATCGGTTTGAGATTGATGAGTTAAAGAAATTCCGCAAATAGTCAGAGAGGGACGAAAGGAATCCCGGGAATCCGGGAGGGAGGAAAAGACCATTGAGAGACGGTTTTGTGAGAGTGGCGGCGGCGACGCCGAAGGTGAGGGTGGCAGACACCGCCTATAACGGACAGATAATTCGCACTATGATGCGCGAAGCCTGCCAAAATCATGCAAAGATAGTGGTGTTTCCGGAACTTTGTATCACGGGATACACCTGCGGTGACTTGTTTTTGCAGAGCAAACTGCTGGCGGAGGCAAAGCAGGAATTGATGCATATTGTGAGAGAGAGCGAATCACTTGATGCACTTTTCCTGGTGGGGCTTCCCTACGAGATTAACGGAAAGCTGTACAATATGGCGGCGGCTGTGGCCCACGGGGAAGTGCTGGGGCTTGTGCCCAAGAGCTATCTGCCTAACTACAACGAATTTTACGAGCGAAGATATTTTACCCCGGGGGAGAAATTATGCTGCGATGAGATGTTACGGCGTTGGGATGAAGCCGAAGGCAAAGATGTGGAAGCTGAAGTTGCGGGAGTCGGGGCTGCGGGAAGCACGGTGCAGGTTGTCCCCGTGAGCACGGACTTGATTTTTTATTGCGAACAGATGCCACGGCTCAAGGTGGCGGTGGAACTGTGTGAGGATTTATGGACACCCATGCCGCCCAGCATACGCCACGGCATGGCGGGGGCCACAGTGATTGCAAATCTCTCCGCGTCGGATGAGATTACCGGGAAGGCCGCTTACCGCAGGGATTTGGTGGCAGGGCAGTCGGCCCGCCTGATTTGCGGATATATCTACGCGTCCGCCGGGGATGGGGAATCCACCCAGGATGTGGTGTATTCCGGCCACAATCTGATTGCGGAGAACGGGCAGATTCTCGGGGAGAGCGCGCCTTTTTCCGGGGGAATTCTCTACGGGGAGATTGATGTGGAGGCGCTGGAGAACGACCGCCGCAGAATGAGTACCTTCGAGACGGAGGATACACATGTGTGGGTTCCTTTTTCACTGGAGACGGAGGCGTGTGAACTCCTGCGGGAGATTGATCCCACACCCTTTGTACCCGGGAACATGGCGAAGAGAAATGAGCGCTGTGATGAAATTTTGAATATTCAGGCTTACGGATTGAAAAAGAGATTGGAGCACACGGGATGCAAGAGCGCGGTGATCGGTATCTCCGGAGGATTGGATTCCACCCTTGCACTTCTGGTGACGGTTCGGTCCTTCGATATGATTGGCAAGGGCCGGGGGGACATCATCGCTGTCACCATGCCGGGCTTCGGAACCACGGACCGCACCTACGACAATGCGGTTGCCATGGTGAAGAGTGTGGGGGCAACCCTTCTGGAGGTGGATATCAGGGATGCGGTCAGAACCCATTTTCGGGATATCGGGCAGGATGAGAACAACCATGATATTACCTATGAAAACAGCCAGGCAAGGGAGAGAACCCAGATTTTGATGGACATTGCCAACAAGGAGCGGGGAATGGTGATCGGAACCGGCGATTTGTCGGAGCTTGCCCTTGGATGGGCGACCTACAATGGGGATCACATGTCCATGTATGCGGTGAACGCTTCCGTTCCCAAGACCCTGGTGCGCCATCTGGTGAGATACTATGCCGACACCTGTGGGGACGAGGGCCTGACCAAGGTTCTTCTGGATGTGTTGGATACTCCGGTATCCCCCGAACTGCTTCCGCCGGAGGACGGCAAGATTTCCCAGAAGACGGAAGATATCGTGGGACCCTATGAGCTTCATGACTTTTTCCTGTACCACATGCTGCGGCATGGATTTTCCCCAGCAAAAATCTATCGACTTGCCTGCGCCGCCTTTGCAGGCACCTACGAGAAGAAATTTATCCTGAAATGGCTCAAGACCTTCTACCGCAGATTCTTCGCACAGCAGTTCAAGCGCTCCTGCCTGCCGGACGGGCCCAAGGTTGGCTCTGTTGCGGTATCTCCCCGCGGGGATCTTCGCATGCCGTCGGACGCCAGCGCAAGAATCTGGCTGGACGAACTGGATTCAATTTAGGGACGTATCTTTTTCGCGCAAGATACGTCCCTGCGCGCGTAAGATACGTCCCCAAACGAAAAAGAGAGTGCGGTCGCACTCTCTTTTCAATTACAATAAATTGATTCCTGCCTTTTTGCATGCCTCCACGGTGTCATCCGGCCAGATAGAACTCTGAACCTCGCCGATGTGGGCCTTGCGAAGGAAAAACATACAGATGCGGGACTGTCCGATACCGCCACCGATGGTGAGTGGAAGCGTTCCGTCGATGATTCCCTTTTGGAACGGAAGATTTGCCCGCTCCGGGCAACCTGCCATATCCAACTGGCGGAGTAAGGATTCCTTATCTACGCGGATACCCATGGAAGACAATTCCAGGGCGATATCCAGAACCGGATAATAGACCACGATGTCCGCATTGAGCTCCCAATCATCGTAGTCCGGTGCGCGCCCGTCGTGGGGTTCACCATTGCCCAGCGGTCCGCCGATTTGCATGATGCATACGGCACCCTTTGCCTTGGATATGTAGTATTCCCGCTCCTTGGGTGTGTTGTCGGGGAACATCTCCTCCAGCTCCGAGGTGGTGATGAAGAAAATGTCCTTCGGAAGAATCAAATCCACATAATCATATTGGATGGAGACATACTGCTCAGTCTTGCGCAGGCACTTGTACACCGTGCGCACCGTGTCCTTGAGATAATCCAGATTGCGATCCTCCCGGGTGATCACCTTTTCCCAATCCCACTGATCCACAAAGATAGAGTGGATGTTGTCGGTGTCCTCGTCGCGGCGAATGGCATTCATGTCGGTGTAGATTCCCTCACCCACGGAAAAACCGTATTTCTCCAAGGCGTAACGCTTCCATTTCGCAAGGGAGTGGACAACCTCCGCCTCACGCTCATCCTGTTCCTTGATGCCGAACTTAACCGGGCGCTCGTAGCCGTTGAGGTTGTCGTTGAGACCGGTTGTGGGATCCACGAACAGGGGAGCGGATACACGGGTCAGGTTCAGACGCTGCGCCAGCATCGACTGGAAAAAGTCTTTTACCATCTTGATTCCCAGCTGAGTGTCGTGTAAATCCAGCTCGGATTTGTAATCTTTAGGTATGTTGAGCATTCTGCAATTACTCCTTTTTATTCAAAAATAAATTCAAAAACAGTATATCACAAAGTCCTTTGAATGCAAGCAAGATATGTGGATTGATTGTGGAAATTGTAGAGCAAATGTGATAGAATGGATGAGGATTTCAGAAAGGGGCAACAAGGTGTGAAGAAGGAAGATTTATCGGTTGGGGCTTTGCTTTTGGAAGCGGTTACCATTGTGCTGGGAATCGGATATATCGGATTGCAGATATTCTACGGTGTGCGTTTTCATATTGAACCGTACCGCTTCATATGGAATGTTTTGGCCCTTGTGTTGGTGTATGCGGCGCTTTTGCTGCTGGAGATCTTTCCGGAAAAAGTAAATCGGCTGACACCGCAGATGTTCACGCCTCGGGTTCGCAAGTATACGCTTCGTATGCTGCGGTGGATCAAGTTCGTATTCGTGACGGGACTTTTTATCCCGAGCGTGTCGGATGCATTTGGAATGTCCCTCATGGATGCAGCCAGTTTGATCGTGGTGGCACTGATTGTGGCATTGGCCGTATACTATGAATATCGTATTTATCGAGTATTGAGAGAAGAAAAGGGAGAATGAGTATGAAAAAGCATGTAACTTACAAGACAAAAGGCGTATGTTCCCAGATGATTGATTTTGATTTGATTGATGGCCGGGTACATAATATCCGTTTTACCGGCGGATGCAGGGGGAACACACAGGGTGTGGCAGCCCTTGCGGAAGGAATGGAGGCGGAGGAAGTGATTCGCCGCTGCAAGGGAATTGAGTGCAGAGGCGGCAATTCCTGCCCGAATCAGTTATCACTGGCAATCGAGCAGGGTCTTCAAGGAGAATAAAAATAAAAAAGTATCTCTCACATGAAACTACCCACAGAAATGTGGGTAGTTTTTTGCGCTCCACGTGGATGAAAAACATTTGTGGCAAAAGAAACTTCTGAATGTAGTTTTAAAAACCATATAAAGTTGTTGACAGAATATAAAGAGCGGTTTACAATAACACAAGATAAAGTGTTAACAAAACAAAAGAAATGGGAATTACAACAGGAGGAAATCAATCATGAACAGGAAACCAATTGTGCCGATTTTTTATGCGTGTGATGATAATTTTGTAAAATATACCGTGGTGTCACTGCACTCTATGATGGTGAACGCATCAAAAGACTACCGATATATTGTCCATGTGTTGAATACCAATATCTCCGAGAAGATGCAGCAGGTAATGCTGGATATGCAGGACGAAAACTTTACCATTGTGTTTACGGATGTGACCGATTATCTGAAATCCATCAGCGACAAGCTGCCCCTTCGGGATTATTATTCCAAGACGACCTACTATCGACTTTTCATTGCGGAGATGTTTCCGGAATACAACAAGGCAATCTACATCGACAGCGATACCATTGTGGAGGGGGATATTTCCAAACTGTATGAGGAGGAACTGGGAGATTGCTATGTGGGGGCAGCCCATGAGCAGGCCATGATTCAGGCAGACTGCTACGGAACTTACGTGGAAAAAGTATTGGGCATCCGCCGGGATAATTATTTCAATGCAGGGCTTTTGCTTATTAATTGTGACCAATTCCGCAAAAAACATGTGCTGGATCAGTTTGTGGAATTGCTGCACACCTACAATTTTGTGGTGACACAGGACGAGGATTATCTGAATCTCATCTGCCACAACAGGGTTCACTGGCTGGAGCAGCAGTGGAATGCCGAAGTGTTCGGCGAGATGAATTACCCGGAGGAGAGCATTCACATTCTGCACTATATCATGGTGTCCAAGCCGTGGCATTTTCAGGACTGCCGTCTGGGTGAACACTTCTTCCACTATGCCAAGGAAACGGTGGTATACGAGGAAATCTGCCAGGTGCTACAGGATTATACCGATGAGCAGCGGGCAAATGACATGGCTTCCTGCGACCGCCTGATGCAGTTGGCCGTCGATGAAACCAACCGGGAGGATAATTATCTGAACCTCGTGAAAGCAGGAAAACTCAAGAAAAAGGGAGCTGCATAAAGACTTTGGAAAAAGTAGCGCGATATGTTGGGAAAAAGCCCGGCTGTCGCGCTTTTTTTGTAAAAAATATTGGAGAATAGAGGCTTCTGTGGTAAAATATTTGCAGAAGTTTCTACTTTTTAATAAGGAGAAAAGGTATGGAAGCATTACAGCTGGAGAAAAGGGTTAATAAATTTGCAATTATCATTATTACCATCATCGATGCCTTTATGATGTTCGGGTATGTGTCCGATTTCCGCAAGGGAAATATCAGTATGGGATATATGCTGATGGTGGAAATTCTTGTACTTACCACCATGGTGATTAGCTATGTGGCGAGGGTAAAGTGGCCGACGAATTTCAAGCACATCTCCCTGGTGGGGTACATGCTGGTATACGCCTTGTGCGTGTTCGGCTCTCACAACGATGCGGTTTTTACAATTCTATTTCCGATTGCGGTCATCTATATTCTGTATTTTAACTACGCGCTGGTTCTGAGAATGGCCATATTTTTTAGCGCGGTCAATCTGTTGGATGTGATTTATGCGGTGGCAATTCTGAAACATATGCATTCCGGTGCCCCGCTCAACAGCACCACGCTGTTGCTTCAGGCGGCAACCTCCATTGTGTTCGTGATTGTGCTCTGCGGCCTAACCAGAATCTCCAACTACAACAACGAGCAGAAGATGCGCTCCATCGAAGCCCAGAAGGAGAAGACGGATCAGTTGCTCCGGGAGGTGCTTCAGGTGGTGGATGTGGTCAAGAAAAATACTGCCGAGGCCGATGAATACATGAGCGTCCTGGACAGCAACGTGGAATCTACTGCCAGTGCGCTGAACGATATCTCCGAGGGCAATACCAGCAACTGCGCAAGCATTGAGAAACAGACTACAATGACCGGTCAGATTCAGGAACTGATTCAGCAGACCAAGGAGATGTCTGATCGTATGCTGGAGTTGTCCGAGGAATCCGCAAAGGCGGTGCAGGGAGGACAGCAGGTTGCCATTCAGCTCCATGAGCAGTCCGACCGCACAAACGATGCCAACGAGAAGGTTGTGCAGTCCGTTGTCAGCCTGATTGAAAATGCAAAAAAGGTTGCGGATATCACGGACCAGATCTTCAATATTTCTTCCCAGACCAACCTGTTGGCTCTGAATGCTTCCATCGAGAGTGCCCGCGCAGGGGAGGCAGGAAGAGGCTTCGCGGTGGTTGCGGATGAGATTCGCAAGCTTGCGGATGAGACCCGCAATTTGACCGAGGCAATTCAGGAGATTGTAAACGAGCTGGAGACGAATGCGGATGCGGCCAAGAACATGGTGGACAACGTCATGTCCGTGACCAATCAGGAGAGAGATCTGATCGGCAATGCGGAGAATCATTTCAATGAGATTGGAACCCATATGGACGGTCTGACACAGATTGTGCAGGATATTTATGAGAAGATTGATACCATCTTGACATCCAACAATGCAATTGTGGATAGTATCACACAGATTTCGGCAGTCAGCCAGGAGGTTTCCGCCAGCACATTGGAGGCAGTCAGACTCGGCGACGGATGTACCGAGAGTGCACAGCAGGCCAAGGAGCTTATGGCAACATTAAGAGAGACGGTCAGCGTCATCGACAAGTATTCACAGAAAGAGGACGAAGAGAACTGATTTCGCCCCGGTAGGAAGCAATGAGATTTACCACACACAATGAATTTTCACATTTTGAGTTTTCGGAGGTACATATCGCGGAGATCCAGATGGCCACAGGATTTTTTACCATGTGCCTGGACAACGTGACCATTTTGCCGGAAAACAGCTGCAATCGGGATATTCGGAAGATGCGCGCCAACGGTCTGGTGTTCAAGATCGGGGAGGGGCGTGTGACACAGCTGGTCGAGGAGGGCTACAAGGTCTACGACCCGGATGGAAAACTGATGCGCCAGCTGGAGGACAGAGAGGTGTTGCCGGAGGAGTATCCTCAGGTCGCAGAGGCCTTCGCGGACGGATATGTGTATTCCGCTGTGCAGCAGCCGGTGGCCGGTGGATACCGGTATGAGTTTGTGATTGACGGAACCGATGACAGAACCTATGTCATGACCGTGGAGGGAATCGGCGACAGCGAGGATTGGGACCGGTTTTTAAACCCGGAATAAGCCGGTAGGAAATAGGACAGATGCAGAGAGTTATTTTTCATATTGATGTCAACAGCGCCTTCCTCTCCTGGGAGGCTGTGGAACAGCTGAGGAACGGGAGTCCGGTGGATTTGCGTGAGATTCCCTCCGCGGTGGGCGGCGATATCGACACCCGGCACGGAGTGATTCTGGCCAAGTCCATTCCGGCAAAAAAATATAAGATTACGACAGGGGAACCGGTGGTGGATGCACTTCGCAAATGCCCGGACCTTGTCCTGGTAAAGCCGCATCATGCTCTGTATTCGGAGCAGTCTGCGGCTTTTATGTCTATCTTGCAGCAGTATTCCGATTGCATTGAAAAATTCAGTGTGGACGAAGCCTTTGTGGACATGACAGGGACCAGGAGACTGTTTGGCGCGCCGGTGGAGGCCGCCAACCGGATTCGGGAACAGGTATATCGGGAACTGGGCTTTACGGTGAATGTGGGGGTGTCCTCCAACAAGCTTCTGGCAAAAATGGCCAGCGATTTTGAAAAGCCAAACAAGGTGCACACCCTTTTCCTGGAGGAGATTGAGAGGAAGATGTGGCCCCTTCCGGTGGGGGACCTGCTGTTTGTGGGGAAAGCCACCGTAAAGCAACTGAACAATATCGGAATTCGCACCATCGGGGAATTGGCCAGGGAGGACCGCAAACTCCTGGTGCAGAAATTCGGTAAAGCGGGGGAAGTCATGTGGCGGTTTGCCAACGGAATGGACGATTCGCCGGTGGAGCCCATCCGAGCGGACAACAAGGGATACGGACACTCCACAACCCTGGCCTTTGACGTGACGGACGCCGCCACAGCCAAGAAGATTCTGCTGGAGCTTACGGACAAGGTGTGCATGCGGCTTCGCAGAGATGACGCCAAGGTGGAGACAGTCAGTGTGCAGTTTCGGTTTTCAGACTTGTCTCGGGCTTCCCACCAATGCACGCTTCCAAACGCCACCAACATCACCCAGGAAATCTATGGGTACGTGTGCAAACTCTTTGACGAAAAGTGGGATCACACCCCAATCCGCCTGCTGGGAGTGTCCACCAGCCGGGTGGCAAAGGAGGATGGCGGGCGGCAGATGAACCTGTTTGACGACACCGATTATGAGAAATTGGAAAAACTGGACAAGGCCATGGACAGCATTCGTGACCGGTTCGGAACCGGTGCGATTCGCCGGGCATCCGCGCTGCAGGAGGATGAAAACGCCGGGAAATGAAAGCGGAGATGGCAGAATCATGAAGCGGCGTAAATGCAAGAAGAAATGACTATTTGAGGAGTATAGAATGGCAGTATTATTTGATTTGGACGGAACCCTGATTGACACGGAGAAATATTACCGAAAATGTTGGCCTGCGGCCCTGGAGCACTTTGGTTACCACATCACGGATGAGGAGTCCCTGACGCTGCGCTCCCTGGGGAGGCCGTTTGCAATCGAGCACCTCAAACAGCTGTGCAAGGATCCCGACCTGGACTATGAGGCTGTGCGGGAATATCGCAAGATGTTGTTCGAGGAGTGCCTGGAAAAAGAGGGGCTGAATGTGAAGCCCGGGGCAGTGGAACTGCTTCAATTTCTGAAGGAACATCACATTACCGCGGCGGTGGCAACCGCCACCGATACCCAGAGAGCCTGCTCCTATCTGGAAAAAGCCGGTCTGCTCCCCTATTTTGACAAGGTGATATCCGCGGCCATGGTGCAAAAAGGAAAGCCTGCCCCGGACGTATACCTGTACGCCTGTGAGCAGTTGGGGGAACTCCCCCGGGATTGCTACGCGGTGGAGGATGCGCCCAATGGGGTGAAGAGCGCCCACGCCGCCGGGTGCAAGGTAATTATGGTGCCGGACCAGACCCCGCCGGATGCAGAACTTGAGGGCATGCTCTTCGCCTGTGTCGACAATCTGGCTGCCATAGGGACGTTGCTTTTGTCACGGCGCAGATAAAATAGAATTTAGCGAGGAAATTGTAATGGAACGTACAGAGAAAGTTGAACTGACTGCTTTATGTCTGATTTATAAAGACGATAAATTTTTATTACAAGATAGAGTAAAAAATGATTGGAAAGGATTTACTCTTCCAGGTGGACATATTGAAATAGGAGAGTCAATTGTTGAAGCTATAATACGTGAAATGAAAGAAGAAACAGGATTGACAGTTGTGAATCCTAAATTGTGTGGAGTTAAGCAGTTCCCAATAAAAGATGGTAAATATGAAAATGGTAGATATCTTGTTTTCTTGTTTAAAGCTAACGAATTTTATGGAGATATCGTATCATCGGAAGAGGGAAGTATGCATTGGATTAGTAAGGAAGAGTTGGGAGAGGTTAATTTAGTGAGTGATTTTAATGAATTGCTCAATGTAATGCTTGATGATCATTTGAGTGAATTTCAATATGTTGTTGAAAATGATGAATGGAAGATTATAAAAAGGTAACGGACAGTTGAGAATAACGATCATTCGCCATGGAAAAGTAAATATGATGTGGCCCACAAAGTGCTCTGCAAGCGATTTTGATATGGCATGCGCGGAATACGATAGAAGTGCCTTGGAAAATATCGATGTTGCTCCGTTGTGTGATGTGCCCGGAAAAATATATGTCAGTAAGTTATCGCGAAGCGTACAAACTGCTGAACTTCTGTTCCCTAATCAGAAACATTATGAAATGCCGGAACTCGGTGAAGTTCCACTGAAATCGTTTGTGGATACGAAAAAAAGGTTACCTATATGGATGTGGAATATCCTGGGCAGAGCGCAATGGTATATAGGGAGTCCCCGTCAAGCGGAAAAAAGAATTGATACGATACAAAGAGCTAATAGGGTGATCGATTTATGTGAATGTCAAAATGAAGATTGTATTTTGGTAACACATGAATTTTTTATGAAAGTATTGATGAAAGTGTTGAAAAAAAGAAAGTATCAGTTGACAGGGAATAGTCAGTTCGCAATTAGGAATTTACAGTTGATTTGTGCTGAGAAGTAAGCTGGCTTGGATAATTTTTTTATCGGTGTAAAGAACTTGGCAACTAAAAATCCTGATTATGGAAGAACATTAGAAAATATATAGTAGAGAAAGATGATACAAAAGAACGCGAGTTAGAGAATTTGTGAGGTAGGGAAATGATTATTGCATTTTTTATTTGGAGTATAGTTGCTGCAATTTTCTTGGGAATAGGAATAAGTTGCCGAAAGTCAAGTGAGGCAGTAGGATTCTTTACTTTTGTAAAACCGCCAGTAGTTGATGATATAAGGCATTATAACAATGCAGTATCCGTGTTATGGATTGTTGCAGCTGTTGTTTTGGAAATGATGGGAGTTCCATTTTTGTTTTTAGAGCAAAATTCTCCTGTTTTTATTCTTATAATTTTTGCGGTGATACTTTTGATTATCGTAATGATACTAACGTATATTAAGATTGAAGAAAAATATAAGAGATAGATAGCTTAGAGATTGTCGAGATGTTTGGATAATCGTATTAAGCGGGCTGATTACGGTTATATTTCGAGAAATGCAGGATGTAACCGTAGGGAAAGGGCGTCGACTACGGATAAATTTCGAGAAATGCAGAATGTAACCGTAAGAAAAGGGTGTCGGCTACGGATATATTTCGAGAAATACAAAATGTAACCGTAAGAAAAGGGTGTCGGCTACGGATATATTTCGAGAAATGCGAAATCTAACCGTAAGGAAAGGGCGTCGGCTACGGATATATTTCGAGAAATGCGAAATCTAACCGTAAGGAAAGGGTGTCGGCTACGGATATATTTCGAGGAATGCAAAATCTAACCGTAAGGAAAGGCTGCCGGTTACGGTTACATGCCGGCGAAAGTAGAATACAACCGTAAAATTGGATTATCTAATGGCCAGCTAGGAATTCGATAACTTCTGATATGAGGAGACCTACAACTCCCAATTTGTAGAGTGAGAAAAAAGAATTTGCGGAGGAAAAATGATGAACAGAACAATTCCCAAAATCGGTGCGGCGGTTGTCACGATCACGGTCTTTCTTTTTGCTGTATGTATGATCATTGATTTCTCATTTGGATCATACCTCGTGTGTATGTTTTTGCCATTGGGATACATTATGATGGCAGTGGGATTTCAATATGAAAGTTGTGAGGATCGACGGGTTCCTGCCAATATCGGTGTTGCTATTGCCGTTATCTATGCGGTATTGATTCTTTTGGTATATTTCGCACAGACAACGAGCGTTCGATTGGAGGACTTAAATGAACAAGCCGTTCGAATACTGGATTATCAGCGAGGCGGTCTGCTGTTCAATTATGATTTGCTTGGTTATGGAATGATGGCACTCTCCACATTTTTCATCGGTCTTTCTATGAATCCAAATTCAAAAGCGGACAAGTGGCTGAAATACTTGATGATGGTACATGGTGTTTTCTTCATCAGCTGTTTTATTATGCCGATGACAGGAGTGTTCACAGATATGGCAAGCGGAGAAGCCGGAAATGGCGGAACGATTGCACTATTAGGCTGGTGTGCGTATTTTCTTCCGATTGGGGTATTGGCATATAGGCATTTTCAAAGAGGTCAGGTATAAGTATTTGGCCGTTTGGGGAGTTAGGAGAAAAAATGATTGAAACGGAACGTCTAAAAATAAGAAATTTTACATTTGAGGATTCGAAGCGCTGCTTTGAGAGCTGGGGAAAAGATAAGGATTTAGGGAAATATATCATTTTATATCCAATGAGTGAAGTGTCTCAAATGGAATCATTAGTAAGTTCTTTGGAGAAGAATAAACATGCTTGGGTATTAGAAGAAAAGAAATCAGGAAATATTATTGGGTACATAACAGTTGATATTCCATATGATTTACTGAAAGTTGGGGAACTGGGATATGTTATAGCAGAAAAATATCAGCATATGGGATATGCCTATGAGGCATTGACTTGTATGATAAAAAAATATTTTTATGAAGAAAAACTGTATCTGCTTGAAGCAAAGTTTAATGAAAATAATATCGCTTCTTCCAAGTTACTAAATAAATTAGGATTTCAAATGGAAGCTTCATTACGGGGACGAAGAATAGACAGCTATTCTGGGCAAAGAAATAATTTGATTATTTGTTCATTGACTAAGGACGAGGTGAACTTTTGATTGTTGCGTGCAAAACAAACAGCGGAGAATATGGAAAAATGTGAATAATTTGAAACCCAAATAATCAGAAGACAGGAGAGTGAGAAAGTATGCAATTGGTATTAGCTGGCAATCTTGCTGTTGTAAGAGAGAAATATATAGAGGTAATTGAGCATACAAAAGACATGAATGTCCATGCCCGATGGATTTATGGACAGCATCCTACGGATGCAATGATCCAATCTTATATAGACGGACAGGAAATGTATTTGTTTATGGATGGGCAAAATGTTGCAGGTATGACAGCGATTACAATGTATCAGGGGGAGGATTATCATGAGGTTATCTGGAGTCATAATCTGAAAGATGATGAGGTGGCTTCCTTACATATTTTTACAGTAACTCCTGAATACCAGGGACAGGGTGTATCCAAAAGAATGATGGCAGAAATCATTTCTCTTGTAATGGAAAAAGGAAAGAAAGTAATCCGTCTTGATACGCTGGCATCAAATATTCCTGCTCAGCATATGTATGAAAAACTTGGGTTTGAGTATCGGGGAAAGCAGAGCCTTTATGCAGAAAATACCGGATGGACGGATTTTCTATATTACGAACTACCACTATAGGGTTATCTCGAATACAAAGTGAAGAAATGAAACAAGAAAATTTCATGGGAATGAATAGACCAGTAGATGAGTTTATGGAAAACAAAAATGGATATTAGAATTGTAGATTTACCAGAGATTGCTATTATTGGAAAAGAAGGATTATGTACAGAAGAAGCTAATATAGTACAGGATCTATGGAAACAGGCAAACGAAAATTTTGATGAGGTATTAGGACTTGGAAGGAAAGAAAAGAATGGAGTATTCGCTGGATTCTGGGGTGCAATGAGTGATGAAACAATGTCTTTTATGCCGTGGACTTGCAACTTTACAAGAGGTTATTATCTTGCGGGTATAGAAGTAACTAAAGATGCGCAGGCACCGGATGGATGGAAGAAATGGATTCTGCCGGCAAGAAAATATTTAGTGACGGAAGTAATGTTTGATCATTACATGGAAACTTTTATAGGTGTACTTGAATCTGAGATTCCATCCAGAAGCATGAAATTAAGTGGTGCAGCATGTGATTATACAGAACCTTCAACTGGAAAGAATTATTTATTTTTTCCTGTTCAAGAAATATAAAGAACTTCACAAATTAAAATTTTCGGAGGTAAATATGGAAGCAAAAATGGAGTTTGACCGAAAAAACTTAAACAGAGATGTTATTAAATACATAGCCATGTTGACCATGTTGTTGAATCATATCTCAATAATCTTCATGAAATCAGGTTCTTTTCTGTCGGAGTTATTTTTGGACATAGGATATTTCACAGCAATTACAATGTGTTACTTTCTTGTGGAAGGGTTTCAATATACTCATTCAAAAAAGAACTATGGGATTCGATTGTTCATATTTGCCTTGATTTCTGAAATTCCATATTGTATGGCTTTTACAAAAGATGGGGTATTGGAATTTCAAGGCTTCAATATGCTATTTACTTTGCTCATATGTTTTGCCATTCTGATTGTGAATGAAAAAGTGTTAAATAAGTTTTTTAAAATTATATGTATCTTGGGTTTGATATTGCTTTCTTTATTCTGCGACTGGGCATTATTAGCACCAATATTTACCTTGCTGTTTATATGGAGTAGAGAATCAAGAAATAAGATAAAATGTACATTCATTATTTCGATGCTTTTATTTGGGATTATTAATTTTGCAGGTGGTATTGGAAGATTTTCGATAGGTACAAATATTGTTTATGCTTTAGGAAGTATGTCAGGAATTGCCCTTGCAGGAATTGTAATTTTATATTTCTATAATGGCAAGCGAATGGAAAAGGGTAAAGTATTCTCCAAGTGGTTTTTCTATTTATTCTATCCTGTGCATCTTCTCATATTGGGCTTAATTAGAATTTATTGTTTATAAACTAACTTCCAGGGAGGAAATTAATAATATGAAAAAAAACTGTGTTTTATTAATTATAGCAGTATGCTTGTTTTTCACCGGGTGTAGTAACGAGTTTGCAAAAAATGAATACGATTCTGTAGAAAAAATTGTAGAAAACGGAGACCGATATGCAAAAGAAAGTTCCGTTTTTAATCATATCGATGGCGGATATTCGCTTGTCGTTTCGAAGTTTGATGGTCGACAGACACTATGGACAGATACTTTGGAAGAAAGCCAAAGTGTTGAAATTGAATTGTCATTTGCTCTTACGGAGGGACAGGCAAAAATCGTGCATATTGATGCAGAGGATAACGTCACGACACTCATTGAGTGCACACCTGAAACCCCTACCGACGGATACGTAACAAAGACGGTTTCCATGACCCCTGGAGAGAATCGGATAAAAATAGTTGGATATGATTGTAAAAATATTGATTTGAAAATGTTTTTTGAAATATCTCAATAACACTCATAGATGAGAGGCAAGTGAAGAATATATGAAAAAGGTAATCGTAATCGGTTCACCGGGTGCAGGTAAGAGCTGTTTTTCCAGAGAATTATCATCTATAGCAAACCTACCCCTATTTCATATGGATAATATATATTGGCATGCAGATAGAACACATATTTCTCATGACGAACTTGTACAGGAACTGAATAAAATAATGGCAAATGATTTGTGGATCATCGACGGGAATTACATTAGTACCATGGAGTTGAGAATCAAAGAGGCCGACACCATTTTTTATTTGGATTTTCCAGCGGAAATATGTATTTCAGGAATAAAATCTCGAGTAGGAGAAAAGCGAGATGATATTCCTTGGGTGGAAGAAGAGTTGGATGATAAGTTCTTGAATTTTGTTGAAAAATTTGGGGAAGAAACAAAACCGCAGATAGAGAAACTTTTGGGGATATATACAGAAAAGAAACTTTATCGGTTTACAAGCAGAGAAGACATAAGAGAATTTTTTAAAGTTCTAAGAAAAATTTAATAGGTATTATTGTCAGTCTCATTGTTTATGCAAGCTGTGAGGCTATATCAAATATTCATACAACTTTTATGGCAGAGCTTTTATTGCTTTTGGTAGGAACTATTGCCATAGGGTCCTTTCTTGGTTTTGGGATTGGATGGATAGTGTCTAGAGTGAGAAAGTAGCAAATCGGAATTTGATGGAGGTTAAGACTATGAATATAAATGAGTATCAAGAATTAGCCATGACAACTTTAAATCCTCAACTCTGCAAGAAAGATGTTCTTATTAACAGTGTGATGGGATTATGCGGTGAATCTGGTGAGGCAATTGATATTGTTAAGAAATGGTTAGCACAGGGCCACGAACTCGATAAAGAGCATTTAATGAAAGAATTGGGGGATATTGCTTGGTACTTAGCGGAAGCCGCCACGGCATTAGACCTGCCATTGGAACAAATTCTCCAAGCAAATATAGACAAGCTAAAGAAAAGATACCCAGATGGATTTGAGGTCAGAAGGTCTCTTGTACGCCTGAAAGGAGACTTGTAACCTCTGGTTTACAGAAAAAACATAAATTTACAGAGGAGAATTGATATGATTCGTTTAGAAGAGATTACAAATAAGAATATTTGGAAGGTATGCGCTTTGGAACCTTTTGATGAACAAAAAGATTTCGTCGCTGAGAATATTCAAAGTTTAGCAGAAGCTTATGCAACAAGGAACGAAGGTAACAACGCTTTGCCGTTGGCTGTTTATAACGATGATGATTTGGTTGGTTTCGTAATGATTGGCAAAGGTACGGTAGGCAATGAAGAAGAAAGCGACTTGATTAAGGAAAATTACTGCCTGTGGAGACTAATGATTGATAAGCATTTCCAGAGAAAAGGATTGGGTAAGCAGACAATGGATGCGGCTATGGCTTTGATTCGCACATTTCCTTTTGGTGAAGCAAAAAAGGTGTGGTTATCCTATGAACCTGAAAACATACGCGCCAGAGAAATCTATCATAAATATGGATTTATTGAAAATGGTGAGATGTGCGGAAACGAAATCGTAGCGGTGTACGAGCTATAAATCTCAAGTTATAGTGAAGGTGATAATAATGAAAATCAGAATGTTGATGGGCCTATATTTGGTCGCAGTTATTGGATTAGTAGGATGCGGAATAAATGATACGGAAGAAAATACATATAATTTGCAAGATGTAAGCGAAGTTTCTCCTGAATCTACGCAATCAGATGCCACTGATTCATTGGAAAATAAAATTTCATATGCAATACCTGATGGGCTGGAGCAGGGGAACTATACTTTGGATTTGGTATCATGTTTTGCGGGATATTCATTCAAGGGAGAACAACCGGTAACAGAACTTGTGAATGATGCGCCAAGTGGTTGGACGGTTAATGGCGGTATCGGCATAAATATTGGAAATGCTGAAGCGATATATGAAGGCGATGAGTTAACAAATGTAATCGGTGTGCTGGATAATCATACCGCTGAAATATCAGATCCATATGTTACCCATACAGAAGATTTTGATGTGTATGTGGTAAAATATTGTTTTGACCTATTTACAGCTGCGGAACAGGCTGCATATGAAGAAGAAAATGGAATTGCGCTTACAGAAGAGGAATCCACATCAAGATATTGGTATGCTTATTTATGTTCAGCTGACAATACGGATATCTATGTTGCTTTCTTAAATGCAGACCAATATACAGAGAGTGAATTTCTCGATTTCGTATCATCCATAAGTAAGAGATAATCCGGCGAAGGAGATAAAAATGATAGTAAATAATCGTATGATACCGATATTGGACCCGGAGATGTTCCTTAAATCTATTTACAAAATAAAGATTTAAGGAGAAAAAAATGAATAATCCGATTTTAGAATTATCGAAAAAGGAATGGGCTATCTGGATAGGCTCATTGATTGTTGTTGCCGTCTCAAACATAGCATTCGGCGATTTTGATCTGTTGACATTTTTGGCAACATTGATTGGGGTTACCTCTTTGATTTTTGCGGCAAAGGGTAACGTGTGGGCACAGATTCTCATGGTTGTGTTCAGCATTCTCTACGGCATTATCTCTTGGCGTTTTCGGTATTGGGGAGAGATGATCACCTACTTGGGAATGACAATGCCCATGGCCATATGGTCGACAATCACATGGCTCAAGAACCCCTCCGAGAAAAACGGAAGTGTGGTGGCGATTCAAAAACTAAATGGGAAGCATATTGCAGCACTTTGTTTTTTCTGCGTTGCGGTTACAGCCGGGTTCTATTTTATTTTGCAGGCACTGAATACGCCCAATATCGTATTGAGCACCATTTCAATTGCGACAAGTTTTTTGGCGGCATCACTCACTATGCTTCGATCATCGTATTACGCCTTGGGATACGCCTCCAATGACATTGTGCTGATTATACTTTGGATTTTAGCATCCATGGAGAATCCCATATACATTCCGGTGGTGGTTAATTTTTTGATTTTCTTTTTTAACGATATGTACGGATTTATCAGTTGGAAAAAAAGAGAATTGCAACAGTAGAATAAGGAAGCACCATTGCGGAGGAAAATGTGATGCGGGACTATCGAGAAGTAACAGAGGAATTTGTGATACAGAGCAGAAAAATCCTGGGAGATAATCTCACAGGAGTATACCTTCACGGCTCTGCCGCCATGGGGTGCTTCAACCCTGAGGAGAGCGATATCGATTTGCTTGTGGTGGTAAAGGATGCGCTATCCCAGGGGTAAAAGCGCCAATTTATGGATATGGTGGTGGAGCTGAACAAAAAGGCACCCAAAAAGGGGATTGAGATGAGCATCGTCAAAGAATCGGTGTGCAATCCCTTTGTATATCCAACGCCCTTTGAACTGCATTTTTCCATAGCCCATTTGGATTGGTATCTGTCCAATCCGGAGGAGTATGTGGAAAAAATGAATGGAACGGACAAGGATTTGGCGGCACATGTTACCATCATTTATCACAGAGGGATAAAACTCTATGGAGGAGAGATTGCATCTGTTTTTTCCAAGGTGAGCAGGGCGGATTATATGGACAGCATTTGGTCCGATGTGGAAAATGCCGGGGAGGAAATCAACGAAAACCCCATGTACATAATTCTGAATTTATGCCGGGTGTTGGCATATGCGGAGGAAGGACTGATCTTGTCGAAACAGGAAGGGGGAACATGGGGGATGGACCATATTCCTGTCTCGGAATACAAGGACCTGGTTCGGGAGGCGCTTGAGGAGTACCGGACCGGCGAGGCCATGGCCTTGGAAGAATCTGCCGCGGAATCCTTCGCAGCGTATATGCTGGAGCGGATTCGTACAGTCTGCATCGAATAATATTCGAATTCTCACTTTGTGTCATGTTCATTTTTCACCCCATTTACTACAATAAACCGGAAAGGAGGAAAAGCGATGGATCAGCAGAAAATTGGAATGTTTTTCAGAACTCTGCGGGAAGAAAAACATCTCACACAAGAACAATTGGCGGAGATTATCGGAGTTTCCAACAGAACGGTGTCCCGATGGGAAAACGGCAGAAACATTCCGGATCTCAGCATCATGATGCAACTGTCGGTTTTTTACGGTGTCCGGATGGACGAAATTGTAAATGGGAAGAGAGAAAGTGAGGATGATAAGGTGGATGAAAGGGAAAAGAATGCAATTTTGCAGTTGGAAAAATATTATCGCGGGGAAAAGAATAAGTTTTCCAAGTATATGATGCTGCTTTTGTTGTTAGGCTGTCTGGGGGCTTTGGGCTATTGCCTTTGCAACAATCCCGAGTTGAGGAGCAGTTGCATCGGAATCATGGCGGGAACTTTGGTGACGGCCTTTCTCATTCACGGCATCTATCTGTATACGGAGGAGAAAATGGTATGCCCCGGAATTGCCCTGGGGGAAAAGGTAATGCCGGCCACCTACAAGGATAATTGGAGCGGAATCGGAGGTTACCTGAAGCTGCGGGAGGACGGTCTGTCTTTCGTGGCACATGATCTGAACTGGCGAAAGGAGGACCTACACTTTCCTTTTTCCGGCATCGATGATATGTATTATGGGAAAACCTTTGGAATTACCAACCTGATTGTAATAAAATCAGAGGGCAGGGAATACAAATTTTTGTTGGGAAAAGCGGACCGCAGGGAAGTGCTTGATGCGTGGGACCAATATGGTAAGTGACAACTATTTTTACTATAGAAAATACAGACCTCAGAAATGATAGCCTTCCATGGATGGAAATGCTTTTTGAAACCGTAATTTTAAGTTGGAGAAAGTTAAATGAAAAAAATAATCATCTCAGACATCATAATCGCTATTCTGGCAGTTGGCCTGATTGCCATAGACCTGTGTTTTGCGCCCGTGCCCAAGTGGATTGGCTTGATTTCCATGATAGCACTGTTGGTGCTTGTTGTGCTGGAATGGAGGAAGGGAAAACGGCTTTGGGGGAAAATTCTTTTTTTCGTCGTGAACGTCCTGGTGTTGCTTGTGGTGTTCGTGGGAACCTACTGCAATCCGTACAGAAACAGCATATCCATGCGGGTGCATCCCAATTACAATTGTAGAGAATACGGCACTGTGCTGACTTACAAGGAAGCGAAGGCGGATCTGGATGAGGCCATGAGCCATCTGAAAAATGTGCATCCCATGTTTCTTCACGGTCTGACGGATGAGGTGCAGGAGCGGTATGATCTGGCTCTAGCCCACTTGCAGGAGGATGACAGTATTTCGGTCAATGACCTGAGCAGGGAAATCGAGATGATTTTTTCCGGGTTGGGGGACGGACATACTTTTGTCAGCGCCTACTATCCGGAATATCACTATCTGAAATATATCTACGGACATTCCCTGGCAGGGGACGAGCTTGTGGCAGTCAATGGCTTTTCTCTGGAGGAAATTCTGGAAGCCAATTCCGACTATTTCAGTTATGAATCCAAGGAGTATGGCTTGGGGAAGGTGGAAGTCTATCTCCAGTCCTTGGAGGATTTGGATTACCTGGGATTTGATGCGGATGGAATTACATACACTTACCGGGACAGCGAGGGTAATCTGTTCGAGGAGAGCTACGGCGAGGCGGATTTTTTGACGGAGGAGGAGTACTGGGAGTACAACGACCCGGATCGTCTGAGGGAGCAGGAGTCCGATGAAGGTTCATCGGACGACGGATATGAGTTTGTAGAATATGAGGTGATGGAGGCCGAGAACCTGGCGGTTCTGACCTTGTACAGCTGTGATTACAATGAAACCTACCGAGAATGTCTTGAACAGATGTTTCGGGAGGTGAAAGAGAAGGAAATTGAGAATGTCTGTGTGGATTTGCGGGCAAACGGGGGCGGAAATTCCCTGGTTGCGGATGAATTCATACATTATTTGGACGTGGATTCCTACCGGTCCTGGGGACAGGATTGGAGATTGGGACCGCTTCTGATCTCTTCGGAAGGTGAAACTCTCACCAACCACCGGTATACGGATATGGTGTTTGACGGCAATGTCTATGTGCTTACCTCCACCGGCACCTTTAGTTCCGCCATGGATTTTGCCATGCTGATCTCGGACAACAATCTGGGCACCATCGTCGGGGAAGCATCCGGCAACAGCCCCAGAAGCTATGGGGACATATCTGTTTTCCGACTGAAGAACTCGGGGTTGTTCATGCAGGTTTCCACGAAAAAGTGGCACAGAGTCGATGAGAGCATTGCGGACGAATTTGTCGAGCCGGATATCCAATGCAACAGCGACAAGACCCTGGAGGTGCTCTTGGAGAATTTGCGCCAGCAGTAGGGACCTTTTGAATTTTTACAGCTAATGGAGTAAATCCAGATATGGTAGAGGCTCTATAGTGAAAATGCATTGTTTAATCCGGAGATTATGATTGCGGAATTGGATAAGATATTTGATAAATAGAGAAATGGATTTGACGGAGGAATGTTATGATATTTAAGATAATTACACTTGGCTTAATGGCTGCGTTTTATATCTGCTATTTTCTTAAGATGATAAGCCAAAGGAAACAGGGGATAAGTACAGACCAACTTGGGAAAGGAAAAACTGGGTTTGTAAAATTTATCGAAGTAACATTGAAAATATCAACGTATGTGCTTCCAATAATTCAGTTTATAAGTATATTATGGTACATAGGAACTGCTCATATTGCACTTAGAATTATTGGTTGTGTAATAACGGCAGTAGGTGTTTTAACATTCATTGTGTCTGTGGCTCAAATGAAAGATAACTGGAGAGCAGGGGTACAGCGAGAAGATAAAACAAATCTTGTTACAACAGGTATTTATTCGATTAGCCGCAATCCTGCGTTTTTGGGATTTGACCTAATGCATATAGGGATATTGTTTACATTCTTTAATTGGTATTTGTGTTTTGCAACAGGTTTTGTATTACTGTTTTTTCATTTGCAGATAGTAAATGTTGAAGAAGAATTTTTGATAGAAGCGTTTGGTGAAGAGTATATTAAGTACAGAGCAAAAGTATATAGATATATAGGAAGAAAATTTTGAAGTTTACGGAGAGAATGCAAATGAGTGAAAGACCGGATTTGAATAAGGAATTAGATGGAGAAACTTTTCGAAGCTTTTATTATTTGAAGGAAGAATTGGTTGATTTTTGTAGGGAAAACGATCTACCTGTTTCGGGTGGAAAGATTGAACTTACAGATAGGATTGCCTGTTTTCTTGATACGGGAAAGGTATTAGAAACTTCTGCAAAAAGAAAAGCAACAATAGATGTTGGAACAATTACAGAGAATACATTAATTGAATCAAATATAGTATGTTCCGAAAAACATAGAGCCTTTTTTAAAGAAAAAATAGGTAAAAGTTTTTCTTTTAATGTTTTGTTCCAGAAATGGTTAAAGAGCAATGCTGGAAAGACTTATGGTGATGCAATTAATGCATATTATCAGATTATTGAAGAAAAGAAAAAGGGTAAAACAACGATTAATAAGCAATTTGAGTATAATATATACATCCGAGATTTCTTCGAAGATAATCAAGGAAGAAGTTTGGATGAAGCTATTACATGTTGGAAATATAAAAAGAGTTTGCAAGGACACAATCGTTATGAAAAGTCTGACCTCGTTGCGTTAGACTGACAACTTCAGTCTTGCGAAGAGACTGAAAGCAACAGAAGATTTGAAGTTCTGGGTGACGAGGGCGAACTTTGTAAAGAGTAAGCTGTTCAGCCCGTCGGATATCCAGTGTATTATGAAAAAAGCCATGGTAGAGCGCATGAAGCAAAGCTACAAGAAGGGATGGTTCCCGGAGGACGGAGCACCGTTCCTGATTTACAACGGTATGTTAAAGACCTATTTCTATCAGTTTATGGGACTGCGCCCGCCGAAGAAAAAGCAGGAGCAGTAGGACTAATTAAAAGAGGATTTAGTTATGGAACAGAGTAAAAAACGCCGGCTCAATTTCGGTATGGCCGGTGTGATTTGGGCGCTGGCATGGCCTACCATGTTAGAGCAGCTCATGCAGACTGCCGTGCAATA
>JAQXJP010000015.1 GCA_029008875.1 Lachnospiraceae bacterium | reverse complement strand
AGACAATCTCTCCCGTACTGCAATCAATGGTAATACCGTCCCATGCAGAATAGGGATGAGCTCCACCCATGTAAGTCACACTGTTGTAGACTAAACTGACATAATCTTCCCCCACATAGGAAATATACTGGAATATCAGACTGTCATAGGGTGTGTTTAACTCATCATAGGAATCCCCTTCATAAGATGCGGAATCCTGACGGTACCCCTCACGGGTGGAATCGTAGTATGTTTGGAGTGTTTCGTTTAATACTTCCGGATAACTGTCATCAAAATAAAAGCATTCCATCTCATAATAATAGTAAACACTTCCATTCTCATCCTGAAAGTCATGGTGTTCCTGTTCTATTTTCCCGTATTTCGCAGGATCACCTTCCGTGATTTTTGAAAATAGCACATGGTATCGGTTCTCGGAGATAGATTCGGGCGGTGTCGCTCCGTAAACCATAAGTGCACCATAATACTTTTTCACCACACCTTTGTCACGTGTAAATGTTCCCACATCCTCAATTCCGTATCTCAAGAGAAAATAGTCCATGTCATGAAGAATTTTGTAAATATCATTTGCATACTCCATCTCATGAGTTTCCTGTGCCAGAAGCGTCAAATCAATCAACTGCTGGAGGTCAGCATATAGCATCTCGTTTTGGACGGAATTCTGCATATCTTTCATCAGGTTAATAAAATTTGTCGCATCGAATCGATTGTAGACAGTGACGGTCTCACCGTTTTGTTCTATCTCGATATCCCCTTTTTGATCGAAGTAATTCCAATATGTACTATCCTTATCTGATAATTTTTCAAAAATATCATCATTCAAATAAGCGGATTCCAGGCGAAGATTTGCGACCTTAATATTTTCCGTCAAGCGCATGGTCTCCTCCTCTGTCATCCCCTCCAGCACCGTTTCTCGCATGGCAAGAATCTGTTCCTTGGAAGGCGCTTCAATTTCGTCAGCGCCATTCTGCCTCAGATCGTCCTCTGTGGTATTTTCCGATCCATCTTCCGGAATGGTACAGGCAGAAAATGTCAAACATGCCGCCAAAATGCAAGCTGAGGTAATTGCGATTTTCTTCTTCATTTTTTCAAACTTCCTTTTTCCAATTATGTTTTATATCTTTTTCTCCATGAGCCAAAATCGACCTTTTCTCCAATCAGCGTGACCTCTCTTCTCATATCCGTTATTTTCGTAGAGTTTTAACGCATATGGATTTTGGGAGAACACATCTAAACGAATTGAGGTAAAACCCATTCCCGCAAGTTGCTTTTCGATATGAGCAAGAATCTCTTTTCCCACTCCACGGTTCTGCACATTCGGAGAAACGCATAAACGATGTATAATACAAGCAGTTTCGCCGGGATAATTCCAAGTTCCATTGAGATATTCCGGATCATATTCTCTGCTGATAACATAAATTGCAACAATTTTATCATGTTCCGTTGCGACGTACAAGGTTTTGTCCCGTATATCCAAGAGGAAATCATCTCTTGTAGGGTATAAATCATCCCATTGATGAATTCCTTGATTCTCCATGGTTTTTATTGCCAATGAAAGCATGTCACAGATTTCATCTAGGTCTTCCATTTTTCCAAGTCGGTACTTCATATTTTTCTCCTTCAAATGATATTCAACAGTATAGTACAAAATAGGCGCACATCAAAAATGCCATTTGAACACCTCGTCCAAATGGCATTTCTTTCGAATTGTATTATACTTCAATGGCACCCACCGGGCAACTGTCTGCGGCCTCTTGCACCGCCGGCTCCTGCTCCGGCAATATCTGATCCCCGGCATGAGCCACATTCTCATCTGTCATTTCGAATACCTCAGGACAGATGCTTACACACAAACCGCAAGCGATACATTTTTCATTCACATATGCTGTCATAAATTACCTCCAAAAGTTATACTTAAAAGGAAACCGTAAGTTGCATTTTAAATTGTTCCTCGCCATACACAGCATGAGGAATATCTTTCGGCATAATAAGCGTTTCCCCTTCTTTCAAAATAAACACATCTCCACCCACGGTGAACCTATCTGTTCCTTCCAACACGGTAACCATGGCATCCCCACCGGATGCATGAGTCGAAATTTCTTCGTCTTTGTCAAAAGAAAATATGGTCATGTTAAGATGTTCATTCTGTACCAAGGTTTTGCTTACTACCTGGCCTTCCTGATACTCAACTAAATCTTTCAGTTTCAAGCTTACCCGTTTTTCAATGTTCTTATACATTTTTACACCTCACCTTAATTTCATCATTTATTTCATTATCTTAACAAAATCCTTCTCCATGTTGTTTGATTACTCATAAATCCTTCCGTCCGTTGCAATGGTCACCACATTCCACGGAATAAATTTCCCGCTATTTTGCAATGCGGTTTTGACGGCATTTTCAATACCTCCACAGCATGGGACCTCCATTCGCACCACTGTGACGCTGCGGATATCATTATTACGGATAATCTCCGTCAATTTGATTGCATAATCCACCCCATCCAGTTTTGGACAGCCTACCAATGTGATATGTCCCTTGATAAAATCCCGGTGAAAATTGGCATAGGCATAAGCAGTACAGTCCGCTGCCACCAAAAGCTTTGCTCCATCGAACCAGGTTGCATTTGTGGGTGCCAGTTTAATCTGAACCGGCCACTGCCTAAGCTCGGATAACTGCGGTGCCGTTGTCACAGAAACTGTCTCACGACGCGCTATTGTTTTTGCTGAAGAACCTGGGCAGCCACAAGGCAATGCCTGCTCCCTCATTGTTTTTGCCGCCAGAACTGCCGCTTCATCATAAGCAGCTGCCTCCCGCTCTACAAATGAGATTGCCCCCGTGGGGCAGGCCGGAAGACAGTCTCCCAGTCCATCGCAGTAGTCATCACGAAGCAACTTTGCTTTGCCATCCACCATACCGATGGCTCCCTCATGACAGGCTAAGGCACAAGCTCCGCAGCCGTTGCATTTCTCTTCATCTATCTGGATAATTTTTCGAATCATATTTTTCCTCCTGTTCATACTGTTCTTGACGGTACGAGCTTATTCTATTATACTGGCCCAAAGATGTCTGTTGGAATTCCAACACAGGAGAATATTTATGGAAAAATTTTTTGAAACATTATCGAAATGTCCGTTATTTGACGGCATTGAACAATCCGATTTAAATTCTATGATAGCGTGTTTGGATGGAAAAACCATTGATATATCAAAAGGGAATCCCGTATTTCTTGAAGGCACATCTGCCCGGTTTGTAGGCGTTGTCCTCGCCGGCACTGTGCAGGTAATTCGGGAAGATTATTACGGTAACCGAAGTGTAATGACCAGCCTTCAGCCCGGAGAATTATTTGGAGAAGCATTTTCTCTTGCAGGACTTAACGCGATGCCGGTAAGCGTGATTGCAGTCAAAGACAGCACCGTACTCCTCTTGGATTGCAGACACATCTTAACAACCTGCTCCAATTCCTGTCATTTTCACACGCTTCTCCTCCGGAACTTGCTGCAGGAAATGGCACAGAAAAATCTGACGCTGTCCCAGAAAATACGATATATGTCGCAGAAGACAACCAGAGAAAAAATAATGGCTTTCCTATTGGATCAGGCGAAACAACAGAAAAGCCATGAGTTTGTGATTCCTTATGACCGACAGGCCCTGGCAGACTATCTGGGTGTGGAGCGCAGTGCCATGTCGGCAGAAATCAGTAAGCTTAAAAAATCCGGTGAAATTGACACAAAAGGGGCATGGTTTTGCCTGAAAGCCCCGGAAAACACTTCATTTTCATAGATAAAGTATTTTAGTCCAAAAGGCTATATATTTTATACAAGTTTTCGATTCTTTTCTATCCACTCGACCGCAAAATCAACAATCTCTCGCTGTTCCATGAGCCGTATTTCTGCCCCACCGATTACGCCTTTGCTGACCGGCTTCTTCTCTTCGAACGCCTTTCCGATCTCCTCAAAGTCTTCCCCGTCAACAAAGAGAGTCTCGTATTCTTTCCAAACACGCTCCCCGTTTTCCATAACGGCACTGTATTCTGTACAGTTATGTTTTCCGGGATATTCCGCCCTTGCATCAGCCAGATGAATGGATGTATTTTTATCATAACCAACGCCCAGAAGTAAGACCTTTCCGCCTAATTCATACAGTCTGGCAACCGGGGAACCTTCCCCGAAAATATTGGAGAGATCATGGTCCTTTGTTAAGTACTCCGCATACTTTCCGTAAGCGCACACCGACCTTGCAGGATGATTACTTCGGATGCTTCCGGGCCACTGCCGGAACATTTCAGCCACTGCGCCCATGGTATTTGTGGGAGTAATATTTTTGTCGTAGGCAGGCCAATAATCCCGAATCAACTGCCAGTCGTTTTTATCCGCCTCCCAGTGAACACCCTCCTCCGGATCCAGATTTCTCCATGATTGGGTCGGCATTATGATTGTGCCATCCTCGCCTACTACCTCCAGCAATGCCTCTATCACCGTCTGGGCGCCACCACAGATATACCCCATGCTTTTTAGCGATGTGTGTACCATAACCACATCGTTTTTCTTCAGTCCTACACGCTTTAATTCGTTGACGATATCCTCTTTGATAACCACTTTCATTTGAAATTCTCCTCCCTGGTTACTCTATTCGTTGTATTATGTATTTCTCCGGCTATGATGCTGATAAAATCTATCTGCTTTCATTGTAATCGTGGGGATGGATATTTTCAAAGATTAAACGCGTAACCCATGACAAAAATGCAATCACATATTTATGCAAATTTACATACAGCGGCACTATTATGCTTTTCAATCCTCTGGATTAAACGTTCCTTTATTTCAATTATGCATGCGAAAAAGTCGGAAAATACAATTTCTCCTGTTCTATACTTTCCAACTCGCTTCCCATGCAAAACAGCCGATAATCGTCCCCACCGTCAAATACAGAAGCTTCAAACAAATCCATCTCGTTCTGTCGCGGTGTGAACCCTAACCTTAACTCTTTATATTCAAGATTTATCTCCCCGATTACCCTATCCAGAGAAACCTGTTTTGGGCAGATTGCTCTGGCAAGCCCTTGCTTTCTATATTCGGACGCAGTCATCACCGTGCCGATCTGAATGTAAGTCCTTTTTTCTCCATTCTGCACAAAATGCATGATGTTTGCAGATACATTGGACAGAATTTTTCCATCCTCCTCAAAAGAATATGGAATGTAATCCCCCTCATAATATCCGTTTATAACCCAGTTTTCAAAATCAAAGCCAAATGTTGCCTCCGTCAGTTCATTTAATTCATGGCGCAAAACGGCATCCGTCATATAATCTTTTACGAATTTCATTTCATTCTCCTCATTCAAAAAATGGCAGGTAGCAGATATACTCGGTAAATTTACTCATAATGCCTCCCATTACGTAAAATCAAACAGGGACAGCTGGTTGGATTGGGGAATATCCCCAAGCAGGCCCAAATCCCCCATCAGATCCACCACCGTTTTCGGTGTCTTGGTTCGCTCCCGGAAATCGTCCCGGGATAAAAACGGTCCATCTTTGGCTGCTTCCGCAATCATGACCGCCGCATTGTCTCCAAGGCCGTCGATACTGTTGAAGGACGGCATCAGTTTGCCGTTCACAATCTGGAAGCGGTGAGGCTGTGCGGTGTAGATATCAATGGGCTCGAATTCAAATCCCCGGGCGTACATCTCCTGAACGATACGCATATCCTTCAGCACATCCTGCTCCTTGTTGGACAGGGTATCCTTGCGCCGGTTGTAGTCGTCCATATATGCCTCCAGCCGCTCCTTTCCCTGACACATAAGTTCGTAGGAAAAACCGGATGCGCGAATGGAAAAATAGGCTGCGTAATACGCAAGGGGGTAAAACACCTTGCAATAGGCAATTCTCCAGGCCATCATAACGTACGCGGCAGCGTGGGCCTTCGGGAACATATATTTGATTTTCTCACAGGACCAGATATACCAATCCGGCACGCCGTGATCGATCATATCCTGCTTCCATTCCGGCCACTTATCACATTTTCCTTTTGCCACGTTACCCTTACGCACATTCTCCATAATCTTGAAGGATTCCTCCGAATCCAATCCCATGCCGATGAGGTAAATCATGATGTCATCTCGGGTACAGATTGCAGTGGAAATGGTGGCCTTCTTCTCCTGAATCAAGGTCTGCGCATTTCCCAACCACACATCCGTTCCATGGGATAGTCCGGCGATTCGAATCAAATCGGAAAATTCCTTCGGCTGGGTGTCAAGCAACATGCCCATGGCGAAATCCGTACCGAATTCCGGGATCCCAAGGGCTCCCAATTTACATCCTCCGATGTCCTCCGGCTGAATCCCCAATGCGGAGGTATTCTGGAAAAGAGACATCACCGCAGGGTCGTCCAGCGGAATCTGGGTCGGATCGATTCCTGTGAGATCCTGCAGCATTCGAATCATGGTAGGATCATCGTGCCCAAGAATGTCAAGTTTCAACAGGTTGTGGTCAATGGAGTGATAATCAAAGTGGGTGGTGGTGATATCCACCGTCATATCGTTTGCCGGATGCTGCACCGGGGTGAAGGTGTCTATCTGCTCGCCCATGGGGAGAACTACAATACCGCCCGGGTGCTGTCCGGTGGTACGGTGAACCCCTACACAGCCGGCGGCAATGCGGTCAATCTCACAGCTTCTCTTGTGGACTCCTCGCTCCTCGTAATAATTTTTCACGTAACCATATGCGGTCTTGTCCGCCAAAGTACCGATGGTTCCCGCCTTGAAGGTCTGTCCCTCCCCGAAGATTACCTCCGTGTACTTGTGGGCCTTAGCCTGATATTCTCCGGAAAAATTCAAGTCGATATCCGGCTCCTTATTCCCCTTGAATCCAAGGAATGTCTCAAAAGGAATATCAAATCCCTCCTTGGATAGGGGGCGCCCGCACTTAGGGCAGATGGCATCCGGCATATCACAGCCGCCTCGCCCGGAGAAGGAACGCACAAGTTCCGAGTCGAAATCGCTGTATTTGCAGTGCTTGCACAGGTAGTGGGCATGGAGGGGGTTTACCTCCGTGATACCGGCCATGGTGGCTGCGAAGGAGCTTCCCACGGATCCTCTGGATCCCACCAGGTATCCGTCCTCATTGGACTTCCACACCAGCTTCTGGGCGATAATATACATTACGGCATATCCGTTGCCGATGATGGAATTCAACTCACGGTCCAGTCTCTCCTGCACGATGGTCGGCAAGGGATCCCCGTACATCTTGTGTGCTTTGTTATAGCAAATATCTCGAAGCATCTGATCGGAATTCTCGATGACAGGGGGACATTTGTCCGGGCGAACCGGTGAGATTCGTTCACACATATCCGCAATCTTGTTGGTGTTGGTAACCACCACTTCCTCCGCCTTTGCCGCACCGAGATAGGAGAATTCCGCCAACATCTCCTCCGTTGTGCGAAGGAACAGAGGTGCCTGTTCATCCGCATCCTTAAAGCCTTTTCCGGCCATAATGATTCTTCGGTAGATCTCGTCCTCCGGATCCAGGAAGTGAACGTCGCAGGTTGCCACAACCGGCTTTCCGAAATCCTCTCCCAGCTTCACAATCTTCTTGTTAATCTCAATCAAATCCTCGTTGGACGCGATGGGACTGTCCTCATCCCGGATCATGAAGGCATTGTTCCCCAGAGGCTGAATCTCCAGATAATCATAGAATTCCACCAGCCTTGCAATCTCTTCCTCCGGCCTTCCGTTCAGGATTGCGCGATACAATTCTCCTGCTTCACAGGCGGAGCCAATCAATAGTCCATCCCTATTTTTCAGAAATTCGCTCTTGGGGATTCGCGGTCTTCGCTGATAATACTTGATGTGGGAGGAGGATATCAGGTGATACAGGTTAGTTCTTCCCTGGTCGCAGGTTGCCAGAATAATCGCGTGGTAAGTGGGCATCTTGCGGATGTTTTCCACGGAAGAATGTCCCATGTCATTCACCTGATTCAGGTCCTCAATTCCCCGTTCCTTCAGCATTGCAATCATTTTCACAAAAATTTCTGCGGTACATCCCGCATCATCCACTGCACGGTGATGATTCTCCAATGACACATTCAGCGCCTTTGCCACCGTGTCCAGCTTGAAACGGTTCAGGGAAGGAAGCAGTATGCGGGCCAGAGCCACCGTATCCACATAGGTTGGGCGATAATCGATTCCCAACTCCTCGCAGTTATGTAAGATAAAGCTGACATCGAAATCCGCGTTGTGTGCCACCAGGGTACAATCCCGGCAAAAATCCATAAATTCCGGAAGAATCACATCGATGGTTGGGGCGTCCATCACCATGGAATCATTGATGGAGGTCAGTTCCTCAATGCGGAAAGGAATGGGCACCTGAGGGTTCACAAACACCGAATACTTGCCCGTGATTTTACCCTGTTCCACCTTCACTGCGCCAATCTCAATAATTTTGTTGACCGAAGGGCTGAATCCTGTGGTCTCGATATCAAAAACCACATACTTGTCGTCCAGGGACTGTCCCCGACTGTCGGTGACGATGGATTTCAAATCGTCCACCAAATAGGCTTCCACGCCGTAAATCACTTTAAAATTATCAGCCTTTTCCACCACATGGTTTGCCTCCGTAAAGGCCTGCACATCCCCATGGTCCGTGATAGCGATAGCTTTATGTCCCCACTTCATGGCGCGCTTAATAATGTCCGCCACGTCGGATACCCCGTCCATGTCGCTCATTTTGGTATGACAATGGAGCTCCACTCTCTTTTCCGGGCTGGTATCCATGCGAACACTGGTAAAATCATTGATTTTCTTGATTCCCACAATATTGTTCAAGGTCAAATCATTGTCGAATTTGTCAATGACGGCAACTCCTTTGATCTTGATAAATTTCCCGGCATCCACACCACCCAGAAATTCCTTCACATCCTCATTTTTCAGAAAAATCTTGATAACAATGGTGTCGGTGAAATCACTGACCGCAAAGCTGACAATGGTTCGCTCATTTCGTATTTCTCTGCATTCCAGAGACAGAACTTTTCCGCGGATGACCACCTCCCCGATGGGACCGTCGATTTTTGCAATCTCCATGGGCTCCTCGTCAAAGTCCCTGCCGTACACCACGTCCGGATTGGTGGATTTTTTCCACTCTCCATCCGAAAATCGACGGCGGAATTCGCCTTTTTTTTCGAATTGCTGTTTTGGTTTTGCAACTTTTCCTGCAACATCTGGTACTTTTGCATCATTTTTTTCTATACTATCTGTAGTTTTTGCCAAATCGATTGCAACATTATCTTGTGCTTTTTCCTGGTCAAACCCATCCCCATTCTCCGCATTGTCCAGAGCCGCCTGGGTCCTCTCCAAGATGTTTTTGACCTCAAGTTGAATTTGCTCCTGTGCAAACTTGCGATATTTACTCTCCTTGGGCTCCCGCAACTCCACCTGAATGATCAGACTCATCCCGCAGCGCTCACAGAAGATTTTTTCCAGGAACTCCACAATCTCGTTTCCTCTGGTCTGGGCAATAATCGTATTGTCCAGAGTCAGAATCATGCGATTACCCTCCTCAAACTCCATGTCCGCGGTGCGGAGAAGATTGTACTCCAACTGACTGAAGCGCTGCAACTCCAGGAGAATGCTCTCCTTGTACGCATCCATCAGGAGCTCCGGGGTATACTGTTCCGAGAGGGTGAATTTCTCATAGATTTTTAGGGTTACACTTTTTTCCGCAAACAATTGATTTTTCATTGTCTCCTCCAATTTCCAAATCAGAGGCTTCTCAATCAGTCTGTTTGCATGCAAATAAATGCGAATATGAGTTTGCTCATGATTCGCACTTAATTTGGTAATCTCTGCATTTTCTAAGATACGTTTAAGTTCCCCTTCCAACTTTAAGGTTGGAAATACATCAAAAAACGGCTTGGCCATTTGTCTAACTCCAGTGCTCTAATTCATAGCGAAGTGCAGAGAGCAATTGATCCTCCGGCACCTTCTTGTATACTTCTCCGTGCTTGATAATCAGGCCTTCCTTGATTCCGCCCGCAACTCCCAGGTCCGCTTCCTTCGCCTCCCCCGGTCCGTTGACCACGCAGCCCATAACCGCCACTTTGATATCCAGCGGAAATTCCTCCACAAGGCTCTCCACCTGGTTGGCCAGCTCAATCAGATTGATCTGGGTTCTGCCGCAGGTCGGGCAGGAAACCACCTCGATTCCGCCTTTGCGGATGCCGAGTGTCTTCAAAATCAGCTTTGCAGACTTAATCTCTTCTAAGGGGTCTCCGGTAAGAGATACCCGGATGGTGTCTCCGATTCCCTGTCCCAATATCATGCCAAGGCCCACAGCGGATTTGATGTTTCCTCTGGTGAGTGTCCCCGCCTCCGTGATTCCAACATGAAGCGGATAGGGAGTTTTGTCCGCAATCAGTTCGTGAGCCTTTACGCACATCAATACATCGGAGGATTTGATGCTGATGACCAGATTGTCATACCCCATATTCTCCACCATGTGGACTTTATCCAAGGCGCTCTCCACGATTCCTTCCGCAGTAACTCCGTGGTATTTTTCCACCAAATCCTTCTCCAGGGATCCGCTGTTCACACCGATGCGAATGGGAATCTTCCGCTCCTTTGCCACATCCACCACGGCCTTCACCCGCTCCCCACTTCCGATATTCCCGGGATTGATGCGGATCTTGTCCGCACCGTTCTCCATGGCAGCGATGGCAAGCCGATAATCAAAATGAATATCCGCCACAAGGGGAATCGTGATCTGCTTCTTGATCTCCGCAAGGGCTTTTGCCGCTTCCATGGTGGGAACCGCACAGCGGATGATATCGCAGCCCGCCGCTGTCAGTCTCTGTATCTGCGCGACGGTGGCAGCCACATCCTCGGTTTTGGTGTTGGTCATGGATTGAATCAGAATCGGATTTTTCCCGCCAATCACCCGGTCTCCGATCTGAATGGTCTTGGTATCTCTTCTCGTCATATCCATCGTATTTTCCCTCTAAATAAACAATTTTCGAATATCGTTAAACATTACAACTACCATCAGTCCCAACAGGAGAACGATGCCGATAAAATGGACGAATCCCTCTTTGTCCGGGTCCACCTTTTTCCCGCGGATTGCCTCCACAATCAAAAATACCAGCCTTCCTCCGTCCAATGCGGGGATTGGAAGCAAATTCATCACGCCCAGGTTGGCGGACAACAGCACTGCCCAATTTAGCATATTCAGGAATGCATAGTAATATCCGTCGTTGGCTACGGATTCCTCGTACACTTCCCCCATGCTCGATACAATTCCCACCGGGCCGCTCATATCATTCACGGAGACGCCTCCGGTAAACATCATTTTCAGACTTTGGAATGTGGTGTAAATCCAATAACGCACCTCGTAGGCCGCATGCATGGCATTGTCCAACACGTTTCCCTTGGTGTACTCATAATTGCCGATAAAACCGTACAGATAGCGTCCGGTCTCCTCATCGTATTTGGGCTCCAGGGTGGTCTTGTACTTCTCCCCGTCCCGCTGGTAGGTCACCTCCACCGTCTCCCCGGAATGGAAAGTGGAATAGGCGCTGATTTCGCGGTAAAAATGGATGTTAAGACCGTTCATCTCCGTAATCACATCACCGGCCTGAAGCCCTGCCTCCTCCGCGGCGTATCCCTCGATGACACCGCTCAACTGGGGCTTGTCGTAGCCCACACAGCAGATGATGATGAAGGAAAACACAAACGCCATGATAAAATTGAAAAAAGGTCCCGCAAACACCACGCTCATGCGGGCCCAGACAGATTTGTTGGGAAATGCCCTGGGGTTGTCGGAGGTGCCATCCTCCCCCTCCATCATACATGCCCCTCCGAAGGGCAAAAGCTTCAGGGAATATTTGGTCTCCCCCTTTTGAAATCCGAAAAGGGTCGGCCCCAGTCCCAGCGAAAATTCGTTGACCTGGATTCCGTTGGCCTTTGCCACCCAAAAGTGTCCCAGTTCATGAAAAATGATAATGACACTAAAAACAATAATTGCTATAAGAATATTCAAAACTACCACCTGCTGTCGATAAAATCATAGGTCATCTGCTCTGTTGCAAGAATCTGGTCAAGGTTCGGCGATTCGGCGAACGAAATCTCATTCATAGCCGCCTCGATGATCTCCGTGATCTGCAGATAAGAAATCTTCCGTTGTAAAAACAGTGCCACTGCGCGCTCATTTGCCGCATTGTACACCGTGGGGATGTTGCCCCCCTGCTTCATGGCCTGATACGCCAGGGCGAGCCCCCGGAATGTCTCGGTGTCCGGTTCCTCGAAGGTCAGTTGTCCCAGGGCAAACAAATCCAGACGTTTGCCGGACAAAGGACGTCTGTCCGGGTAATACAGAGCATACTGGATGGGAAGCCTCATATCGGGCGTCCCAAGCTGCGCAATCACCGCGCCGTCCTCATATTCCACGGCGGAATGGATGACGCTCTGGGGGTGAACCACCACCTGAATCTGCTCTAATTCCACGTCAAACAGCCACTTTGCCTCCATCACTTCCAGCCCTTTGTTCACCAGGGTGGAGGAATCAATGGTAATCTTTCTGCCCATGGCCCAGTTGGGATGTTTCAGGGCATCTTCCACCTGAATCTGCTTCAATTCCTCCCTCTTTTTGCCCCGGAAAGGACCTCCCGATGCGGTCAGAAGGATCTTGTGGATCTTATTGTGCCGCTCCCCGTTCAGGGACTGGAAAATTGCGCTGTGCTCACTGTCCACCGGCAGGATGGACACTCCCTTCTTTCGGGCCAGAGGCATGATAATATGTCCCGCGGTCACCAGAGTCTCCTTGTTGGCCAGGGCAATATCTTTTCCTGCTTCAATGGCGGCGATGGTGGGACGAATTCCCAACATCCCCACAATGGCAGTCACCAGAATTTCCGTCTCCGGAACGGTGGCCACCTCCAGCAGCCCCTCCATTCCACAGACCACCTTCACCTGCAAATCCGCGATATTCTGTCGCAATACACCCGCGTCCTTCTCCTCCCAGACACTGACCAGTTTGGGCGAAAATTTGCGGATCTGCTCCTCCAGCAGTTTGATGTTGCCACCGCAGGAAAGAGCCACGACTTCCAAATCTTTTTGTTCCTCCACCACCTGAAGAGTCTGTGTTCCGATGGAACCGGTGGAGCCTAAAATTGCAATCTTTTTCATCCTTCGCTCCTACTGCATCGCATACAATGCAAGATAAAAAATAATCGGCGCGGTAATGATCATACTGTCAAAGCGATCCAGAATGCCGCCATGCCCCGGAATCAATGTCCCGTAGTCCTTGATGTCATAATTGCGCTTGATTGCGCTGGCCGCCAGATCCCCAACCATGGAAATCAGTGCCGCAACCGCAGTGATTCCCGCAATAATCCAGATTTCCACCGTGCTTAAGGACATTGCATTCCTGAAGATAAACGCATACAACGCCGCCAGGAGCGCAGCCCCAATCACACCTCCGAATGCGCCCTCCACGGATTTTTTCGGGCTCAAAATCGGTGACATCTTGTGTTTTCCAATGAGTTTTCCCACGCAGTAAGCGCAGGTATCGCATCCCCAGGAGCAGATGAATACCAAAAACGCCAGATATTTTCCGTTCTCCAGCATGCGAATCTGATATACATAGGACAGCATTCCCGCCACATAAAACAGGCCAAAGAATACAGTCATAACCTGCTTGGCATCATATTTGGGATAGGAAAATACATAGGCAAAAAGCAAGAGAATCAAAAACGCAAACACCAGCATCAAGATGTCCGGGATAAAGGCAAAGCGTATATTCAGAAAATACACAATCGCCGCCAGATATCCTATTATTCCTATCACACTTTTCTCTATTTTCAGAACCCGATACAGTTCATACATTCCAATCAGGGAAATCAATCCGATTACCGCAAGCAAAATGTCTCCGCCGAGAATGATAAAGCCAATGGCGAGAATTACGAGAACAATTCCGCTCAAAAGTCTGGTCTTAAACATCGGTCTCCTCCTTTGTATCCTCATCGATTTTTCCAAATCGACGGTCACGCATATTATATGCTTCGATAGCCTTTTCCAATTCCTTTTTGTCAAAATCCGGCCATGGCACATCGGTGAAATAGAACTCGCTGTACCCCAATTGCCAGAGAAGGTAATTGGACAGGCGCAATTCCCCGCTTGTCCGAATCAAAAGATCCGGGTCCGGAATTCCGGCGGTGTCCAGATTGTCCGAAATCATGGATTCCGTAATGTCCTCCGGGCGTATTTTCCCCTCCGCCACCTGCTTTGCAATTTCTTGAACCCCGCGGGTAATCTCATCCCGGCTTCCGTAATTGATGGCAATCGTCAGATTGAGCCCGTCATTTTTCGCGGAGGCTTCCTCCAATTTGCGGATACTGTCCTGGAATTTCTCATCCAACCGCCGTATATCACCGATCACGCGCACACGCATATGATTTTTCTCCGCGGTTTTGATACAGTTCTTGAGATAGCTTTCCAGAAGCTTCATCAGGGCATCCACCTCGTTCTTGGGGCGATTCCAGTTCTCCGTGGAAAAAGCGTACATGGTCACATATTTGATACCCAGCTCATCAGCCGCCCGGCATACGTTCTCCACGTTCTTGGCTCCCACGGTATGCCCATAGTTGCGGGGCATTCCTTTACTTTTGGCCCATCGGCCGTTTCCATCTAAAATAATCGCTACATGCTGCGGAATATTCATCATTCATCTCCTAATTAAGCCAATAAGAGGACATGAGATCCCCATGTCCTCTTATACCACTTCTTATACCGTAAGGATTTCCTTGGTCTTGGCATCCACTGCGGAATCAATTTTGGCAACGTACTGATCCGTAAGCTTCTGCATACCGTCCTCTAAATCTTTGATTTCATCCTCGGAAATATCTTCTGTTTTCCCCAACTTCTTGAAGGAGTCCATGGCATCTCTTCGAATGTTACGGATTGCAACCTTGGCGGTCTCACCCTTCTTCTTCACATCCTTGGCCAGTTCCTTACGTCTCTCCTCGGTGAGTTCCGGGAACACGAGACGAATCACTTTTCCGTCATTTGTCGGGTTGATTCCAATATCGGAACAAAGGATTGCTTTCTCAATCTCCTTTACCAGGGAAGCCTCCCACGGCTGAATCTGAATCATGCGAGCTTCCGGAACACTGACATTTGCCACGCTCTGAATCGGGGAAGGCGTTCCATAATAATCCACGCGAAGCTTATCCAACACGTGCGGATTTGCCCGCCCTGCACGGATTGCCGCAAACTCTTCTTCCAAATTATTCAGGGATTTTTCCATTTTCCCTTGGAATACCGTTAATCTCTCATCCATTTCTAATCCTCCTATACGGTTACCCTCGTACCGTTAATTTCCCCATTCAGGGCCTTTACAATACTGTTTTCTTCGTTCAATCCAAATACATACATTGGCATCTTATTCTCCATGCACATAATGGAAGCAGTCAAATCCACAACGGCAAGCTTCTTGTCGATGACTTCCTGGATACTGATTTCATCATACTTCTTGGCATTTGGATTGGTCTTGGGGTCACTGTCATAGACACCGTCGATGGCCTTGGCAAGCAAAATCTCATCTGCCTCAATCTCCACCGCCCGAAGAACGGTTGCAGTATCTGTGGAAAAATACGGATGACCGGTTCCTCCCGCAAAAAATACAACCATGCTATGTGCAAAATACTTATTCGCACGATCCTTGGAAAAAAGTTTCGTCATAGAACCGCATTCAAATGGAGTGAGCACTGCCGTCTTCATTCCCACAGAGCGGAAAATCTCCGAAACATAGATGCAATTCATAACCGTCGCAAGCATGCCGATCTGGTCCGCCTTCGTTCTGTCGATGGTCTCACTGGTACGGCCTCTCCAGAAATTGCCGCCTCCAATGACAATACCAACCTCTGTACCGGCATCCACAAGCTGTTTTACCTGCTTTGCCACCACCGTGACGGTCGCCTCATCAAAGCCGGTATGTTTCTCTCCGGCCAAAGCTTCACCACTTAATTTTAATAAAATGCGCTTCATCCTATGCGTTCCTTCCTATTTTGACTCGAAAAGTCCCTGAACATCAATATCTGCGTAGCACTGAGAGCAGAATCCCTCGATAACTGCACCGTTGTTGATCTGTACAGAGCGGGACTTGATGTTACCCATAATGACTGCGGATGTATCCACAACAACCGGCCCCTGAACGTCGATGTCACCCTTTACCGCACCTGCAATCACTGCGGATGTTGCGGTAATGTTGCCGATGATAACAGAACCGGTTCCAACCTTAACCGTACCGGTGCTGACAACCTCACCCTCGATCTTGGCAACATCTGCAAAGAACTCGGAAGCATTGCTGTTACCGTTGATGGTTCCGGTCACGGTAATCTTGCCGTTACAGGTAATATTTCCGTTAATGGTTCCCTGAATCTCGAAAGATCCGGATGACTGAAGATCACCGGTAAGGACGGTGCTTGCTGTGATGACAGAAGTCTCGTCCGTTGCTTCGTTTGGCTTAATTGCTCCTAATGTTGATACGCTCTCGCTCATTGTCTTTGTCTCCTTAACTGTTTCTACTTTTGTTTTCTTTGCCGCAGACTCTTTTCCCGCAACCTGATCCATCGCTGCAAATTCTGCTTCAAGGCTCGGTGAAGCAGCAGCCGGCTCAACCTTTGCCTGTTCCAGAAGTCCATCCAGTTTGGACAACTCGGTCTGGACATCCACCGACTCATCCAGTGTGTCGACTACCAACCCCTCCGTATCCTCTGTGGAAGAGATATCCTCTCCACCCGGAAGCAATTCATCAACAGCCTGTGAAAAATCTTCCTTAAAATCCTTAAAAAGTCCCATTTTTAAGTTCCTCCATTCATTCTATTCAATACTGTCCGCATGGATATATTGAATTACTTTTGTGTTGTCATCTATCGGCAATATCTCGGCTCCCATATCCTGCAAAGCCTCGATGAGCGGCCCGATGGCCTCCACCGTATTTGACTTGGTGTCATCGTCGTGCAACAGCACAACCGATGTCTTGTATTGTGAAACGCCTTGTGTGACGTTTGCAATCACTGTATCGGACGTGTAATCCGCGGAAGCATCCCCGGCTGACACATTCCAGTCATAATATGTCACCCCGTGCTCCGTGAGCATCTGGGCAAAAACCGCCATGTCCAAATTGCTGATCTCATTGCCGCTTCCCCCGGGAAACCGGTATAGTCTGCTGTCCGTGTCCGCGTTGGTGAGTATGTAGTCGTGAATCTGTTGATAATCCGCCAAAAAAGCTTCTCTGGACGAATAAATCTTACTCATCTGGTTGGAGTAGGAACGCATGCCGATTGCATGTCCCTCGTCCACAATCTGTTGACAGATATCCCCATTCTCCTCCGCCGCTTCACCGGACACAAAAAAAGTTGCCTTGACATTGTATTTTCTCAACTCGCGCAACAAATCCAGCGTATTGTCCCCGGGCACGGAATCAAAGGTCAGATAAACCAAATGTTCATCGCCCTCGGCGGCCATATTATCCTCTGTGTCAATCCCTGTCACCAGATTTGCAAAAGGCTCCGTATCCGCCTCATCCGCTTTCTCGGAATCCTCCACGGTCTGGGTGTATGTACCGGTGGCAACGGATTGCTCCAATCGCTTGATCTTGCAATTCATGCGAATCAGGGAAACCGACAGAATCACAATTGCGAGAAATGAAACGACCATCCATGTAGCAATGGTAATTACGATTCCATTCCGTATTTTGTTAACTCGGGCTCTGCGCAACCTCTGCTGCTCCTGTTCCTGCCTCTTTTCTGCCGTCACTCTGTCTCCTCCACCGATAGTATCATAAATCATTTTACCATAATTCTATTAATTGTAAAGCGGAAAAAGGTCCAGTCGAATAAAATCTTTTTGCGTCGCATTTCATTTATTAAATATAAATTTAATATTTTTATGTGCATGCGAAGCAAAAAATAGACCCGGGGATTGATTCCTCCCCGGGTTTGTTACGCTGACAGTGATACGTCAATCCTTCTATTACATTTTGCTGTACGCAAGCGCCGTGTGGGCTGCAAGTTTAGCATTGTTGAACACCAGCTGGATGTTGGATGCCAGACTGTCTCCCCCTGTGAGTTCCGCCACCCGCGCAAGTAGGAACGGTGTGGATGCCTTTCCATGGATTCCCTGTTCCACACTCTCTGCAATCGCTTGATCAATGGCTTTGTTGATCACTGCAGGATCCATAGAATATTCCTCCGGAATTGGATTGGTCACAAGCATTCCTCCCCCAAGTTCCATATCGTTTTGTGCCTTGAATGCCGCAGCCAGTTCCTCCGGCGAATCAATTCGGTAATCCACGGAAAAACCGGAGGTTCTGGTGTAGAATGCGGGAAGCTCCGAGGTCTGATAGCCGAGCACCGGGACGCCGTGAGTCTCCAGATATTCCAAGGTGAGACCCAGGTCTAAAATGCTCTTTGCCCCCGCACAGATAACCATCACAGGAGTGTGGGCAAGCTCCTCCAGATCCGCGGAGATATCCATAGTTGTCTCCGCCCCTCTGTGAACTCCGCCGATTCCTCCTGTTGCGAAAAATTTGATTCCCGCCATATGGGCAATCATCATTGTGGTGGTGACGGTTGTTGCTCCGTCCTCCCCTCTCGCACAGAGGACTGCAAGGTCTCTGCGGGAAGCCTTGGTAATCTCCTGTCCCTTTTTTCCGAAATATTCAATCTCCTCCGGAGAAAGTCCGGCCTTGAGTCTTCCGCCAATCACTGCAATGGTAGCGGGAATTGCACCATTTTCCCGGATGATTTCCTCCACCTTGAGAGCGGTCTCCACATTCTGCGGATAGGGCATACCGTGGGAGATAATGGTGGACTCCAGCGCCACCACCGGTTTCCCCTGGGAAATCGCCTCCGCCACTTCCGGTTTTACATCCAAAAATCTGTTCATGTTCATCTGTCTTTACCTCCAAAAAATATTTTATCTTGCCATCATTTCCTGTAACCGTTTCACCGACATCTGGGGATTGATGGTATCCTCCCCCTCTATGGCGATTGCCCCCGCCGAAGAGGCGGCAATTGCGGTCGTTTTTAGATCCGTTCCCTCCAGGTATGCCCAGACTAATCCGGCCATAAACGCATCCCCGGCTCCTGTCATGTTCAAGGGTTCCACCTTTTTGCAGGGAACAATCATCTTCTCCTTGTGGTCCGCGGCAAACACCCCGTCACTTCCCAGGGAGATAAACACCCTCCGAAGTCCGGTGGCCAGAAGTATGTCCGCAGCCTTGTCCAAATCCTGTGTGTCATTGATTTTCACTCCACTCAGCAGTTCCGCTTCCAGCTTGTTAGGCTTCAGAGTGTGAATTTTATCAAGTATTGATTTAATTTTTACTGCTTTTGCAGTGGATACTGGGTCAATAAAAATGGGAACACTGCAATGTTCCGCCAAGAATTTCAGGGACTCCTGAGGGATATTGGTATCTGCCACCACCAGCTGGGCATTGTTGAGAACATGCATCTTGCCTGCCAGATATTCGGGTGTAATCTCCTTGCAGATATCCATGTCCGATACCGCCATTTCCATCTCTCCATCCGGCCCGGCAATATAGAGATAGGTGGAAGTGGATGCCCCGGGTATTTTCAGCGCCCCGCTGATGTCAATTCCCAGTTCCCCGCAGGATCCCGCGATTTTTTCCGCGTATAAATCATCTCCAAAGGCGGTCAGCAATCTGGTCTCCACTCCCAGCAGCGCCATGTTGTGTGCAATGTTGCGCCCGACTCCTCCCAGGCTCATGTGCACTTCCCCCGGGTTGGAATCATTGGGCACCAAGGGGTTGTAGGATTTCCCGCCAATATCCATGTTGACGCCACCTACCACCACGGCGTAGGTTCCGGTCCGAAGAACGTACCCTTTTCCAACAATATACCCTTTTTTCATCAAATTCGAAATGTGAACTGCCACAGATGAGCGCGTAATTCCCGCTTTTTCCGCCAGCGCTTCCTGGGAAATCATGGGATCTTGCTCAATCCATTGCAAAATCTGTCTCTCTCGCTGTGTCATAGTACCCCCATCAGTTCGCTAATCTTATGCTTATTATAATAAACATTTGATTACTTTTCAACCCCATATATATCATTTTAAAAATAATCTCTCTTTTATTGCAAAAATTACTTTTATGACAAAAATACCCCGTATGTCTTAAAACATACGGGGTATTCATGATACATTTGCAAGATTCGTTTGTCAATTAGCCCAACTGAGCTGCAACCTCTGCTGCGAAGTCCTCATTCTTCTTCTCAAGTCCTTCACCGGTCTCAAAGCGAACGAAACGCTTAACGGAAACAGGTGCACCAACCTTCTTGGAAACTTCCTCAAGGTACTTTCCAACGGTCTGCTTTCCATCCTCAGCCTTAACGTAAACCTGGTCCACAAGGCAGATATCCTTGAGTTCCTTGCTGATACGTCCCTCAATCATGCCGTTGATTACCTTCTCCGGCTTCTGGGATTCCTTCGGGTCGTTCATGATCTGAGCAAGGAGGATTTCCTTCTCATGTGCGATGTAATCAGCGCTCACTTCATCTCTGCTCACATACTTTGGATTCATAGCTGCAATCTGCATTGCGATATTGCCGAGAGCTTCCTTCACCTCATCATTGACAACAGAGGTAGCACCCTCAACGATAACACCGATTCTTCCGCCGCCGTGTACATAGGACACTACGCAACCTTCGGTGGCAACAATCTTCTCGAAACGGCGAATTTTAAGGTTCTCACCGATAACCGCAATCTTCTCAACAAGAGCTTCCTGAACGGTCTTGGAAGCATCCTCATTCCAGCTCTCTCCCATAAAAGCATCGATATCAGTTGCGTCGGAAGCAACTGCCTGATTTGCTACTGCGGTAACGAAATCGCGGAAAGTATCGTTCTTGGCAACAAAGTCTGTCTCAGAGTTCACCTCAACAACAGCTGCTGCGTTATCCTTGACAACTACAGTACAGAGACCTTCTGCTGCGATACGTCCTGCCTTCTTTTCAGCCTTTGCCTGTCCGTTTTTTCTCAAATATTCAACGGCCGCATCCATATCTCCGTTTGTCTCGTTTAATGCCTTCTTACAATCCATCATTCCTGCGCCTGTCATCTCACGCAAGTCTTTTACCATTGAAGCTGTGATAGCCATTTTAATTTCCTCCATTCATTTACATTTCCAAAAATTATGCAGGGTGGCAAATTCGATGTTACCATCCTGCATATTTATCAATTCTTACTCTTCTACTACGGCCTCTTCAGAAACCTCTGCCTCTTCTTCCGGTGCAACAGCTTCTACGCCCTGCTTAGCCTCGATTACAGCATCAGCCATCTTGGAAACGATAAGCTTTACAGCACGGATTGCATCGTCGTTACCCGGGATAACATAATCCAACTCTTCCGGATCACAGTTTGTATCAGCGATACCGATAAGAGTGATGCCCAAAGACTGTGCTTCCTGAATACAGATGTGCTCCTTCTTAGGATCTACTACGAAGATTGCATCAGGGATTCTCTTCATTTCCTTGATTCCACCGATATTCTTCTCCAGCTTCTCCCACTCTTTCTTAATCTGGATTACTTCCTTCTTCGGAAGAACATCAAAAGTACCGTCAGCAGCCATTGCCTCGATTTCTTTTAATCTAGCGATACGAGTCTGAATGGTGCGGAAGTTGGTAAGCATACCACCTAACCATCTCTCGTTGACATAGAACATTCCGCAGCGCTCTGCTTCAGACTTGATAGCGTCCTGTGCCTGCTTCTTGGTTCCTACAAAAAGGATTGTTCCGCCCTGTGCTGCAATATCGGAAATTGCATCATAAGCCTCATCCACCTTGCCTACTGACTTCTGCAAGTCGATGATGTAGATACCATTGCGCTCGGTGTAGATGTATGGAGCCATCTTAGGGTTCCATCTTCTTGTCTGATGTCCGAAATGAACACCTGCTTCCAGTAACTGTTTCATTGAAATTACGCTCATTTTTTTACCTCCATTTGGTTGATTGTCTTCCATGTGCTTCCCATTGATTACACCCACCGAACAGCGTATTTTCGGCACCGGGTCATCTCCACACATGTGCTTATTAGTTTTAAAGTCTTTGGAATTATATCATACCAAAGGCTTGTGTGCAAGTACTTATTTCTAATTGTTTCCATTAATTGATTATTATTTGCGCAATCTCCTCAAAGGAAGCCCCTCTGGGAATCTCGTAGGTTCCCACGCGAAGCTTTTGATCGTATCCCATCCGATCCATGTAGAGCCGAAACTCCTCGGAATCCTCCACTAGCCCACACGCCTGCAAATCTTCCGCAACTCCTCTGCACACCTCGCCACGGTAGACTTCAATCGTCACTGTTGCGCCTGTGTTATCCGATGCATCCGCTGTATCTGTTTCACTCCCAATATCTGATGTATCCGCTGCGTTCCCGTCATCCATTGCCTCGGTGGTACCACCCGGCTTTTGACTACTTTCGCTCAAATTATCCTGTTTTTCCGTCTCCTGGGACGTCTGGGATTCCTCTGCATAATAATCCTTGTCCGAATTATTCCGACCGTCGCTTCCGTGAATACGGAACGAAATCATCAGAACAATCGTGGTAAACAGAATTCCCATCCCCGCGCCTCTGAGGTAATATTTAAATTTCACTGCTCTTGCCCTCGTCAAACAATCCAATCACCAACTTGACTTCGCCCAGTCCCAGTCCCAATTCCTTTGCAATGTCCACATCACTTTTCCCTGCGTTATGTAAAAACAGAATATCATCGTTGTGATTGCGTTCCTCGCTCCCGGACGGCAAAACCGCAGCCTTGAGGAATTCATTCTCCGGCACGGGTTCAGCCTCCTCCACGCGCTGCTCCACCTCTGACATTGCCACTGTGATCTTCTGCATCACTTCGCTTTCCGTATTCTTCATGGTCATGGAGAATTCCTGCAATTCCCCGGCCAATCCGGTCAGTTCCTTATGCTTGTCATTCAGCATGCTGTACAAAAACATAATCTCATTGTGGCTTTTGTTGATGGCATCCAAAACGGTGTCCGAGTACTCATTGATCGCCATAATCTTTTCATTGCATGTGCGCTCCATGACACGCTTGCTTTCTGCCATTTTTTCATCAATGAGTTCATCAATGGCATCTTCCACTTTGGAATCCGCATTTTTCAATTGTCTCTCAACAATCACCGACAATTGTGCTTCGCTCATATCCGAGATGCGTTCAATATCTTTGTCTGTCAGCTTCTCATGGATGAAAAAGCTGCCGATTATGAACAGAACTCCAATTGTAATCAGTATAATTTCTACTGCAACCATAATTCTCCTCAAATTTTTATGTCAAAACTTCCGGTTGTCCCCTTCAAGGTCACTTTTCCGTCGCTTTTCTTCTTGTCCGATGTCTTCTTCCGGCCCGAAGGAGTGTACTGACCTTTTCCTTCCTCCTTTGCATCGGCATCATTTCCCGTCTTGGCGCTCTCCGCGGAATCCTGAACCTGATGTGCTGCGGCATCCTCCTTCCGCGTCACCTGCGCCTGGATATTCTGCTGATCCACAAGCGGTTTTGCATCCTCCTGGTGCTTAATTGTTCCCACGTCGGTAGTCCTCTGAATCATACCGTTAAAATCGATCGGACGAATTGACATAACATTACCCCGTTTCTATAGCGGAACATGTGTGATTGTTCCATCTGCCTTCTTGAATTTGCATGCGTTAGTTATCTCACGAATCTGAAGGGACAAATCGGATATGGCAATGACAGCCCCCGGATAGATGGAACGATTCACAGAAACATATGCACGGTTCGACGCCATCATCTCCGTGTGAATTGCCATCATCTCCTCCCGAAGCGGAGCTATCTCCGTCTGTTTTTGCTTTAACAGAACCGCCTGCTGTTGAACATAAATCATCTTGTCCTGAGGCAGGCGCTCGCCTCTTCGCAAAATTGCGGAATAGTTGGCCAAAATAATCTTGATATCCTCGATCTCCTTGGTCCGGCTCTCAATCTCTTTCGCCAGGGCGATGTATCGCTCTTTTCTTGTGGGATCCACACCCACTTCGAGGGTGGTGTTTGTGCCCATTTCCGAGCCGATATTATCGGCTTCAATATAATTGACAGCCCGCAGCACACCGCCGTTGATCAAGCCCTTTTTCCCGTGCACGCGAATGCAATCCCGGGAGGAGACATCGCTGTTCATCAGCTGCTCTGCTTCCAGATAACCGCCAACCACAACCGTGGCGTTCTCCACAAATTTTACCATCATGTTCGTCCCCGCGTGGAGATTGGCCTTAAACATTCCATGTACACCATGCTTGATTATCAGCTGGGCTCCGGCAGAAACATCTGCGCCCTCCACCACACCTTCCACGATCACATCCTGGGAGGCATGAACGGTGAAACCGCTCTTCACATTGCCGTGTATCAAAACACTTCCCTCATATTCGATGTTGCCGATGGAATTGTCCACATCTGCAGGCACCTCGAACACGTTGGATACAAACACCTTTCCGTTCACAAGATTCACATGGCCCGTGACATCCGATACAATCTCGGTACCTTCCTCGTTTATGGTTATGTTGTTTCCGTATGATAGTTTCGCCGTTTTTACCGTTCTGGGACGGATTTCTTCCCCGTACACGTTCTTTCCCGGTTTTCCCGGATCCTCCGGGGTCAACTTTGCCAGGAGATCTCCCGCGTGTACATGGCTGATGGTGTTGAGTTCTTTGTAGTCGACACTTCCGTCCTCATTATGTTTTGGGGACAGATTCTTCGCTGTAGCAAAAAAATATTCGATTTTAGCATCCCGCCCGTGAACCGGGGGTGTGCCCAAAGCGAAAATGTAATCTGTACAGTATTTGCGGTCTTGCAGAAAGGAAAAAACAGCCTGTTGATCCAGACCGTGCTTTACCTTGTGGAAGGTCAGATCATCCACAATCTCCTTGGCTGACATCAGCTGCCCACCCTCGGAGGGCGGATAAAAGCGGCAAACCACTTTCATCTTGTCCAGGCTGACGTTGATATCCATCATCTCACGAATCCGGATTCCATCCCATGGGCCAACCAAAACTTCGGTTTCCTGCTCTGGTTCCCCGATTGCTTTGTTCAGTTCCACCAAATTGTATTCCTTGTATTTTCGGAACTCCAGATAGGCCGTCACCTCGTTGATTGTCACATTTTTCCCTCCGTCCCGGGGTGGAAAAAAATGGATAAACGCCTGATTATCCCGAAAAACCATCTGAAAATACTGGTTGCGCATAAACCTCTCCCTAGCTATACTCCATCTGTTAATATATTCATGTAATTGCCCATCTTCTTGCGCATCTTGACCAGCGCCTTGGTGTGAAGCTGCGAAACCCTGGACTCCGACACCTCCAGGATTTGACTGATTTCTTTCAGTGTCATCTCGCTGTAATAGTACAATTCAATAACTTTGCGTTCCTTCTCCGTCAGGAGGTCCAAAGCCTCCATCAGCATCTGCTTTAATTCCTCTTCCTCTACCACATCCTCCGGTTGGGCGAAATGGGAATTGCGGGAGGTATCCATCACCGGCTCCAACGCGGACCCCTGCTCCTCGAATTCGTTCAGGGACACCACGTTGGTCACGCTCATCTGGGCCTGCCAATTTCCGTATTCATCCTCCGATATATGTAGCTCCCTTGCGATCTCCTCGTCCGTTGCGTTCTTTCCGGTGCGCATTTCCACATTTTTGATTGCCTCGTCGATCTGGCGCTGTCTCTGTCGTATGGTGCGGGGAATCCAATCCATTTTTCGAATCTGGTCCAAAATTGTCCCACGGATACGAAGAGATGCGTATGTTTCGAACTTGACATTCTTGCTGCAATCGAATTTGTCAATGGCATCGATGAGACCAAAAATCCCGTAACTCACCAAATCCTCGAACTCAACATTATGGCCCAAATACATACTAAGTCTACCCGCCACCAGCTTGACAAGCTGGGCATAGGCAAGAATCAGCTGCTCCCGCAATTCCTGCGTGGGCTTTTTTTCATATTCTTTCCATAGTTTTTCCGTATCTGTTTTCATTTTCCGTGCCCCAATTCATTATTTGGTATTCTCGCCCTTCTCCTCAGAAACCGACTCGTCCTTCTCCTTGTCCTTGTCTTTATCCTTGGACTCTTTATCCTCTTCCTTCTTGTCCGCAAACATTTTCATCGTCTTATCAAGCACAATGCGGGCAATCCACCCGATGATAAGAAAAATGACCAATACCAACAATAACTGCCTGGTAAAATCCACAAGGGACATGTCTTTACCGATTGCCAGAATACAATCAATCAGGCCCGCTGAAAGCATCACTATCGCCGGAACATAATTTGTTTTCATGAATTATATTACCTTAATTTCCTTTCCTACAGCTTTGATTGTAAACGCTCCCGTAGAACAATCTAATTCCACAGTACGCCCATAATTTAAGCCGGTATCCTCCGCAATAAGAGGAATTTTAAATTCTGCGAGCATGGTCTTCGCCTGCTCCGTATTGCGCGCTCCAACATTCCCAACCGCCGTCATTCCGCTGACCTCAAACATGCAGGCTCCTCCGGCGATTTTTGCAACCAACCGTCTTTGTACAGCCCCCTCCTTAATCATCTGATTAAGAAGCTCCTGAATCCCTGTGTCACCGAATTTTGCAATGTTGGTATTGTTCTTAAGTTTTGTACTGTCTGGCAGCATATAGTGAACCAGTCCACCAATTTTTGCAGCAGGATCATACAAAGTCAACCCTATACAGGAACCCAAACCGAGGGTTGTAAGTATGTCCGGTGCTTTGGCGATTTTCAAGTCTGCCATGCCGACTTTGATAATCTCACCCATTTACAATCCCCTTTATATCACAATTCCAAGAGAGGCAAGAAGTTTCGCATATGATTCCGGATCCGGCATAAGAATAAAGTACCCGTTGATCATCACATCATCTCCGAACTCCGTCTCTATCAACAATGCATTATCCCCATACTGGCCAAACATAATAGCAGGCACACTCAAAATTGCAGCAGCCATATCCACTGAAATGTACGGCACAGAGGGCAACAAGGTCAATCTTGTCAGGTTGGATAATGCGGAGAGATAAGAACCCGCAATGATATTGCCAATCTCCTTCAACGCAGACAACTCCATCTCCTCAAACGGGCTGTCGATATCTCTTTCCATTCCCATCAGTTTATTGATCAGATAATGGGCAGAATCCATCCTCATCAAAAACATCATGCTACCGCTGATGTCATTGGTCACTTCCAAAAAGATTCCCACTATCGTCTCGTCCTCCGGGCAGATTGCTCCGCCCAAATCACTCGCGTCCATAAGCTGAACCTTCGGAACCTTCATATTGATCTTGGCATTAATCATGGTTGCGATTGCAGTTGTCGCATTTCCCGCCCCAATATTTCCGATTTCTTTTAAAACGTCAAGATACATCTCATTGACATTGTCCAGTGAAACATCACCCATAGAATCCTCCATAAAGGCATATAGTGAGGCTTTTGTACCTCACTATATAAGCCAATACTTTATTAATTATTATCTTTCTCTTCGATAATCGCATTGATCTCAAAAAGGGAAATCAACGTATCGTCCTTCTTGCCGATTCCGCTGATAAAGGAATCCTTTCCGCTTTTGGCGTTGGAACTCATGGTATCGATATCGTCCTCCGAGAGGGTGACAACCTCGCACACTTCATCCACCATCACACCGAGCAGCCCCTTGTCCTCTATCTTGAGGATGATGATACGGGTCTTGTTGGTAATCACATCATCCTCCAGTTCCATCTTGGTGCGGATACTCATTACCGGGACGATCTCACCGCGAAGGTTGATAATTCCCTTAAAGTATACCTGCGCCTTCGGAACTCTGGTAATCTTCTGCATACGAACGATATTGTCGATATACCCGATATCAATTCCATATTTTTCATTGCCAATCTGAACGACAATATATTGCTTTGTGCTCTTTTCCGTTGTCTCGATTTTATTGTCAGCCATGTCTTCACCCCTCCTACATCAAAGTATTCACATCAAGAATCAGTGCCACTTCACCGTCACCAAGGATTGTTGCGCCGCTGATAAGTTTATTACCGTTGATGTACTTACCTAATGATTTAATAACGATTTCCTGCTGTCCCATGAGGTTGTCCACCACAAGACCAGCCAGACTATCGCCACGTTTCACAATTACTACGGTGAGACTCTCAGGCTCCTGCTCTCTTGGTTCGATATCGAGAATCTTGTCCAGACGGATAAGCGGAATAACCATACCGCGAAGATGAATCACCTCGCGAGCCTCCACATACTTAATATCCTTAACCGGAATATCCTCAATGTTTGAAATTGAACCGAGTGCAATCGCATATTTTTCATCACGGATTTCAACCATCAAAGCCTGGATGATTGCAAGTGTCAACGGAAGTCTTACCGTAAAGGTGGATCCCTCTCCAAGGGTTGTCTTAACTTCCACATCTCCGCCCAACTGTTCGATATTGGACTTCACAACATCCAGTCCAACGCCTCGGCCGGAAATATCCGTAATCTTTTTTGCCATTGAGAAGCTCGGCATGAAAAGCAGGTTCACGATTTCCTTCTGGCTCATTGCCTCCGCCTGCTCCGCGGTTACAATACCGCGCTCAATTGCCTTCGCTTTGACTGCTTCTGTATCAATACCGTTACCGTCATCTCCAACCTGAATGATAACGTTGTTACCTTCCTGGTATGCATTCAGGAAAATGGTTCCCGTCTCAGGCTTGCCTCTCTCTGCGCGGAGAGCAGCATCCTCAAGACCGTGATCCGCAGAGTTGCGGAGCAAATGCTGGAGCGGATCTCCAATCTGATCCACAACGGTACGATCCAGCTCTGTATCCTCACCGGTCATCACCAGTTCCATCTTCTTGCCAAGAGTTCTTGACAAATCGCGAATCATACGAGGGAACTTGTTAACCACGCTCTCGATAGGAACCATTCGAACCTTCATAACCGACTCATGAAGATTGGTAGTGATTCTCTCAAGATATTCGATCTGATCATGGAAGCCTTGACTTGCAAAGCTTCCACCCTCGCTGGAACTGATAGACACCAGTGAGTTCTTCGCAATAATCAACTCGGAAACCTGATTCATCAAAGCGTCCAATTTCTCGATATCCACACGGACCGTTCTGTTGGTTGCCGGTTTTCCTGCGGATGCTTTCTTGGCAGGAGCACTGCCGGAAGGTGCTGCGGCTGCCGCAGGCTTGGATTCCTCTTTGGCTGTTGTGGAAGGCTTTGTCTCCGCCGGTACCTGTTCCACAACCTTCTCTTCTGTATTCGGAATCTCCTCCCCGACCACATTTTCAATTTCAGACACATTCTTAGCTGCTGCAATCAGTTTATCCAAAGGTTCTGTGGTTGCAACGTAAATGCTGAAATCCAACTCGAATCTCTCATCCTCAATATCCTGTGAACTTGGGCGATATACCACAATATTGCCAAGCTCCTCCACCGCGCGGAACACCAGAAAAGCCCGTGCCGCCTTAAGCAGACATTCCTTCTGAATATAAACGGTAAGGCCGTAAATCTTGTTGCCTGCCTCACGCGCTGCGGCAATATCCTTCTGTTCATGCTGACTCAGCTCAAAAGTTACCAATTTCGATTCAACCGGTGCAGCGGTCTCCTCCGCCTCACCGCCTGCTTCCGCAACGGTCTCTGCAGCCGGAGCCTTATCCGGAACGGTTTCACCGTTTGCCTTGGCGATAAAATCGTTCAGTTCCTTAATGATCAGCTCATTATCCTCGGTGCCCTCATCGGATGTCGCTTTGATATTATCCAGATATCCCTCGATGGCATCCAGACACTCGAACAGCAAATCAATCATGGCACTGTCAACCTTAATCTTATCGCTTCGCACCTCCTGGAACACATTCTCCATGTCATGGGTCAGGTGCTGCATGCGCTTAAAGCCCATGGTGCCCGCCATACCCTTTAAGGAGTGAGCAGCTCGGAACACCTCATTGATAGTGTCCTTGTTGTCCGGCTCGCTCTCAAGAGTCATGATACAGTCACTTAAGGTCTGTAAATGCTCCCCACTTTCGTCAATAAAAATCTCGAGATACTGACTAACATCCATTTTACTTTACCCCCACTTTTTTGATGATCGTTTTCGCTACTTCCTTTAGAGGAACAACTTCATCGACAACTCCCGCCTCCGCAATTGATTTTGGCATTCCGTACACTACACAAGTCTCCGCATTCTGGGAGATGACGTATACCGGTTTATGCTGACACAGGGACAAAATACCGTTTGTTCCATCTGCCCCCATTCCGGTGAGAACAACACACACAATCTCGTCATACCCGGAACCGGACAGTGAATCATACGTGATATTTGCACAGGGCCGCAATCCCCCGATTGCCGGCATATCGTTCAATACAATCTTGTGCGAACCGTCAGGGTTCTTCTTGACCTCCATATGTCTTCCGCCGGGAGCAATATAGACATGCCCCTTCTCCAACACATCCCCGTCTTCCGCTTCCTTGACCTCCACCTTACTGATCTCGTTCAGTCGATCTGCCATGGATTTGGTAAACCCGGCCGGCATATGCTGCACGAGGACAACCGGTGCATCCATGTTGCGGTCCAAAAACGGAACAACATCCTGCAATGCCTTGGGCCCGCCTGTGGAACAGGCAAGCGCAACCAAGCGGTTCTTCCCGGTTGCCTTCATCCGCTTGATGGAACCAATCGGTTTGGAATCAAGGGGAGCCGCAGAGAGATTTCTGCGGTCCTGGGAAGGTGCTGCCACAGCAGGTTTCCTTGTCAGGTAGGAACGGGAATTCAAAACGGCGGACAAAACCTCGATTAAATGATTCTTGAACTTCTCGCCTTTTGCCTCAACAATATTGGTGGGCTTGGTCACAAAATCGATTGCACCTCGTTCCAGCGCCATAATCGTCACTTCCGCATCCCTTGTGGTAAGGGTACTGACCATCACGACATTCGCCTTGATGTTTTCTTTTTGTAACCGTTCCAACAACTCTAGGCCGTCCATGTTCGGCATATTGACATCCAGAAGCACTCCATCGTAGGATGTGGTCTTCAATTTTTCATATGCCTCAAGTCCGTCTCTACAGGTGTCAGTTGCCTGAAAATTGTTATCTGAATTGATTATATCACAGATAACCCTTCTCATAAGTGCAGAGTCATCAACAACTAAAATGTTTTTCTTCATGATCCCATCTCTTTTCTGCGAATTCTTCGCTCTTCCTCAAATACGTATCTCACAATTCCCTCTCTGTCCTTCAAATCCTTGAACAGGAATTTCCCCCGCGAGATAAATTTCCCCGAAACTTTCGGTGACGGGATGGAATCTATCATTTCGGTAACCAAATAGAATGTCTGATCAATTTTATCGTTGGTAAGCCGGATAATTATCAGAATGAAAGATTCCGGTTCCATTCTCTCATCGGATACAAAACGAATACCGCCGCCGCTGATATCCAGCGTGATACCCTTTCGCTGATTCTCCACATATCCCAATTCCTGAATATGCTCGAACACCGATTCTGTAGTGGGGTATTCCGCAAACGCTCTGGGAACTCTTATGTATTTCATGTCAATCATGGACTCCACACGGAAGAATTCCCTCCGCTGGAACTTGACCGGATCTGAGACCACCAGCATCTGAAGCATAAAGAAATTGTCCTTTTTATACCGCTTTTGCACGGTGGCAAAACAGGTGTACAATCCCTTTTTTGTATAAAAAAGCATCCTGCAGCGCAACCCAACCTGAAACAGCACCATCCTGCCATTCTCTGTGGGCATGGCAATCTCGATTTCCTTATCGTTCAGATAATCGAACAGACTGCTCTTGTACGTCCGAATCGGTTCGCTCAATTGCCCGCTCTTTAGTTGTTCCAGTTGTTGAACCAACTGGATATCAATCTTGTCCCCCAAATTGGTGATATCCGAAAGTAGCATCCATTATCCCCTATCTTTTTCGTGATAAAAAGTTCGTAAACAACTGTGTAATTCCCCATTTTAATTGTGTCTGCTCTCCGTTCCCGCTCAAAAGGCTCTCCGCTATTAAGGCAAAGGCCTTCGTGGAATGCGCATTCGGCTCATTCAAAGAGACGGTCTTCTGCTGTCTGACAGAGCGCTCCAGCGCAGCGTCCTGCGGAATCATCCCAAGATAATTCAAATGTCCGTTCAAAAACTGTTCCACCACGGACTCCAGTTTCTCATAGACCGCCATCCCTTCCTCCCTGGAGGTCACCTTGTTGGGGATCACATGGATTGTGGTTCCGCCGGTCTGGAAATTGGGATTGCGGTATAAAGCCTTCAGCAGAGAATAGGAATCCGTGAGTGAGCTTGGTTCCGGCGTTGTCACCAGAAGCACCTCCGGGCTCGCCATCACAAACTCCAGCACCTGATCCGAAATTCCTGCGCCTGTATCTATTATAATAAAATCTGCCAATTCATTCAATTCGTTTAGGCATTTTACTAAATACATAATCTGGTCGTGATAGAGATTGTTCAAAGAAATCACACCGGAGCCTCCGGATATGAAACCGATATCCATAGGTCCCGGGGTAATGATCTCCTGAATGGACATACCGCGGTACATCAAATCCGACAAATTATACTTGGGGATTGCACCGAACATGACCTCAATATTTGCCAGGCCAAAGTCCGCATCGAATATGATGACACGCTTTCCCGCTTTTTTTAACTGAATTGCAAGATTCACAGCCAGATTGGACTTGCCCACGCCACCCTTTCCGCTTGTGATGGTAATCACACGGGCCTGGGGTGCACTGTTCTGGTTGCGCATCTTAATAACATTGCGAAGTTGAGTCGCCTGATCCATTATCTGCCTCCCCCCAATAACTGCTTAACAACCTTCTGGGTATTGAAGACTTCAATATCATCCGGCACATTCTGACCATTTGTTACATAGGAGAGATCCGCTCCGGAATATAACTTGACATTCAGGATATTTCCGTATGCACTGGTCTCGTCCAGTTTTGTGAAAATCAGTTTGAAGTCCGGGGCAATCTCCTTGTAGATATCAATGATATCCAGCAGATCCTTGTACTTGGTGGTGGCACTGAGTACCAGATACACTTCCTTGGAAAAAGCAACGTCCGTGCCGTCAATCAATTTCTTCGTATCACTGCGCTGGTTCTCATTCTTGTGAGAAAATCCTGCAGTGTCCACAAAAATCAAATCGTAATCCTCCATCCGGGCAATTGCAGCGTTTAAATCCTCTGAGCTGTACACCACCGACATGGGAGAATCCAGAATGTTGGCATACACGCGAAGCTGCTCCGTGGCAGCGATCCGGTAAGTATCCGCAGTGATGAAGGCAACCTTTTTGTCCTGCTCCACCTTATATTTGGAAGCGATTTTTGCGATGGTTGTGGTCTTGCCCACGCCGGTGGGACCAATAAAGAAGATAACCTTCGGTCTCCGCCCGGTCATACGAATCGTCTCCGGTCTTCCGAATCGAAGAATCATCTTCTGGTATACATTGGACAGAATCACATCTACACTGTTGCCCGGCTTGATGAACTGTTCCACCTCATCCATAATCTGGTTCACATACTTCTCGTTAACCTCATTGTTGATTAAGGTGTTGTACAGCACCCGCACAAAATTTAACTCCTCCGAGCTCTGTGATTTGGGAGTCTGCGCTACAGGAGCAGCTTCTGTCTCCGGATTCTTGGGAACACCCAGTTTCTTTTCCAGCATAGTCGACAAATCATCCAATCTTTTTTCTATATTTGTGTCAGGTTCCCGCGGTGCCTCTGCACCCCGCTCCGCTTTCATGGAACTCTCCGCCTTCTTGATCTGCTCCGGCCCCAGAATGGGTTCTGTTTTCGCAATCGGCCTTGCAATCGGAGGGATATCAATCTTTTCGTCTGCGGCAAGGCTGATGGAATCATGCATTTTTTTGGGGGCGCTGAGCGCGCTCATGGGGCTGACAGATACCTCTCTCTCCTCCATTGCCGCCGTCACTTCGTAGGTGGAACTCTTGAAGGCGCGAAAAATCCCCTTTGGTTTCACTTCCTTGACATTCATAATCACGGCCGATTCACCCAACTCCTGCTTCGCTTTTTCAATTGCCTCTTCTTTTGTCTTGCCTTGAAATTTATTAATTGTCATTTGCGTATGTCACCATTCCCACAGATTGTAATTCCACACTGGAATCCACTTCATTATAAGACACAACAATCAGATCCTTAAAATACTCTTCTGTCAACTTCTTAAAATACATCCGCACAATGGGGGATGTAATGATAATAGCATTTTTTCCGAGACTCTCCAACTTCCCTACCTCCGTCTCCACGGAAGCCATAATCTTGCGTGTCTTCTCCGGGTCCAGAGTCAGATAAGCTCCCTGCTCCGTCTGCTTCACGGAAGCCATAATCTCCTGCTCCACACGGGGATCCAGGGTTACCACGCTGGTGGTCTCATTCGCCGGAAAATATTTGTTGGAAATCGCGCGCTTTAAGCTTTGGCGCACATATTCCGTCAGCACATCCGTATCTCTGGTCGCCGAAGCATGGTCTGCCAGGGACTCAAAAATCGTAAGCAAATCCCGGATGGAGATACCCTCCTCCAAAAGATTCTGCAATACCTTCTGCACCTCGCCAAGCCCCAACATCTTCGGGATAAGTTCGTCCACCAAAACCGGGTTGGATTCCTTCAGGTTGTTGACCAGATTCTGCACATCCTGCCTGGTCAAAAGCTCTGCAATGTGGGAGCGAATCACCTCCGTCAAATGGGTTGCGATGATGGAAGGTGGATCCACAACCGTGTAACCCAAGCTCTCCGCCCGCTCCCTCTGGCCCTCGGTGATCCAGATAGCCGGCAGATGGAAGGAAGGCTCGAAGGTCGGGATACCGGTAATCTCCTCCTCCACATACCCCGGATTCATAGCCATATAGTGGTCAAATAAGATTTCTCCCTCCGTAACCTGAATTCCCTTAATCTTGATGATGTACTGATTGGGGTTCAACTGAATGTTATCCCGCAAACGAATAATCGGGACAACCGTACCCAACTCCAACGCAATCTGTCTTCGAATCATTACTACGCGATCCAGCAAATCGCCGCCTTGATTGACATCCGCCAGGGGAATGATTCCGTAGCCGAACTCCAACTCGATGGGATCCACAGACAGAAGAGACACCACATTCTCCGGCCTTCGGATCTCCTCCGCTTCCGTCTCCGCCTGGGCGACCTCCTCCTCGATGGATTCCTCCCCAATCACCTTGCTCATGGAGCGGCCTGTCACAATAAAAGCGGCCCCCAGCAAGATAAAAATCAGCGGATTCAGCGGTGTTACAATTCCCAGGAAGCACAGCACGCCTCCCACGATATAGAGAACCTTCGGCACGCCGAACAACTGCTTGACCAGCATTCCGGTAAAGTCCGCCTCGCCGGAGCCCTTTGTTACCAGAATACCGGTGGAAAGTGAAATCAAAAGGGAAGGTATCTGGGAAACCAACCCGTCACCGATGGTGAGGATACCGAATTGGCTGATGGCGGCGGAAAAATCCAATCCCTGATTCATCACCCCCATCGCAGTTCCCCCCACCAGGTTGATGATGGTGATGATAAGACCTGCTGTGGCATCTCCCTTTACGTACTTCGTGGCACCGTCCATGGAGCCAAAGAAGCTCGCCTCTTTCTGGATTTTCTCACGTCTCTCCTGCGCTTCCTTGTCCGTGATGGCACCGGTGTTCAAATCCGCATCAATCGCCATCTGCTTACCGGGCATAGCGTCCAAGGTGAATCGAGCGGTTACCTCGGATACTCGTTCCGAACCTTTGTTGATGACAATAAACTGAATCAAAATCAGAACGACGAATACAATCGCTCCGATGACCAAATCTCCGCCACCTACGAACTCACCAAAGGTGGTTACTACGTTTCCTGGATCACCTGTGGTAAGAATCAGTCGTGTGGATGACATATTCAGTGAGATACGAAAAATAGTGGTAAACAACAGTAAGGTCGGGAAGAAGGACATATCCAAAACCTCCTTCGCGAACAATACATTAAACATAATAATGAGAGCCATTGAGATATTCAGCGCCAACATAACATCCAAAAGTATGGACGGTATAGGGATGATGAAGAAAATCACTGCAGCAAGCAAATATAATCCTACGCCAAGATCCGCTTTTTTCAATTATGTACGCCTCCTTTCTCAAAATAATTTCTCCGGATGTTGTATTTCACAAAATTACTTTTTCTAAACGAATATATGGATTACGAAGCATGATTCTTGCGGTAGATATTGGCAAGAATTTCTGCCACCGCCTGGTACAGTTCCGGCGGAATTTCATTTCCCACATCCACATTGTGGTAAATCATTCGCGCAAGCGGCTTGTTCTCAACAATCTCAACGCCGTTCTCCCGCGCGATTTCCTTAATTTTTAACGCCAGATAGTCCTCTCCTTTTGCCAGCAAATAGGGGGCTTTTCCGGCCTCTGCGTCGTATTTTAATGCCACGGCAAAATGAGTCGGGTTCGTAATTACCACGTCCGCCTTCGGTACATCCTGCATCATTCGACGTCTGGATACTTCCTGCATCACTCTTCTCTGACGTCCTTTGATCTGCGGATCTCCCTCCGTGTTCTTAAACTCGTCCTTCACTTCCTGCTTAGTCATCTTCATCTCATCGCTGAACTTCCATTTCTGGTATGCGAAATCCGCAATTCCGACAATCAGATAAAACAGGCTGATCTTCAATCCCGTGTCAATAATGATATTGCCAATCAGGGCAATCGCCTGATTCAGGGGGATATCATAGAGGATAAACAAATCGTCCCTCTTGTCCTTAATGCACATGTATGCGATAAATCCAATCACCCCGACCTTGATGATCGACATAACGAGATTGAACAGAGAATCCTTGGAAAAAATACGTTTAAACCCATTGATGGGATTAAACTTGTCCAGTTTCGGTTCCAACGGTTTCGTGGAGATTTTCCACTTAACCTGGACAATGGTAATCAAGAATGTAATCACAATTCCAAACAGAAAAAAGGGCAAAACAATCAGCATCCACCTCTTGATCATGTCCGCCATCAGACCTGCCACTGCCTGCGAAGACAAAAAGGCGCTGTTTATCTTGACAAAGTCCGCCATGTTGCCATACACCGCAGAAAAAACATCCAGCATGCCACCGCCCACATAGCTCACAAAAATCTTCAGGCACAGAAACAGCACGATGAGATCGAAGGCCGATGTCAATTCCTTGCTCTTGGCAACCTTTCCTTCTTTTCTGGCATCCTCCAATTTCTTGGCGGTTGCAGGCTCCGTCTTCTCTCCTCCCTCTCCGTCCTTTGCAAACCACTGCAGGTTGTAGGCCAAGCGGGTATTCAGTTTCATATCATCAATACATGGATTCAATCATCAACACCACCATCTGCTTGATTTCAGAGTAAATAAAGTTTGCAATATCGGGAATCATAAATGCGGTGAGGAAGATCACCACCAGTCCCACCAACACCTTCAGCTGAATTCCTACCGCAAACATATTCATCTGCGGGGCAACCTTTGCCATGATACCCAAAATACAATTCAAGATCATAATGCAGGCAAACACCGGCAAAAAGATACGGAATGCGATGATAAACAGATCCCCCATATATCGAATCATGGACAGTAGCATACTATCCCATTCAAACACGGCACCCCCGATGGGAACTACGGAAAATGAATCACAGATTGCCCGCAATACGTAAACATGCATATCGGATCCCACCAACAGCAACATGACCAGATAATAATAGAAATTACCGGAAATCGTCACTTCCGTTCCCATCTCTATGTTAAATTCGGTCATCATGGAAAAGCCGATATCCATGTCCATGACATTGCCCGCAAATAAAATAATGGAACTACAGATGTTCGCAGCAAAACCAATCAGCAACCCCGTAATTCCCTCTTTCAATACATATATTGCGTATCCGATAACGCTTGTATACTCCAATACCGGGTGATCCACCATGTTATACAGCAGCACAGACAATATGGCACCCAAACCGATTTTCACCTGATTGGGAACACCTCTCGAATTAAAAATCGGTGCGATATAAATAAAAGCTGTAATTCGAACCAAAATCAGCAGAAAATATTCAAAATTAACCAGCGAGAAACTCATGTTTACCATAAAACATCACACCATACTCAAGTAATAACTGAAGTTTGACCACAATTCCGTCATAAAACCGGACATATTGTTAATCATCCATGAACCGCATATCATCATTGTGATAAACACCGCCAGAATCTTGGGAACAAATGTCAAGGTCTGCTCCTGGATGGAGGTGACTGTCTGAAAAATACTGACGATCAACCCCACAATCAGGGAAACCAGCAAAAGCGGTGCCGAAGTTATGATGATGGTATAGATGGCTTCTCTCGCAATATCAAGTACTGCTCCTTCAAAATCCATACGTCACTCCCTCACTAATAAAACGTCTGAACCACTGACTTAATTACCAAATCCCATCCGTCAGCCAAAATAAACAGGAGTATCTTGAACGGTAGCGATATGGTCGTAGGTGGTAACATCATCATACCCATGGACATGAGCACGGATGATACAACCATATCAATGACAATAAAGGGAATATATATCAAAAAGCCCATAATAAAGGCTCTTCGAAGCTCACTCAAAATAAAGGCGGGCACCAATGTGGTAAAAGGCACCTCGTCGTAGGACTCATAGGTCTCCCCGGATATCTCCAAGAAAACCTCCAGATCCTTGGTCTGGGTCTGTCCGTACATAAACTCGCGAAGGGGAACCTGCGCCGCAGCAAAAGCCTCCTGCTGGGTAATCTCCCCCGCATCCAAGGGTTTGATGGCAACTTCATTAATTTGGGAAAATGTGGGCCACATGATGAAAAACGTCAAAAACAGTGCAAGTCCCACAAGAACCTGATTGGGCGGAGCAGTTTGTGTACCGATAGCCGTCCTGACAAAATGCAATACGATGATGATTCTCGTAAAAGAAGTCATCATAATCAAGATGGATGGCGCCAACGATAAAATCGTCAATACCAAAAGCATGCGCACCGGAGTGGAGATGGATCCTTCAGAATTATTGTAAATAATAGAAAAACCGTTGGTATTGTCCCCCATAGCATCCGCGGTAGCTCCATCCACAGGATTCGTGAAGCCCGTGATACTTTCCGGATCGAATGTCTCATCCGCAATCTCATCTCCCACGGTATTTCCTGTTGCAAACGCCACCTCCGGGGAAGCAAACCCGGTATAAATTGTAATAATCACTACTGCAACTGCGAAGATAAATGACCAGGTACAGTATCTCTTCTTAAACTTGTTACTCATAATAATCCTATTTTTTCGGTAATTTTGCTTTTACCTTTTCAAAAATCTGCTGAAAGCTTTCCTGCCCCGCTGTACTCTCCGAATAATCCGGAAGTTCGGACAATTCCTCCTCTGTCAGTTCCGTCAAAAAATGAATGTCATCCTTTCCGACCGACACCACCAGATACTTTGTCCCTGCCTGCACAATACTGATCATCTTATTGTTACCCATGTTGATGGTCTCAATCATCTTCAGATTCTTATTATGACTGTGCGCTCTCGTATATCCCCCCAGCCATCTGGTGGTGATATATGTGATAAAGAGTACAAACACAAAAATCAGCAGAACGCCAATCAATTGTAAAAAGCTTTCCAGCGATGATGATAATAAAATACTCATATCCTTTTACTGCTTCTGCATATTACTTGTATTACTGATAATCTCCGTAATTCGAATACCAAAGCTCTCCTCAATAACAACAACTTCACCTTTTGCAACGTTCTTGCCGTTTACCAAAATGTCAATCGGTTCCCCTGCAATCTTGTTCAATTCAATAATCTTACCCGGCGCAAAATCCAAAATATCGGAGATGGATTTTGTTGTCCTGCCAAGTTCCACTGTAACCTCAAGGGGAACATCCATAATCAGATCAATATTCTCCGGCTGATAATATCCGCCGGCTCCGCCATTGAATGCAGTAAACTGGGCCGGTTGCACATTGACCGGTTGTCCCATCATCGGCTGACCCATCATCGGTTGTCCCATCATCGGCTGACCCATCATCGGTTGTCCCATCATCGGCTGCCCCATCATCGGCTGACCCATCATCGGCTGTCCCATTGGCTGTCCCATCATATTCGGATTCATCTGCGGTTGCGCAGCTGCTGTGGGAGCAGGTGCCGGTGCCGGAGCAGGAGTCGGCGCATCCTCCTTGATGCTGCTGGTATCCGCCTCCATGGTGCTGGCAGCCCCCTTACACATTTCCTTGGCAAAGGCAATGGGATACAACTGCATAATCTCGCTGTCCACCAAATCTCCAATCTCCATGCGGAAAGAGATCTTGACAAACTGTCCGGACAGGAACTCGTCAATTTCACTCTCATTCACATTATCTTTCAAATCAACCACATTGGCAATTGGCGGGCTGATATCAATCATCTTGTTGAGCATGGAGGAAAGGGATGTGGCAGAAGACCCCATCATCTGGTTCATAGCCTCGCTGATTGCACTCAAATGAAGTTCTCCCAGTTCTCCCTCTGTGTTGGTTCCGTCACCGCCCATCATAAGGTCCGTGATGATTTTTACATCGTTCTCCTTGAGAACCAGAATATTACTTCCGTCCAATCCTACGGTATATGCAATTCGAATAAATACACACGGCTTTTCATACCTCTCCGCGATTTCATCCCATTGGGTAAGGGAAACTACCGGCGTAGAAATCTCCACTCTGCGATTAACCAGAGAAAATAATGTTGTTGCCGCAGTACCCATACTGATGTTGGCAATTTCGCCAATGGTATCTTTCTCAATTTCGGTAAGCGTTTCACTATCGCCCGCACCACCGGAACCGCCGGGATTACTCAGCAATGCATTAATTTCTTCCTGAGATAAAACTCCGTCCATTTTCCTATTGCTCCTCTCTTATTACCGAAGTAACTCTGACAGCGTATTCATCCCCGGATTCACCCGGTAACGCTGTAAACTTTCGGATATTTCCAACATAGACGTCCAGTTCTTCATCCACCTTGCGGTCAAGTCGAATGATATCCCCGGGTTGCAGACCTGCGAAATCGCTGACAGAGATGGAACTCTTGCCAAGCACTGCCTTCACCGGAATCTGTGCACGCTGAATCAACGCCTCAATGGCATCCGCATAATTGGTCTCATCCTGATTCTGCATGTTGGAATACCAGTACTTCGTATTCAACTTATCAATAACATCCTCCACCGTAATATACGGAAGACAGATATTCATAAGTCCTTCCACATCTCCAACCTTCACATTGATTGTGACGATGGCAATCATTTCACTGGGGGAAATAATCTGTGCATACTGGGAATTTGTCTCAATTCGTTCCAGATGCGGGTGAATGTCAACCACGTTCGCCCACGGCTCCCGCAGCAAATTCACACAGACGATAAATATTCTCTCAATGATAATCAACTCTATTTCCGAAAACTCTCTGATCTTGTCAAGGCTCGTCCCCTGGCCTCCGAGCATACGGTCCACAAAGGCATATCCTAAGTTGGAAGCCATCTCCAGGATGATATTGCCCTGCAGCGGCGCAAAATTGACGATCCCCAGCAGGACGGGATTGGAAAGCGCATTGGAAAACTCGGAATATGTTACCGCCTCCGAATTCATAACTTCGACCTGGACCGCTTTCCGCAGGTAAACCGGCAGATTTGTGGATAGCAATCTGCCATAGTGCTCAAAAATAATCTCCAGAGTTCTCAAATGCTCCTTGGAAAATTTGGACGGGCGGGCAAAATCATAATCCTTCACCTGTTTTTCGTTATTATCTTTTATTTCTTCAACGTCCAACTCGCCGCTGCTTAAGGCCGCCAGCAAACTGTCTATCTCATTTTGAGATAAAACATCACCCATCTGTCATTCACCACCTGTAACCACCACAAGACCAACCCCAAAATACGGTCAGTCTCATAATGTTCGTTTACTGAGTTAATCTGCTGGAGAAATTCACCCCAACAATGTAATCTGCGCCAAACATATCCTGCATGTCCGCGAGAATCTCGTCCTGCACCATCTGTGGATTCGCGTCAAACTCCTCCTTGGAGTACTGGCTCACGATACGGTCGATATCGTTCTTGATAATATCCTCTTTCTCTGCCAGGACGGTGGGAGAATATTTCTCGTAGTTATCACTCTTGGTATTGAGGGATAATGCGATTGCAAGCACTGCAATATGGCTCGTCTCTCCCGGTTCGGTGCGAAGATTAATCATCATGGTCTCACCGCCGTTGATGGCGTATGTTGTAATCTGATCAATGGGAATTGATGACGGCCCGGATGCACCACCGCTGTTCAACTCCAGGTCAATGGCACTGCACACCTTTTCAATCATGGTGTTTGCCTTTTTTGTCTCAGGCAAAATCGTAAAGGTCAACAATGCGGTTAACACAAAATTCGCAAATACAAGCGCCAGAATAATCACTGACATCAAATTTTTCTTCATACCACCCATTCTCCTCTAGTTTAAATCCGAGTTATAGGAATTATAGATCTTGATCTCCACACGCCGGTTGCGGGAACGTCCCTCCGCCGTGGAATTGTCCGCCACGGGAACATAATCTCCTCTTCCGGAGGATTTCACGTAGGCGGGATTCAAATCCGTCATCTCTCTCACATAGTCCGCGACGGAAAGAGCACGGTACATGGACAGGACGTCATTGCTCTCATACTTTGCGGACGAAATCGGAACATTGTCCGTGTGCCCCTCAATCTCGATAATGTTGGAATCATACTGTTCCAGTATGGCAGCAATCTTGTTCACCAGCGGATATGCATCATCCAGTATCTCCGATTTCCCCGAATCAAAAAGGATTGCACCGCTGAGACTCAACTGAACATACTCCGCATTGAAATCCACCTCTACCAAATTCTGAATTCCTGCGGCTTCCACACTCTCCTGAATCTCCTCCGCCATCCGCTCCGATTCGGACAGTTCCTGTTCCCGGTAAGCTTCCGTGACGGAATTGTTCGTATCGTCGGTCTCCTCATCACTCTGGGAATTTGCTCTCTCGTTGTAATATGTATCCAAAAACTCCAACTGTCTCACGCCGGAGGAAATCAGTTCCCCATCTCCGATGCTCTGCCCCCCCGCCGGAAGAATGCTCATGTTACTCTGCAGCGAAGCGATGACCATCTGGAATTTCTCGGAATCCACGCTGGACATGGAATACAACAACACAAAGAAGCACAAAAGAAGGTTCATCAAATCCGAGAACGTGGTCATCCATGCCGGCGATCCCTTCGGCGGCTCCTCCTGTCTCTTCTTAGCCATTACTCCTCACCTCCGCCGGTATCCGCTCCAACAGCATCACGAGCAGAAGGTGCCAGGAAGGATTTCAGCTTCTCCTCAATGACACGGGGGTTCTCACCGGCCTGAATGGAGAGCAGCCCCTCAATCGTGATATTCTTGATGGTAACTTCCATCTCATTGTTCACTTTCATCTTGGACGCAATGGGGTTACACAGCCAGTTGGCAACCAGGGAACCGTATAAGGTGGTCAAAAGTGCAACTGCCATGGCCGGTCCGATGGACGACGCATCCTCCATGTTGTAAAGCATGATAACAAGACCGACAAGAGTACCGATCATTCCCCATGCTGGGCCCAACTCTGCCCATTTCTCCCAGAAGCCGATTACCTTCTTATGTCTGTCCTCCAGGCACATCAGCTCCGTCTCCAAAATTCCTCGCACAAGATCAGGATCAGTTCCGTCCACCACGAGCATAATCCCCTTCTTGAGGAAGTCGTCTTCAATATTGTTGGCAGCCTCCTCCAAAGCCAGCAAGCCCTCTTTTCGTCCCACATTGGCCAAATCGATAATGGAGGCGATGGACTCTCCCGGATCCTTCACTTCCCCCTTAAAAGCAATCTTAATTCCCTTAAGACCGTTGATAAAATCTGAAAGTTTATGACACGCAAGGGTTCCACTGACGGATCCTCCAATGGTGATAATTACCGACGGAAGGTCAAGGAAATATTTAAATGCTGCTGGTCCGCCTCCGGAAATAATACCGAAAACAACCATGACAAGGCCCAAAACTATGCCGGCAAGAGATGCTATATCCACAAATATCACCTTCCACTTTCTCTAGAATACGGGGTTTTTACTTAAAAATGGACATAATTCGCCATGAAAACCCTTTTATATGATTTTACTAGACATTACCTTTCTTGTCTACATTCTTTTTGTGAAAAAAAGAAAAAAAATAGGGGAACGGCAAAGCCGTTCCCCACCCCTTTTTCTCAAGGATTCACTCTGAAATTATCTCTTCAGATTGATCAATTCTTCCAACAAAGTATCCGAGGTTGTAATCACTCGCGAATTGGCTTGGAAACCACGCTGTGTCACAATCATGCTGGTAAATTCCGCAGACAAATCCACGTTGGACATTTCCAGTTCTCCGGTGGAGATGGAACTTCCGTCCGCGGAGATATCCACGCCGATTCCGTCGAAATCTCCGGAGTTCAATGTAGTCTTGTAGCAGTTCTCTCCCACCTTCTCCAGACCGGAGGCATTGGAGAACTGGGCTGCGGCAATCTGGCAGAGGAGCATCTTGTTACCGTTGTCGTAGGAACCGTAGATACATCCGTCACTATTTACCGTCAAACCGATTAGAGCACCCAGTTTTTTGCCGGTCCCGTCACCGGTGGTATCGCCCTTCAAGGCCTTCATGGTGGAGGTGCCGCTGTTGTTGTAGTTCATGCTCTTTGAAAAATCAATCTCAATGTTGCTGAAATTACTTGTGGTAAATCCATCCTCGGAAGTCCAGACATTATTTGCGTTATCCTCGCTACTAATCTGGTGATTTACCATAATGTCGGCAAGATTCATTGTAAGAGTCTTACCTTCCGCCTGATTGCTGTCTCCGACGCCCACAAAGGTACCCTTATTCTGGTCATACACAATGGTATAGGGCTTATATTTCTCTGTGTTGGTGGGAATTGTGTAAGGCTTGTCCTTGCTGATTCCCAGAGCTTCCAGCGAGTAGGTTGTGGAGGTGGAAGCGATATACACTTCCTCTCTGGCGGAATTCTCATATGCCAGATACGATGCATCCATCGCTGAAACCCCGCCGCTTACCGCATAGAGGTTCTTATTCTGATCCATGGTGAAATATTCACCGTTCACATCATACACGGTATCACCGTCACACACGATATTCGTATCCAAGGTCAAATCCGCGTCCGTAAGAATTGCAGACGGAGCCGTATAGTAGGTCTTATCCCCGGAGGTGATTGCCTTGTATGCCACGTTGGCAGTGTTCACAGTGTAGGTGTAGGTAGTATACTTGTTCGCCGGGTCCGGAACGTCCGCATAATTTGCAGTTGCTGTATCTACAGTGACACCATTATCTGCAGTCATATAGTAGTTTCCCGAAGCATCCACATAATACTTATTTACGGGATCGTTCACATAAGGGGTTACTTCCGTCAGTGTTCCGTTTGCAATCGCATTCTGAAATGCAACATCCTGAGTTACCAGCGGATCTGCATCATACCATGACAAGCTGGCATCGTAGGTAAAGCTTCCTCCCGGAGTAAAATCATTGAGTACATTCTTATCCGGAGTCACTTCCGCGGATACAACATCCGTATCCTCCAGAAAATACACATCCTTGGTTGTCTTATCGATTGCAAAGGTCTTGCCGGTGGATGCATTCTTGTAAAAATCATACTTATCGTTATCGTTCAAAATCACGGTAGTCGATGCGGTGAGTGCACTTCCCAGATTGTTGATGAAGGAGGTGGTAGCCAGACTTGCGTCCGCATTCTTCACATAAACCTCCGTTCCGGCAGCATCGGTGAATTTGCTGTAGGTAACGGTTGCATCCGAATTGTACAATCCGATGTAATTCTTGGTGACTGTGTAAAGACCGTCATCCCCTTTGAAGTAATACTCGACGTTTCCTCCGTTGTTGAATGTGTACACATCCTTGCCGTTTGCCACAATGTAATTGCCGGAAGCATCCTTTGCCACCTTGCTCACATCCAGCTTAACCTCATCCGTGGGAGCCACATAAGAAGTCTTTCCGTTGGAATCCATGATGGAATCGTACAGAACGCCATCCATGCTGTAGGTGTTGCCGTTCTTCTCCACGCTGTAGATTTTGCCGTCTCCACCGATGGACACAAGCACCGGTACCGAAGGAGAACCTAGGTTGTAAATCGGACACTTCACGCCGGTGGAATCATACACATACTGGGGAACATCCTCAGGCACCACGGTTCTCTCACCGGTAGAGAAGATGGTTCCCGGATTGTATAGGTAGGTCTCACCGGTAGGATCGGTAGGATCCTTCAGGATGGACTTTCCTTCGTTGTCAATGATATCTGTCAGTTCAATATTGTACTCGCCGTCGTTCAAGCCGGTGGGAACAACCTTGAATTTTCCGGTATATCCGTATCCAAGGCTGTCGTAAAAATCGAGAGCCAGAACATATCCGTCATCGCTGAACAGATTGGAATCATTTTTGTCCAAAACACCGGAAACATAAGCCTTTGTGGTGGCTTCCGGCTGTGATGTCTGATTTCCCGGAGACATAACCTGAAGGGAAGATACGGTGTTCTTGCGAATCTCACCGGTGGCGGGATCCACCTGCCATCCCATCAAGGTATATCCGGTAGAACTCATACAGAGATATCCGTTTCCGTCTACATAGAAGGAGCCGGCTCTTGTAAACATAGTGTTGGTTCCGTCACTGACGATAAAAAAGTTGGTGGTCTGACTGTCCGTCAACTTCAAATCGAACGGGTTACCTGTTGTCTCGGCAGCACCTGCAGTCTCAATGCTGATGGAGGTCGATCCCGTAGTTACACCGAGACCAATCTGTTTTGCATTGACACCACCGGTTCCGGTTGCGCCGTTTCCGGAGCTTGCACCGGAAATGGTCTGATACATAATCTCACTAAAAGTAACGGAAGAGCTCTTAAACGCTTCCGTGTTAACATTGGCGATATTGTTACCAATAACGTCCATTCTTGTCTGATGTGTCTTAAGACCGGACACAGCAGAGTACATTGATCTCATCATAGTACTTCATCCTCCAATTTGGGGACGGTACGATGTCTGCTCCTTCAGTCAGTCAGGAGTCTTCGCTTCCATAAGGTCCAGCTACATAATCACCGCGCCGTCAATATTTGTAAATACATTACTGTTTGTTTCTGTCTGATCCATGGCCGTCACCACCGTCTTGTTGGGAATATTCACGATAAAGGCCAGTTGATCAACCAGTACAAGCGATTCTTGAATACCCTTTTTGCTTGCCTGCTCCACCCCGTTTTCCAATCTCTGACTCACCGATTCGGTCAAATCGATTCCACGGCTCGCCAATCGCATCGCAGCATGTTTGGAAAATTTCAATTCGGAACTTTCCATCACCTGCTCATTTTGTTTTATCTTCAGTACATCCTCAAAGGATATATCGGATGTCTTGGCTGTTTCCTTAACGCCCGTCGGAGATAAAAACTGATTGGTCACCTGTTCAATGCTGGAAAACCGGTTACCAATAACGTTCGTCATTCGCACACCTCCATGTTATGCTTCTTCCGTCACTTCCTCCTCAGAAGGCTCTCCCTCTTCCGTGCCCTCGGAACCACCTTCTGTTGCTTCCTCCGCTGCCAACAGTTCATTCAATCTCTCCTCCACCTTCTTGAGTGCTGTAAGATCGTCTTCGCTGATGAATTTCTTCTGATAGTCTGTCAGACCGTCATACAGTTCCCGAAGCTGCTGGATTGCACCCTTGTATGTGGTTGTCACATTGTCCACATCCGGCAAAAGCTCCACCATCTTGGAGAAATTCTTGGCCAGCGTCACAGCGTCATAATACTGGTCATCTGCAACTGTATCCAGAGAAGACAGCGGATAAAGGCTATCATTTACGGAGAGATATGCTTCCCCGTTCTGATACATCACGTAATCCACGCGGCCTTCCACGTAATTCATGCTGCCGGTCTTCTCGTCCTCAACACAGAGGATTACGTCCTTTCCTACCAGGCTGTTGGCCATGTTTCCTTGTTGAAGTGTGGTCTGTTCCAGTACTGCCTCAAGCTGTGAAAAGGTTGCCAGCTGCGCCACGTAGTCCGTATTACTGGTAGGCTCCAAAGGATCCTGATACTGCATTTCTGCGCATAGCAACTGTAAAAACTGATCATATCCCAGTTCAGATCCATTGGCTTTCTTTTCCGAACTGTCCGTATAGGAATAATCCAGCTTTCCGTTCTCAACCTTTGCTGTTAACCCATTTGTCGTAAATGCCATAACTACTTCCTTTCTTATGCGGTATAATCCACCGAATTGCCATTGTCCCTCATCATCCGGGCAACCAAAGTTTCCTCTTCGCTCATCAGGCCGGATAACTCATCCAAGGAATCCACATCGAGATTTCTTCTTCCCTGACGTTTTTCCCCGCGGCCATTGTCTTCCTGTCCGCCTTGATTCTGCTCCAGATTGCGCTCAAACTCGTGGGTGGCAATCGTAATCTCAATTGAATTTACCTTGACCCCGGACTGATTCAAGTTTTCCCTCAAATCCGCCAGTTGAACTTCAAGCGCTTGCTTTACCGCCTCGTTCTGCGCGGTGATCTGTGCATTGACAATCCCTTCTTTTGTAGAAACATTCATGTAAACTTTGCCAAGATTCTCCGGATTGAGTTGTAACTCCATCGTGGTCTCATCGTTGGCCAGGACAATTCGGATATTTTCAGCGACCTGTCGAATCAAATCAATGGTGTCAATGGATGCGTAAGAAACCGGCTGTGAAATATGCTCTGCAAAAGACGTCTGAAAAACACTGTTGTCTGTCTGCTGTGCCATCATATGCTGCTCCGGGGAACTGTCCTGAAAATGATTGCTCTTGCCAAAGGAATCGTCCCGCTTCATATCCGTCTTCGGCTCCAGAGCCTCTTCCGGCGCCGCCTGCTCCACAGATTTGCCAAGTTTTCCATCCACTGTATCTTCCGGAGCTTCCCGCCTGTCATCCACAACCACAGTCACCTCATCTGCAACCGCTTCTGTCAGTCCCGGATTCCCGGCGATTTCCTCATCCGATACCGCACCCATAGCTTCTTCTGTTACCGCAACATCGTCCATTACCACCGGTGTCTCAAGAATATCCATCTGTGAAATAAGTTCATCCATCTGTTTCATCTCAAGATCCAACTGATTCATAAGTTCGACCCCAAACTGTCCGATTTTGCTCATCAGGCTCTGGAAATCCGTATCCAACAGCAATTCCGCCGAATCCTTAGTTCCGTTCAGTGCCATGACAACCTGTGCGAGATTCTGGGGATTCAAGAGATCAAACACGGTCATTCCAAGTTCTTCCATCACTTCCTTGATCTCCGCTTCGCTTGTGCCCAATTCTTCGTTTATGGTTTCCACCACTCGCTCGGCAAATTCTTCGATGTCTTCCTTGGCGGAATCAATCTTGTCCGAAACAGTGGGAACCTTCGCCTCTTCCACCGTTTTATCCCGGTACTGATAGCGATCGAATTCCTGGGTCTGTGAGGTCTGCTGAACCTTTGTCTCCTCAAAACTTCCGGATTTCACCAAAGGTTCCTGGCGTTGCATCATGGAAGCAAAAGCGGAAGATGCCGCCTCAACCGCGCTCTTGTTTTTGCCGTTTATGGCCCCGTTCACGGAACCGGAATCCACATTTCCCAAATTCATAATATTTGCACTGGTCATGTCCTCTCCTCCTTTCTTCCGTATTATGCCTGCCGTTTATCTTTTCTTCGGCTCCATGAGCTCCGTAACCTTCGCGGCTGTTTCCGAATCCATCTTTCCAAGAATATCAGCGCGTGCCTGACTATTCATGTTCATCAGGATGTCGGCCACAAGTCCAAGGTCGTCGGTCATGGAATCAAAAATAGCCGCAGCCTCCTTGGGCTTCATCGAAGAATAGGTTTTCACGTAATCATCGATTTGCTGGCTATAGGCATTCTGCTCAACCACCTGCTTGTACAAGACTTCCGCATTGGCAGGGTCAATGCTCTCATAGTAAGTCTTATATTCTTCTATATCGGGTGCGGAATCGGAAAAGACAACCTCTTCATAGAATTTTTCTTTCAAATTCTCAAACTCAATCTGCTCTTCCTTGTACACACTAAGTTCAGCCACCTGGCCTTCCAGCTCGGCGATTCTCTCATTGTCGGAGACACCACTCGTCTGAGCATCGGCCAACTCCATCTCCAGTTCCTTGATGCGGTCAATTGCTTCCTCCATATTACGGAACTGGTACTGGGTATCCTCCTCCATCACGGACACATCGCTGGATTCCGGAAGTATCTTGTTCACATAGGGGACATCCTTCAAAACCGGATAGAGGACGGAGGAACCAAATCCCCCCACATCCATCTTGATCAGCAGTCCGAAAATAGCAAGCCAGATCACAATGATAAACAGGGTCACAAAAAACAGAAGGATTTTGCTGCTTAGCTTATCTTCCTCCTCCACCCCAAGCTCGGCAATTTGATTCTTTTTGTCCTTTTTTGCCTTCCTGCGGGCTTTTTTATCTTCCAAATCTTGCTTCTTGTCTGCCATAAATGCTCTCCTTATTTGGCGTTATAAGTATAACTTACCAGTTGGTCGACTTCCTTTCCCTCCCGGTCAAGTTCCTCTTTTCTATACTTTTCCAAGGCTTTTTCGCGGAGTTTCTCGTGCATCATCCGCTCTTTGCGCACATCCATCAGCGCGCTTCTGGCTGCCTCCAGCTCCAATTCCTTCTTGTGGACCTCCATCATCTGGCGTCGAATCAAAACCTTCATGGCATCGCAGGCACTTCTGAGTTCATGAATTTTCTGCAAATCCATCCGCCCGTCCATGCAGGACTTCAACTCGGCCTCATATCCACTCCGGCGCGCCAGCATCTCCTGCAGTTTGGATTGTTCCGCCTGATAGCGCTGTTCCGCCAGCCCATATGCAATTTTTGCCTGCTCCTCAAGCTTCAGCTTAATGTCCAGGATATTTTGCATGCGATAACGAAATCTAGGCATAACTCCTCCAGATTAGTTCATAAACACCCGGCCTAACAGTTCGACTTCCTCATCAAACTGAAATTTTTCATCCGTCCCCTGACAGAGATACTCGTTTACGGCCTTTATCTTGGATATTGCGTAATCAATGTCCTGATTGGAGCCGCTCTTGTATGCCCCGATGTTGATCAAATCCTCCGCCTCATTGTAAGTTGCCAGCACGTTTTTCAGCGTTCCGGCCAACTGCTTATGCTCCTTGGTCGCGATGGAGCTCATCACTCTGGAAATGCTCTGCAGCACATCGATTGCGGGGTAATGATTCTTCTGTCCCAACCGGCGATCCAATACAATATGTCCGTCCAGAATGCCTCTCGCGGTATCCGCGATGGGCTCGTTCATATCGTCGCCGTCCACCAAAACCGTATAGAGTCCGGTGATGGATCCCCTCTCCGAGGTTCCCGCCCGTTCCAACAGTTTCGGCATCTCGGAATACACGCTGGGAGGATATCCTCTGGTCACCGGAGGTTCTCCGGATGCCAACCCAATCTCCCGTTGCGCCATGGAAAACCGGGTGAGGGAATCCATCATCAAAAGAACATCCTTCCCCTGATCCCGGAAATATTCCGCGATTGCGGTGGCAGTTTTCGCCGCCTTGTTGCGAATCAGGGCCGGTTTATCCGAAGTCGCTACAACCACCACGGACCGGGCCATACCTTCCGGTCCCAAATCCCGCTCAATGAATTCCCGAACCTCACGCCCACGCTCGCCGATCAAGGCGATCACGTTGATATCCGCCTTGGTGTTGCGGGCAAACATACCCAGCAAGGTGCTTTTTCCCACACCGGATCCTGCGAACACTCCGATACGCTGTCCCTTTCCCACTGTAATCAGGCCATCTACCGCCTTGACCCCAAGAGGCAGAACCTCGCTGATAATCTTTCTTGCCATGGGGTCCGGCGGCAGGCACTCCACCGGATACTCTTTGGAAAAATGAAACTCCGCCCCGTCCGTGGGCCTTCCGATTCCATCCAAAGTATGTCCCAGAATTTCATCCCCCACGGAAACAGATAACGGATGTCCTGTATTCTCTACAGCACATCCGACACCAACTCCATCGACGCTGTCTACCGGCATGAGAATCAGTCTCGAATCCGAAAATCCTACCACCTCTGCCATCACGTATTCCTGTCGCTCCTTGTCCATATAGATGCGACACAGATCATTCAACCGTGCCTCCGGCCCAATCGATTCAATTGTCAATCCCACAACCTTGATCACCTTGCCATAGCTGTTATAAAATTGGTGATCCAACAGTTGTAAATACTTCTCTGCTTCGTTTCCCACGGAAAAACCCCAAATTCCTATCCGCAAAGGGAGCGGATATCCTTATATATGTTTGCAAGCTCTGTGTCAATTCCACAATCGAACACGCCGCACTCCGTCTCGATTCTACACCCATCCGAGGACAGCGCGGCATCATACATCAACTCCACTTCCACATCGCTTCCCAATTTTTCCCGCAATGCTGGGAGATTTTCCTCCAGAAATGGAAGGTTCTCCGAGGAGGAAAAAATCTTAAAATGCTTCCCGGAAGATATGTTCTGAATGGTGTTGTTGACAAGATACAGAAGGATTTCCCTCCGATCCTCGAATTGAATATGAAACACATGGTCAAACACCTGAATAATCGCATCGATAATATCCGATTCCATCTGTCCGAGACGAATCTGATAATCCTGCTGTAGCTGTTGCGACTGCTTGGCAAACTGTGCCTCCAGTTCTCGGCGGGCCGTCTCCAGTTCCTCCTGAACCTGGGCCTCACCGGCCTGATATCCGGCCTGTTTCTGCTCCTCAAAGACGATCTTGCCGTTTTGATTCGCCTCGTTCATGATCTGATCCGCCTTCATGCGTGCTTCCCCGAGAATGCGCTCTGCCTCTTCGTTTGCCTTCGCAACAATCTCATCGTAGGTGGGACCATCCAACGCTGCTGCTTGAACGGGGGAACTCTCTCCCTCCGGATTACCCTCGCCCCGATACACTTCACCGTCCACAGTTTCCAGGATTAACCCCTCCCTAAACTCTGCATCGCCGGCGGATTCCTCCGCCATTTTAGCCTCCTGAAGTCGTGCCTGTTCTTCCTCGTAGAACTTCATGCAGGCCGCAACCCGGTCATTGGAATTAATAATCATAGGCCCACTATTATCAGGATCGGTGGTCACATAAAATTGCTTCACAAGATTAGACAACAATATCGTCACCTCCGCCACGGGAAATTACAATTTCAGCGGAATCCTCCAGTTTACGGATAACACCAACAACCTTCTGCTGCGCCTCCTCCACGTCTTTCATACGGACAGGCCCCATGAATTCCATATCCTCTTTGATCATAGCCGCAAGACGCTTTGACAGGTTGCGGAATATTGCATTCTGTACTTCCTCGGATGTGCTCTTGAGTGCAAGCTCCAGATCGGCATTGTCCACATCCCGGAGCACTCTCTGAATCGCGCGGTCGTCAAGCAGCAAGATGTCCTCGAATACGAACATCTTCTTGCGAATCTCGTCCGCCAGCTCCGGCTCCTCAATTTCAAGAGACTCCATAATATGCTTTTCTGTACCGCGATCCACACTGTTTAGGATTGCCACAATTGCATCCACGCCACCCACGATGGTGTAATCCTGATTGACGAGAGATGCAAGCTTGCGCTCCAGCACTCTCTCCACCTCCTTGATCACATCCGGCGAGGTGCGGTCCATCATGGCGATTCTCTTTGCCACATCGGCCTGTTTCTCCGGCGGCAATGCTCCCAGAACCATAGAAGCCTGGGATGCCGGTAAATAGGACAAGATCATGGCAATGGTCTGCGGATGCTCATCCTGTATAAAGTTCAACAGCTGGCTCGGATCCGTCTTGCGAACAAACTCAAAAGGACGCACCTGAAGAGATGCGGTAAGTTTCTGGATGACACCCTGAGCCTTATCCTCACCCAACGCCTTCTCCAGCAACTCTTTGGCGTAACTGATACCACCCTCCGCAATATATTGCTGAGCGAGACACACCTGATAAAACTCGTTCAAAATGTCCTCTTTCGTCTGGGGAGATACACTTCGGGTGTTGGCAATTTCCAACGTCAATTCTTCAATTTCATCCTCTTTGAGGTGTTTGAATATTGTTGCAGCTTTTTCAGGACCAAGCGTAATCAACAATATTGCAGCTTTCTGTACCCCGCTGTAGCCTTCTTGTTCTTGCATAAAGCATTACTCCCAATCCTCGTTCAACCAGTTCCGGAGCAAAAGTGCAACTGCGTCCGGATTCTCGTCCACGAATTTTTCAATCAGAATTCTTGTCTCTGACTTCTCCGAATAACCGATATCATCAAGAGCACTCTGCTCCTCCGCCGTGGACTCAAGCAAAGTCTCCACGGACAACTCCGGCTCCATCTCTGTCTCCGCGCTTCTTCTCGTGCTGCGGAATACCACATAACCCAAAAGTGCAAAAATGAGCACTGCCAGAACAATCTGTAAAATATCGGTAACGGAGCGAATTCCCCGCTCCTTCTCCACAAACACCGGCTGCTCGTAGCATGCAAAAGAAATGCTCTCCGCATCCACACCGGTAGCATTTGCAATCAAGGGTACAAAGCTGTCATCCACCTCCACTGCAGTGGGCTCGGAGTGAGCTGCCTTAAATTCCGCGAAGGTCATGTCATCCAGTTCTCCGGAATCCTCCAAAACCTCCTCGCTGTATGTCACATAGCGGGTGGCCACAATCGCAATGGATGACTTCTCATAATCAATCACGCCGCCCGGCCGTGTCTCGGTTATCACTTTTTCATTGTTCTGATATACAATATCGGAATCGTCCACCGCATAGTAGACATTTCCGTTGTCGTCGATATAGTATGTAGTGTCATCGTTGGAATCCGTTCCGGGAATCGCTCCCGCTCCCCCGTTGCTCTCCGCACTGTACTGTGAGATCTCACCGATCATGTTGGTATTGGAGTCCGGATCGTTTCCGTAATACTCGTGGGTGGCGGTTGTGGTGTCGGAATAATCCACTGTCAGCCGCATGGCAACCTCGATATTGGAAAACATCTGGGTTCCCAGCAAAACATCCCGCACCTCATCCTTGATGATTGCGGACATTTTCTGAGTATTATTCAACTGGGAATTAGCAACACCGTACGCAGTTCCCTCATCCGATCCGGAGTACAGCACATTACTGTCCTGATCCAGGATGGTGATGCCCTTGGTGTCATCATTTCCCAGCTCCGTCGCCACGAACAAAGCCAAGCCATAGGCCTGTTCGGAGTCGATATCATGCTTCAAGAACAGCTGGACTGCCGCAGTCCCCTGATCCTGGCTTGCCAGAATTGTACCGTTGTTGTCCGGCAGGGTGATATCCACATTCGCAGACTTGACAAAGTCAAACTGTGTCAGGTGATCCGCAAATTTCTTTTCCAAGTAATCCTTCCAGAGCTTTTGCTTGTCGGCTTCCGTGGTGGAAAAGCTTCCGCTGGTGACATTGCTGATATCGTATGTCAGAGAAGGATAATCGTTCTCCGCCAACAGGTAGCACGCTGTCGCCTCATTCTTCTCGTCCACCTGGAAAGTCATGCCGCCGTTAATGGTATTGTAGGCGATCCCATTGTCGCTCAACAGCTTGCTGATGGAGCTTGCCTCCTTCATATCCTCCGCCGAATAGATACTCACATAACTCGGCCGGGATACCACATAACCCAGAATCCCAAGCGCCATAATCACAACGGCTGCGATACTGATCATGATAGCTCTCTGCTTATTATTAAATTTCTTCCACCATTCCAAGATACGATCCAGTATCTTTTGCAACTGTTCAGGCATGTCCCTTTACCCCTTTTATACAGACATTTGCATTAACTCTTTGTAAGCATCAATCAGCTTGTCCCTTACGGCAACCGTGTATTGAAGCGCAATCTCCGCCTTCGATTCCGCAATCAACAAATCGTGCGTATTGTCCGACTCTCCCAAAGCAAACTGAATCTCCGCGGACTCTGCGGCATTTTGCAACTGGTTGGTCTCGTCCAGCGAACTCAACATGGACTGAAACACGGCGCCGAAGGAGTCATCCTCCTTGACGGTGAGCGACTTGTTTGCGGCATATGTGCTCAAATAGTCCGATGTAACGCCGGACAATGATGTGATATCCATAGAAAAATCCCCCTAATCTTTACTGACCGATGGACAGCCCCTGCTTCGCCATCTCCTTGCTTGCGTCAAATGCGGTGGCATTGGCCTCGTAGGCTCTGGTAGCGTCAATCAGGTTCGTCATCTCGGTTACGGTATTGACATTCGGATAATAGACGTATCCGTTCTCGTCCGCATCCGGGTTTGCCGGGTCATAGGTTGCCACAAAATCCGTCTCGTAATCCTCGGACACCCGGGAGACCTTCACTCCGTTTCCGACTGCCGCGTTTTTGGACGCGGTAAAATACTGGCTAAAGGGTGTCACACCTTTCTCGGAAAAAGTAACCACCTTGCGGCGATAAGGAGTCCCGTCCTCGGTCTTTGTGGTATTTACATTTGCTATATTCTCAGCGATAATGTCGGTGCGAAAACGCTGTGCGGTCATTCCGGATGCGCTGATATTGAATGATTGAAATAAGCCCATTGTCTCCCCCTCCTAACTATTTGATCACTGTCTTCATGCGTGTAAATTCCTTGGTAATTCCCGTGGTGAGCGCCGTATATCTCAACTGTTCGGATGCCAGTTCCACGTTCTCGGTGTCAATATCCACGTTGTTGCCGTCCAGACGGTAGGAATACCCTGCATAATCCGTCCGAACCGTGGGCGTCAATTGGCTCAAATCCACAGTGGACACCTTCTCATCCAAAGAAGAATACTTGGAATGTCCAAGTTCCTTTTTCAGCAGGCTTTCAAAATCCAAATCCTGGCGCTTATAGCCCGGGGTATCCACGTTGGCCAGGTTGTTTGCAATCAAGCTCTCCCTTGTCCAGCTGGCATCGGCCGCCTTGTCCAAAAGGTTGACATAATTAAACGCAGTTGATTGAATCATACGCTCCTCCTTACAATACACCCAAGTACTGTATCATATTCATTATAATTTATTATGGGAAAAACACAAGTGGTTTTTGTCAATTTATACAAAATATTGTGTTTTTGTGTCATTCGTCACACAAGATAAGTGTGACCCCGGGTATTATCATAATATACAAAAAAGGACTTATAGAAAACTATAAGTCCTTTTACATAACCCCATCCGTAGGTTTTATGAACGATTTTTTTTCTTCACTTCCGCCAACTCATCAAACACCACATCATTGACAACCTTGATGTAGGTTCCCTTCATCCCGGAAGACCGGGATTCGATAACTCCCGCGCTCTCAAATTTGCGGAGCGCATTGACAATCACAGATCTTGTAATTCCCACCCGGTCCGCAATCTTGCTGGCCACGAGGATTCCCTCATTCCCGCCGAGTTCGTCAAAGATGTGGATGATTGCCTCCAGTTCGGAAAAAGACAAGGTGCTGATGGCGGAGCGGACAATCTGAACCTTACGCTCCTCCTCTGCGCTCTCCTCGTTGACCGAACGCATCATCTCCAGCCCCACAACGGTGGTGCCGTACTCGGTGAGGATAATATCGTCGATATCATACTCCCGCTCAAACCGATACTCAAACAGAGTCCCCAAGCGTTCACCGGCAATGTCGATGGGTGTGATGATTGCACGATAAGGTCTGGTCTCCTCCCCAAAACCGAGAGTCTCCAAATTCACGTTCTCCTTGGTAGACAAAATTCCCAGCAACCGCTCGTTCAATGTGGAATCAATAAATCCTCCCACCTGATCCACAATCAGTTCCTGTATCTCCTCCACGCCCTTACATACGCTTGAGCCGAGCACTTTCCCCTTTTTGCTGATAACTAAAATATTGGAATCCAAAATTCCCGTCAACACTTCACAGATATCGTTGAACACCACCTTGGTGCTGTTGTTGTTGTGAAGCAATTTGTTAATCTTTCTGGTCTTATCCAGCAGCTGAACACTCATCATCTTCTCCTCAATCATCCCGCTTCTCTAACCGGTGGGATGTAAATTGATATTATCACGATTTATCTGACAATTCAAACAATTTTTGAAATTATTTTACAAAACCGCACTTTTCATCGGCGCAGGCAATCTTATTTCCCTTTTTCACCATATACCCTCCGCAGCGTGGGCATTTCTCCTCAACCGGTCTTCCCCAGCTCATGAAATCACACTCGGGGTTGTCGATACATCCGTAATATTTTCTGCCCTTTCGGGTCATTTTAATTACCACATCCTTGCCGCATTTTGGACAGCTGACGCCGATTTTCTCGAAATATGGCTTGGTGTTCCGGCATTCCGGGAACCCCGGGCAGGCCAGGAACTTTCCGTGAGGGCCGTATTTGATTACCATGTTGCGACCGCAGACATCACAGATTTCATCTGTCTTCTCATCCTCGATGGTAACCTTTTCCAGCTTCTTCTCCGCGGCGAGGACTGCGCTGTCCAAATCCGGATAGAAGTTGGAGATCACACTCTTCCAATTCACCTTGCCCTCAGCAACGCCATCCAGAAGAGACTCCATATTCGCCGTGAAATGCTCATCTACAATGGTGGGGAACTGCTCCTTCATCATCTGATTCACAATCTCCCCAATCTCCGTCACATACAGGTTCTTATTCTCCTTGGTGATGTAGTGGCGCGCAATGATGGTGGTGATAGTGGGGGAATAGGTACTTGGGCGACCGATTCCCAGTTCTTCCAGTGCCTTGACCAGGGATGCCTCCGTGTAATGTGCCGGCGGCTGTGTAAAATGCTGCTTAGCCTCCAGATTATTCATAGAAAGCTTTGTGCTCTCGTCCAAGGACTTCAAAAGTACCGGGGAACCGTTCTTCTCCTCATCCGCCTCCACATAGACCGACATAAATCCGTCGAAGAGTACCTTGGATGTGGACGCGTGGAAACAGTATTCCCCTGCACCGATAGTTACAGTGGTTGTCTCATATACCGCATTCGCCATCCGGCTGGCTACAAACCGCTTCCAGATCAGTTGATACAACCGCAACTGATCTCTGGTCAGGGAATCGCTGATGGAAGAAGGAATGCGATTGATATCCGAAGGTCGAATTGCCTCGTGGGCATCCTGGATTTTGTTGTTTCCGGACTTGGTCCCCTGTCCCTCGGAGAGATATCTCTCCCCATGTGCACCGGAAATGAAAGTTCTGGCCGCAGCGTCTGCCTCCTCGGAGATTCGTGTGGAATCCGTACGGAGGTAGGTAATCAATCCCACTGTACCCTGGCCCTTTATATCCACGCCCTCGTACAGCTGCTGTGCAATCCGCATGGTTTTGGAGATTGGGAAGTTCAGCGCCTTGGATGCCTCCTGCTGCAAAGTACTGGTTGTGAAGGGGAGCGGAGCTTTCTTGGTTCGCTCTCCCTTTTTCACATCCAGAACCTTGAATTCCGCGTTTTTGACCTCTTCCAGAATCTGATCCATCTCCTTCTGGGATGAAACGGCAATCTTCTCTCCGTTCTTGCTGTACAGTTTTACCGTGATGGGTTTCTTCTCACCCTCCACAGCCAGTTCCGCATCCAAAGACCAGTATTCTTCCGGGATAAAAGCATTGATTTCCTCCTCCCTGTCGCAGACAATGCGAAGTGCCACAGACTGCACGCGCCCTGCGCTGAGTCCCCGTTTCACCTTGGCCCAGAGAAGAGGGCTGATGCGGTAACCCACCATACGGTCAAGAATTCTGCGGGCCTGCTGGGCATCCACCAGATCCATATCAATCTCCCGGGGGTTTTTGAGAGATTCCTTCACCGCGCTCTGGGTAATCTCATTGAAGCTGATTCTCGCAACACTCTTGTTCTCGAGTTTCAGCGCCTGGCTCAAATGCCAGGAGATTGCCTCCCCCTCCCGGTCAGGGTCCGTCGCGAGATACACTTTGTCCGCCTTTTTCACTTCCTTGCGGAGCATCGCAAGCACATCTCCCTTGCCTCGGATTGTGATATACTTGGGTTCATATCCATTCTCAATGTCAACGCCAAGCTGACTCTTCGGCAGATCCCGCACATGTCCGTTGGACGCCACCACCTCATAGTTTTTGCCCAGAAACTTCTTGATGGTCTTCACCTTCGCAGGGGACTCCACAATCACCAAATACTTTGCCATATCCCAGTTTCTCCTTCTTCTCTTCTTCCCTATTCTCAAATGGTGCGGACATAATAATTCGGGAGTTTTTCCTCCGCAAATCCCTTCCGCTCCAGCTTTTGTAAAATCTCCAGGATTTCCGCCGGTCCGTAGGGGGTCTGCTCCATCAGTTTTCCCAGTCCCACGGGACGAAAATCGAGTAAACTATACACCAACGCCTCCTCTTTTTCAAGTAAATTTTTCCGAAAATCCATTTGAATCGGCTCCCTGTCGCACATGAGATTCCACTCTTGCAGAAAATCCTCGATGCTGCATATCACTCCGGCCCCCTGTTTTATCAGGCAGTTGCACCCCTTGCTTAGGGGGTCGGAGATCCGTCCCGGGAGCGCATAGACATCCCTGCCCTGCTCCATGGCAAAATCCGCCGTGATTAACGATCCGCTCTTCTCTCTGGCCTCGATCACGATGACGCAGTCCGCCAGTCCGGAGATGATGCGGTTGCGCATGGGGAACATAAACGAAAGGGGTTCTGTCCCCGGCGCATATTCCGATAACACTCCACCTTGATCCAATATTTTGTCATACAAAAAGCGATGGGATGCGGGATAGCATGTCTCCACGCCGCCCGCAAGAACCCCGTATGTCCTGCCTCCGCCTTCCAGCGCACCCTTGTGGGCATCCCCGTCAATCCCGATTGCCAGGCCACTGATGATGGAAACGTCATGCTCCGCCAGGGTCTTGGACAATTTCCGGGCCACCTGCTCTCCGTATGCGGATCTCCCCCGAGCTCCCACAATCGCGACGGAACGCTTTGTCTCATCCGGAAGTTTCCCTCTGTAAAACAGGCCGTAGGGCGGATTGTGGATATTTTTCAGCCGGTTGGGGTAATTTGCGTCCTCGATACATACAAAATCAATCCCCATGGATGCCAGCCGCAGATTGCTCTCCTCCACGGATACTCTCTGCCGATAGCCCAGCAGGGAATTTTTCTCCTCCTCATTCAACCCTTCCAGAGTCAGAATCTGTTCCCGGGGGGCGCGGTATACCTCCTCCGCGTCCGAGAATCTACTATATAAATAGTGCAACTTGGGGCCGGTAAGCCCGGTTGCCTGTGCCAGCCATGCTCCGTAATTCATTACGCACCTCCCCAAAAACGTTTGTCCACCGTGCGGTAGCATACCGCCTCTGTGAGATGCCGAATCTTAATTTCCGGACTTTGGTCCAAATCCGCAATAGTTCGGGCCACCCGCAACAGTTTATGGTAAGTTCGGGCAGTCAATTGCTGCTTCTCAAACACATCCTTCATAAACCTGCTCTCGGATTCCCCCAAAGCGCAGTATTCCTCCAGCTTGGACACCGGGATTTTACTGTTGTAGAAAAAGTTCTCTCCCCGGAAGCGCTCACACTGTATCCGGTGGCAATGGACAACCCGTTTACGGATTGCGGCGGAGCTCTCCCCATGTCCTTTTTGCGTCAAATCCGCGTAGGAAACTTGCGGTGCTTCCACGCAGAGATCAATGCGGTCGATGAGTGGCTGTGACACCTTGCCAAAATAACGCTGAAGAGTGCCCGCGGAGCAACGGCACCGCTGCATATCCGGATAATATCCACAATCGCAGGGGTTCATCGCCGCAAGCAGCAAAAAATCCGCCGGGTAAGTCACCGCACAATTCGCCCGCACCAGCCTCACTTCATGCTCCTCCAGAGGCTGCCGCAGCACCTCCATGGTATGTTTTTGAAACTCTGTCAACTCATCCAGGAACAACACCCCTTTGTGGGCCAGGGAGATTTCTCCCGGTCTGGGGTTTGCTCCTCCCCCGATAAGTCCTGCGCTGCTAATGGTGTGGTGAGGACTTCGGAAAGGTCTCTCATCCATCAGAGAATCACACCCGCTCAACAAGCCGCACACGCTGTATATTTTGGACAGTTCCAGCCGTTCCTCCTGATTCAGCGGGGGAAGGATGGTGGCGAGTCGCTGGGATATCATGGTCTTCCCGGTTCCCGGTGAGCCGATCAGCAGCATATTGTGCATGCCTGCCGCCGCAACCTCACAGGCCCGCTTCAGATACTGTTGTCCGCATATCTCCGAAAAATCCACCGACTTCTTTTCCTGACTGGCCACAGGATGTTCACAGGCCCTGGGTCTGTACGGTTCCCCGTTTAAAAAGGCCAAAAGTTCCTCCAGGGTCTCGAAGCAATATATCTCGACTCCGTCCACCAATTTTGCTTCCGTTTCGTTTTGGCCGGGCACTACAAATTTCGTGATTCCATTGTTCTTTCCGTCACACACGATGGGAAGAACACCGTTTACCGGCAAAATCCTTCCGTTCAGGCTCAACTCCCCCACGAACAAAATATCCCGGGCAATCTCCTCATTGGCAAGCCCCATTGCCAGAAGAAGCGCAATTGCGATGGGTAGGTCGAAACCTGTCCCGCATTTGCGAAGATTAGCCGGATACAAATTCACCGTAATCCGCTTGGCAGGCAAAGAGATATTGCAATTGTGAAGCGCAGTCTTCACCCTCTCCTTCGCCTCCCGCACCTCCGACGACAAATACCCCACCATATCAAACATGGGCATTCCGGTACTCAAATCCGCCTCCACCGTGATGATTCTGGCGTGGATACCGTCAATCAAAGCCGTTTTCGTTGTACTGTACATTATTCTCCTATTCCAATTGTATGGAAATGCGCATAGAACCATGCAAGAAAAAAAGATGAATGTATTATATCATACATTTCATCTTTTTCCATCCTATTCGTTCAAATATTTTCTGATTTTTCCCAGTGCCCTTTTCTCAATGCGTGAGACATAGGATCTGGAAATATTCATGCGGGTCGCAATCTCCCGCTGTGTCAGTTCCTTTTTTCCCCCCACGCCGTACCGGTAACCGATAATCTCCAACTCTCTGGGCGTCAGAATCCGATCCAGATTTTCCATCATCTTCTGCATCATGCTCTTTTGCTCTGTCATCAGCACAAAATCGGCATTCTCACTCTCCAAAACATCGTAGAGCAAAATGGCATGCCCTTCTTTATCTGTTCCGATGGGCTCGAAAATGGATACCTCACTCCGCATTTTCTTCCTGGACCGAAAAAACATAAGTATCTCATTTTCAATACATCGAATGGCATATGTTGAAAACTTGCTGCCTTTATCCGGGTGAAATGTATTTACAGCTTTGAGCAAGCCGATGGTTCCTATGGAAATCAAATCCTCCGGGTCTTCTGCCGAACTGCCGTATCGTTTTACCACATGCGCCACCAACCTCATATTGTGAAGAATCAACTTTTCTCTGGCAGTTTCATCACTGTTTTGTAGCCTCTCCAGGCAGTCTCTCTCCTCTTCCACAGATAAAGGTGATAAAAACGGTTCCATGAAATATCCTGCCCGTGTCTTTTTAATATTCTATGTCACGGACATACATCATTGTGCTTTTCCCAGCCAATTTCTATAAAAAAGGCACCCGAATGTCCCTTTACTTCAGGACTTCAAGCGCTTTTTTCGACTGTCCAATTCCTCTTTTTCATACGGAACCTTCCCCCTCAACAGTTCCTGTTTGATAAAGCGATAGGTCTCCTTCTCATCCTTCACCGCAAGCATGGTCAACAGATATTCCAGCAATGCTTTGGTGTCCTTGTGGATCAGATATGCTTCCTGTCCCCTCTCATAGTAGATCAGGGAGCTCTCCTTCGTGTATTTTTTCTTCTGATAATTCTTGGAGGCGCTGACGCGGTCCACGAACATTTCCACAACATACCGGATAGGCATTTTCATGCCAACCATTCCCTTGTGCTCGCCTTCCCCCTCCGCCGCGCTGTAATCAATCCAATACTCCAGGTGGTGTTTGTTTCTCCCCTTATGATGAAGCCATGCGGAGGAGTAGCCCACCGCCTTCCGCTCCGCGTTGTTGGGACTCTGTGTCCCCTGGTAATACTTGCAGCCAACCCAGAATTCTGCGGGGGAATACTTGGACATATCGTGGAGAATTCCCTGCCTGTACAGTCCCAGCTTAAAGCAACCTCGCATCACTAGGATTTTATGCTGTGTAATCGTACAAAAATGTTTCCAAATGTTCATGTTACTTACCTACCAAAACACAGATAGATTGCGGATTCATCAGAATCTGCTGCTGGTTTTTCATAACTGTGGGCTTGGAGCAAACCGGTACCTCCGCACTGCTGTCGATGGCCAGATACCATTTTCTCTTCTTCGGAAGTTTGGGAAGTGCAAGGGAGGTAACTGCCGAGAGGAAGTTATATCCCACATACACATCCTCCCTGTTCTCACCACTGCTGTACGCTCCGCAATAGAGCATACCCAGGCTCATTCTGCCCAACTCAATCCCGGTAACCCATGCGTTTTCCCCGTGGTATGACAAATCCGGGAATCCCACCGTCTGATAGTCGTTGAAATGAAAGGGCATCTCATTGGCCACAATGGGATGCAGCTTACGAAAAGCAATCACATCCTTCACAAACTGAATGCAATCGGCATGGCTCTTGGCATTCTTCCAGTTCAGCCACCCGGTAGGGTTGTCCTGACAATACGCGTTGTTGTTGCCTTTCTGGGAATTTTGCATCTCGTCCCCTGACCACAGAAGGGGAACCCCCTGGGCCAAAAAAAGCATCAAAACCGCATTCCGCCACTGCCTCATGCGGGATGCGGCAACAAACTTCTTGCGGGTCGGTCCCTCCACCCCGTAATTGTTGCTGAAATTCCAGGGATTTCCGTCCGCATTATCCTCACCGTTTTCCTCGTTGTGCCTGTCGTTATACATAAAGAGATCCGCAAGGGTAAATCCGTTATTGCTGGCAATAAAATTCACAAAGCCCAGGCAGTTCCCCTGCTTCCTCTGCTGGTTTACGAACTCAACCATATCACCATTGATATGATTCAAAATCTTGCGGGCCGGATACTGGTACTCCTCCCTGTAAACGAACAGATTCTTGTATTTCTTGTCTTCCCGGAGCAGACTTCCGTCAAAATTCGTGTAGAAAATCTTGGTTCTGCTAAGGAGCACATCCTGAACGATTGCGGTAATCGGAAGATTCTCACCCAACAGATGGAAGCCGTCCACATGAAAACTTCTCACCCAATATCGGAGTGCATCCAGAATCAGATTATGATTCACGCCCTCGGGGAAATACATTTCCATAATGCATTCCATTCCCCGATTGTGCAGTTCGTGGACAAGCTCCATGAACTCAAGGTTGGCTTTTCCGGGATTCACAGCGTAGGATGCCTTCACCGCAAAATAGTCTCCGCTCCCGTAGCCCCAATAATTCAAGCGGGTGGGAAGCTCCTCCTGTTCAGGAAGAATCACATCCTCCTCTTCAGGCTCCCAATTAATGTATTGCGGGAGCGGTTCCTTGACGGGAACCACAATCTCCTCAAACTCGTACACCGGCATAAACTCCAGGGTGGTGATGCCCAAATCCTTGAGATAATCCAGCTTATCCTCCACCGCCCGGAATGTCCCGGCTATTTTCGCAGGCGCACCGTGATCCATGGAAAAACCGCGCACATGCAGCTTATACATAATCATTTCCGACTTTGGAATCTCTGGCTTGACATCCGTGCTCCAGTCAAAATTCGTCTCGTCAAAAGCCGCCATCACATGGTACTCCTGCTCTTTCCGAGCCTCATTTTTCCAGATTTCACGGCCCTTAATCCTGCGCGCGTAGGGGTCCATCTGCAAAACACCGTTGCGCTCATACAGATAATCATACGCTGCGGTATCAATGCCCTCAATCACCACAGACCGAAGGGAGCCAAGGCAAAATTGATCACTTACCTCCACCCGCTCCTGTTTCCCGGATTTCTTGTCAATCAAAACGATTGCACAGGAATCCTCCTTCTCTCCCTCAAAAGTGAAGGTAACCTTCTGATTGTGAATACATGTCCCAAGTTTGGCGTAATCGCCCTCTCTTACTACAAATCCCATTGTGTCTCCTACTGATCCGTCAACATTTGCCATTAAATTATAGCTTTTTTCTTCCCCTTTGTATAGTAATTTCTGCGGAAATGCCTTATAATAAACCCATATTAGACATAAGGAGGTTATTCCGATGGCAGATGAGACAAAAGCAACACCGGTTACCGAGGAGGAAGCTGATGATATCCGCGTGACCCTGGATCTGGATGGGGGCGAGACGGTTGAATGCCGTATCCTCACCATCTTTGATGTGGGCGAGCAGGACTACATTGTTCTTCTTCCGCTGGACGAGAAGGGCAATGACAATGCGGAAGGCGAAGTATTTATCTACCGTTACGCAGAGGACGAGGAAGGCAATCCTTCTCTCTCCAACATTGATAACGACGAAGAATATGAGGCCGTTGCAGACCGCTTCGACGAGCTTCTCGACGAGGCCATGTTTGACGAGATGGACGACTAAAAAGGGCTGTGATAACCGATGTCATTTAGTTATGGTTTCAAAAAAACACCCGTACACTAGTCAAAAAGTGTACGGGTGTTTTTTATTAGGCAATCCAATTTTACGGTTGTATTCTACTTTCGCCGGCATGTAACCGTAATCATCCCCTAACTATACCGATTCGGTATTATCCCACTTTTAGTAGAAACCGCGACCTCCGCAGGCGTGACATGTTTCAGAATGTTCTTCCATTACTGTTTTTTCATCGAATGCATAACCCCTGTAGTCACCATTAAACCCAGCAGAATTGTCATCGACATCACCAACACTATGGCTTGCGCCAAAGCCCCGACATTCTCCACATTCCGCTCTCTTACCGCCATGCATTCCATCGTCCACCGTACCTACATCATTACAAATACGACACGGTGTTCCATTGTATACCTTTTCAACACGTTCCTCCACAACCACGACTGTTCCCGTACCATTACACTCTTGACAGATGGTATTTCCATTCTGGTTTGGCTCACGATTTGACTCACGGTCCGGCTCGGGGTCTGACTTGTTGCCCGGCTCAAGCATCACATCAACGGGTTCCTCCCTGTCATCGCGTACACGATAATCCTCACTGGTTACGTTACAATGAAAATCCATATCCTTTTCTGATATTACATTTTGAACTACATCATCAACGCCTTCCAGAACCTTCTCATAATCTGCTTCATAATTGATACTGATTTCATCAAGTGAAATGTCTACATCTGCTTTTTCTTTTAAGTAACCGCTGTCTATTGCACTGTTAAGAACGATTTCCAGTCCGGCCAGAAATGGTCTTCCCACCAGCGCTTCTCCACTATCAGATATAGCCTCCGCCAATTTTCTTGCATCATCGTTAACATACTCCACGTATATTATGTTCTTGAAGGAATCAAGATAAATATCCATTTCCGGGTTGATTTTAACCTTTACGATGGATAAAAAATTATCAGCATTATCGCTATTTTCCTCTTTCCTATCCTCATTATTTTCAGTCGTTTTAATGCTATTTGTTTCCGTTTCAGTGTCAGAAGCAGTCTCTTCTATTTGCACAGCTGAATTCCCTGTTGCATCTACGGGCGCCATGGAATCCTCTTTATTGCCACATGCGCATAATCCGAGAACAACCAACACTGAAACCAAACAACTGATTTTTCTCATAATGACTCTCCTCATTTATCTGGTCCTCCTTTTTCTTCCAAACAACTGCCACATAAAATCCTCTTTCTCATGATAAAGATTGATTATTCGAATGTATTTATCTTCTGCCCCACAGTTTCGCCCTTCGCCTCCGCCAGAAATCTGGAGGGTTCCATGGCTTTGTCGTTCACCGAGGAAGTGTAGCAGATGCACAGGTTCTTCTTGGCCCTGGTCATCCCCACATAGAACAGACGCCGCTCCTCCTCAATATCTTGTTCCAAAACTGCCTTTTTATACGGCATGATGCCCTCGTTGGCATCGATGATATAGACATTCTCAAATTCCAGGCCCTTGGCGCTGTGTAGGGTTGCGAGGGTGATGGCATTGGTCATTTTGCTGCGCGCTCTCTCCTGCTCCTTCATCCGGTCGGAGTATTCCCGGATATGCAAAAACCACTCGTCATAGTTCTGATACCCTTTGGAGGTGGCCTGAAGTTCTTCCAGAATGTCAAGCAGATCCTCCGGGTTCAGGTTGTGATAGTCGGAGTACTCCTTCAGGTAATCGTCGTACCCAATCCCCCTCCGTATATAGTTGATTGCCGCGTAAGGGCTCATCCTGGACAGCAACTTCACATCGTACCACAGTTTTTCGATTCGCTCTCCGATCCAGGGCTGCTCCTCGTAGAGTTTGATCCACTCGTCGAATGCCACCTGTGGCTCGCATAGGCTGTCCCTGCCGATATAGCGCTTCGGCCGATTCATAATCTGCAAGAAATCGGTTCTCTCCCTGCTTCCCCCGGCAATCCGCAGGTAGGTAAAGATATCCTTCGCAATCCAGTGCTCATACAGGCTGGGAATGTGGTCCCGCATGCGAAAAGGGATATTTTCATCCATGAGCTGCTCCGTCAAAATCCGGGGCTGGGTGTTGGTGCGAAACAAGATAGCGAAATCCTCATAGTGGCTTCCCTTTTCCACCAGAGCTTTGATTTCCCGGACGATGGCATCATTCTGGGCCCGCTGATTTTCGTACCCCAGATAGCGGACACCGGAAAGGTTTCCTTCTCCATCTCCGGAAGGATGTTGCAATGTTTCATCTTCCTCCCCCTTGGAAAAAGCCACAATTTTCTTGTCAAACCGAGTCTTATTGTGGGCGATCAGGTGCAGTGCATCCGCCAGTATCCGTTCATCGCAACGGTAATTGATATCCAAAAGCACCTGCTTGGCATCCGGGTAGGATTTGCGAAACGCCAGCATCAGCTCCGGCTTGGACCCTCGAAAGCGGTATATGGACTGGTCGTCATCCCCCACCACAAACAGATTGTTCAAGGGGGCCGCCATCTGACGCACGATATCAAACTGAATTTGATTGATATCCTGAAACTCATCAATCATGATATACCGATACTTTTTCTGCCAAGCCTCCAGGATATCCGGCCGCTCACAGAACAGCTCGTAGGTGTACAGCAGCATATCGTCGAAATCGATCAACCTTGCTCTCTTCAACCTCTTTTGGTACTCCTTATAGATGTCTCGGAAAATCTCCTCCCCACACTGGCCGGAGTAGAAATGCTCGATGGGTATCCTGTCATTTTTAATCTTGGAGATTTCCCCCAGCAGATTGGTAATCAATTCATTTTCATCCCGATACTCCAGATGGTGATGGGAAATAATCTCCCGCATCAGCTTGAATTTCTGTTCCTCGGAAATGATATTGCTGCTCTCATAGTGGTACGCCAGCTTCAACACCGTAAAAAATACGGCGTGAAAGGTTCCAAACGTCACATGTGCCTGATTCGGTCCCGCCATGGCGAAAAATCGCTGCTTCATCTCCATGGCGGCTGCCTTTGTAAAGGTGATGACAAGTATGGCTCCGGGATCCACATGGTACTCGGTGATTAAGTTTTTAACACGCTTGGTGATAACGGCAGTCTTACCGGAACCCGGCCCTGCCAGGACAAGCATCGGGCCATCCTTATGCTGGATGGCCAACGCTTGAGACTTGTTATATTCCATGGAATAACCTCCATGTATGGACAATGAAAAAAAGAAATTACTTGGACAAAAGCTGGATGCCCTTGCGAATGCGGGCCAGGGACTCTTCCTTACCGAACACTTCCATCAGCTCCGTCGCACCGCCCGGAGTCATCTGTTTGCCGGATACCGCGGTGCGGATTGGCCACATAACGTAACCGTTCTTGACCCCCTTCTCGGCAACATAGTCACAGAGTGTGGCATAGAGAGCGTCGTTGCTGTAATCCTCCTGGGCTTCCAGAAGCGGAAGAACCTCGGTCAACACCTCCAGGGAGGTCTCCTCGTTGGTCTTCATCTTCTTGTGGGTATACATGGACACATCATACTCCGGAAGTTCCTGGAAGAAGTCGATGTGCTCCTTGATATCCGGGAAGATTTCAATTCGGGATTGCACCATTCTTGCGATCTTGCGCAGGTCGTAATCCTTGGTCACCACCTCTTTGATATAGGGCTCTGCCATCTCGTAGAAGGAGTCGAAATCCATCTTCTTAATGTACTCGCCGTTCATCCACTTCAGCTTTGTGTAATCAAATACCGCGGGGGATTTGCTCATATGGTGGTAATCGAATTTCTCCACCAGTTCCTCCAGGCTCATGATCTCCTGATTATCGGATGGGGACCAGCCCAGAAGCGCTACGAAATTCACAACCGCCTCTGTCAAAAATCCCTGCTCAAGCAAATCCTCGAAGGAGGAATGTCCGCTTCTCTTGGACAGTTTGTTGTGCTCCTCGTCCGTAATCAACGGGCAGTGCACATAGGTGGGAACCTCCCACCCGAAGGCCTCGTACAGGCGGTTATACTTGGGGGAAGATGACAGATATTCATTGCCCCGGACCACATGTGTGATTCCCATCAAATGATCGTCCACAACATTGGCAAAATTGTAGGTTGGAAAGCCGTCCGACTTAATCAAAATCATATCGTCGAGTTCCGCATTATCCACCGTGATGGTGCCGTAAATCTCATCCTCGAAGGATGTGGTACCCTCCGTGGGGTTGTTCTGACGAATGACGTAAGGTTTTCCGGCTGCCAGGTTGGCTTCCACCTCTTCCTTGGACAGATGGAGGCAATGCTTGTCATACACGGAAATCTCTTTCCCTGCCACGCTGGTACGAAGACCCTCCAGGCGTTCCTTATCGCAGAAGCAGTAATATGCCTCCCCTTTTTCAATCAATTTCTTTGCGTACTCCAGATAGATGCCGCTTGCCTGGCGCTCGCTCTGCACATAGGGTCCGCAACCGCCGTCCTTGTCCGGCCCCTCGTCATGAATCAATCCGGTTTTCTCCATAGTGCGGTAGATAATGTCCACGGCGCCCTCCACAAGACGTTCCTGGTCGGTGTCCTCAATCCTCAATATGAAATCTCCGCCCTCGTGCTTTGCCAGCAGGTATGCGTACAATGCGGTACGCAAATTGCCCACGTGCATTCTTCCCGTCGGGCTGGGAGCAAATCTTGTTCTAACCTTGCTCATAATATCTCCTCTTTCCTGCGGATTTTTATGCATCCGTCCTGTCAATTATATGAAAATGAATATGTGGTGTCAACACAGGATTTTGTCCGAAAAACACTGTAATTATAATATGTTCAGTGCATCTATTTGCCTGAGCACCTGCGCCACCTGCTTCATATCCGCCCCCGACTCATAAACATACCCAGCTATCTCCTCCCGAAGCTGTTTGACCGTCTCCATCTGATTCTCAATCTGGGAGCGGACCTGCTGTCTCCTAGTGAGCATGCTGTGCTTCAATTCCACCATTTCCTTGGGCTCCATCAGGGCGCTGATATAGTGAAGCCAGATTCTGGAATCATACATATTCTCATTCTCCAGAAGGCGCACAAGGCGCTCACTGTAATAGATCAAATCGTCGCTGGTCTGCCGAAAGCGTTGTTTCTCCTTGAGCATCTCCTGATACTGCTCAAAATTGTAGATCAGTTCCCTGGAATTTGTCACCTTGTACTTGGTGCAGGTGTAGTCCACCGCATTTTTGATGGTTACATACTTGATCTTGACATGGTTTTCCAGAGAGATTGCCTGATTCCGATTGATCTCACTCTTCTTAATCTCCCTGTTGGACTCCTGGTATCGGATGATTGCGTAGGAGGAATACAGCACCACCAGAAAAGCAACAATCAGCATGTAGAGCTGGGTGTCCATCTCCATGACAAAGTACAGGAGTGTCAAGAGAAGTACCACCCCCGCCGCGAGAATCAATACTCCCACCGACATCCGCCGCAGGGTCTTTTGCTCCTCCAACTGGTCCTCCTTCAACATCTCCCACTCGACTTTCTCCCCCTCCAACAGACGCATATCCTTTTGGATGGCCTCCAGATAAGCCTCGTTGGACTGGAAGCGCCGGATGATTCCCGGCATATCCCGCTCTTCCTCCTGGAATTGCGCATACTGATAATCCGACAAGGTATGCTCCTTGTTGAGGAACTGATTGCGGGCGGTGTCCAGTTTACCGATCTGGCGAGCTGCCTCCGTGATGGGCTCCCTCTGCCTCGGGTCCATCTCCTCGATTTTCTGAATATCATTGAGATAGGCGGTAACCAGCTGGTACTCCGACTTGAGGTCGTCCAGCACACGGACGGCGTCAATCAGTTCCTCGCATCGCTGCACCGCCGTATGCTTGCGGCTGGCCGCCATCGCGATTTCCCGCTTCCTGACCACCTCCGGGTCCTCCTCCGGCACCAGGGGCGCATAGCCGTTTCTCTGAGCCCTTTCCTCCTCGTAATCCTCAATATAGGTTTTTCTTTTTCGAAAAAAATCAAATAACATTCTAACCTCTATACGCGGCAAAGACGCCGGTATCCGTCTTTCCAGTTCTGTATGATTGCCTGAATCTCCTGCTTATACTTTTCCTTTTCTCCCTGCTCCGGCAATCGAGCAATCTCTTCCAATTGGGCCTCAAACTCCTGCATCCGCTCGCTGCGGCTGACCATGGTTAACTCATTGCGCAGTTGCTGCATCTCATTGTCATCCAGACCGTACTCCATGGCTACGCGAATGAAGTCGCTCTCGTCCCTCTTACACCGGTACGCCATCAGCTCTCCCTTCCTGGACTCCGGATTTTGATTCAGGGAATAGGCAATGTGATAGCATTCAATGGCCCCATCGAACATATACAACCTGGCATACGCCGTACCCAGATTGTGCCAGATGTTGCCAACCACCTCCGGATCCTCCTGTTTGGCATCCTCCGTGCCCAGCAGCCGCTTATACTCATAGATTGCAGCCAGTATCTTGTCCCTCTCCATCAGGCGGTCCGCCCGGATTTTGTTGCATTCAAAATCGGAGCGTTCCTCCATATCCGAGATAGCGGCGCAGATGTTGATAATTTCCTGCCCGGTACAATAGCCGGTCTCCTTCAAAATCAACTCCACAAACGTGGCCAGCTTTACTTGTTCCCGTATCATATCCCGCAATTTGTCCGCCAGATTCGTGCGTTTCAACTCCTTATCAATCCAGGTGCACAGTTCCTCCGACATGAAATCCGGTTCCAACAGATAGGTATTGTTGGCAATGTAATAACTCAATTCCTCCAGAGAATACAGATTGATGGAGATTCCTTCCACATAAAAAGGCATTGCCGCAATCGATTCTCTACACAATAACAATTCTCCCATTGCAGCCTCCTCAAATTGACATCGTATATTTCCAGACCTTTTCCGTGGCCTTCATAATCTCTCCGAATCCCAGATCCTTGATCTCGATGACCACCTTGTCATCTGCGATGGGCTGTGCGGTGATTCGAAGTCTGGTGGTGCAATCCGGTCTCTTGGGCAGATCCGTCAGCTCCAAAGTCTCAATCTGGGCCTCCCTGCTGTAGGGAAGTTGTTTCCAAAACTCAATCTGGGAGTTCCCCGCCAGGATTACCTCACACTCTCCCTTGGTCTCAAACCAGTTTTTCCCGGCACTGATCAGGGTGTAAAACTCCAGTTCTCCGCGGTTATGTACCTTGAAACAAATGTTGAACTTCATCTCGTTCTCGCCCATGTAGATATAGGGCCACCGATCCTCCTGCTCACGGATCACAGCCGCATAGCAGGCGCCCTTGGAGTAGAGATTCTTGCCCACAAAGGCTCGTCTTCCCCTGCAGAGGAAGTTCAGGGATTCCTTCATCCATCCGCCGTCAAACCCATCCCCCACCAGGTAGACGGAAGAGATGATTTTATTTTCGAAAGCACTCTGCTGAATGTGGAGGAAGGAAGAGTCCTTATCCTCGCTGAGCAGAACCCGGTTTCCCTCCGTGATGCTGACCACCTGTGGAACCGTCCGTGTATTGCGCTTTAAAGCATAATAGAACATGCTGTCGTTATCGCACTCGAAGAGATATACATCGTGGAACCACAGATCCTCCTTCTGATTCAGTGCAAAGTAGTAAAAACTCTCCTTGTGATCCACCACCATGAACTGCTGTCTCTCCAGACCCAGCTTTGCGGCAATTCTCCAGAACAGGTCCATATTTTCCCGGGACAGCCTCTCCAGGGTCAAAACCAGACGGTCACACCCCACCGTGTTCCCCAGTTTTTGCGGAAGCTGAACCAGTTTTTGGATAAAAAGTCCAAGCAAGTCCTCGGCGGCAAAGGTCTCATCCTCGATCTTGATAGCCTCCCCGTCAATCGCTCGCCGGAGCAGGGAATCCACACAGATGACCTCGCTGGTCTTCGCCATCTTCATGGCTTCCTCCCCGTAATACCACTGTCCCAGCCCCCGCCTTTTGGCCAGCACCAGGGGAATAGTATAGTTCTCACTGCCCGCCACCGTGCTGACGGTCTCCGGCTCCTGCATATTCAGTTGATAGAAGCTTACCATGGCAAACCGATCGTTGAGATCAATGCCAATGTACAACGGACTTTTCGATTCCATCCTATCCCTTCCTACAACAGTTTAAATATCGTGTCTGTCACCTGCTCATATCCCGCATACTGCTTCATGTTGTGATACAGCGTATTCTCATCCTGCAGCGTGGTGGAAATCAGCATCTGATTGATGAGGTTGTAACGGCTTTCGTCCTTCTCCCCATACACATCATTGTTCATAATCCGGTTGCTCTCCGTGACGGAGACCTCACCCTTGTATTCCTCCGAGATATAGTACTGTACCATCTCCCCGAAAAACATGACGAAGGACTTAACGAAAATGCCGTAATATACATCCGGCATATCCTCTGCCAAGAACACGGACCCGTCCTCATCCCTGCTGAAATGCAGCACCACATGCTTGCGGGGGTTCGCCCGGTATTCCAGGAATACCTTGTCGTAAAAATGGTATTTCATCACCAGCCGCTTGTCCAACTTCTTGTAGAAGGCAAAATTCATGTTGCGGCATGTGTACTCCTCGAGAAGTTCATCCTCGATGGCGTACTGCGTGTTGTCGATGTTCTTTAATTCCGCAAGGTACTTGAGCAATGCCAGCTTACACGCATCGTTCAGCTCCATGTGGTACACATACCTCGCCTGAATCATCTCAAATACATATTCCTCACAGGATACCTCATTGCGGAAAAATTCATGTCCGCGGTAGGACAGGTAAGCCAGTACCACCAGTTCCCTTCCGCCGTTCTCATAGTAGCTCTTGAAAATTTCCGGAGTCTCCGACCTCAGTTTTTCCGAGTACAGCATCTGAACCAGCAGGCGCTCCTCCAACTCAAAGGTGGCCAGTTCAAACACCGAGGAAGCCTTCCAGACAGCCAGCATGGTGTCCGTAGGGCCGTTATAATAGCGGCACAGGTACGACAGCATATCATCATTGTACTTGTTTGCCAGAAATCCCTGTTCCACCAAGGAAACTAAGAATTCGTCCTCCTCCGCGGAGTACTTCTTGATCAGGTAACTGGACAGAGCCACCTTGCCGGCGGAGCCGATCTGATCGATTCCGTATCTCATGAGCATGTCATAAGCCTTATCAAATAGATGATTTTCCACCAAAAGCTCCATCATGTATCTGCGCACCATGGTGGGCATCTCATCGAAATCCGTCTGCTCCAGGTATTCCTTAATCACGCCGTCATATTCACATGTCTGGTAAAAACGGATAATCTCCGGGATAATCTCCGCCTGGTATTGCACGCTCAATTCCTTGGCGAACAATACCCTTCCGAAGTACTTGCGGTCCTCCTGGGTGAATGTGAGATAATTCTTGCGGGTATCAAAGTAGGCGAGTATATAAGGCAGTTCCTCCGGCGCAAGCTCCATGCATTTTCCCAGATAGGGGTTGGGATCCATCAGCTGGTCGATCTGATAGTCCACATTACCTACATAGCGTCTGCCCTTCTCATCCTCAAACACCACCGCATACTCTTTGGTGTACAGCTGGAAATAGGCCACGTTGTCGGTAATCGGAACAATCTGGGGATCCTTCAATTGATGCTGGTACACGATGGCGCGAACCATCCGGCCCCCGGTGATCATCAGTTTGTGGGTGAACAATATCCTGGTTAGTGAATGGGCAATGTCCTCATTCACCATGCCCAGTTCCAGCATATCCCGGTACACAACTGCCAGATTGTCGTCCATGTGCTGTTGCTCCACCTGCTCCATGGCGAATCTGCCCATCACCCGGCGGTACTTGTTGTAGACCTCCGGATTGGACTCCTTCCCCGCGATAATGTTGTTGTACAATACAGCCATCTTGCGATAGGGAAGCGCAGTCTCGTACTGGAAATACATCTGGATGATCTTGGGCACCTCAAATATCTCCCGCTCATCCATGGAGAGCAGATATGCCTCATACAATCCGGTAATGCGAAGCTCCAGTTCGATTCCCTTCACATACCAGTCGTGAAATTCTCTTCCGTACTGTTGTCCCTTTATGAGATAGCTGCAGATCATGCCGATGTTGGCAGGCTTCTGATCCACCTCGTAGGCAGCACACAGCAACTCGTAAAGCACCGGGTCAAACCCTTTGGTGGTCTCCACAATCTGGAAAATTTGAACCGCAATATCCTTGGTGATGGCGTGGTGGTGAACCGCCCAGCGGAGAATGCGAATCTCAAAGGTTCCAAGCTTGGTCAACAGGTACGGATCCTGCCAGATCAGATAGTAGGCCTCCAGATACAGATATGGGGAGGAACATCCCTTCAGCACCCAGTACTCAATGGCTTTTAGCTTGTGGGCGTTGTTGTTGTAGTACTCCTCCTGCAAAAAGGTGAGGACCCAGAACAGCAACACCGAATCCGGATTCTCGTGGAAAATCAACTCGATTTCCTTCGTCATGCGGTCCACATAGCTGGGTTCCCGCTCCATCAGGGTCATGACATACAGATAATACCCCCATACCGGAGCCTTGCGGTCCACCCACTCCCGTTTGAAATCATCCAAAATCCATTCCGCTTCCTGACGCTGTCGATTGATGATAAGAACCTGGGCTTTCATCAGCACATACATAGGTTCCTCCGGAACCATCTGCTGCAGGTGATCCAAAATCTGAATCGTCTCGTTGGCCCAGACCCCCGTCACAATTTTCTTCAGGCGATAGGCCTGATAGAGTTCCATGATTCCGGCCTTACATTCGTTGATTTCTGCACGGTAGGCTTTTTTCTGCTCCCCCATCAATCCGTTGGTGATCTCCATGCTTACGGTGACAGATTGCTTCACCCCCGTGAATGTCAGGGATGCAAAATTCCGCCCTGCATGGAGTTTTTCCACGTCGATGTAAAACTCATACAGACAGGTGCTCCCGAGGAAATCGTCGGTGGTTATCTTCTCCTTTGAGACACACAAAAAGGGCTCACTGGAAGTGACATCGATCTCCAGATACCCCCAATTGTCCTTGTGAATCTCCAAAACCTCCTTGCGAGACTCCGTCACATCCTCAAAGTACAATTCCGTCTGTTCAATTTTGAAATTAATTGGATTTTTCTTGCGAATGCCCACCAAAAACTCTTCCAAATTGTTGTTGGAAGGCTTCGCGGATACGATTCCGCGGTAGATCATAGCCTCTTTTACTTCTTTGGGCTTGATAATATTGACAAAGTTCTTGTTGTAGAACAGTTGGAAAGCCTCCTCCCAGCTCTCCTTCGCCAAATTGGAAAAATCGTACAGAGTCTTAATCTGTCCGATGGAGGAATCCATGTATTGCTTGGAAATGTTGACACAAAAAGAAAGACTGTATTCCCTCTGGTTGCATACAATCACAAAATCGCCTGTCTGACTTTCTCCTTCCGCAAGTCCACGTCCATGAAACCGGTATCGAATCACGCACTCCTCACCGTCGAATTGTGGAGTAAGACATTCCATCCTGGGGTTGGTGGAATATATCACTCCGCGAATTCCATGGCGGCCGTCACCTGTAATTGTAAAACTGCCGGATTGCTCGGAATTCTCTGTCGCTTCAAGCTCAATACTCTCTTGCGAAAAGGTAAGTTCTGGCTTCACATAATCGAATTTTCCTCTGGCCAATTGCCGGATTCGTTTCCGCACAGATACCACCCTTTTGTGTCATTCTTAAGAACAAATTATACTCTATTTCGGCTCCTTTGTCATTCCTTTTTCTCGAAATAAAGTTATTTTGCTATATAATTTCGACACAACTTTTGTGAGATAATAGAGCACCGGTTCTGCAATCAGCAAAAACAATACCGTGAGCATCGCACATTGTTTTGAAATCGCCGTGATGGAAAAGAATTCCCCAACCTTCGTCATGCAAAACAGCCATCCGAAAAGCAACCCCACAAACATCATGATATGTTGCTTTTTCAAAGGTTTTGCAATCTGGTACAGAATCAAAAATCCCACTGCCGTAACCAGTATGGTGCAGGAGGTTGACAGGCACTCCAAATCCACTTGAAATTCCCTGGAAAAAGTCACAAGCCCCGCCACAGTGACAAAGCTTGTGACCCCCGCCGGGAAGGCCCGAAGCAGCACATTCGCCAGAAAATGTCCCCGGATTGGTTTCTGATTCTGCTCCAGCGTCAGCATCACCGACGGGATACCTATGGTGAAAGCCGATATCAGAGTGACCTGGGACGGCACAAGAGGATAATCCCACATGAGCAGAACCGAAAAAAACGCCAAAAGCAGGGAAAAGATGTTTTTTGCGATATACAAAGCCGCGGTTTTCTGAAGATTGTTTACGGCTCTCCTGCCCTCCGCCACAACGGAAGGCATCTTGGAGAAGTCCGAATCCATAAGCACCAGCTGGGAAACCGTCGATGCTGCGTCGGAGCCGGAAGCCATGGCAATGCTGCAGTCCGCAATTTTCAGCGCCAACACATCGTTCACCCCATCCCCTGTCATAGCCACGGTTTTTCCCCGTGCTTTCAGTGCCTGCACCAATATTTTCTTCTGTTCCGGGGTCACACGTCCAAAGATATTGTATTTCTCCACCCCGTAGAAATAATCCTCCCAAGTATTGAGAGTAGAGGCATCCACATATTTTTGTGCGCCCGCAATCCCCGCATCCTGCGCGATGGCTGACACGGTCAGTGGATAATCTCCGGAGATCACCTTGATTTCCACCCCGTTATCCGCAAAATAGGCGAAAGTTTCCCTTGTATTTTCGCGGATGGGATTCGCCAGAATAAGAAATGCCAGAAGCTCGGCCTTCGGATTTTCCCCTTCCTCCAGGGACTCACACATCCCGAAGGCCAGAACGCGAAACCCTTTGGCGGAGTAGTTTTCAATCACCTGCTCCATCTCATCGTCATGGTTCGCCCATATCTTTTCCGGCGCTCCCAACACATAGTAGAAACCATCCGACAACACAGCAGAATATTTGTTTTTTGACGAGAATCCAATCACCTCCCGGGTCTCGTATTCCTTATCCCATTCTCTGTAATACTCCCGAATCGCCTCCATGGTAACGTTGTCCGCATCCATGCTCTTCACCAGGCAGACAAGTCTTTTTTCCACCTCCTCCCGCGCGCATTGCCGTGGCAAACAATCCGGTATCAAGATTCGATACACCATCATTCCCGGCTCTGTGATGGTCCCCGTCTTATCCACGCACAGTACATCCGCCCTTGCCAAAGTCTCGATGCACCGCATATCGTGCACCAACACGTTTTTCTTGGCCAATCGCATGGTTCCCATGGCCATGGCAACACTGGACAACAGATACAGTCCCTCCGGGATCATCCCAATCACTGCCGCCACCATTCCGGTAACACTGTCAAAAAGGGATTGTCCGTTAAAGCGATAGGACTGCACAAACAAGGCAATCCCGATGGGTACGAGAATAATTCCAATCACCAGTATCAGATTATCCAGGGATCGAATCATCTCGGACAGTTCCTCTTCCTTGCTCATCGTGGCCTTCATAGTCAGGCCGGACAGGTAGGACTCCTCTCCCACTGCCACCAGGACCGCTTTCACCTCGCCGGACACCACAAAGCTTCCTGACAGAAGCATATCCCCCGCAGTCTTTTTTATCTCATCCGCCTCCCCGGTGATTAACGCCTCATTGACCAACGCCGATTTCTCCACCACGAGCGCATCTGCCACAATCTGATCACCGGGGCAAAACCAGACAACGTCGTCCAGCACCAGCTTGTCTGCCGGCACCGTTTCCTTCCTGCCGTTCCGAACCACTGTTACATTCTGGATTGCCTGATCTGCCAGCCCATCCAACACCTTTTTCGCATGAAGTTTCTGAATCATTCCAATCAGTGTGTTGGCCACGATCACGAACAAAAACAGCATATCGCTCCACGCTCCCACCATGGCCAGAAGAACCGCCAAGAGGAAAAACAGAAAATTGAAATAGGTGAAGACGCTCTCCTTGACAATCTCCCGACGGGATTTCGTCGCAGATTTCACCGAAACATTCTCCCTGTTTGCCAGAATCCGCTCGCTCACCTGCTCCTTCGACAGGCCGCGCTCCACATCAATCTCTTCATCCATATATATTCCGATCATATTTTCACCTCTCGGAATAGTATGCCCGCTTTCCTGCATTTTAGTAGGGACGTTCCATTTGTCACGGCCATCGCCCTTTGGCTCGGGGCTGTCCCTCTCTATCACTGGAGAACTCCAACCGGCACCACTTCGTCCCCCCACACATATCCCGCGTGACCACTTTGGAGATCGTAGTTTTCTAGGCGCAGTCTGTGTTTCTAATTTGCTGTACGACAACTCGTGAACACCGCAACGCCTTTGTTTGTCAAGGGCGGAGTAAGGCTTCGAACACTAACTGGCTCTAAGACGTACCCGTCCACTTCTTTTATGAAAATAACCGCGGCTGTGGAACTCCCTTCGGTCAAACAGGTCCTCGCCGCGGTGGTATCAGCGTCCGGGTACGTCAAGAGCCAGTAAGCATTCTGCAGAAATACTCCGTCCCTGACAAACAAATACGCTGTGGTGTCCACGTTTTGGCGTACTGTAAAAATAAAAAGAAACACAGACAAGCCGCTAGAAAACAAGATTGTACAAACAGGTCATGCGGGATATCTGTGGGGGGGGACGAAACGGTGCCGGTTGGAGTATCTTGGAGGCAGAGGGACAGCCCCGAGCCAAAGGGCGATGGCCGTGACAGAAGGAACGTCCCCACGCAAAAAAGAGGCTGCAAGCAGCCTCTTTTGAGAAATATAATTTAGGTATAATTATTTGTTGGAAAGGTACTCGTCGATACCCTTTGCAGCGGCTTTTCCTGCTCCCATGGCAAGGATTACGGTTGCTGCACCGGTAACTGCATCTCCGCCGGCAAATACTGCACACTTTGAAGTCTGACCATTTGTCTCGTCCGCCACGATGCACTTTCTGCGGTTTACTTCCAACCCTTCGGTGGTGGAAGAAATCAGCGGGTTCGGAGAGGTTCCCAGGGACATGATAACGGTATCACACTCGATATCGTACTCGGAGCCGGGGATTTCCACTGGGCTTCTGCGTCCGGATTCATCCGGCTCTCCCAGTTCCATCTTGATGATGCGGATTCCCTTTACCCATCCGTTCTCATCCACAAGAATCTCGGTAGGATTCTGAAGCAAATCAAAGATGATTCCCTCTTCTTTTGCGTGATGAACTTCTTCCTTTCTCGCAGGAAGTTCTTCCTCGCCGCGGCGGTATACGATATGAACCTCTGCCCCCAGACGAAGTGCGGTTCTGGCTGCATCCATGGCAACATTTCCGCCACCCACAACGACTACTTTTTTACCTCTTGAGATTGGGGTCTCATAGCCTTCCTGGAATGCCTTCATCAGGTTGTTTCTGGTGAGGAACTCGTTGGCGGAAAACACGCCGTTCGCCTGTTCTCCCGGGATTCCCATAAATCTCGGAAGACCCGCGCCGGATCCGATAAACACTGCCTCAAAGCCTTCCTCCGCCATCAGTTCATCGATCTTCACCGACTTTCCGATGACCACATTGGTCTCAATCTTAACGCCGAGGGCTTTCACATTCTCCACCTCAGCGGCAACCACCTTATCCTTCGGGAGACGGAACTCCGGAATACCGTAGGACAATACGCCTCCGGCCATGTGAAGCGCCTCAAAAATGGTCACATCGTAGCCGAGTTTTGCCAAGTCTCCGGCACAGGTAAGTCCTGCAGGACCGGAACCGATTACAGCCACCTTGCGTCCATTGCTCTCCTTCGCTTTTTTGGGCTTAATATTGTGCTCTCTCGCCCAATCCGCCACAAAACGCTCCAACTTGCCGATTGCGACGGGATCACCCTTGATTCCGCGAATACACTTTCCTTCGCACTGACTCTCCTGGGGGCATACACGTCCACACACTGCCGGAAGCGCTGAGGATTCGGAGATAATCTGATATGCCTCCTCAAAATTGCGCTCCTTCACCTGAGCAATAAATGCCGGAATGTTGATGGAAACCGGACACCCCTTCATACATTGTGCATTTTTACAATTCAGGCAGCGAGATGCCTCCGCTACTGCCTCTTCCTCGTTATATCCGTAACATACTTCCTCAAAGTTTGTGGCACGAACCTTCGGCTCCTGCTCACGCACCGGTACACGTACTAATCCGTCCATTATTTGTCACCTCCGCAATGACCACAGCCACCGTGGTGGGTGTCGCCTTCTTCATAAGCAAGTTTCGCTCTTCCTTCTTCCGTCTTGTATTGTTGCATTCTCTTCATGGCCTGATCGAAATCAACCAGATGACCGTCAAACTCCGGACCGTCAACACAGGCAAACTTCACCTTACCATCCACCATCAGTCGGCATGCGCCGCACATTCCGGTTCCGTCCACCATAATCGGGTTCATGGAGACAACGGTGGGAATCTGAAGTTCTCTGGTGAGCAGGCAGACAAACTTCATCATGATCATGGGTCCGATGGACACACAGAGATCGTATTTCTTACCCTCATTCACAAGTGCCTGCAGCTGCTGGCATCCGTTTCCGTGGAATCCGTAGGAACCGTCATCCGTGGTAACGTACAGATTGCCGGCAACGGATCTCATCTCATCCTCATAGAACAGAAGATCCTTATTGCGGTATCCGATGATGACATCCGCGTCAATGCCGTGCTCATGCAGCCATTTTACCTGCGGATATACCGGTGCGGTTCCAAGACCTCCACCGATAAATACAATTTTCTTTTTCCTGGTCTCCTCAAGGTTTTCCTCAAGGCAAATCTCCGAAGGACATCCCAAAGGTCCGACAAAATCCATCAGGGAATCCCCCTCCTGCAACGCCATCATTCTCTCTGTTCCGGCTCCGATGGTCTGAACAACGATGGTGACGGTCTCCTTCTCTCTGTCATAATCGCAGATGGTGAGTGGAATACGCTCCCCGTACTCATCCGTCTTGGCGATGATAAACTGTCCCGGCAAGCATTCTTTTGCTACGCGCGGTGCCTTGATATCCATCAAAATGATGTTATCCTGCAATTTTTCTCTTCGAACGATTGGATACATCTCTTTCCTCCTAATATGTTCTAATCCCTTGTACGATATTCCTCATGGTTATAATCCAATAAGAATACACTTTTTAAATAATACAGAAAAAAGGGCAAGATATCAAGTATATCCCACCCTTTTTATTATAATTATTTGTTATGGAACGTATTATTTTTTTCCATCCTGGGATAATAGAATCCGGTCATTGTCCAATTCTTTCCCTGCATTGATAGCAAATTGCTTCAGCAGATCATCCACCGTCATTCCATTTCTTTCCTCCCCGGCAATATCCAAAACAATATTTCCGGAATCCATCATAATGGTGCGATTTCCCAAATCCAACGCCTGATGCATGTTATGGGTAACCATGAGACAGGTAATGTTGCGCTGTTCCACAATCTCCTTGGTCAATGTGAGCACCTTCTCCGCAGTGGCGGGATCCAGCGCCGCAGTATGTTCATCCAGCAGCAGAATCTTGGGTGTGACAAAGGTCGCCATCAGTAGCGTAAGTGCCTGCCGCTGGCCTCCGGACAGAAGTCCCACCGGCTGCTTCATGCGGTCCTCCAGCCCCATGTCAAGAAGGGCCAGCTGCTCCCGAAACTTCGCCTTATCCTTGCCCGTGATCCGGCTGAAGTACGCATTCTGTGATGTGGAGGAGCGCAAAAAGGCAAGCGCCATATTTTCCTCGATGGTCATGTGAGGCGCCGTTCCCTTGAGCGGATCCTGAAACAGATGACCGATCACCTTGCTGCGCACATGTTCCTTCTGGTAGGTAATATCCTCCCCGTCCAACAAAATCAGTCCCCTGTCCACAAAAAAGGCGCCGGTAATGGCATTGAACATGGTGGATTTTCCCGCTCCGTTGCTTCCCACAATGGTGGCAAAATCCCCTTTTCTTAAAGTTAAATTAAGATTTGATAAAGCGGTTTTCTCGTTCACAGTTCCGGGGTTAAAGGTTTTTGAGACATTTTTCATAATCAGCATATTCTCTGCCATTATTCCATCTCCCCCTTCCGGCTATTTTGTTCCTGCGCTGTAATCTCCTGTATGTATGCCTCGTTCTCTTCCTTTGCAATCCGCTTTGCCTTGTAAAAAGCAAACTGCTTTTTCAGATACGGAAGCGCGATGGCGATAGCCACGATAATTGAGGAGACCAACTTCAATGCCTCCGCCGGCACATTGAGGCGCAAAGCCACAGCCACGATAAAGCGATACAGACAGCTTCCCAAAATCACGCCAAGAATCCTCGTGAACATGGATCCTTTTCCGATGAGACTCTCCCCGATAATCAGGCTGGCCAGCGCAATGGTCACCATTCCGGTTCCCAAATTGATATCGCAGGAGCGCTGGTACTGTGCCAACAGCCCTCCCGACAATCCCGTCATGGCGTTGGCCACGCACAGGCCGATGGTGATCATCAGCTTCGTGTTGATGCTGGACGCCCGCACCATATCCGGGTTGTCACCGGTGGCACGGATGGACAGGCCCAACCGTGTATTTAGGAACAGGGAAATCAATAATCCAACCACCAGCACGATGACTAGCGCAAGCACAAGCTGTGACCAGCTACTGCCGAAACTTTCTTTTCCCCATGTAAAGATAGTGGTACAACCGAACAGGTTCAAGTTGGATGAAAAGCCCATCACCGCAATGTTGATGGTATACAATCCCGTATTGACGATAATCCCCGCCAAGATGGACTGGATTCCCAGCTTCGTCTGCAAAAAGGCCGTGACAAATCCGGATACCACCCCGGCAAGCATGGCTGCAAACAGTCCCAAAATGGGATGCCCCATGATGGTGACCGTAGCACAGACCGCACATCCCAGAGTAAAGCAGCCGTCCGTGGACAAATCCGCAATATCCAAAATGGTAAAGGAAATGAACAGAGCCATTGCCACCAACGCATAAATGCATCCCAGTTCCAATGCGCTTTGCACGATGGACATCGTAATAATATTACCCATGTTTTACGCTCCCCAAAATGTGATTAAAAGCTCTCTGCTGTAACAACCTCTACAAGTTTAGAGCCCAGTCCCTCAAAAATACTTACATCGATGCCGCACGCCTCAGCTGTCTCCGTATTCACAGTGATAATTCCGTCCGCAAGGGTCTGCACCGGAGTCTCCGCCGGATTTGCCCCGTTCACCAGCACATCTACTGCCATATCTGCAGTGACGGTTCCCAGGTTGGTATAGTTTACGCCATATCCCAGAAAAGCTCCGTTCAGCGCAAAGGAATCCGCACCGGCATAGTGAGGAATCTTCGCTTCGGTAAACTTCTCAAAAATGGCAAGTTCTGCGGTCATTACCGTGTTGTCGGACGGGGTGAACACCGCGTCAACCCCCTCTGCCACAAGGGCATCCGCCGCTGCGGAAAGTTCCGCTGTGGTAGTTCCGGTTTTCTCTACATAATCCAATCCGTTTGCCTTGCAAAAATCGATTGCGGTTGCGATGGCAGCATTGGAAGAATCCTGGCTCTTATCGTAGAGGAGGCCAATCTTCTTTGCATCCGGATTTGCGGTGAGAATCAAATTCATAATTGCGTCCGTATCCAGAGCGTCGCTGGTTCCGGTAATGTTGGCGCCCGGCGCGTCCAGGCTTGCCACAAGACCTGCGCCCACAGGATCGGAAATTGCGGAAAAGACAACCGGAATCTGATTGTCCTCCGTTGCAGACTGCATAACCATTGCCGCCGGAGTTGCAATTGGGATAATGACATCCACCTCATCTGCAACCAAATCTGCAGCAATCTGATTCAACACGGTAGCGTCCGCCTGACCATTGGTAGTGTAATCCTGATAATTGAAGGTCACCCCAAGCTCGGCTCCCTTGGCATCCAGCTCCGCCATGATTGCAGATTCAATCTGGTCCAAAGATGCATCGTCCACATACTTCACAATGCCGACCTTGTACTCGGTTCTTCCCTCATTTGCCGTGCCGGATTCCGTGCCGCTTCCCGCGGTTGCATTGCCGCATCCGACCATAGACATCAGTGCCATTGCGGCCACAAGAGCCATTGCCATAAGTTTCTTTTTCATAAAAAATCCTCCTATTTTGTCAGCGATTTATCGCGCTGATTTGTTAAACTATTTTGAGCAACAAATGGTCCCAAACCCCCGGGCCTGGGACTTCTTTGTCAACTAAAATATACCAATTCATCCTCCGGTTTTTCCGCTGGTTCAATGGAAATCGGGTAAAGTACGGGGCCTCTTCCCTTGTACTCCCTGGCAAATTCCACATGGACCTCCGCCGTGAGATTAATCCATGACTTATGGGGAATCTCGTTCTCCCTATCGTATTTGCACTTAAACCCAATGAACGTCACATCCTCGATACAGCAGGTCATGGCAAATCTGCCCGGAACGAACACACCCTTTTTCAAATCCTCCGGATTGTAGCACAGAGCCAAGAACTTAATCTTTTTGCCATCATATTTCTTGTAATTCTCCGTAGCATCCATAAACCAGATTGCATAGTCGGCATCCGACAGTTCAATCAGATCCTGGTTGATATCAAAAGGCAATTCCTCCGGTCTCTCATCGATGGTGCCATCCTTGCGCTCATAGACAATCTGGGCCTTGCGGTTGATGTTCTTGATCATACGGCGAAGATGTCCCCGATCGGTATCGTCATCCGTCCTGTTAAAGATGACAACATCGGAGGCAAACACCTGCTCCTGCATCATAGCTCTCATATTGTTCAGATACAGATCGAAGGTGGTGGAATCCACCGTGGCCAAAGACTGGACTATCACCCAGTTCTTCGGAAGTTGGGTCTCAAGAATCCGATCCATGCCCCAGGTCCCGTTATATTCGATAAATACCTGTTTGGGCAAAAAGGAATCGTTGATTTCCTGCAGTTTTTTCCCTGTAAAATCCTCCTCGTTCTCGATGGAGGCAAGGCTGATGTTGATGGTGCGAAGCTTATCCTCGTCGTACTCTTTCTCCCCATCCTCACACATGATGATTACGCCCTTGGAGCCATCCCCAAAGTTGTTCTCAAACAAAGTCTCCTGAATCAGAGAAGTCTTTCCGCTATCCATAAATCCCGTAAATAAATATACCGGTACCTCTTCCGCCATTTCTATTCCTCATTTCTATACTATATTCCGAAGATTTCTTCCAATTCATGCTCATGAATATCGGTTCCGATTACCACCAGACGACCTGTGTAATCCGGCTCGCCGTCCCGAAGTTCATATGCACCCGGAACCATATCGAAGTAAATCCACTTTCCATCCGTTCCTTCCACCATCCCCTTTGCCCGGAGAATGGTGTCATCCTCGCTGAATTTTTTCAAAATCTCCTCTAACTGATTGCGGTCGAATTTGTGGGGAGTTTCCTTGCCCCAGCTTGTGAACACCTCATCTGCGTGATGGTGATGATGATGCTCATGATCATGGTCGTGATGGCCTCCGCAGCAGGGACATACCTCATCATCGTCATGATGGTGGTCATGATCGTGGTCATCCTCATGGTGGTGATGGTGATCGTGGTCATGATCATGGTCGTGATGGCAGCACTCATGGTCATCCTCATCGTGATGATGCTGGTGGTCATGATCGTGGTGGCAGCACTCATGGTCATCCCCATCGTGATGATGCTCGTGGTCATGGTCGTGATGGCAACACTCATGGTCATCTTCATCGTGATGATGATGCTCATGGTCATGATCATGATGGCAATGCTCATGCTCCTCCTCGTCCGCGGCGTGGCGCGCCTCCGCCAAAGTCTTCATCTCCAGGTTATCCTGGCCTTCCATCACTTTAAGAATCTGTTCTCCGGAGATCGCATCCCACGCGGTTGTGATTACTGCCGCATTGGGGTTCAGCGCCTGAATCTGCTTTACGCAAAACTCCAACTGCTCCGGAGTAGCACTCTGGGCACGGCTCAACACCACCGTGGTAGCGTATTCAATCTGGTTGTTAAAGAACTCGCCAAACGCCTTCATTTGCTTGCTTGCCTTGCAGGCATTCACAACCGTCACCAGAGCGTTCAATTTCACGTTCTCTTCCTTCTCGATGTCAATCACGGACTTCATCACGTCCGACAATTTTCCCACACCTGAAGGCTCGATGAGAATACGGTCCGGGTGGAACTGCTGAATCACCTTGTGAAGGTTCTCCGCAAAATCACCCACCAATGAGCAGCAGATACATCCGGAATTCATCTCCGTGATCTCAATCCCTGCATCCTTCAAAAATCCTCCGTCGATGCCGACCTCGCCAAACTCGTTCTCAATCAGTACGATCTGTTCCCCTTGAAAGCCCTCTTCCAACATCTTCTTGATGAAAGTAGTCTTCCCTGCTCCCAGGAAACCGGAAATAATATCAATCTTCGTCATCTCTGTTACACTCCTATCCTATATGATAAACGTATATTTACAAACATTCCATATCGTATAATTCTACTATGAAACCCAATAAAATGCAAACCTTTTACACCGAATTCGACGATTGTACCCCGATGGAAAAAGCGACAATCACATCGTGCCGTGCATATGGTAAAGCTTCTCGTATATTCCTCCCTTTGCCAGCAGTTCTTCGTGGGTTCCGCTCTCCGCGATTCCATCCTCCGTCAACACCAGAATCTTCTGCGCATTCTGGATGGTGGTCAGGCGGTGGGCAATCACAAATGTGGTGCGGTTCTTCGCCAGTTTCTCCAAGGACTCCTGAACCACCCGCTCGCTCTCGTTGTCCAGGGCGGAGGTAGCCTCATCGAAGATCAGAATTTCCGGATTTTTCAGAAAAACCCTGGCAATGGAAAGTCTCTGCTTCTGTCCTCCGGACAGTTTGATTCCTCGCTGTCCGATATCCGTGTCATATCCGTCCGGGAAGGACATGATAAAATCGTGCGCATTTGCATTCTTTGCAGCCGCAATCACCTCTTCCCTTGTGGCATCCGGCTTTCCGTAACAGATATTTTCATAGATTGTCCCCGAAAACAGATAGACATCCTGCTGAACCATTCCGATGTGATTGCGAAGACTTTTCAGCGTCACATGGCGGATATCCTTGCCATCAATTTCGATGGAGCCCTCGGTCACATCATAAAACCGGGGAATCAGTGAGCACAGTGTTGTCTTTCCCGCTCCTGAAGAACCTACAAGAGCCATGTAGGAGCCTGCCTGCACCTGCAGGGACACATTGTTCAACACCCTCTCTCCGCCGTCCGCATACTGGAAGGACACATTCCGGAAGGAAATGTCTCCCCTAACATCCGTCAACTCCACCGCATCCGCCGCATCCTCAATGTCCGGCTCAATATCCATAATTTCCCGGAACCGTTCAAAGCCGGTGTATCCGTTCTGAAACTGCTCGGTAAAATCCACTAGGGTGCGGATTGGATCGGTAAACACCCCGATGTACAGCAAAAAGGTAATCAAATCATTGATATCCACCCGACCGTATGCGATGAGAATACTTCCCACCACAATGACATTCACCTGAATCAATGTGGAGAACACACCGACTCCCGCCTGGAAGGTTCCCATGTATTTGTAGCTGTTTCTTTTTGCCGCCAAAAAACCGTCGTTTCCGACTTTAAACTTTTCATTTTCGATGTCCTCGTTGGCAAAGGATTTCACCACCCGGATTCCGGACAAATTATCCTCTATCTGTCCGTTGATTTCCGCGATTTTCTCCCGATTGCGCTTAAAGGCTCTGCGCATTTTCTTATTCAGCACAAAGGCGAACCAAAACATAATAGGTAGAATTACAAAGGCAGCCAGCGTCAGCCACCCGTTAATGCCGGACAGAATCACCAACGATCCCACGATCTTGAGCAAGGACAGAATGATATTCTCCGGCCCGTGGTGAAGCAATTCCGTAATGTCAAACAAGTCCGAAGTAATGCGGCTCATGAGCTGTCCCACCTTCGCGTCATCATAGAAGGAGAAGGACAATTTCTGCATGTGATTGAATATCTGCGCTCGCATATCATACTCCATCTTTGCGCCCATCACATGTCCATAATTTCCGATATAATATTTGCTGAAACAATCCAACGCCAGAAGAAGCATCAAAAACAGACCGATGACTACCAGCCGTCGCAATATCTCCCCGGCTTCCATATAGATTAATGTGGAGGTGACATACCGAACCACAAGGGGTATGGTAAGCGCAATTGCCGCCGATATGGTTGCAAAGAGCATATCGGTCCAAAATATATTCATATAGGGCTTGTAGTAGCCCAACATTTTTTTCAGATTCTTTTTCATAACATCTCCCCTTTTCTCCGGCCCGTTCCTGTGTGATGGGTAGAAAATAAGAGGGCTGTGCAACACAGCCCTCTTGTGAATACATTAGTTGTATTTTCTTTTTCTAGCAGCTTCAGATTTCTTCTTACGCTTTACTGAAGGCTTCTCATAATGCTCACGCTTACGAATTTCCTGCTGAATACCTGCCTTAGCGCAGTTTCTCTTAAATCTGCGTAATGCGCTATCTAAGGTCTCATTTTCTTTTACGATAACACTTGACATTTGCTTTCCTAACCTCCCTCCAGTTGCTTATTGTGCACCAACTGTAAGGTAATCCTAATTGCACTAAAAAGTATTTTAACAAATATTCCCTGTTTGTCAAGGGAAAACGCAAAATTTCTTGCAGTAAATATTGCCGCAAAAGGCAGTACTTAGGAAATCATGGTCTCCAGAGCTGCTTTTGCCTCCGCGATGGCATCCGGAATTCCCGCCGGATTCTTGCCGCCTGCCTGAGCCATGTTCGGACGGCCACCGCCGCCTCCGCCGACTTTACCGGCAATGGCCTTGATCAGGTTGCCGGCATGGGCTCCCTTGCTCTGGGCATCATCCGTGGCCATAACCACCAGGTTCACCTTGCCGTCGCAATCGGAAGCGAGAACTACCACGCCCTCTCCCAGCTTGGTCTTGAGCTGATCTCCCAGATCACGGAGTCCGTTCATATCCACACCGCTCACCGAGGTTGCAAGGAGCTTCACGCCCTTCACTTCGGTCACCTGATCCATGACATCTCCCAGAGCATTCTGGGCAGCCTTGCTCTTCAGGGATTCATTCTCACTCTGCAGGGCTTTCACCTCCGCCATGAGTTTTTCCAAACGCTCCACAAGATTTGCCGGAGTCGCCTTCACCACCTTGGCAGCAGCCTCCAACTCCTCCTCCATTTTAGCGTAGTAAGCAATCACATTGTCTCCGGTCAGGGCCTCGATACGGCGAACTCCCGCTGCGACACCGCTCTCCGATACAATCTTGAAGCTTGCGATATCTGCGGTATTCTTCACGTGTGTACCGCCACAGAATTCCTTGGAGAAATCTCCCATGGAGACCACGCGGACCTTCTCCCCGTACTTTTCTCCGAAGAGCGCCATAGCTCCGGTCTTCTTGGCTTCATCCACGGTCATGATGTCCGTGTCAACCGCGATACCCTCCGCGATCTTCTCGTTGACCATATCCTCCACCTTCTGCAACTCCTCCGGAGTCATTGCGGTAAAGTGGGAGAAGTCAAATCGGGTGCGCTCGCTGTCCTGATAAGATCCTGCCTGCTCCACATGGGTTCCCAGCACCTCGCGGAGCGCCTTCTGAAGAAGGTGTGTCGCAGAATGGTTACGACAGGTTCTAGCACGAAGTTTCTCATCCACGGAGAGTGTCACCTTCTCGCCGGCGCGGATCATACCCTCGGAAACGTAACCCACATGGGCATAGCGATTTCCAACCACCTTCACGGTATCCTCGACCACGAAGGTTCCGCCTGCGGATTTGATCACACCCTTATCTCCCTGCTGTCCGCCCATGGTGGCATAGAACGGTGTGTTCGGAACGATAATGGAACCCTTTTCCCCGTCGGAAAGCGCCTCCACCACCTCTGACTCCGTGGTCAGGAAGGCAACGGCAGACTCGTCCTCCAATTTGTCATATCCGGTAAACTCTGTAGCCAGAGTGGAATCAATCTCATTATACACGTTTGCATCCGCGCCCATGTAATTGGTCTCTTTCCGAGCGCCCCGGGCAGTCTGACGCTGTTTTTCCATGCAGGCTGCAAAGCCTTGCTCATCATAGGAGAATCCTTTCTCCTCCAGGATTTCCTGGGTCAGGTCAATGGGGAATCCGTAAGTGTCATATAATTTGAATGCATCTTCCCCGGACAGAACCTTTTTGCCCTCGGCCTGCATCTTATTCTCCATATCTGCCAGAATTGCAAGCCCCTGA
>JAQXJP010000014.1 GCA_029008875.1 Lachnospiraceae bacterium | reverse complement strand
CTCCAACTCCTTGGGAGGCATATCCACAGCCCGGCCCTGATAGAGCACGGAGTAATTGGATAGATTGATGACCAAATCCGGGTATTCCACGCACTTGATATCCGCGGTGACAGGCTCCGACTTTATCGGCTGGTAGCGACGAAGAACGGCCTTCACCCGGGCCACAAGCTCTTTGGAATCAAAGGGCTTCATGATATAGTCGTCGGCCCCAAGCTCAAGCCCCAGCACTTTGTCGAAGATTTCGCCCTTGGCGGAGAGCATGATAATCGGCACATTTGCCTTGGCGCGAATTTCTCGGCAAACCTGATAACCATCCATTCCCGGGAGCATCAGATCCAGGAGAATCAGATTGGGGGAGTAGCGGTCAAAAGCGGCCAGGGCTTCCTCCCCATCATTTACAATTTGTGTGTCATAGCACTCTTTGGTGAGGTAGAGAGAGATCAACTCTGCGATGTTGTTGTCGTCATCTACGATTAAGATTTTTTGTTTGGTTGCCATAAGAATCTCCTATTCCTTTTCCATCCATTTCATGAATACTACGCATTTCATCCATGGTTTTCATGAATACTACGTATGTTATCAATGGTTGTGATATCACTTAAACTCTGCGATGGTAACGCCTGCATCCCCCTCGCCGAATTCGCCCAGATGAAAATCTTTGACAATCTTTTGACGCCGCAGGTGGGCGTGAACCGCATTGCGAAGTGCCCCGGTTCCCTTTCCGTGCACGATGCGCACCGACGGGAGATGTGCGATATAGGCATCATCCAGGTATTTGTCCAAGAGGGCGATGGCCTCATCGGTGGTTTTTCCAATCAGATTGATCTCGGTGGAGACGGAGGCGGACTTGCTCATCTTCAACTTGCTGCCGCCGGAGCCTCCGTATTTCTTGGAGGGCGAAGCGGAATCCTCGTCGATGAGAACCAGGTCGTTGATATTGACCAGGGAGCGAAGAATTCCCATCTGCACATACAGATCACCCTTGGCGTTGGGGAGAGTGTGAACCGTTCCCCGCAGGTTCATGGAGAGGACCTTCACGGTGTCTCCGATGCGAAGCTTTTTCGGAGCACTGTGATTCTTGGCGGCAGCTTTCTTGGTCTCGGAAGCCTTGCGCTCGTGCTCACTCATTTTGCCTCGCACTCTGGCACGCTCCTCCTCCATCTGGCTCATGGGCGCGGTCCCCTGCCCATATTTGTTGAAGTTGCGGATGGTCTCGTCCGCCAGCTCCTTGGCCTCCCGCAAGATGCGGGCAGCTTCCTCGTTTGCTTCCCTCAATATTTTTTCTCGGCTGGAATCCAAAGCCTCCTGCTTGGTTTCCAGTTTCCGCTTTAATTCTTCCACCTCGGCTTTGTAGCGCTCAATCTCCGCCTGCTCCCGCTCGATGGTCTGGCGGCTTCCCTCCAGATTGGCAAGCAAATCCTCGAATTCCACATCCTTTTGACTCATGCGCTCCTTGGCATCCAGGATGATATTTTCCGCCAGTCCCAATTTCTGCGAGATGGCAAAGGCATTACTTTTTCCCGGAATTCCGATGAGGAGGCGATAGGTGGGACTCAAGGTCTCCACGTCAAATTCGCAGCAAGCATTTTCCACGCCCTGGCTGGTAAGCGCATACACCTTCAATTCGCTGTAGTGCGTTGTGGCCATGGTAACTGAGCCGTACTGATACAGTTTGTGGAGTATGGAGATTGCCAGCGCAGCTCCCTCGGTGGGGTCGGTTCCGGCGCACAATTCATCAAACAGTACGAGACTGCGATTGTCCGCTTTTTCCAGAATTCGAATGATGTTGGTCATGTGGGAGGAGAAGGTACTGAGGGATTGCTCAATACTCTGCTCATCGCCGATATCCGCAAATATCTCTTCAAAGACGGCGAGCTCACTGCGGTCGGCCGCCGGAATGTGAAGACCGGACTGGCCCATCAGGGTGAGAAGTCCCACAGTCTTGAGAGATACGGTCTTGCCGCCGGTGTTCGGCCCGGTGACAATCAACTGCTGGTAAGTATCCCCCAGCGTCACGTCGATGGGCACCACTTTTTTGGGGTCCAGAAGCGGATGGCGTCCCTGGCGAATGCGGATAAATCCGCGCTCATTGAAGGTGGGAGCCATACCGTCCTGGCTTTTGGCCAGCTTTGCCTTGGAAAAAATGAAATCCAACTCATAGAGTGCTGTGTAGTTCTGTCGGAGTGCTTCCGTCTGCTCCGCCACCAAATTGGAGAGATTGGCAAGAATCGCGTTGATTTCCTCCTGCTCCTGCAATTCCAATTCCCGCAGCTCATTGTTGAGGTTGACCACTGCCATGGGCTCGATAAAGAGTGTGGAACCCGTGGAAGACTGATCGTGAACCATTCCCGGGACAAAGGACTTGCTGTCCGCCTTCACCGGGAGGCAGTAGCGCCCGTCCCTCATGGTGACAACAGCGTCCTGCAGATAACTTCGGGTGGTGGTGTTGTTCATCAGGGAGGTCAGCTGTGCATGAATTTTCTCACTCATCCCGTGGATGGACTTGCGGATGCGGTGGAGCTTCTCGCTTGCGTCATCCGCGATCTCATCCTCGGAGAGAATGCATCTGCGGATTTCCTCGTGAAGAGGCGTCAGTGGCTCCAGCAGATCAAACAGCGCGGTGAGAGAATCCACATGCTCCTCGTCCCGCTCGGTGCGATTGTATGCCTTGGCCCGTTTGGTCACTTCGAGAAGTGAGCAGATGGACAGAAGCTCCGCGGCGTTGAGGGAGGCTCCGATTTCCAGACGCTTGATGGAAACGTCCGGATCGTGCATTCCCACGAAAGAAATAGAACTGCTTCTATACAGGCGCGTAAGTGCATCCGCGGTTGTCTTTTGCAGATCCTCAATCTCCGCGATATCGGAAATGGGGCGCAGTGAAAGACAGCGCTTTTTCACCTCCTCGCAGGAGGCGTAGGATGCCAATTGCTCTAAAATTTTATGATATTCCAGTGTGTGTAATACTTTCTCGTTCATAATCCCAAATACATGTCCTTTTTGTGCATATTATACCCTTATCTGGGCCTCTTGTAAAAGGTAAAAATGGTTGCAAGCAATAATAAATAATCTTATAATATTTGAGTGGAGGCCTTGTATGGAAGATAAAAATGTACAAAGCAGCGGATTTGTCCGCGAGAAAATTAAAGACAAACCGGTTAATAAGAAAAAGATAGCTTTTCACATGTTGTACATGGCTGTGAGCGGGTTGGTGTTTGGGGCGGCTGCCTGCGTGACTTTCGGGGTCGGATATGCGATTATTCGGGAGAGGAACAGTGCGCAGACCCAGGAGGTGGATAACTCCCAGGTCCAGATGGAACCGCAGGTGACTACGGAGACCCAGACGGAGCAACCGCAGGAGGCGACGGAGACTTCGCAGGTGCAGGAGTTTACCATAACCGATTACCAGAACATGCAGTACCAATTGTACAATGTGGGTGCAGAGTGCAATAAATCCGTAGTATCCGTCACAGGAGTTACCAGCGATACCGATATCTTTAACAATTCCTACGAGTCCCAAGGCATTGGTTCCGGCATCATCATCGAGGACAACGGAAGTCAACTCTTGATCTTGACGGAGCGCAAGGTGATTCGCAAGGCGTCGGAGATTCGTGTTTCTTTTATCGATGGGTTTGAGTGCCTTGCAAGCGTGCGGGGGGAGGACGTCAACACGGGAATCGCCGTGCTGTCCGTGAACAAGGGAGCCATCCCCGCAGAGACACAGGCCAAGATTCAGGTGGCTGTCTTCAGCGAGTACACTGCGTCCCGGGCGGGAACTTTTGTCATTGCGGTGGGAAGTCCCCTGGACACTAACTATTCGATTTTGACGGGATACATAACTTCTGCCGGCAACAAGATTACCACCCAGGATCACAATTTTTCCGTGGTCACCACGGACATTGTGGGAAGCGGATCCAGCTTTGGCGTTCTGGTCAATACCTCCGGGGAGATTGTGGGTGTGGTACTTCAGAGTATGCATGCGGCCGGCAACGACAATACACTGGTTGCGATTTCGGGAAATGATATTCGACCGATTATCGAATTGCTGTGCGACGGGGAATCCGTTCCGTACGTGGGGCTTCAGGTGTCCACCGTCAGCGAGCATATCGCGGAGACCTATGATATGCCCAAGGGGGTATACATCCGCGAGGTTGCTATGGATTCCCCTGCCATGGAGGCGGGATTACAGAGCGGAGATGTCATCGTCAAGGTCAATGGAACTGCGGTGAATTCGGATAATGCCTACACGGCACAACTCATGGAGAAAAAGCCGGGGGATACCATCAGTGTGGTGGTCAAACGAAAAGGTGCCAACGGATATCTCGGCATCACCTACAAGGTGAATTTGGGTGTACTTGAAAAATAGAAAGGTATGTGACATGAAATATATTGAAACACTCCGTGAAGGAGAAAGAATCAGTGAGATTTATCTCATCAAACAGAAGAATGTGGCCATGACCAAAGCGGGAAAGCCTTACGACAATGTGATTTTGCAGGACAAGACGGGGACGCTGGACGCGAAGATATGGGATCCCGGTTCCGTGGGAATCGAGGAGTTCGAGGCCATGGATTATGTGGAGATCATGGGGGATATCACCAGTTTTCAGGGGAATCTGCAATGCTCCATCAAACGCGCCCGAAAGGTTGGCGAAGGGGAGTATGACCCATCCGATTACCTTCCGGTCAGCGAGAAAAATATCGATGAGATGTATCAGGAACTTATGGAATATATCAAAAGCATCAAGAATCCGTACTTGAGTCGGCTTCTTCATAGCTTCTTTGACAATGAGGATTTTGCCAAGAGATTCAAATTCCATTCTGCAGCAAAAAGTGTTCATCACGGGTTCGTGGGAGGCTTGCTGGAGCATACCCTGAGCGTTACCAGGAACTGTGATTATTTTTCCAAGAACTATCCTTTTTTGAATCGGGATTTGCTGCTGACGGCAGCCATGTTCCACGATGTTGGCAAATTGAAGGAACTGTCTGTTTTCCCGGAGAATGACTACACCGATGCGGGACAGCTGTTGGGACACATTGTGATTGGCGCGGAATGGATCGGCTCCGAGATCAATCGGATCGAGGGATTTCCGGAGGTGTTGGCGAATGAGCTGAAGCATTGCATTTTGGCCCATCACGGAGAACTGGAATTCGGCTCACCGAAAAAGCCTGCTCTGGTGGAGGCGTTGGCCCTCAGTTTTGCGGACAATCTGGATGCCAAGATGGAGACCGTGAAGGAAGCGCTGGCAGCAGTTCCTGCCGGGAATCTGGAGTGGCAGGGATACAACCGGCTGCTGGAAACCAATATTCGCAGAACCAGTGAATAAAAGGAATACATATGCAAAAAAATGATTTGTTTGAACTTGAGATCACCGATATCGGGGTGGACGGGGAAGGAATCGGCCGCCATGAGGGTATGACTTTTTTCGTGAAGGATGCCTGTATCGGGGATGTCATCCGCGCCCGGGTGACGAAAATGAAAAAGAATTACGGCTATGCAAGAGTGGAAGAGGTGATTACTCCTTCCACTTTTCGCGTTGTGCCAAAATGTCCCATTTATCGCCAGTGCGGCGGATGTCAGATTCAGGTGATGTCCTATGAGAGCCAGCTGGAATTCAAGCAGAGGAAAGTGCTTGGAAATCTGGTGCGTCTGGGACATTTTGACGAGGAGGAAATAAAGAGGAAGATGCTCCCCATTATCGGCATGGAGGAGCCCTTTCGGTATCGCAATAAGGCGCAGTTCCCGGTGGGATACAATCGGGATGGGGAGATTGTGTTTGGATTTTTTGCGAGCCGCAGCCACAATATCATCCCGGTGGAGGACTGCTACCTGGGCGTGGAGCAGAACAGGGAGATTCTCGCAATCATTAAGGCCTGGATGGAGCATTACCGCATCCGCCCTTACGATGAGACCAGCGGGGAAGGACTCCTGCGCCATGTGCTCCTGCGCTACGGATTTCATACGGGAGAGATTATGGTGTGCCTGATTATCAACGGCAGGCGACTCCCGCATGCCAATGAGTTGGCGGATGCCCTCACAGTGGTGGAGGGAATGACCTCCATCTCCTTCAATGTGAACACCGAGCATACCAACAAGATCCTGGGCAATCAAACGGAGTGTATCTGGGGGAAGCCGTATATCACGGACTATATCAAGGATTTTGCGTTCCATATCTCCCCCCAATCCTTCTATCAGGTAAATCCGCTGCAGACGGAAAAGCTGTACAGTTGTGCACTGGAATTTGCGGGGCTTACGGGGAAGGAAAGCGTGTGGGATCTGTACTGCGGAATCGGCACCATCTCTCTGTTTTTGTCCCAAAAGGCAAAGCAGGTGTACGGGGTGGAGATTGTGCCACAGGCCATCGAGGATGCCAACAACAATGCAGAGTTGAATCATGTTGACAACGCGAAGTTTTTCGTGGGAAAAGCGGAGGAGGTGCTCCCGGCATTTTACAACGGAACCCTGGAGGGGGAGGATTTCGCCTCCGATTCCCACATGAACAGACCGGATGTGATTGTGGTGGATCCTCCGCGCAAGGGCTGTGATCCCATGTGTCTGGATACCATGTTGAAAATGCAGCCGGAGCGGATTGTGTATGTAAGCTGCGATTCCGCCACCCTGGCGAGGGACCTTCGCGTTCTGTGCGACGGAGGCTACGAAATCCGGAAGGTGCAGGCTGTGGATCAGTTTGGCCACACCACGCATGTGGAGTCCGTAGTTCTGCTGTCACGAGCGAAGGCGAAGTGAGAGCAGATTACGGAGGACCATGCGATAGCTGAAACCACGCATTGCGATGTGCAATAAAGTGTGATATACTGTATAAAACGCAATGCGAGGTGACGGTGATGGATGCAGCAAAAACCATAAAAGAATTAAGAGAAAGAACAGGGATGACGCGCAAAGAGTTTTCAGAGCATACGGGCATCCCTGTTCGCACATTGGAAGACTGGGAAGCCGCAAGGAGAACTCCTCCGGAATATATCCCAAGATTGATTGCTTATCAGTTGAAGTATGAGGAATTGGTGAGGGAAAAGGAGGGGAAGAATGGCGAAGATTATTAAAGATACTATTCATGCAAATGGTATTAATATAGGGGTATATACGGAAGATTTGCAAAATGATTATATTTCGTTGACTGATATAGCAAGGAAACGAGAAGGAGAATACCCGGGATATGTTATTCAAAACTGGATGCGTAATAAAAGTACTGTAGCATTTATAGGCTTGTGGGAATTATTACATAATCCTGATTTTAATTGCATCGAATTCGAGGCAATTAAAAATGAAGCTGGGGCAAACAGTTTTGTACTTACTCCAAAAAGATGGGTAGAAACAACAAATGCCATTGGAATAGTTACAAAAGGGGGCCGTTATGCGGCAACATATGCTCACAAAGATATTGCATTTGAATTTGCATCATGGATTTCACCTGAATTTATGTTGTATATCATAGAAGATTATCAACGATTAAAAGAGGGCGAAAGTGCAAGGCTGTCATTAGGGTGGAATTTGAATCGTGAGATATCAAAATTGAATTACAGAATACATACTGATTCAATTATGGAAAACTTAATTCCACCTATGTTAACACCACAGCAAATATCTTATACATATGCAAGTGAAGCAGATTTACTTAATACCATATTGTTTGGAAAAACAGCGAAGGAATGGCGAGAAAGTAATCCTGATGAAAAAGGAAATATCCGAGATCAAGCAACAATATATCAACTACTGGTTCTTGCAAATATGGAAAGTTATAATGCCATTTTGATTAAGCAAGGGAAAAGTCAGGCTGAAAGAATGCAGTTATTACGTGAGTTGGCACTACAGCAGATGACAACACTTAGTAGTATGGAATTAAGTAATTTGCCGGGGATTGAGAAGAAATAATTTGTCCGCCGGAATAAATGCCCCAGTTAAGCGGGGGGTGAGGGAGATTTTTGAAGTATGGAGCAATAGGTATAAATTATGTTTTGGAAAGGATGAAGGTTATGAATAAACGACTTAATTATATAGATAATTTAAGAAGTATAACTGTGTTCTTGTTAGTTTTATATCATATTGCCATTGCCTATAATTCTTGGGGGGAAGCGAATTACATTTTTTTCGAAAGAGTTAATCTGATTGCATCAATAGTTGTTTTTATATCGCCTTGGTTTATGCCATTAATGTTTTTACTTGCAGGGGTGTCTGCATCATTTTCATTGAAGAAAAGAGGTTATTCTGCTTTTATCAAAGAACGACTTATAAGATTGGGAATTCCTTTGATGTTTGGAATTCTATTTATCAATCCAATATTAAGTTTTGTTGCAGATAAATCGCATAACGGATATGAGGGGAATTATCTTGAACATTATTCAGTACATTTCACTAAATATACAGATTTAACGGGATATGATGGGGGATTTACACTTGGGCATTTTTGGTTCATAGCAGTGTTGATTTTGATTTCTTGTATTGGCTGCGTAGTGATTGCATTAATTGATCGTTTGAGCAAGAATAATAGAAAGGCAATGATTATAATAAATGCTGCTATATCGTTCCTTGCGATTATTGCGTTTGATATATCCTTATTCGGAAAAAGGATTCCTACTTACTTTTTTGTATATGTGCTTGGTTACTATATGTTCAGCGAGGAATCTTTTGTTAGCAAGATTTTAAGATTAAAATGGTTTCTTATTAGTGGGTGGATTATAGCATCGGTAACAAATACAGTATTGTTCGTGTATATAGGGAAATATGAACTATTAAATACGATGTGTAATTATCTGGCTTTTTCACTTGGTTTGCCAGCGCTGTTTTGCATAGGACATGAGTACTTGGATTTTTCGAATGAACTTTGCAAAAATGCCTCAAGATTATCGTATGTTTTTTACAGCATTCATTTTCCGTTAGTAATAATGTGCCAGTACTTGATTAGTAAGGCTGGTGCAAACAATATATTAAACTTTATTGTATCGTTAATAATAGTCTATCCTTTGACGATTTTATTGTGTTGGTTGATTGATAAGTGCAAATATTTAAGAATAATATTTGGAGTGAAATAAGTACACGCAGGCAGTGTAGCTGATTGGATTGAGAAGATGGGGGCAACATATGTGTGAAAAAATTACAATTCGCAGAGCCGCGTTGGGTGACGAACGCGCGCTTGCCTATATTCAAACAGAAAGTTGGAAAGCCGCATTTTGCGACATTGTCCCTGCAGACATACTCAGTAAGTGCACCAAAATAGGAAATGCGACAGAAATGTACAGAAAACTGTTGGAGGCGGGAAAAGGCAATGGTTATCTGTTGGAGGTGGATGGTTCCCCGCATTGTATTGCTTACTGGGATACAACCAGAGAAGCAGAAATGAACGGATATGCAGAACTCATCTGTATTCATTCTTTGCAGGATAAGTGGCATAAAGGGTTTGGAAGTAAAATGATGGATCGGATTCTGGAGGATGTCCGGAATGCAGGCTATTCCAAGATTATGCTGTGGGTTTTTGAAGAAAACCGCAGAGCGATTGGATTCTATGAAAAAAATGGCTTTGTTGCCGGCGGCAGAAAACAGATTGCTCACGGCGCGACGGAAGTCATGTACATAAAGGATTTACGAATATAGAGTAGAAGGAGATATATAGCGGATTTGGAGAGTAAGGCTTGCGGTGCAAAATATGTACCGCAAATTATTTTCAAGGGGGATTATTTGCTCCTTGAAGATTTGTGGTAAAAATATTTGACCGCAAGATAGACGGAGGATTTTATGGCGGAAGATAAGAAAGAAGAAATTGCAGTTGTTGAAATTAATGAAGAATTCATGAAGAAAAAATTATATGAATTTCGAGGATGTAAAGTATTGTTAGATGCTGATCTTGCCGAGGTATACGGATATGAACTTAAAGCTTTTAATCAGCAGGTAAAAAGAAATATTGAAAGGTTTCAGAATGATATGATGTTTCAATTAGCTGATGAAGAAGTTATATATTTGCGGTCACAATTTGTGACCGCAAATATAAGTAGCAAATCTCGTAGCAATCCTTATGTATTTACGGAACAAGGTGTGTATATGTTGATGACTGTACTAAAAGGAGAACTTGCGGTAAGACAAAGTATTGCGTTAGTAAGAACTTTCAAGAAAATGAAAGATTACAT
>JAQXJP010000013.1 GCA_029008875.1 Lachnospiraceae bacterium | reverse complement strand
AGCTAGGGAAGAACAAGACGGTTTGCAAGTGTGTGGAGCGCTTGCTAGGTCGTTCGTCGAACAACGTGAGACGAACTTCCTTGTTAAGCAAGATAGCAGAGTAGCATACTTACCTGTATGAAGTTTTGAAGGCATGTGCCTGAAATGAAAAACAACGTGACGATACGTTGTTTTTTCTTATATAGGGGATTGGTCAAATGGTATGATAGGGGTCTCCAAAACCTTTGGCGGGAGTTCGATTCTCTCATCCCCTGCTCTAGCAAGTGCTGAAAAGCTTGGTAATTCAAGTTTTTCAGCATTTTTTATTGACGGAGCGTCGGAAGCTTGCAATCAAGTTTCCGTTTTTTTATATTTCTCAAAATAGGAAAAAAGTACTATTGATTTCAACGCCGGAATCATATAACATTTGAACCACTCGCGACTTTACAGAATGGATGAAATTTTGGAGGACAAGGGGGTAAAAATGGGACAAAAAAGCATGACAGAACGGGAGCAGGAAGAGCAAAAACTGGAAGAAATTATCGCAATCGCGCAGAACAACCTGGAAAAAGCCAGGGAGAGTATCCGGCAGATGGATTCGGACATTGCGGAATTGTATTCCGCCCTTGATCTGGATGACAAGGAGGGGTTGATTCTCTGGAATGATGCCACCATCCGCTCCAGACAGATGAAGCGGGAATTTGACCGCTTCGAAAAGGCCAGGAAAAAGCCCTATTTCGGGCGGATTGATTTTGTGGATCCCGGTGTGAAGCATCCGGAATCCTACTATATCGGCCGGGTGGGAATCGCAAAAACCCCGTCGGAGCCGGTGGTTATCGACTGGCGGGCACCCATCGCGTCGGTGTACTATGAGAACAATTTGGGACCCTGTCAGTATACGGTGAGCTCGGAGGGCACCTTTGAAATTGACCTGAAGAAAAAGCGCACCTACACCATCGAGGACGACAAACTCAAGGAATTTTTTGACTCCGATGTGGTGGCAAATGACGATTTGCTGACCAGTTATCTGGCCAAAAACAAGAAGGCGGTGTTGGGGGAGATTATCGCTACCATCCAAAAGGAGCAGAACCTGATTATCCGCCGCTCCCCCAAGACCAACATGATTGTCCAGGGATGTGCGGGATCGGGCAAGACCACAGTGGCCATGCACCGAATCTCCTACATTTTGTACAATTATGAGGAGGATTTCCGGCCGGAGGATTTTTACATCATCGGCAGCAACAAGATCCTGCTGAACTACATTACCAGTGTACTTCCGGATTTGGACGTGTACGGAATTCGCCAGATGACCATGGAGGAGTTGTTTATCCGCCTCCTCTACGAGGACTGGGATCCGACACGGTATTCTGTCCGCAAATTGGACAAACAGGACGAAATCCAGTGCTGCAAGGGCACCATGGAATGGTTTCTGGACCTGCAGGAATTCTGTGAAAACTATGAGAGAAGTGTCGTCCCAAGAACCAACATTTTCATGGAGAAGACAGGTACCCTTCTGGTTGGAACCAACTTGATTGAAACCTACTGCCGGGATAATCCGGGCATGTCCATGCAGGGAAAAATTCGGATGCTCAACGAGATCTTGTACTCCAAATACGAGAATGAAGTGCAGGGAAAAAACGTCTCCTTTACCGCTGCCGAGAGAAAATCTCTGGAGAAAAAATATGCCACCTACTTTGGCAAGGAGGAATGGAAGGGAAGCATTTTTGAACTTTACCATGACTTTTTGCAGAAGCAGGAAAAGCGGGGCAAGATGGTGCCGGAGATGTCGGAAAACGCGTGGGATGTGTATGATCTGGCGGCTTTGGCCTATCTGTACAAGCGTATCAAGGAGGTGGACCCCATCCGGGAGGCCAGCCACGTGGTCATCGACGAGGCTCAGGATTTCGGTATGATGGCCTATGAGTGCCTCCACTATTGCCTGCGCAATTGCACCTATACCATCATGGGGGATACGTCCCAGAATATTCATTTCGGATACGGCCTAAACGACTGGGAGGAACTGCGCAAACTGATTCTGACGGGAACCTACGATTCCTTCGGAGTGCTGAAGAAAAGCTACCGAAATACGGTGGAAATCTCTCATTTTGCTACGGAAATTCTGCGGCATGGGGATTTTCCAATCTACCCGGTGGAGCCCATTGTGCGCCACGGGGAGGAGGTGCAGATCCTCGATTGCAAGACACCGGAGGGACTGCTGGAAAACGCCGTGTCCACGGTCAGAAATTGGCAGGGAAAGGGGTATGACACCATCGCCATTGTCTGCCGGGACGAGGAGGAATCCAAGCGGGTGTGGGAGCAGCTTCATCCGCAACTGGATGTGGCGGACGGAACCCGGGAAGATGCGGAATTCGGAAACGGAATCATGGTGCTTCCGGTTGCTTTTACCAAGGGATTGGAGTTTGATGCCGTGTTATTGTATAATCCCACAGAGGAGAATTATCCGGACGAGGACAAGTATGTGAAGCTGTTGTATGTTGCGGCGACAAGGGCGCTGCATGAATGCACGGTTCTCCACCGGGGAAACCTGTCAAAACTGATTGCCACCAAGGCGCCGGAGGGCAAACATCAGAACGAGCTTTCCGCGCCCACCCTGACCAAGGCCAGAGAATTTGAGCGGGTAACCTACACCGAGAAGGAACTGCAGGAACAGCAAAAACGGGAAGGGGCCAAGGATATGCAGGAGCGCTCCTACATAGGACCGAGACGGATTGTGGTGCCCAAGCCACAGACGCAGGAGGCGAAACCACAAGTGCCGGAGAATCAGACGAAAACGTCGGAGTCACGTACGATTACTCCGGAAAAAAAGGATGAGAAAGCGACCCCTGTGAATTCCTCCGACCACGCCTACGGCTCCATGCCTGCGGACAGCAGTGCATTGACACCAAAGGGGCATCGCAAGGGAGATTTTGCGGTGCGCTGGATCAAGAAGGACAAGAACTATCTGGAACTGGTCAGCAGCGCTGGGGTTCTTCGGTTGTCCCCTATCGCCGCCGATATCGTGCGGGTGTCCTTCCAAAGCGGACAGATGAGCAGCATCCATGAAAACTATTGGAATCCCAAGCCGAAGGCCGGTTTGAAATGGACGGTGAAGGAGACCCGGGATCTGGTGGATTTGGTGACGGACCGGATGATTGTACGGGTGGAGCGCAAGAATGGTGCCGTGCGTTTTCTAAAGACGGACAAATCCATTGTGCTGTCGGAGAAACTGTCGGAGCCGCGCCAGATAGAGAAGACGGAAAACTGGGTTTATTTTGACTGGGAGAAAAAGGAAAAGTTAAAGAGCAAGGGCCTTCTCAAGGATGATTACAAGCCAATTACCGGGAAGGCGGTCTACATCTCCCACGGAGGAAAACAATTGCGCATGCCCCTGGTGGTTTCAGGAAACGGTTACGAGATTTTTGTGGCCTGTGAAAGCACCGTGCTCTGTTGTGATATCCCCATGTACGGGCCGTACATTTACAGCGGGGATACGGATCAGATTGATTACTATTTTGTGATGGGAACCGATGAGGACGCCCTGAAACCTTATATGGAATCATAGAAGGAAATACCATGGGGAAAAATGAGAGAGACGGACGGGAGCGTTATGAAGAACAGGAGCAGTAGGGAAAGCAGAAATAGCATCGGCGGCATAACCGGCAGGAACAGAAAGTGGGCAAGACTTTTTTCGGTGATGATGCTGATGATTTTTCTGTGCGGATGCGGGAAAAATGCAGAGGCGTCAAAGGATTTTTCCACGGAACCGGTAACGGAATATGGCGCGGAGCTGACCATGGGAAGTGACGCGGAGGCGGAAACAGAGACGGAAATCGGGACGGAGACAGAGACAGAGTCCGAGACGGAGACGGAAGAAGTGGCGGGAAAGCAAAGCGAGAAAGACGCTGCGAAGCAGACGGAAACGCCGACGGAAGCAGAGGCAGGGGAAACGGCGCAGGTGGCGGAGGTCGTGGCGGAACCGGAGCCTGCACCAAGCAAGCAGTGGGTGGTCTGCATTGATCCCGGCCACGGGGGAGAGGGCGACCGCAACCACGGAGTGGAGCGGGAGTATAATGGCGCCATGGTCATGGAGAAGACATTGACTCTTGCTATTGCCGAGAAAATCAAAGCGTATCTGGAGGCGGATCCCAATATTACGGTTCTGATTACCCGAACCGGGGATTACGCGGTGGGCATCCAGGATCGTGTCAGCTATGCACAGGCGAACAACGCGGACCTGTTTGTGTCCATTCACATCAATAGCAGCAGTACCGGCAATCCGGATGACCATGGGTGCCTTGCCATTGTGACCCAGAGCCATTTTCAGGCGAGCGGCGCAAAGTCTTCGGATGTCTACGGGGACAGTGAAGCCCTGGCAAGGAATATCTTAAACGGGCTTAACGGACTGGGAATCCCCTATACTTCCGACTTTATGGCGGATGCCAACAATGGATTTTTGCGGAGGGCAAGCGAAAGCGGAGCCACCTATCCGGATGGCTCCGCTGCGGATTACTATGGAATTATCTCAAATGCCACCAAAGCCGGAATCCCGGCCTGCATCGTGGAACATGCTTTTTTATCCAACGAATCGGACTACATCAACTTTCTGTCTGACGACGGAAAGCTGGATACCCTGGCCCGGGCGGACGCGGCGGCAATCCAAAACTACATCAATTCCCGTTAAGCGAGGGGGAATACCGCAACATACTGGTACATGACGATAAAGTGACAGATGCTGCCGACCATGATAAACACATGGAAAATCTCGTGGGAACCGAAGTTCTTGTGGCGGGAGTTGAACAATGGAAGTTTCAATGCATAGATGACGCCTCCGATGGTGTAGATAATCCCGCCGGCCAGCAGCCACGCAAATGCGGCAGTGGGCAGTGCGCGGAAAATCTGTGCAAATGCGAGAACGCACACCCAACCCATGGTAATGTACAGGATGGAAGAAATCCATTTCGGGCAGGTAACCCAACAGAGTTTGAAAAGGATTCCCAGGATGGCGATTCCCCAAACCAATGCCAAAAGTACGTATCCCACTTTTCCGTGGAGGACAATCAGGCATACCGGAGTGTAGGAGCCTGCAATCATCACAAAAATCATACAGTGATCCAGCTTTTTCAAAAGAGTATTGGCGCTGGGTGACAAATCAAAGGTGTGATAAAGCGTGCTTGCACCGTAGAGCAGAATCATGCTTACAATAAATATGGTAAGAGAAATCGCGTAAATGGGCTCCGGTGCGGCCAGTGCCTTGAGGATTAATGGGGGCGCAGCGAAAATCGCCATAAGCATCCCGATGAAATGGGTAATGGCACTGCCGGGATCCTTGAGTTTAAAATGGTTCGTTGCATGGCTTACGGTATATTCTGCGGTTGTCATCATAATCATCCTCCTTCCGATTTGTGAACAGCATATTTATATTCTATATTGTGTGATAAATTACTGTGAAAAATTAATAACTACTATAGTTAGAATATGGAAACACGGAATGTAGTTTTGAAAACTACATCATGTTTTAAAAGATAATACATCATATGTTTTTAAAATGCAATACTATTTTCAAATTGTTTTCTCGTCCTGTTACTAAAGGACTATTGTGAAGAGGGATTTCATAATTTAAAATGGAACAGTAATCACGAAACGCGATTACCCCATAGGGGATTGGTCAAATGGTATGATAGGGGTCTCCAAAACCTTTGGCGGGAGTTCGATTCTCTCATCCCCTGCTAGAAATAGGCAGAAGCTGTTGATGATTCAACGGTTTCTGCCTTTTTTTGTTGTTTTCTCCCGAGCCAAAGGGCGATGGCCGTGCCAAAAGGAACGTCCTCACAAAAAATTTTGCAATAATTCACGAAAAAATGTATAATAGATTAAAATCATTGTGCAAAAATGCCATATCTGTAGTCGCGGCACTCTGAAACGGAAAGGAGGCAACTGCTCATGGGAATATTTGATTTTCTTGGTGATGCGTCAAATTTGGAGACTTTACTGAATGGTGGACTCATAGGGGCAGCCTTGAAATCTTCGACACAGAAGAGCGGAGGGGGGACTACGCCTCCCAAGCTTGGGAAATATTGCTCGACGCGATGCACAGAGGGAAGAGAATGCTGTGAACCCTGTGTAGCACTTCAGAAAAAACTGGAACAGGAGTTGCTTGAACTGGAGAAATTGGAGGATTCTGAGAATCTGTCCATGGATCAGGTGCAACAGATGTCCGCTCGGCCGAAAATAACAAATTGCAGTCTCTGTGGTGCCCTTATTGAGAAGGGCAATTCAGAATGTCCCTATTGCGGGACTCCATATCCATCCGGTGGAATGGATAGTGAGATTCCTCTTTCCAAAATTGAAAGAAAACAGAAGACGGACGAGAAGGCACAGGAGGCATGGAATACTCTTGTGGAGATGATGAAATTTCAAGGAGATAATTTCAAGGAATCCATGGGGGACAATTGGCTGGGGAAGTTTGCAAAGATGATGGAGGGCTATGCGGCTTCCTTCCATAGCATGCTCTTGCAAAACGCGGATGAAATCCGACAGGGAGCTGCACATTATGGAGTTGCACTGGCAATATACATTGATGGAGTTGCAAAGGGCAAGATGATGTCTCCAAAGTCCCTTGTTATGGCGGAACAAAACCGTATTATGGAGGAACAAAGAGCGCGCCAGGAGCAGCAACGCGCAGCTGCCAGTGCAGCAGCTGCAGCAGCGCAGCCCCAAAGGAAGAGCTATACCATGTTGGACTATATGCAACAGAAGGCACAGACTTCATCTCCCGGGTATGTGGGTGGACCGTCTCAGCTGGGATATTGTTGCGGTAACTGCAGGTATTATCTGGCTCATGACAAGAAATGTCTGTATTTTCAAGGAACCAGCGGGCAGTATCGAAGCGGCCCCAGCGATTACTGCAATAATCATTATTCCATTTAAGTGATTTATATATAACGAAATTCCAATAAAAAATAAATGAATGAGGTGAAGGATTATGATTTCTATCAATACTGATATGAAGAAAATGACAACTACCATTTCCGTAGAGCAGCAGTCCATGGAGGTGCCCGGAATCCTGCAGCAGTTGCTGGAGTATCCGAATTGTTATGTAATCCTGCTGGGGGATAAGGAAGTGAGCAATTGCCCGGACAACAATATCTACGCCATAGGAAAAGATGGCGCACTTCTGTGGAATATCAAGGATGTGTTGGAGCAGCAGTTGGGAAACAGGAAGGATATGTGGTATCCACAGATGGATGTGACAGCGGAAGGTGTGTCCGTGCTCAGCTTCTCGGGAGTACGTTATCTCGTTGATGTGGAGCAGGGAACATGCATCAGAAAGCAGGTTGTACGGTAGAAGGCCTGCTGTAACAGAAGGAATAATCAGGGGGAAAAACTTGGCAGATAAGGTGGCGGCTGCCTATGCAGCATTTTTGGGAACAAAAGATATTGCCTGTTTTACCGGCGGGGAAGAGGAACATCTGGTGCAGGTGACATGGCATCTGAAGGAGGAGGCAGAGGTTACCATTTTGCACATCTTTGACAGGGAGTCGGAGAGTGTGCGAATTGTGGGCTCCGGCTTCCTTGCGGTCCCGGAGGACCGGCTGCAGGAAGGCTATTGTGCATGTAACACCTTGAACAGTCAATTGCGGTTTGTCACGTTTTATGTGGACGAGACGGATTATGAGCTGGTGGTGTGCTATGACGCCAAGGTGACGGCGGAAAACTGCGGTCCGATTTGCATGGATGCGATGATGAATATTGTGGATATCTTGAATGAGACCTATTCATTAATACGACAGGATTTGGGATTAATTTAGGAGGAGTTTGCGTATGGGATTAGTCAAAGCGTTGACAGGTGCGGCATTTGGTACGATTGCTGATATGTGGGTGGATTACATTTACTGTGATTCCATGGATTCTACGACCTTGGTGAAAAAGGGTCAGAGAAAAAAATCCGGTGGCGCGGGGGAACGAGGTGATGACAATGTCATCACGGATGGATCCTGTATTGCAGTGGCACCCGGACAGATGTTGATTGTGGTGGAACACGGAAAAATTGTGGACTATACCGCGGAGCAGGGCGGATATACTTTTGAGAGCAATGCCAGCCCGGGGTTATATCACGGGGAATTCAAGGAACAGTTCGAGAATACCATCCGTGAGATGGGACACCGTTTCCTGTACGGCGGCGCGGCACCGGTGGATCAGCGGGCCTACTTTGTCAACACCAAGGAGATTATGGACAACCGTTTTGGGTTTGGCAAGATTCCGTTCCGGGAGGGAGAGTTCCGCACCAGCATTCTCCTGCAGGGATACGGAGTGTTCAGTTTTCGCATCACCAACCCGCTGACCTTTTTCCTGAATATTTCGGGGAATGTGAAGGTGACTTATACAAGGGAAACTCTGTTGGGGCAGATGAAGGCGGAATTGAGCGGTGCACTGCTCCCGGTTATGGGCAAACTGGCGCAGAAGAATCTGGGCTATGATGAGCTACCTTTGCAGGAGCAAAATATTGCGGAGTTGCTTCGGGAGGAATTGAAGGAGGAGTGGCGGGACGCCCGAGGAATCGAACTTGAGTCGCTGTCTTTCCAGAGCATTCTGCCGGACGAGGAGAGCATTGATAAGATTCGGCAACTTCAGGAATCCAGAGTTTATGCGGATGACAAGTCCATGCTTGGGGCAAGGATGAGCGCGGCAACCGCCAATGCCATGGAGTCGGCCGCGGAAAATGCAAGCGGTGCCGCTTACGGATTTGTGTCCATGGCGATGGCACAGCAAGTGGGTGCCGTCGGTAACCAGGTCGCAAATCAGACCGCAAACCAGGCGGGACAGGAGGAAGAGACATCCTGGATTTGCGCGGCCTGCGGGCACGAGAATCATATGAATTTCTGTGAAAAATGCGGACAGAAAAGGCCTGATAATTCAGAGGAATCCAGATTCTGTCCGAGATGTGGATACCGTCTGAGAAATCAGACCTCACAGTTTTGTCCAAGATGCGGAAAGAAATTGGACAAGGAATAAGTATTTATTTTTTCCCCTGCGGGAAGTTGATGATTTTGCCTACCTCCTCCGGGGACATGGCAAGACCGGAATTCTTGGCGTTGGTTCCGGGCGTTGTGTGGAATTCCGGAGATATAAGGGGCGCATCCGCAGATGGTCTGTGGATATTGGGATAATTGGGATTCAACAGGCACGACAGATAGCATCCCAGAGCATAGTAATCCTTTGCGCTTTTCATTCGGAAACAGAAGGCTCTCGTGGCGGACCAATCAAAGTCACCGGTATACAGGTAGAGTTCGTTCTTGTCCGGATATCCGCACAGGCGTGAATTGTCTCCCAACAGCCAGCCGCTTCTTCCACCTGAGATTGGAAAGACGCAGTGATGGAATGTGCGTTTGCCGTCCGCTTCCCATCCCTTCATATTGATGGACACCGTTCCGGTGCCTTGGGAAGAGGAGTCGTAGTACTCGTCATAGATAGTGTAGGATACGTCGGGAAATGACAGTTCCGGAAGGCGCATACTGTCCCAGCGATGGTAGGAAAAAAACTGACTGTCATCCGGAACAAAAGGTTGTTCGCACATGGATGGTGCTACAAAGAGCATGCCCTTTTCCAGGCGGTAATCGGCGAGCCGGAGTACAATCTGGGCCTGATTAAAATCGCTGTCATCCGTCAACGAAAAACCGATTTTCCCGTTGAAGTTAAAGATACCCCTGTCCAGAAGAATGGTGGGTTGGAATGGTTCATCCGAAAAGGAAATTTTGGTGAAGTTATCATCATCCTCACTGAAGGAAATGTAGCGGTGAGTTCCGCTGATGCGCAAAGTTCCCTCTATGGTGTTGCCACCGTAAAAGATAGTTGCTTCCATAAATTCCGATTCATACATCCACTCATCCAACAGGTCTTCACCCAAGGACGTGATGTCTTCTATGGATAGTTGGTTCGGTACGTATTTTTTTTCGTAGATATCGTCTTCTGTCATCGTCGTATCCTCCTTATACTGTTATTATATATAAGGGGGACTGAGGTTTCAAATAGATTTTGGATGAGGAGGGAGAGTAGCAGTATGAGAAGAAACTGGTTGATTGTTGCACTGCTAATGGGAATGGTGGTCTCTTTTCTGGCGGGGTGCGGTAGCGGAGACGATTTTTCTGTCTTGGGACCGACGGAATCGGACAGCGGACAGCTGTCCTATGAGATACTGACACAGATGGAGGAGGCAAGTGTATATAAGGACCGGGTGGTGATTGCCCTGGAGGAGGATCAGGCTCTTCCCTATCGCTGGGAATATCAGCTGGGGGGAGAGGGAGTGACCTTGGAGCAGGAGTATCTGGTGGAAGAACCCGAGGAGGATCTCCCGAATTTGGCGGTGGGAAGTGCCCCGGCTTACCGGGTCTATGAACTCTCCTGTGAGCAGGGGGCATCCGCCATTTTCACAGTGACAAGCAGACATGTGGCAAATGATGAAGTGCGGAAGCAACGAATCTACGAGATCGGAACAAAGCAGGATACGATCTGGGTAAAGTAGAAGGAGGGCATGCGCTAGCTATATCCCATTGACGCGGTGGGAAATAGACGCTATAATTTTCCTCGGTTAATGTTTGAATGGATAACGGAGTGAAAAATGGCAGACGAGATGGAAGTAAAATTGGACGAGGTAAAAGGCTGGGAACCGGGCAGCTACGAGATTATTGATATCAGGGAAAAAAGCGCTGCGGCATACGGTGTAATTCCCGGCTCTGTCAATATTCCACAGGCGGATTTGGAGCAGAGTTTGGAGCAGCTTGACCGGGGAAAAAAGCAGTTGCTCTATTGTATGAAGGGAATATTGAGCCTGGAGACGGCGGAGTTTCTGCGTGAAAAAGGGTTTCAGGCTTTTTCACTCCGGGGAGGATATCACGCTTATCTGATGGACAAGATGAAAGAGGATGAGCAGAATGTCGAGGCGCGGGCGGAAGAGATTGAGAAGAGCATCGCAAAGAAGTTTCACAAGGTATTGTTTTCCAAATTTGCCAAGGCGATTAAGACCTATGATATGATTCAGCCCAATGACCATATTGCGGTTTGTATCTCCGGCGGGAAGGATTCCATGCTCATGGCGAAGCTCTTTCAGGAGCTGAAAAAGCATAGGAAGGTTCCCTTCGAGTTGACCTTTTTGGTGATGGACCCGGGATACAGCGAGGCAAACCGAAAAGTCATCGAAAACAACGCTAGGTTGATGGGCATACCGATTCAGATTTTTGACTCGGATATCTTTGACGCGGTGGATGAGATTGAGAAAAATCCCTGTTATCTGTGCGCCCGTATGCGCAGAGGGCATCTGTACAGCAAGGCCAGAGAACTTGGCTGTAATAAAATCGCACTGGGGCACCATTATGATGATGTGATTGAGACAATCCTCATGGGAATGTTGTATGGCGCCCAGGTGCAGACCATGATGCCGAAACTGCACAGCACAAATTTTGAAGGGATGGAGCTGATTCGCCCAATGTATTTGATTCGGGAGGATGACATCAAACATTGGCGTGATTACAACGATTTACACTTTTTGCAGTGCGCCTGTCATTTCACGGACACCTGTTCCAGCTGCAGGGACGATGGGACAAGCCAATCCAAGCGCCTGGAGATCAAGAAGCTGATCGCCGAAATGAAGAAGGTGAACCCCTACGTGGAGGCCAATATTTTTAAGAGCGTGGAAAATGTGAATTTGAGCACGGTAATCGCCTACAAAAAGGATGGCGTGCGCCACCATTTTCTGGAGTGCTACGATAATGTTAAGTTGGAAGAGGAATGAAACAATCGATGAATGAGCACAAAAAGGAAGAGAATTTAAGAAAATTAATAAAATCCTATCAACGTGTAGCAGTTGCTTTTTCCGGCGGAGTGGATTCAACATACCTGTTAAAGGTGGCATGGGAAGAACTTCCGGGAAATGTGATTGCGGTGACCGCAACGTCCTGCTCTTTCCCCAAGAGGGAGCTTGATGAGGCCAAGGCTTTTTGCGAAAAATATCAAATTCCCCATGTGATTGTGGAATCGGAAGAACTGGAAATTGAAGGTTTCCGTCAGAATCCCAAAAATCGATGCTATTTATGTAAGCACGAGCTCTTTGAAAAAATTCTCCGGATTGCAGATGAGAATGGTGCGCATGCTGTGCTTGAGGCTTCCAATATGGATGATAATGGAGATTACCGCCCCGGACTTGTTGCCGTGAAGGAGCTTGGAATCAAAAGCCCGCTGCGGGAGGCTGAATTTTATAAAGAAGAGATTCGCAAAAGGTCAAAGGAGCTTGGACTTTCCACATGGAATAAACAGTCCTTTGCCTGTCTTGCGTCACGCTTTGTATATGGGGAGACGATAGACGAAGAGAAGTTATCGATGGTTGATAAAGCGGAGCAGTTATTGCTTGATCTGGGCTTTCATCAGTTGCGCGTTCGAATCCATGGTAAGCTGGCCCGCATTGAAGTGGATCCGAATGAGTTTCAAAAGTTACTGGAGGAACCGACCAGGACAAAAATATATGATGCGTTTCAGGAGTATGGATTTACCTATATTACATTGGATTTGAAGGGTTATCGTACGGGAAGCATGAATGAAACTCTAAATGTTGAGGAACTTCAGAAAGGGAGAGTATGTTAAATCAGTTTTCCAGAACACAACTAATCTACGGGAAAGAAAATATGGAGAAGCTTTCCAATGCGAGGGTTGCAGTATTTGGCGTAGGGGGCGTGGGAGGATATACGGTGGAGGCCCTGGCGAGAAGCGGGGTGGGAACATTGGATCTGATTGACGATGATAAAATCTGTCTCACAAACCTCAACCGCCAGATTTTTGCCACCAGAAAAACGGTGGGAAAATACAAGGTGGATGTGGCGGCAGAACGCGTCCATGATATTAATCCGGATTGTGTGGTGAATTGTTATAAGACCTTTTTCATGCCGGATACGGCGGAGCAGTTCGATTTTTCCCAGTACGATTATGTTGTGGATGCAATTGATACAGTAACCGGAAAAATCATGCTCGTGGAGAAGGCAAAAGAGAGCAACACACCAATCATCAGCAGCATGGGTGCGGGAAACAAGGTTAATCCGGCCGCATTTGAGGTGGCGGATATCTATGAGACATCCGTATGTCCATTGGCGAAGGTGATGCGAAGAGAATTAAAGAAACGCGGGATAAAAAACCTGAAAGTCGTCTATTCCAAGGAGAAGCCAATCCGCCCGGAGGAGGATTTGGAAATCAGCTGCAGGACACATTGCATCTGTCCGCCGGGGACAGAGAGAACCTGCACAGTACGAAGAGATATTCCGGGGAGCAATGCGTTTGTTCCATCAGTGGTGGGGCTCATTATTGCCGGGGAAATCGTGAAGGACATTACAGGAGTGAACGGTATTATGGGGGCATAGTGTCTACCGATGCCACCGGAACGGTTCATATTCTTTTTTCATGATTTTTACGACACGGTTGGAGTCGCCGGGCTCAATGAGGTGGGTGTACTGCCCTTGGATGGTGCCGAAGGAGACAACCCGGGAGGCATTCACCTTGGTCATGAGATAGTCCAGCATATTCTTTTTCTGGGCATTGCGGTTGTAGTTGCGGTACGGGGAGCGACGCAGTTCGGTGATGAGCCGGTTGTATATGGGTGAGGAACTCCCCTTGCCAACACCTCCGTATTCAAATTTGTGTAGAAGTGCTTGCTGTAGGGACGTATCTTTTTCGCTACGGGGACGTATCTTTTTCATTGCGGGGCGGCGTGTCAGTCTAAAATCGCGGGGAGCTGGGAAATAGACTGACAGAAACATCGAAAAAGCCGGATTTGGGGAATGGACGTCAGTCCAAAATCGCAGATAGTTGGGAAATGGACTGACAGAATTGTCGAAAAAGCCGGATTTGTGGCATGGACGTCAGTCTAAATTCGCAGGTGGTTGAAAAATGGACCGAAAAAGAAAGTCCTGTTCCAATAGAAAATAGCAGGTTGTATTCGAATGGAAGAATACAACCTGCTATTTTTTTGCATGCGGCGGATATGGCTTTGGGTTATCTGTTAGGCCCAAAAGATAATCCACACTGACATGGTAATATTGGGCGAGGGAGATGAGCAATTCTATGGGAATCTGGCGTTGACCCGTTTCGTATTTGGAGTATGTTTTCTGCGAGATATGGAATTCGCCCGCCAGCTGCGTCTGAGTAATGTCGTGATCCACTCTTAAATTGCGTAATCGTTCTAATAAGATCATTTTTGTGCACCTCTCTGTCATTATATTGAAGGCGTAAATCGAACTTGAAAAATACGCCAAAATGGAGTAAACTATCCGTGTTATTAATAACAAACGCATAATTATCGTACAGAAGAAAGGATAGGGTTATGGAAAAAATGAAAAAGAGAAATATTCTGATTGTCTCTGCAATTTCAGTTTGTGTAATTGCATTGATTATCATTCTGGTTGTGGTAAATATAGTTAGAAAAAAGGATGTTGTATTGGAAGAAACGGAGACCCAGATCGCCACAGAAGTTGTTATGGAAACGGAAACTGAAGATTATTCAGATTTGTATCTTGCTCTTGAAGAATATAAGAATGTGATTGAGGAGTTTGATATCGAGTCAGAGGATATTACAGAAGATATCTTGAATGGGAATTTGGACTTGTTTTCCAATAACCTTGGAGAGCTTACAGAGTCTGAATCTGAGTATAATGTAGACGAAGGTTTATATTCAGAGTATTCTGAAGTGGTAGATTTGTATAATAATTCAATTGAATCAATTAATACAAAGCTGGATGAAATTGCAGTGGCTAAGGAAGAAGCAGCGGCAGCAAAGGCTGCTGAACAGAAGGCAGCAGAACAGAAGGCAGCCGAGCAGGCTCAAGCGCAGACAGAAACAGTAAGTCAGCCAGCGGTAGAGACTCCGGCGGAACCTACATCTTCTGGTTATGTAAGCTCATATTCTTATGGAGATGTATGGCGTAAATATACCAATGGTCAAATTCCAGATGCAGAAATTGATACTGGACATTGGATTGGAGGGTATTATGACTATGTTTGGAGTGAAGCCAATCAGTGTTGGTATCAGAATGGAGGAATGATTATGGGATTAGGAACTCTTCCTCAGTCTGTATGGACTGATCCTGCATCAAAAGTAACCTCTCCTCCAGGTTTTTCTGGAACTTATGATGGTGAAACTTGGGGAGATACAATTTGGGTTTATTGTCAATAAATTAAATATGATAACGGAAGTAATGAAAAAATCCAGTGGGAATTCATTTTAACTCATCAAGGAAAAACAAATGTTGAAATACAGAATAGGAGAAGCGGTATGGACTATAGATGCTATGAACGGAAAATAAATGATGTGATTATGAAGTGTCCGATTGAGGCAGGGGTGGAAATCCTTGTTTACAATGTATTGGATAGTGTGTTTGATCCGGAAAAAGTATCGTTAGTGGACGTCAGCAGTCTTTGGAAGAACAGAGATAAGAATTTGAAAACCAAGGGAGGAATAGCGGATATCGCTATGCTGTCGCCCCACTATGAATATCGCGTGGGAAAAGGTCCTGTGTACGGATTTATAGAAGTAAAGGCACCAAGTGTTAAACTTGCTGAGACAAAGCAGGTGAGAGGACAAAGGGAAGATTCCGGTTATCATATTTTTTCCAACGGACTGGTGTGGAAACTTTTTCATAAAGATAGGGGAGAAGAAACCATCGTTCTGGCATATGATGACGGGATAGAATGTATGTCTGTTAAGGGGAGAACAGTTTCAATCAATGAAGAACAATTTGATTATTTGATTGGAAAATTACGTGAAATGAAATTCGAGGAATCTTTTTCATAACATCCTCCAGTAATTCCATGAAATCCTTCCGAAAAAAAGAACGCCGATAGCGAAGAGTTACTTCGCCGTCGGTGTGCTTTTTTAGTGCATAAATTGAAAAGTACCACACCCCCACCCCGGCAGAGGGACACTCCCCGAACCAAAGGGCGATGGTCGTGACAAAAGGAACGTCCCTACTTCAATAGCTCCTTGGTGAAATCAATGTAGTCCAAGCATGTATTGCACTTGGGTGCGTAGTCGATGAGGAGCTTCTTCTTCTCCTGGGCTTCCTTGGTCTTGACGCACTCGCGGATGGTGGTCTTGAACAACTTGGTTCCCATGTCGGAAGCCTCCCTTGCGATGAGTTCCCGGGTGCTTTGATCCAGCTTGGAGCGGCCGGAATACTTCACAAGCAGAAGGCCGGCGATGGAAAGGCCGGGATTTTGTCTGCGGCGCACGGACATGATGGTGTCGTATAGCTGCTGGATTCCCTGCAATGCGTAGGAGTCGGCGGTTACCGGGATGATCACCTTGTCAGCCGCGATGAGGCAGTTGTAGAGAATGACATTGAGGGACGGCGCAGTATCGATGACGATGTACTTGTATCCCTCCAGTTCCTCAAGGGCATCCTTCAGACGATAGAATCCGTCCACATCCCCGTCCAGCAGCTTCTCCGCCTTGGCAAGGAGCGGGTCGGAAGCCACGATATCTCCGTTGGGTGTGTGCTGGATGGCCTCGTCGATGGGAAGCCGCTCGGAATCGATGATGACATCGTAGAGAGTGGCCACATCCTGAATTTTAGCTTCGTATGTACTGGTACTGTTTCCCTGTGGGTCCGCGTCAATGAGGAGAGTTTTCCCCTTTTTTGACAGAATACCTGCAAGGTTGGTGGCTGTGGTTGTTTTTCCGATGCCACCCTTTTGGTTTGCAACGACAAATACGGTTGTCATATTTATTCCTCCGATCAATTCTTCTAAAATGGGATTTGCCCGTTTATAGTGTTGTTGATGACATAGTAAATGGACTGTTCCTCCGGTTTGATATACACATCAACAAGTTCAATCTCGTTGTCCGCCACGCCTTTTTCTCTGGCGTCTCTCTGAATTAGGGTGAGGATGTTGCTCTCCATCCGCTCGCGTCCCTGATATTGAATGGTAATGTTTTTCTTCGCGCTGGCAAATCCTCCCACCAGCTGCTCGGCTCTTTGGGCACTGTCTTTTCTTGCCATGGTTTAGCCTCCGTTTCCTAATATTTGTTAATTAGTGTACAAGAATTCGCCGCAGAATGCAATAAAAAAGCCCTTGGTAATGGGAAAAACGCAGGAAAAAATATGGGAAAACGCGGTATATGAAACAAGTATTTGCGAAAAAATAAAAAAAGCAATATGATAGAGCAAGTCAGGGACGGATGCCCGGTTGGAAAAAGAGAGGTTATTGGAATGAAAACAGGTCTGGTAATGGAAGGCGGCGCCATGCGGGGAATGTTTACCGCAGGGGTGATTGACGTCTTTATGGAGAATGGCATAGAGTTTGACGGGGCCATCGGCGTGTCTGCCGGGGCAACCTTCGGGTGCAACATCAAATCCCATCAGATCGGGCGCGCATTTCGGTACAATTGCGCCTACTGCAAGGATTATCGCTACGGAAGCTTCAAGTCCTGGAAAAAGACCCGCAACCTGTTCGATGTGGATTTCTGTTACCACGAGCTGCCGGAGAAGCTGGACGTATTTGACACGGACACCTTCCGGGACAACCCCATGGATTTCTACGTGGTGGCCTCCAACCTGGAGACCGGGAAGGCGGAGTACCACAAATGCTACGATGGATTGGGAAAGGACCTGGAATGGATCCGGGCATCCGCATCCATCCCCATGGTGTCGGAGATTGTGGAGTTGGACGGTTTTCGCTTGCTGGATGGGGGAATCACGGATTCTGTGCCCCTTTCCTATTTCGAGAGCATCGGCTACGAGCGCAATGTGGTGATTCTGACGAGGCCGGATTCCTACCGGAAAAAGAAGAATAAGGCCACGGGCCTGTGCCGAAGATGGTACCGAGAGTACCCCGCCTTTGTGGAAGCCTTCGCCAACCGTCACAACGCGTACAATGCCAACATCGATTACGTCAGAGGGCAGGAGAAGGCGGGAAAAGCCTTCGTCATCCGACCGGACGAGGATTTGCGGGCGAACAGTATGGAGAAGAATCCGGACAAATTGCGGGTAATCTATGAGGCAGGACGAAAAACTGCCGCTTCCAATCTGGAATCGGTGCGGGATTTTTTGAGTCAGGGCTAGCAGAATCCTGTTGACAAGGTTTTTTTGTGGGGATATAATTTCTTTCAGTGAGTAAAACAGAGTATGTTTTGCAAAGCGAATTATTGATTGAGTTAGAAGCTCAAATTTTATAAGTTGATTACTTTATAATCAGTGCGATGGCACATCATCTTGTGAAACGGTCAATATGAGTAGCATTTATTTGCAGAATTACTCTTATAGGATAGGAAGAGGGATTTTTTCTCGTACAGTAAGCAAGTGGTGTGGTGCCGCTTGCTTTTTTTTGGTTTTCAGAAAAAGGGTAGCCCACGGGAATCGTGAGACGAAATGATAAATACGAGGAAGAAGAGACATGAATCAAAAATCAGCGCCGATCTATGAGGCATTGGAGCATTTTCGCAAAAAGAGGGTGGTTCCCTTCGACGTGCCGGGACACAAGAGGGGAAGAGGAAATCCGGAACTGGTGGAATTGTTGGGAGAAAAATGCGTGGGGTTGGATGTTAATTCTATGAAACCCCTGGATAACCTTGGACATCCGGTATCCGTCATCAAGGAGGCGGAGGAACTGACTGCGGAAGCCTTCGGTGCCAGCCACGCCTTTTTCATGGTCAACGGCACCACCAGCGCGGTGCAGACCATGATACTGTCCGTCTGCAAGGCGGGGGACAAGATCATTCTGCCCCGGAATGTACATAAAAGCGTCATCAATGCCCTGGTGTTGTGTGGGGGAATCCCCGTGTATGTGGAGGTGAAGGTGAATCCCAAGATTGGCATCGCTCTGGGAGTGGAAGTGGCAGAGATGCGCAGAGTCATGGAGGAGAACCCGGATGCGGTGGCGGTATTCTTGAACAATCCCACCTACTACGGAATCTGTTCCAACCTGGTGGAGATTGCACGGCTAGCCCACGAGAGGGGCATGAAGGTGCTGGTGGATGAGGCACACGGCACTCATCTGTATTTCAATGACAATCTGCCCATTTCCGGAATCGCGGCGGGGGGAGATTTGGCGGCGGTTTCCATGCACAAATCCGGTGGAAGTCTGACCCAGAGTTCCATCCTGCTCTGCGGAGAAGGCGTGGATGCGGAGTATGTCAGACAGATTATCAACCTGACCCAGACCACCAGCGCGTCCTACCTACTGTTGTCCAGTCTGGACATCTCCAGGAGAAACCTGGCGCTCCGGGGGGAGGAGTCCTTCGCCAAGGTGAGCCGCATGGCGGAGTACGCCAGAAGCGAGATCAATGCCATCGGCGGCTACTATGCTTACGGCAAGGAACTAATCGACGGGGACAGCGTCTACGATTACGACGTGACCAAGCTGTCCATCCACACCCAGGGGATCGGACTGACGGGGATCGAGGTCTATGACCTGCTGCGGGACGAGTACGACATCCAGATTGAGTTCGGGGACATCGGCAATGTCCTGGCATACATCTCCATTGGGGACCGGATTCAGGATATCGAGCGCCTGGTGGGAGCCCTGGAGGACATCAAGCGTGTGTACGGCAAAGACACCAACGATCTGTACTGCGGGGAGTTCATTCAGCCCGAGGTGGTGCTCTCGCCCAATCAGGCTTTTTATTCCGAGAAAAAGCAGGTGGCTATCGCAGAAACCGCGGGGATGATCTGCGGGGAACTGGTGATGTGCTATCCGCCGGGAATTCCGATTCTGACCCCCGGGGAGCGAATCACGGAGGAGATTATCGAGTACATTCAGTATGCAAGAGAGAAGGGCTGTTCCCTTCAGGGGACGCTGGATCCCAATGTTGAGATGTTGAATATTATTGAATAAACGGGAACCCACGCCTGTGCTCAACAGAAATTGTAAGATGAAACAGGAGGAAGAAAATGGATATTTGGTTTTCTCAGATGGACACGGACAACGTCAAGACCAGTGTTCGTGTGGACAAGCAACTGTTCAGCCAGGAGAATGACTATCAGCGGATTGATGTATTCCAGTCTAAGGAATTCGGAAAAATGATCGTGTTGGACGGTGATATTATTTTTTCCGAGGCAGATGAATTTATCTACAACGAGATGGTGGTACATGTGCCAATGGCGGTGCATCCCCACGTGAAGGACGTGCTGATTATCGGTGGAGGGGACGGAGGCGTGGCCCGCACCTGCATCGAGTACCCGGAGATTGAGCATATCGATGTGGTGGAGCCGGATGAGATGTTTGTGGAAGTCAGCAAGGAATTTTTCCCGGAGACCGCCAAGGGATTCGAGGACCCCAGGGTTACGGTCACAAATATGGATGGCCTTCGATATCTTCGCAGGTGCACGGACAAATACGATTTGATTATCAACGATTCCACAGACCCCTTCGGACACACGGAAGGGCTCTTTACCAAGGAATTTTACGGGAGCTGTTACCGCGCACTTCACGATGACGGCATTATGGTGTATCAGCATGGAAGTCCCTTCTACGACGAGGATGAGGAAGCCTTCCGGGCCATGCACCGCAAGGTCTACCGCAGCTTCCCCATCAGCCGCGTGTACCAGGCAAGCATCCCCACCTGTCCGGCGGGTATCTGGATGTTTGGATTCGCTTCCAAAAAGTATCATCCCCTGAAGGACTTTGACCCGAACCGCTGGAAAGCCCGGGGGATCAAGACCTGGTATTACACCACCAACCTTCACCGGGGGGCCTTCATGCTGCCCAAGTACGTGGAGGATCTGTTGGAGGAGGAAGAGGGCAAAAGGCCCGTGGAATGACACCCAAACCTTCCCCACTGCGGGGGTGTCCCCTGCCCGGCCCCTCCCGTGTGCTTCCTGCCTGTGCCTCCCCTGCAAGCCCTCTGCAGGAACTTCGCGCGAATTGCATCAATTTGTCAGGTGCCTGTTTTGGCTTCCCGTTTGTGTCCATTCACCGGCAGACACATTCACAGGGGTGTCCGGCTGTGGCATACCCACTGACATTGATGCGCTCGGTGTGGGAGAATGCTGCCTATGCCTCGCCACCCTCTTTTCCACCTGTTTGCAAGCATCCTGTTTTCTGACAGTTTGCCGGTGCTTCTTCTATCATTTACTGTTCGCCAAGATGTGGACATCCCGCGCTGTCCCGTTCGCCCACGGCGGAGTATTTCTGCAGAATACTTACGCCGGTTAGTGTTCGAAGCCTTACTCCGCCGTGGGCGGACAAGACGGCCCGGGCTGTTCACAGGTTGGCGGACAGCAAAATAGAAGCACCGGCTGCACTTAGAAAACAAAGATGCAGCAAAGCGGTGGAAAGGAGGGTGGCGAGGCATAGGCAGCATTCTCCCACACACGACTCAACACAAAGTATGGGTATGCCACAGCCGAACAGCCCACGAATGTGTCTGACTTTGAATGAACACAAACAATAAAAGAAGCTGAAAACAGGCACCGACAAATTTGCAATTTGAAGCGGTTCCGGCAGAGGGCTTGCAGGGGAGGCATAGGCAGGGAGCACACAGGAGGGCCCGGACAGGGGACACCCCCAACATAGAGGAAATTTGAGAATAATTAGGAAATTGTTTCAGACAGGAGGAGAACCATGAGCAGACTTATGATTATCGGATGCGGAGGAGTGGCATCCGTAGCAATTCACAAATGTTGTCAAAACAGCGAGGTATTTGAGGAAATCATGATTGCCAGCCGCACGGTGAGCAAGTGTGATGCCCTGAAGGAAAAATTGCAGCCAACCACCAAGACGAAGATTACCACCGCTAGGGTGGATGCGGACAAGGTGGAGGAACTGGTGGCACTGATCCGCTCTTACCGGCCGGATGCAGTCCTGAATCTGGCACTGCCGTACCAGGACCTGACCATCATGGATGCGTGCCTGGAGACCGGCGTGCACTACATCGACACCGCCAATTACGAGGCGGAGGATACCAACGATCCGAAGTGGAGAGCCATCTATGAAAAGAGATGCGAGGAGTTGGGCTTTTCCGCATATTTCGATTATTCCTGGCAGTGGGCTTACCGGGAGAGATACGAGAAGGCGGGGCTTACCGCGCTCCTGGGAACCGGCTTTGATCCGGGGGTAACCAGCGTCTTTGCCGCCTATGCCAAAAAGCATTACTTTGACGAGATTCACACCATCGATATCCTGGATTGCAACGGCGGGGATCACGGCTATCCCTTCGCCACCAACTTCAACCCGGAGATCAATTTGCGGGAGGTTTCCGCACCTGGCTCCTACTGGGAAGACGGCAAATGGGTGGAGATTCCGGCCATGAGCATCAAGCGGGAATACAACTTTGAGGGTGTGGGAACCAAAGATATGTATCTGCTCCACCATGAGGAGATAGAGGCCCTTGCCAAGAATATGCCGGAGGTGAAGCGCATTCGATTTTTCATGACCTTCGGCCAGAGCTACCTGACCCATATGAAGTGTCTGGAGAATGTGGGAATGCTTGACACCACCCCCATTGAGTTCCAGGGGCAGCAGATTGTGCCCATCCAGTTTTTGAAGGCTTTGCTTCCGGACCCGGCATCCCTGGGACCGAGAACCGTGGGCAAGACCAACATCGGATGTATTTTCACCGGAATCAAGGACGGAAAAGAGAGAAGCATCTACATCTACAACGTCTGCGACCATCAGGAGTGCTACCGCGAGGTGGAGTCACAGGCAATCTCTTACACCACCGGCGTGCCCGCCATGATCGGGGCCATGATGGTGGTTACGGGACAGTGGAAAAAGCCCGGGGTATTTACCACCGATGAGTTTGATCCGGACCCGTATATGGAAGCGTTGAACAAGTGGGGACTTCCCTGGGTTGTGGAAGAAAACCCTACACTGGTTGATTAATTGAGGATATACTATGCAGATTTCAAAGGTGCAGACACCTGCCTACGTGGTGGATGAGGCGAAACTGACGGAAAACTTAAAAGTGCTGGAGCGGGTGCAGCGGGAGGCGGGATGCAAAATTCTGCTGGCCCAGAAGGCTTTTTCCATGTACAGCGAGTATCCCCTGATCGGGAAATATCTGTCCGGAACCACGGCCAGCGGCCTGTACGAGGCGCGGCTCGGGTATGAGGAGATGGGCAGGGAGAACCATGTGTTTTCCCCGGCCTACCGGGAGGAGGAGATGGAGGAACTGGCCTGCATCTGCGACCATGTAATCTTCAATTCCCCGTCCCAGGTCAACCGGTTCGCCGCAACCTGCAAGGCGGTGGAGGGCAGGGAATACGCCCCGGGGCGGCGTGCTCATGCGCCAAGTCTTGGGCTTCGCATCAACCCGGAGTGCTCCACCCAGGGAGATCACGCCATCTACGACCCCTGCGCGCCGGGATCCCGGCTGGGGGTGACCCTGACCAACTTGGAAAAAGCTTTGGCGGAGGATCCTGCCTGTCTGGACATGATTGAGGGATTGCATTTTCACACGCTGTGCGAACAGAATTCCGACGACCTGGAGACCACCGTCAGAGCGGTGGAGGAGAAGTTCGGAAAATATCTGCATCAGATGAAGTGGCTAAATATGGGCGGCGGCCATCACATCACTCGGGCGGATTACGACGTGGAGCGCCTGATTGCTCTTGTGAGATATCTAAAGGACACCTACGACCTGGAGATATATCTGGAACCGGGGGAGGCCATCGCGCTGAATGCCGGTTATCTGGTCACGGAGATCATGGATGTGGTGGACAACGGCATTCAGACCCTGATTCTGGACGCCTCCGCGGCATGCCATATGCCGGATGTGCTGGAGATGCCCTATCGTCCACCTCTCTACGAGAGCGGTGAGGCGGGGGAGAAGTCCCACACCTACCGGCTGTCCTCCTGCACCTGTCTGGCGGGGGATATCATCGGAGATTACTCCTTCGACCGGGAGAAAAAGGTGGGGGACCGGCTGTACTTTATGGATATGGCCATCTATTCCATGGTGAAGAATAACACCTTTAACGGGATTGGCCTGCCCTCCATCTACGTGATGAGGCCGGACGGGGAGTGCGAGCTGGTGCGCCGGTTCGGATATTCGGATTTTAAAGGGAGATTATCGTGAGAATAACAGATACCAAGCCGGCGGACGATGGATATCGGATGCCGGGAGAATTTGAACCCCACGAGGGCTGTGTCATGATCTGGCCCGTTCGGCCGGGTTCCTGGCCCCACGGGGCGAGGGAGGCCCAGGAGACCTTCTGTCGGGTGGCCAGAGCCATCGGGGAGAGTGAGAAAGTGTGGATGCTCTGCGATGGGGAGCATTTTTCCCGTGTCCGGGAGTTATTCCGGAGAGAGGAACAGATTACTGTCCTGGAAATCGAGACGGACGATGCCTGGGCGAGAGATGTGGGCCCCACCTGCGTGGTGGAGGAAGATTTCCGCGAGGAAAACGGAAAAAGGACAGTTCGGGGCATCGATTGGCAGTTTAACGCCTGGGGCGGAGAGGTGGACGGACTGTACGCCCATTGGGACAGGGACAACGCCGCGGCGGACAGCATCTGCCGGGCTCTTGGACTGGATTGTTATGACGCCCGGGAATTGGTGCTGGAGGGGGGATCCATCCACAGCGATGGGGAGGGCACTTTGATTGTGACCCAAAGTTGTCTGTTGAGTCCGGGGAGAAACCCTCAACTGACCAGAGAGCAAATCGAACAGAAGCTGTGCCGCTATCTGGGGGCCAAGAAGGTGATCTGGCTTCCCTACGGAATCTACAACGACGAGACCAACGAGCATGTGGACAATGTGTGTGCGTTCGTGGCTCCGGCGGAGGTGGTGCTGGCCTGGACCGATGATGAGGAGGATCCCCAGTATGCCATGAGTCTGGCGGACCTCAAGGTGCTGGAGCAGGAGAGGGACGCCAAGGGACGCCCTTTCACAGTCCACAGGATGCCCATTCCAAGAAAGCCGGTGTGCATCACACAGGAGGAGTTGGATGGCTTTGTGTTTGAGGAGGGGGAGGACGCAAGACAGGTGGGGGAGCGCCTTGCCGCCAGCTATGTGAATTTCTATCTCTCCAACGGAGGTGTCATTGTGCCCCAGTTTGGGGATGAGATGGATTCCTGCGCGGTGGAACTGCTGGCGAAGCTTTTTCCCACCAGAACGGTACATCCCATTTATGCCAGACCCATCATTGTGGGGGGCGGCAATATTCACTGTATTACACAGCAGATTCCAAGGAGATAAAGACGGGAGAAAACGATGAGAAATGTTACAATAGCAGCGATTCAGATGGAGTGTTCCGGGGAGGTTGCCCGGAACATCGACAAGGCAAAACAGATGGTGCGAAAAGCCGCAGAGCAGGGGGCAAATGTAATCTTGCTCCCGGAGTTGTTCGAGAGACCCTACTTCTGCCAGGAGCGGAGATATGAGTATTACGATTTCGCAAAAAGCGTGGAAGAAAATGATGCGGTTCGCGCCTTTATGCCCCTTGCGGCGGAGCTTGGGGTGGTGCTTCCCATCAGTTTCTATGAACGGGATAAGAACCGCCTGTACAACAGTGTGGCCCTCATCGACGCGGATGGCACACTGCTGGGCGTGTACCGCAAGACCCACATCCCGGATGACCATTATTACCAGGAAAAATTCTATTTCTCACCCGGGGATACCGGCTTTGTGGTGTGGAATACCAGATTCGGCAACATCGGGGTGGGCATCTGCTGGGATCAGTGGTTCCCGGAGACCGCCAGAGCCCTGGCGGTGAAGGGGGCGGAGATGATTCTGTACCCCACCGCAATCGGCAGCGAGCCTATCCTGGAATGTGACAGCATGCCCCATTGGCGCAGATGTATGCAGGGCCATGCGGGCTCCAATCTCATGCCGGTGATGGCGGCCAACCGAATCGGCCTTGAGACGGTTTCCCCCTGCAAGGAAAACGGCATGCAGGAGTCCTCGCTGCTGTTTTACGGCTCCTCTTTCATCGCGGACGAGACGGGGGAGATTGTGGCCGGTGCATCCAGGGACCGGGAGGAAATCCTGCTCCACACCTTCGATTTGGATGCAATTGCGAAGGAGCGATTGAGTTGGGGAATCTTCCGTGATCGGAGACCGGAATGTTATTTTGATTTATCTGTTGAAGGATAAGGGAAAATTTTGTAAAATAATGTTATCGTATATTTTGGAGGAGCAGGGTTTTGAATCCGGGGGAGTTGTTTCAGAAGAAAAAATTGACGAATAGCGGAATCATAGCAAGGGGTATCACCATACTGTTGCTTTTTTTGCTTGCCTTTGGAATTGGGTACAGCGTGTTGCATCCGGAGAAGTCGGATGCGGTTTCCATGTCCGACGGCTGGGTGGATGAGAACGGGGATCCCTTTGACCTTGACGGTTTCTACAGTACTAAGGGGGGAGTCCACGCCTTCCATGAGGTGGAGAGTATATCTTCCAAAACGGTATTGTTTTTGCGGGCCCGCAACATGTTTGTGGACGTGTACGTGGACAACGTGCCGGTCTATTTTGATGACAGGGATATCTTCCCCCTGTTCGGAAGTTCGCCGGGGACACGCTGGCATGTGGTGAATCTTCCGGTGAAGGCCAACGCCTGCGACATTGAGGTGATCGGAACGGCGTGCTATTCCAACTCTGACGGAAGAATCGACGATGTCTATTTCGGAGATACCTACGATGTGTTCCGTCTGGTCTGCGTGGACGGCGCGTTCAGTTATATCATGACGTTGTTCTGGCTCTCCATCGGACTGGTGATGCTGTTGATTTACATTCTGTTCCACAACCATTTCCGCCTGGAGAGAGATTTCTGGTATTTGAGTGCTGCCACTGTTGCCTGTGCCCTCTGGTGCAGTGTGGAGACATATATGTGGCAATTCTTTTTCGGTTACTCCCAGGTGTTCCACTTTGTGGGATACCTCTCCCTGTTGAGTATCCCGATTCTGCTGGGGCTTTTGGCGGAGAGAAGCCTGGAGGGAAAATGGAAGAAGTCGGCCCAGGTGTACACTTACATAGCGGAGGCGGTGTTCCTGATTACCACCGTTTTGCACCTGTCCGGAATCGTGGAATACCATTACACGGTGTATCTGGTGCACGGGCTGCTCTTGGCCAGCACTCCCTTTGCGGTTGCCATGATTCGGGTGTACTCTTCCGACAAACGAGTGGGGAGACACAAATACCGCATTCGGGCGTTCTTTGCGCTGTTGCTGGCGTTCCTTGGAATCGGAATATTCCGATATCTCACGGGGCATTTTGAAGATTATGCCATGTTTATCCGCTGGGCGCTTCTGTTGTTCCTGCTGATTATGTTGAATTATCAGCTGGCCAACATCAATTCAGTGCTGCGCAAGGGATTCCAGTCGGAATTCCAGCACGAGATGGCGCTGACGGATTATCTGACGAAGTTTTATAACCGTGCCGGATTTGCGGAGCATTCCAAGGAGTATGAGAAGATTCTGGCAAGAGGCGGCCCCTTTGGGGTGATTCAGTTTGACGTGAACAACCTGAAGAAGGTGAATGATAACCAGGGCCACGAGAAAGGGGACGAACTGATTTGTCTCGCATCCTCCGGAATTTTCCAAAGCTTCGGAATGGTTGGAAAATGCTATCGCATGGGCGGAGATGAATTTCTGGTGGTGCTCACCGGAGAGGATGCAAGGGAAGTGTACGAGAAGGGAATTGCGGATTTGGATGTCTATTGCGGATACGCCAACAGCATGGAGGACAGAACCTTCGATGTGAAGATTGCCTATGGATTTTACATGGCACAGCCCGGGGACACCCTGACGGAGGTGCAGGATCGGGCGGATGTGCTCATGTATCAGAAGAAGCGCGAGATGAAAGCGGCGGACAAGAAATGATGCGGAGGAATGGATTTTGACAATTCAGCAGATGCAACAGATTGTGACAATTGCAGAGAGCGGCTCCATGAACGAGGCTTCCAAGAAGCTGTTTGTGTCCCAGCCCAACCTGTCGGCGGTGGTTCGGGACGTGGAGGAGGAGACCGGCATTACCATTTTCCTTCGAACCAACCGGGGAATTACCATCACCCAGGAGGGGGAGGAGTTCATCGGGTATGCGAGGCAGGTGCTGCAGCAGTATGAGCTGCTGGAACACCGGTACATCGGCAAGAATGTGAAGAAGAAATTCTCCGTGTCCATGCTCCATTATTCCTTTGCCGTGAAGGCTTTTGTGGAGATGGTGAAGCAGGTGGGAATGGATGACTATGAGTTTGCGGTGCACGAGACCCAGACCAACCAGGTGATTGAGAATGTGCGGGACCGCAAGAGTGAGCTGGGGATTTTGTTCCTGAGCGATTTCAACCGCCAGGTCCTGGAGAAGCTGTTCAAGGAGAACAGCCTGGTGTTTACCGAGCTGTTTGTGTGCGATACCTTTGTGTACATTTGGAAAAAGCATCCGCTGGCGGACAAGAAAGTAATCTCCATGGAGGATTTGCAGGATTACCCATGCCTTGCCTTTGAGCAGCGGCAGAATAATTCCTTCTATTTCGCGGAGGAGATGAAGAGCACCTACGAGTACAAGAAGATTATCAAAGCCGATGACCGGGCCACCATGCTGAATCTGATGGTGGGATTGAACGGCTACACCCTCTGCTCCGGCGTCATCTGCGAGGAGTTGAACGGCTCGGACTACATTGCGGTGCCATTGAAGGAGTCGGAGAAGATGCACATCGGCTACATCAAGCACAAGGGTGCCAACCTCAGTTCCATCGGGGAGATTTACTTACAGGAATTAAGCAAATACGAGGATAATGTTTTATAAGTAAAGTCATGAAAAAGGTGGAGAATTTTGTGAAAATTCTCTATCTTTTTTTGATTTGGCCTCTGCAATTTGGAGAAAAACACCAATAGGAAACCGGAAAGGTGCTTTAAAGTTTCCACCGGCATAATAGGAGCCCTGCAAAATGGTAACGTTTTCGTAAAAAAGTATCAGAAAATGGTCATGGAAACGTTACCGTGTGACTTTTGACAGTTCAAAATTCCTGTGGCATAATTGCCCCATCAAAGCGATGGTTGTTTTTGAAAGTGAGGTTATTATGTACGATACGGAAAAAACTGTTCGTTTTGCGGATGTCCAAGAGGTGAAGGATTTTGTCAGTGTGGCAGAGAAGTGTGATTTTGACATCGACGTGTATTACAACCGGGCTGTGATTGATGCCAAATCCATCATGGGAATGCTCGCCATTGGACTACACAAAAACATGACGATTTGTTACGGTGGGATAAATGCAGCTTTTGAAAAATTCGTTGATAAATTTGTGGTTGCATAATAGAATAGAAATGGACATGAGGAAGATGTCTTGTTCCCTTTGCGGGAACAGGGCATTTTTTCTATTTACGGAATGATTCGTGAGGGAGTTTGCGATGCAGATATCGGTTCGGAGTCTTGTGGAATTCATATTCCGCGAGGGAGATATTGACAATCGACACGGACCTGCCATGAATCCGGACGCAATGCTGGAGGGCTCCCGCATGCACCGGAAGATTCAGAAGGAGCAGGGGGAGGAATACATGGCGGAGGTCCCGTTACAGTTCATCCACGATGCAGGGGAGTACGAGATCGTGGTGGAGGGGCGTGCCGACGGAATTTTTCCCGATGAGAACGGAATCTGGGTCATCGATGAAATCAAGGGGATGTACATGGACCTTGACTTTTTGAAGGAGCCCATCTACGTGCATCTGGCCCAGGCTCTCTGCTATGCGTACATTTTTGCATCCCAGAACGGGAAGGAACAGATGGGAGTGCAGATGACCTACTGCAACCTGGACACGGAGGAGCGCAAATATTTTCGGCGGGAATACACCATCGGGGAGTTGACCGAATGGTTTGAAAAACTCATGGCCGAGTATCAGAAATGGGCGGATTTCAGCTACTATTGGCGCATAGAGCGGCAGGCGTCCATCGCCCCGCTGGAATTCCCCTTCGAATACCGCAGGGGACAGAAGCAACTGGTGGGGGATGTGTACCGCACCATCGCCCGGCGCAAGAATCTGTTCATTCAGGCCCCCACCGGAGTGGGCAAGACCATCTCCACCGTTTTTCCGGCGGTGAAAGCCGTGGGGGAGGGGCTGGGTGATCGGATTTTTTATCTGACCGCCAAGACCATCACGGGAACCGTGGCCAAGGATACCTTCGCCCTTCTGAGGGAGCAGGGCTACAAGGCCAAGGTGATTCAACTGACGGCCAAGGAAAAACTGTGCCTGTGCGAGGAGATGGAGTGCAATCCGGACCATTGCCCTTACGCCAAAGGCCATTATGACAGGGTGAACGACGCGGTGTACGACCTTCTGCAGAAATCCGACACCTTCACCCGGGACGAGATCTGGGAACAGGCCCGGGAATGGATGGTGTGCCCCTTTGAGATGAGTCTGGATGTGGCCACCTGGGCGGACGATATCGTCTGTGATTACAACTATGTCTTCGACCCCAAGGTGTACCTGAAGCGCTTTTTCCAGGAGGGGGTGAAGGGGGATTATCTGTTCCTGGTGGACGAGGCCCACAATCTGGTGGAGCGGAGCCGGGAAATGTACAGTGCCGAGCTCTACAAGGAGGATTTCCTGGAGATCAAAAAGATTATGAAGCCCCACAGCAAACGCATTGAGCGGGCGTTGGAGCGCTGCAATAAAATCCTTCTGGAGTACAAGAGAGAGTGCGAGAATTATGTGATTTACGACAGCATCGGCAACTTTATTCTGGCACTTATGAATCTGGCCACCGCCATGGACAGCTTCATGCAAAAAAGCTACGATTTTCCCGGGAAAAAGGAGGTCTTGGACTTCTATTTCCAGGTGAGAAGTTTTCTGGATATCAGTGAAATCGCGGACGAGCGCTATGTCATCTACTCGGAAATGTGCGAGGACAAGCGGTTCAAGCTCAAACTGTTCTGTGTGGACCCGTCCAAAAACCTGCAGAACTGCCTGAACAAGGCCCAGTCCACCGTATTTTTTTCCGCGACCCTTCTGCCCATCCATTACTACAAGAGGCTTTTGAGCACCCTGGAGGACAATTATGCCATCTACGCGGAGACCACCTTCTCCCCGGAGCAGAGGCTTCTTGCCTTTTGCCGGGATGTGAGCACCAAGTACACCAGGAGGAATCACAGAGAGTTTGCCAAGATGGCTAGTTACATTCGGAAGGCGATCTCCTGCAAAAAGGGAAATTATATGGTATTTTTCCCGTCCTACAAGGTGATGGATCAGGTGAGCGAGATATTTCTGGACATGCTCGAGGAGCAGGAAGAAACGCAGGATGTGGTCTGCATTGTGCAAAGAAACGGAATGCGGGAGCAGGAGCGGGAAGCGTTCCTGGAGCATTTTACCGTGGAGGACGGGAAAACGCTGGTCGCTTTTTGCGTCATGGGAGGCATTTTCGGGGAGGGCATCGATCTGAAAAATGATGCGCTCATCGGGACCATTATCGTGGGAACCGGGCTTCCCCAGATCAGCAATGAGCGGGAGATTTTAAAAAACTATTATGATGAGGAATCGGGGAACGGGTTTGACTACGCCTACCGCTATCCGGGCATCAACAAGGTGCTGCAGGCCGCGGGGCGCGTCATCCGCACCACGGAGGATAGAGGAATTATCCTGCTGCTGGACGAGCGCTTTTTGCAGAGGGATTATGAACCTCTGTACCCCAGGGAATGGGCCCGGCGGGAGATTTGCAATCTGGATACCATTGAGGATACCGTGCACCGATTTTGGAATACTTTGGAGGAAGAATCGCCATGCGAGATTTGACGAAAGGCAATATTACGAAGGTTATCCTGCAGTTTGCAATTCCCATTTTTATTGGAAGTCTGTTTAACCTAGCATACAACCTGGCGGATACCAGAATCATCGGAACCTATCTGGGGAATGATGCGCTGGCAGCGGTGGGCTCGGTCAGCACTCTGAGCGATTTGCTGGTGGGATTTATCATGGGAGTGGCGAACGGATTTGGTGTGGTGGCCGCCAGATACTTTGGTAGCCGGGACGAGAATCAGGTGAAGCGGTGCTTTGCCCTCTCCCTTTTGCTGGGAGTGGTCCTTGCGGTATTCATCTCCCTGTTCAGTGTGGCGGGACTGGATCATATCCTAAACTGGCTCCAGGTCATGGAGGAGCACCGGGCACAGTCCCGTGCCTACATCGTTGTGATTTTGTACGGACTGATTTTTTCCATGGTCTACAATCTGCTGGCGGCGAACCTTCGAGCCATCGGGGATGCATATACTCCGCTGTTTTTCCTGATCCTGTCGGCGGTGATCAACATCGGACTGGATATTCTGTGTGTGGGATACCTGCACACGGGCGTGGGTGGTGCCGCGGTGGCAACGGTTTTTTCCCAGGCTTTTTCCGCGCTGCTGTGCTACATCTACGCATGTATCCGATACTCCCTGTTCCGGTTTCATCTTCCGGAGTTCAAATGGGACAGCCAGCTGGTGGGGGAGCTTCTCCCCGCCGGATTTTCCATGGGCTTTATGAGCAGTCTGGTGGGCTTTGGAACCGTGACCTTGCAGTCTGCCATCAATTCGCTGGGAACCAACATTATCGTGGCTCACGCAGCGACCCGGAAGCTTTCCACCTTCCTGATGATGCCCTTTATGGTGTTCGGAAATACCATGTCCACCTTCTGTGGGCAGAATTACGGCGCCAATAGGATGGATCGAATCAAAATCGGAATTCGGAACACCATCATTATCAATTTGATCTGGTGTGGGATTACCGTGCTGATTGCCTATACCATCTGTCCGCAACTGATTGTGGCGATCACGGATACCTCCGTGCAGGAAGTAATCGATACCGCCTGTCTGTATCAGAGAGTGGATACGCTGTTCTACTTTGTCCTTCCCTTCATCTTGATATTCCGGCACGGACTTCAGGGGATGGGGGACCATGTGACACCCCTCATTTCCAGCGGGGTGGAGCTGGTGGGGAAAGTGGTTTTCGCCATCGTACTCACGCCGTATCTGGGATACTGGGCGGTCATCTGGTCCGAGCCCGTCATGTGGATCCTCATGGTGATTCCGCTCATCTTCAGCATCCGCCGCAAGCTGCGACCCCAAACATAGCAAAACCCCCCATTTTGGGGGCTTTTTCGCGAGCGAAACTCTTTCTTATGTTACACGGTGGGGAGCAGGGACAGGAATGCCTCGGTGGTGGAGGAGATGGGAAATGCTGTGTTGGCGCTGACCACCATCTGGCGCTTGGGCATTTTCTCGCGGATGTTGACGCAAAACAGATCCTTGGTGGACTTGGTGATGCAGTAATCAGGGATGAAGGCGATGCCAAGCCCGATGCGGGCCAGATCAATGAGCAGATCATTGCTGCTGAGCTCAATCTCGGGCACCAGCTCCAACTGATGCTGCAAAAACATATGGTGCAAGAACTCGCTGGTGGTGCTGTTGCGATCCAACGTCATCAGCGGATATTGCTTCAACTCCATCAGGGAGATCTCCCGGTCCATCAGGGGAAATGCTTGCGGATTGGCAATGAACACGTCCTGAAAATTCAGGACGGTTTTTTGAATATAATTGTGGTTTAGGTAGGAATTCGGAAAATTAGTCACAATCAAATCCACCTTGCGCTGGTCCAGAAGCTCCACACACCGAATGGAGGTGGCGTTGGTCACCTTGATGGGGACGTTGGGGAATTTCCGGTGGAATTCCTTGAGATAGGGAACCAGAAAATAGCGACAGATGGTGTCGCTGGCTCCGATGTGCAACTGCTCCAGACCCAGGGCACCGGAATCCAGAAGCTGGCTCTCCCCGCGGAAAATCAGGTTCATGGCGGGCTCCACATGCTTGAGCAACACGCTGCCGGCAGGGGTCAGCTGCACTCTTTTGGTGCTGCGGACAAACAGGGGCTGCCCCAGCTTTTTTTCCAGGGTCTTTACCGACTGGCTGACCGCGGACTGTGAGATATATAGTTTTTTGCTTGCCTCGGAAAAACTCAGGGAGGTGGCAACATAATAGAATACTTTGTAAAGCTCGTAATTGATATCCATGGGAAGGCTCCTTCCATCGTTGATTTATGTTCCCGCAGGAAAACATCTGTCTGTGGAAAATTTTCATTTTTATTATAAGAATCTCTTATTAATGAGTCAATAAAAATTAATTTCACTTATTAAAGGCGGGATGCTATACTGAAATCATCGAAACTGTATTTACAGGAATTTTTTGAATCGGAGGAAGCAAGAATGAGCAATGTACGCCGCGTATATGTGGAGAAAAAGCCTGATTTTGCCGTGAAAGCAAAGGAGTTGAAGCATGAGATTAAGCACTATCTCGGGATTACTACCGTGACTGCTGTCAGAGTGCTGATTCGTTACGATGTGGAAAATATTTCGGAGGAGACCTACAAGAAGGCGCTTCTCACCGTATTTTCAGAGCCGCCGGTTGACAATATATATGAAGAGAATTTTGATTACGGAAATGCACGAGTATTTTCGGTGGAATTTTTGCCCGGCCAATTTGACCAGAGAGCGGATTCCGCAGAGCAGTGTGTGAAATTGCTGAATGAGAATGAGGAGCCGATTATTCGGAGTGCTACCACCTATGTGATCGAAGGGCAAATCAGCGATGCACAGTTTGAGGCCATCAAGAATCACTGTGTGAACCCGGTGGATTCCCGCGTTATCGGAATGGACAAGCCCCAGACTCTTGTACAGAACTTTGAAGAGCCGGCGGATGTATTGATTTTCGACGGAACGGACGGACAGAGTGCGTTTATTGAGATGGCGGAGGCTGAACTGAAGGGTCTGTATGATTCTTTGAACCTTGCTATGACCTTCAAGGATTTCCTCCATATTCAGAATTATTTCAAGAACGATGAGAAGCGCAATCCTTCCATGACAGAGATTCGTGTATTGGATACCTATTGGTCCGATCACTGTCGTCACACCACATTCTCTACCGAGCTTAAGAATGTGACTTTTGACGAGGGATATTATCGCGCTCCCATGGAGGCAACATATCAGGATTACCTGGAATCCTTCCGGAATCTCTATGAGGGAAGAAGTGACAAGTTTGTATGCTTGATGGACCTTGCCCTTGTGGGTATGAAGCGCCTGAAAAAGGAGGGCAAGCTGGCAGATCAGGAGGAGTCCGATGAGATCAATGCCTGCTCCATCGTAGTTCCGGTTGAGGTGGACGGCCAGGTGGAAGAGTGGCTTGTGAACTTCAAGAATGAGACCCACAACCATCCCACAGAGATTGAGCCCTTTGGTGGCGCTGCCACCTGTCTCGGCGGTGCAATCCGCGATCCTCTTTCCGGACGTACCTATGTATATCAGGCCATGCGTGTCACCGGTGCGGCGGACCCTACGGTTCCGGTATCGGAGACCATCCACGGGAAATTGCCACAGAAGAAGCTGGTTCGCGAGGCGGCTCACGGATACAGCTCCTACGGTAACCAGATTGGTCTTGCAACCGGATATGTAAAGGAAGTGTACCATCCGGATTACGTTGCAAAGCGTATGGAGATCGGTGCGGTTATGGGTGCTGCACCCAGACGTGCGGTGCAGAGACTTACCTCCGATCCGGGAGACAAGATCATTCTCCTCGGAGGACGTACCGGACGCGACGGTATCGGCGGAGCTACCGGTTCCTCCAAGGCTCACAATACCGAGTCCACCGCAGTGTGCGGCGCTGAGGTTCAGAAGGGAAATGCGCCTACCGAGCGTAAGCTGCAGAGACTTTTCCGAAGAGAAGAAGTCAGCCACATTATCAAGAAGTGTAACGATTTCGGTGCAGGCGGAGTATCCGTTGCCATTGGTGAGTTGGCGGACGGTCTGACCGTTCAGTTGGATAAGGTGCCGAAGAAATACGCTGGTCTGGACGGAACGGAGATTGCAATCTCCGAGTCTCAGGAGCGTATGGCGGTTGTGGTTGCTCCGGAGGATGTGGAGCAGTTCATGGCTTACGCTAAGGAAGAGAATCTGGAGGCAACTGAGGTTGCGGTTGTGACCGAGGAGCCAAGACTTGTCCTTGTATGGAGAGGCAAGGAAATTGTTAATATTTCCCGGGCATTCCTTGACACCAACGGAGCTCATCAGGAGACCGATGTGGAGGTTGAGATGCCGGAGGTTGCAGATAATTATTTTGCAAAGATCAATACCCCTGCGGTAGCGCAGAAGGTGGAAGAGGGCGATATGAAGGGCGCATGGCTCGCAGAGTTGTCTGACCTTAATGTGTGCTCACAGAAGGGGCTTGTGGAGATGTTCGATGGTTCCATCGGAGCGGGAAGCGTATATATGCCATACGGCGGACGCTACCAGCTGACCGAGACCCAGTCCATGGTGGCAAAGCTTCCGGTGCTGAAAGGAAAGTGCGATACCGTCACCATGATGTCCTACGGATTTGACCCGTATCTCTCCAGCTGGAGTCCGTATCACGGTTCCATCTACGCGGTGTTGGAGTCTCTGTCAAGAATCGTGACCGCAGGTGGGGATTACAAGAAGATTCGCTTTACCTTCCAGGAATATTTCCGCAGAATGAGCGAGGATCCCAAGCGCTGGAGCCAACCTTTTGCAGCACTTTTGGGAGCATACAACGCACAGATCGGATTCGGACTTCCGTCCATCGGAGGCAAGGACTCCATGTCCGGAACCTTCAACGAGATTGACGTTCCACCCACACTGGTATCCTTTGCCGTAGATGTGGCGAGAGAGCGTGATATCATTACTCCGGAGTTGAAGCAGTCCGGTGACCAGCTTGTCCTGTTCTCCATTGAGAAGGATGCGTACGATCTTCCGGTATATGTTCAGGTGATGAAACTGTACGATGCAATTCATGAGATGATTCAGCAGGGCGCAATTGTGGCTGCCTACGCATTGGATGGCAAGGGACTGGCGGCGGCAGTTTCCAAGATGGCATTCGGAAATAAGCTGGGTGTCACCATGGAAGAGGATGTGACCAGCAATACGCTGTTTGCTCCGGGATTCGGCAATATTGTGGCAGAAATTCCGGTGGAGAAGCTTACGATTGTCCGTAGCATCTTGGATGCAGCGGGACTTGCCGGTGTGGAGAGCGTTGTGGGATATGTCAATGACACACAGACTATCGAGTGCGATGATATGGTTCTTCCAATCGACGAGGCAATCGCCGCATGGACCGGAAAACTGGAGAGTGTGTTCCACACCAGAAGCCACGAGGATATGTCCGACGTGAAGACGGATGTATTTGACACCAAGGAAATCTATATCTGCAAGAATAAAGTTGCCAGACCTACCGTATTCATTCCTGTTTTCCCGGGAACCAACTGCGAGTACGACAGTGCAAGAGCATTTGAGCGCGCAGGCGCAGACACCATTGTGAAGGTATTCAAGAACCTGACCGCGGAGGATATTCGAGATTCCGTGGAGGAATTTGTAAAGGCCATCGACCAGGCCCAGATTATTATGTTCCCGGGCGGATTTTCCGCAGGTGACGAACCGGAAGGCTCCGCAAAGTTCTTCGCAACCGCATTCCGCAATGCCAAGATGACAGAGGCGGTAAATCGTCTCCTGAACGAGCGTGATGGACTGGCACTTGGTATCTGTAACGGATTCCAGGCCCTGATCAAGCTTGGACTGGTTCCCTACGGTGAGATTCGCATGCAGGATGAGACTTCTCCGACCTTGACTTACAACACCATCAATCGTCATATCAGCAAGATGGTTTACACCAAGGTTGTCACCAACAAGAGTCCATGGCTCCAGGGTGCAGAGCTTGGCAAGGTATACTGCAACCCGGCGTCCCACGGTGAAGGACGTTTTGTTGCTCCGCAGGAGTGGTTGGATCAGCTTTTTGCAAACGGACAGGTTGCAACTCAGTACGTGAACGAGGCGGGAGTTCCCACCATGGATGAGGAGTGGAACGTGAACGGTTCCTACATGGCAATCGAGGGTATCACTTCTCCGGACGGACGTGTGCTTGGCAAGATGGCTCATTCCGAGAGACGAGGGGAGTCCGTTGCAATCAACATCTACGGAGAGCAGGATATGAAGATCTTTGAGTCGGGAGTGGCTTATTTCAAGTAAAGATAGTTTTTTCAAGAAGAAGGAATTCTTATATAAAAACAGAGAGCCTTGTGGAAGGATATTACTTTCCGCAAGGTTCTTTTGGCATGGGGTGATTTCAGTGCCATGTGGTGCGTTTGGGCTGGAATATATAAGAATCCGTCAGTCTAAAATAGGAGAAAGGGCAAAAAAGGACTGACGGGAAAGCGGATTCTGAAGGAACTGTCAGGCTAAATTGGAAGGAAGGGCAAAAAAGGACTGACAGAAAAACGCAATTAGGGCGTATTCTGACGGAATTGTCAGTCTAAAATAGTAGGAAGGGCAAAAAAGGACTGACAGGAAAGCGCAATTAGGGCGAATTCTGAAGAATTTGTCAGTCGAAAAAGCGGGTAAACGTCAAAATGGACTGACATTTATGACGGAACGTGCTTTCTTTATTGCATAAAAGAGAATGATGTATTGAAAATAGTACTTTAGTGCGATATAATTATGGGCGTATGAGAGATATCTTATAATATGATTATGATGTCAAAAAAATTCCGACAGGTGATGTACATCGCATAAGAGTACGCAATTATTTGCCGGATTTGCTACTTGGAGGGTTGAAATGGTCAAGATTATTTCAGACAGTACCTGTGATTTGTCACCGGAATTGGTGGAGCGATATGATATAGACATTCTTCCGCTGCACATCGTACTTCAGCAGAAGGAATTTCTGGACGGGAAGAATATCACGCCGGACGAGATCTACGCATGGGCGGAGGAGAATCAGACCACACCCAAGACCTCGGCACCGTCCATCGAGGATGCAATCAATGTGATGAAGCCCTATGTGGAGGAGGGAAGAGAGCTGGTATGCTTTTCCATTTCCGAGGATATGTCTACCTCCGCCAATGTGATGCGCATCGCTGCGGAGGAACTGGAAGCGGAGAATCGGGTGTTCGTCATCAATTCCCAGAATCTGTCTACCGGAATCGGCCTTCTTGTCATTGAGGCTGCCATCATGGCCCGGGAGGGAAAAAGCGGGGCAGAGATTGTTGCGGAAATCGAAAAGTTGATCCCAAGGGTTCGCGCCAGCTTTGTGGTGGATACGCTGGAATACTTATATCGCGGCGGGCGCTGCAGCGGAGTTGCCGCATTTGTGGGTGGGGCATTCAAGCTTCATCCCACCATCGTGGTGGAAAACGGAAAGATGATTCCTACCAAAAAGTATCGGGGCAAGATGAACAGTGTGCTCCTGAATTACGCCAAGGATCAGGAAGCAAATTTGAAAAAGGCCAGACCTCAAAGAGTGTTTATCACCCACTCCGGGTGCGACGAGGAGTTGCTGAAGTCCGTATATGATTACCTGGAGAGTCTGGGTATTTTTGAAGAGGTATTGATTACCCGCGCCGGTGGCGTCATTTCCTGCCATTGCGGGCCGGGAACCCTGGGCGTTTTGTATATTCTGGGCGAGGAAGAATAACAGGAACAGCAGGGGCATAAGTGAGAGTAACAGTAAGAAAAAGAAAACGGAAGAGAAATCCATGAACACAGTAAAAAAATGTGCGTTGATCGTCATGCTTGCTCTGGTGGCAAACCAGGGAGCGAGCGCAATTCAAGATACCCTTCCGCTGAAAATCCATTTTGTGGATGCTTTCGGGGAAGCCTACGAGGCTGAATATCATCCGGAATGGCCCCAATGCCGCTTTGAAAAAAGCGGCTTTGTTCATGATGGGGACAGTGTCAGCTATGTGGGGGACGATGCCTACACCTCAAGGTTGGGCATTGATGTGTCCTACCACCAGAGATCCATCGATTGGAATCAGGTGAAGGATGCAGGATATGAATTTGTCATCATCCGCGTGGGTTACCGAGGATACGGCAAGGCAGGGAATATCTGCGGGGATACGCGATTTGCGGAATATGTGAAGGGCGCAAGGAACGTGGGCCTTGACGTGGGAGTCTACTTTTTCTCCCAGGCAATCAATGAGGAGGAGGCTGTGGAGGAGGCCGAGTTTTGTCTGCAGCAGTTGGAGAGCGTGGGCTTGACTCCGGATAATATGGAAATGCCGGTGGTGTACGACCCGGAGAGCATATTGGACGCCGAAGCTCGGACGGACAACGTGACCGGCGAACAATTTACGGCGAACTCCGTGGCTTTTTGCGAGAGAATCAAGGAAGAAGGCTATGAGCCCATGATCTATGCCAACATGAAGTGGGAGGCATTCCTCCTGGATTTGTCCAAATTGTCGGATTACCCGTTCTGGTACGCGGATTACGAGGAACAGCCCCAGACACCTTATGATTTTTCCATGTGGCAGTATTCCAATACGGCAAGTGTGCCGGGTGTAAGCGGAGAGTGCGATGTGGATGTGCAGTTGATTCCGATACGAAAATGAGGACGGCGGAATAATTGTCAATTCACCAAGGAGAACGTGTCAGTCTAATTATGTTTAAAATGGAAAAATGGACTGACAGATTAGGCTAAATCCGGTTAAAAGCCTTTCCTCTGTCAGTCCATTTTGGCACTTTTCTTCATTTTAGACTGACGGATTCTTCAAAATCAGTCCAAAACTCTCTCTTCTGTCAGTCCATTTTGGCACTTTTCTTCATTTTAGACTGACGGATTCTTCAAAATCAGTCCAAAACATTCTCTTTTGTCAGTCCATTTCGGCTCTTTCCCTCATTTTAGACTGACAGGCGGTATAATTTCTCTTCTCCTTCGGTCAAGAATGACAAAAAGGTGATTGTAACTTCTTGAAAAACCCCCTATCTATGGCAACTCAATAAATTGCGGCTCCCTTTTTTGGAATACCGTATAATAACGAAAACCGGCCGCCTTCAGAATGTCCGGCACCTTGTCGAAGGCGTATGCCACGTGCTCCGGCTTGTGGGCATCGGCGCCGATGGTGAGGATCTCTCCCCCCAGTTCCCGGTAGCGGCGCAGGATGTCCTCGGTGGGGTTGGGATGGCCCAGACCGTACTTGAATCCGGCGGTGTTAATCTCGATTCCTTTGCCCTGGGCGATAATCCGGCGGAGGATTTCATCCAGAATGTCCGCAAACTTTGTGTAGGAATAGAAGGCATTTTTGTTGGGACCGTAGCGTACCACGTAGTCGATGTGACCATACACATCGTAGTCCGAAGGCCCGTTGACGTTGGCAAGCACCGCCTCAAAGTATTCCCGGTAGGCATCATCCTCGCTCCGACCCTCATAGAAATTGGGGTAGTACACATCGATGTTGCGGACGCAGTGGGAGGACCCGATGATAAAGTCAAAAGGGTATCTTTGCGCCAAGGCGGTATTTTTATCTGCGGTGTGGGGCTGGAGACCAAGTTCAACGCCCCAGAGAATGGGAAAGTCGGGATTTTCCTCCTGCAGCGTTTGAATTCTGTCACGGTAACTGTCCACATCCAAATCAAATTCACCCGGGGTCTCCCGGTAGTCATAATCCATGTGATCCGTGAAACAGATTCCGAGGAGACCCTTGGCCCGGGCCTCCGTCACCATATCCGCGGGATCTGCCTGGCTGTCCCCGGAAAAATTGCAGTGCATATGTGTGTCCCACAACATAATTTCCCCTCCATCGTACTTTTATAGTTCCTTTTTGGCTCGATTTATTTTATTATAAAAGCGTTCTGTTATTTATTAAAGAATTACTACAAAAGCATTCTACTAATTATAGGAACACGATGCAAGTGACAAAACGCTTTCACTGTGGATAAAAAGGAGTAAACCATGAGATACGATGCGTTCATCAGCTACCGGCATGCAGAGTTGGACATGTTTGTGGCCAAGAAAGTACACAAGGGGCTGGAGACCTTTAAGGTGCCGTATGGGGTGGCAAAAAAGACCGGCAAGAAGAAAATAAGCCGGGTATTCCGCGATCAGGAGGATCTGCCTATCGGTAGCGATCTGGGCAATAACATCTCGGGGGCGCTGCAGGAATCGGAGTATCTGATTGTCATCTGTTCCCCCAGAACCAAGGATTCCTACTGGGTGCAGACGGAGATTGCCACCTTTATCAAGATGCATGGAAGAGAGCACATTCTGGCGGTGCTGGTTGAGGGGGAACCCAACGAGTCCTTTCCGGAACAACTGCTTGTGGATGAGAATGGGAATCCGGTGGAACCTCTGGCTGCGGACGTGCGGGGAGAGAATCAAAAGGAGGTCAACCGGAAGCTGAAGACGGAGATTTTGCGGCTTGCGGCTCCGCTGTTACATTGCAGCTATGACGATCTGCGCCAGAGACACAGGGAACGCCGTCTGAAAAAGATGGTGGCTGCGGTTTCGGCGGTAGCGGTGTTTGCGGTGGCTTTCGGTCTGTACAGTGCCTACAACACGGCCATGATTCGTCAGAATTTTAAGGAAAAGCAGGTGAATCAATCCAAGTACCTGGCTACCACCTCCCGGGAACTGCTGGAGGCCGGGGACCGGGAAGCTGCGGTGCTTGTGGCGCTGGAAGCCCTCCCCACGGAGGACAACGACAGACCTTACGTGGCGGAGGCTCAAAACGCCCTCAGTGAGGCTTTGCATGCATACAACATGGGGCGGTACATCACTATGGATCGGCAACTGCACCATGAACTGCCGGTGAAGGAGATTCGCTACAGCACTTCCGGTGAGAAATTGGTAACCATCGACCAGGGAGGCTATGTCTATGTGTGGAATGTGGAGGACGGAGAGCGCTTGGCTTGCGTTTCCCCGGAGATTTCGGAAACCGGATTTGTCTCCATTCCTAACGGGGCATTTCTCTCGGGGGAGGATACGCTTCTGATTGCGGGTGACGATGACATCAGAGCCTATGATTTTTCCGGCGATTGCCTGTGGACAGCCGGGGAGGGGGGCTCCTACAATTATGCCGAATATGATGGGGAACAGGACATTGCGATAATCTCCGGAAGCGATGAATTTTTGCTGGTTTGCGCATCTGACGGCAGGATTTTGGACAGGGTGAAAAATGATCTGGAATGTTCCTACTCGGCGGAACTTGTTTTTTCCCAGGACAACAGGAGATTGGCAGTGAGCCATTTGAACACGGAGGAGGGCGTGCAGGAGGGATATGTGACGGTTTACGATATCGTCACGAAGGAAAAAACAGACTACGTCCTTCCTTTCAGCTATATCATAGATATGCGCTTTACGCAGGACGGGGATTTGGCCATTGCCGGAAATATGTATGATATGATTTTCGACATGGATGCCCAGACCAGCAGCCATTATGTAATCCGTCTGTCCTGTGACACCGGGGAAGTGGTGTGGAAAAAGGAAATTCCCGGAACGGGCAACGGGTTTGACGACAGCTATACCTTTGTGAGAGCACGCACCTACACTGACGATTCGGACGGGGTGACCTACGACCAGGTGATTGCCTGCGTGAGCAATACGGTCTACACCTATGATGCGTTGACCGGGGAGCAGATGTCCGCAGTAAGTTTTCAGTCCAACGTGGAAAAAATGCTGGTGTCTGCCACATCCTGTTTTGGATATATCGGCCAGATCAGCGGAGATATTGATATCATCGATTTGAATACGGGTAAGGTATACACGGATAGCGTGATCGGAACCGGAAAAAATCTGCGGGATGTGCAATTGATGAATGGAGTTCTGGCTCTTCGGACATACTTATCACCGGATGTGACGCTGATGAAGTACGCCGAGGGAAAGGGCATACAGGAGTTGGATTCCTTCGACGACAGCATTATCAAAATGTCGGTTTCTCCCAATGAGACTTATTACGCAGTACATTGCTACGGCGCGGAAACGGTGGATTCCTACAATTTCTATCGGGTGGAGGACGATTCTGCTATAGAGACCTGGTCTCCGGCGACGGACGGGTATGAGACGTGGGCTGCATTCACGGACGATGAGCACTTTGCGGTGGTGAGCTCCGAAGGGGAGGTTATCTACTATGAGATGACCACGGGTGAAGTCACGACCTACCAGACCTTTGAGGACAGTTTCATGGGACAGTGCTATGTGACACCGGACAAGAAATACGCGCTGATTTACAGCGACAGGGCGATGGTGATTTTTGATCTGGAGAGCCGTGAGATTGTGCGGAATCTTGAGGTGGAAAACTACCTGTACGGAGCGATTATGAATGGGGACGGAACTGCGATTTTTGCAACCGCCAAGGAAATCGGACTGTGCATGGTGGACCCGGAGAGCGGAGAGATGAAGGCATTGGATATGGAGGGAAGCCAAATCGTCAACAGCATCGAAACCCAGAAGGCGTTTGCTGTCTGTGACACCATGCCCTACGTCGCCTTCGCCTGTTCCGACAACCAAATGCGGGTGTGGGACTACGAGAAGGAGGAGATGGTGGCAACCTTCCCATTTGCCAGCAAGAGCAGCAGATTTGTCTCTTTTTCCCAGGATGGAAAGCTGCTGAGAGTACAGGGAGATGATTACTATTTCCGGGTGTACAATCTGGAAACCCAGCAGTTTGACTATATCTCCATGGAGCAATACGATGCCATCTCGGAACTGGTGGAGAAGGAGGGGGAGGATACCCTTACCATTGTTACCGCTTCGGATATCATCATTGCCCAGAAGGATACCTATCAACGAATCGCGGAGCCGGAGTACGGAATTGCGTACCTATCCCAGACCGGGGCGGTGTACTGCAAGGCGTATCGCACCCTGTACCGATTTCCCTACCTGACTTTGGAGGATTTGATTGAGGAGGCGAAGGTGCAGTTTGAGGGATCGATCCTCACGCAACAGCAGAGAATTCAGTACAATGTGGATTAAGTTTCGTGCAAAGTGCATAAAATTGTATGGACAAAAAAACATCTAGTGAAAAAATTAACAAAGTGGTATAAATAGGTCTTGTTTTTTGCAAATATTTTTTGTAAAATATAGAAAGCTTGGGAAGTTCAATTCCCATCAATAACATTTACAATTCTAGGAGGAATTAAAACATGGCAGTAAGAGTAGCAATCAATGGATTCGGCCGTATTGGACGTCTTGCTTTCAGACAGATGTTCGGAGCAGAGGGATACGAAGTAGTAGCAATCAACGATTTGACAAGCCCAAAGATGTTGGCACACTTGTTGAAGTATGATTCATCACAGGGTAAATACGCATTGGCAGATACCGTTTCTGCAAGCGAAGATTCCATCACTGTTGATGGAAAGACCATCAAGATCTACGCTTTCCCGGATGCAAACAATTGCCCTTGGGGTGAATTGAAGGTTGACGTTGTATTGGAGTGCTCAGGCTTCTATACATCTAAGGAGAAGGCTCAGGCACATATCAATGCAGGAGCTCGCAAGGTTGTTATTTCTGCTCCGGCAGGAAATGATCTTCCTACTATCGTTTACAATGTAAACCATACAACATTGAAGCCGGAAGATACCATCATCTCCGCAGCTTCTTGTACTACAAACTGCTTGGCTCCTATGGCTAAGGCTCTTAACGACCTCGCAGGAATCAAGTCCGGTATCATGAGCACAATTCATGCTTACACCGGTGATCAGATGATCCTTGACGGACCTCAGCGTAAGGGCGATCTTCGCCGTTCACGTGCAGGCGCTGTCAACATCGTTCCCAACTCAACAGGAGCAGCTAAGGCAATCGGTCTTGTTATCCCTGAGTTGAACGGCAAGTTGATCGGATCTGCTCAGCGAGTTCCAACCCCTACAGGATCTACCACTATCCTGGTAGCAACTGTTGAGAAGTCTGTAACCAAGGATGAGATCAACGCAGCTATGAAGGCAGCAGCTACCGAGTCCTTCGGATACAACGAGGATGAGATCGTTTCCAGCGATATCGTAGGAAGCACCTATGGTTCTATCTTCGATGCAACTCAGACAATGGTTGGCGAGGATAACTTGGTTCAGGTTGTTTCTTGGTATGACAACGAGAACAGCTACACCTCTCAGATGGTTCGTACTATCAAGTACTTCGCTGAGTTGGCTTAATCCAATCTCTTTTGGAAAACAAATAAGTCTAAAAAAGGGTCCGGTCCGGTTGGACCGGGCCCTGTTTTTAATTCCTGTCTAAAATATATAAGGAGGACATAGATATGTCATTAAACAAGAAATCAATTGATGATATCAATGCAAAGGGAAAGAGAGTACTTGTAAGATGTGATTTCAACGTACCTCTCAAGGAAGGCGTAATCACGGATGAGACCCGTATCGTTGCAGCGCTTCCCACCATCCAGAAATTAATCAATGACGGTGGCAAGGTAATCCTTTGCTCACACCTGGGCAAGGTAAAGAACGGACCCAACGAGGGAGAATCCCTTGCACCGGTTGCTAAGAGACTTTCCGAGAAGCTTGGCAAGGAAGTTGTGTTCGTATCCGATTACAACGTGACCGGCGAAGCTGCTACCAAGGCTGTGGAAGCAATGAAAGAGGGAGATGTTGTATTGCTCCAGAATACCCGTTTCCGCGGAGCTGAGGAGACCAAGAATGGAGAGGAGTTCTCCAAGGAACTTGCAGATCTTGCAGACATCTATGTATGTGATGCATTCGGTTCTTCACACAGAGCACACGCTTCCGTTGCAGGCGTGACCAAGTTCATCACCGCGAAGGGTGGAGAGAACGTAGTTGGATACTTGATGCAGAAGGAGATTGATTTCCTTGGCAATGCAGTGGAGAATCCGGTTCGTCCTTTTGTTGCAATCCTCGGAGGAGCCAAGGTTGCGGACAAGTTGAATGTAATTGACAACCTCCTTGAGAAGGCTGATACCCTGATCATCGGTGGTGGTATGGCTTATACTTTCCTGAAGGCAAAGGGATATGAGATCGGAACCTCTATGCTGGATGAGACCAAGATTGATTACTGCAAGGAGATGATGGCAAAGGCAGAGAAGCTTGGCAAGAAGATTCTTCTTCCAATCGATGCGGTAACCATCAAGGATTTCCCGAATCCAATCGATGCACCGGTTGAGACCGTGACTGTGGATGCGGAGAACATGCCTGCAGACCGCGAGGGCTGCGATATCGGACCGAAGACCCGCGAGCTCTTTGCAAATGCAGTGGCAGATGCCAAGACCGTTGTTTGGAACGGACCGATGGGTGTATTTGAGAATCCGACACTTGCAGCAGGTACTCTTGCAGTTGCGGAAGCACTTGCAAAGGCTGACGCTACCACAATTATCGGTGGTGGCGATTCCGCTGCAGCAGTGAACCAGATGGGACTTGGCGACAAGATGAGCCACATCTCTACCGGCGGTGGCGCTTCCCTTGAGTTCCTTGAGGGCAAGGAGTTACCGGGTGTAGTCGCTGCGGATGATAGGGATTAAGTTCTTATTTTGTGCTTCGCAAAAGCGGAGCACAAAATTTAGAACTTAACCCGTTCTCCGAACAACGTGAGGAGAACTACCACAATAATTCTGATAACATATTTTAGGAGAAAACAAATGGCAAGAAGAAAAATTGTTGCCGGCAACTGGAAGATGAACATGACTCCTTCCGAAGCTGTTAAGCTTGTTGCCGAGCTGAAGGATTTAGTAGTAAGTGATTCCGTTGACGTGGTTTACTGCGTACCGGCAATCGATATCGTCCCTGTTGTGGAAGCAGTAAAGGGAACCAACGTGCAGGTTGGTGCAGAGAACCTCTACATCGAGGATAAGGGTGCATACACCGGAGAGATTTCTGCAGACATGTTGGTGGACGCAGGGGTGAAGTATGTGGTAATCGGACATTCCGAGAGAAGAGAGTACTTCGGAGAGACCGATGAATTCCTCAACAAGAAGGTGAAGAAGGCAATTGAAAAAGGCCTCACTCCGATTCTTTGCTGCGGAGAGACTCTGGAGCAGAGAGAGATGGGCGTTACCATGGATTGGATTCGCCTTCAGATTAAGTCCGACCTTGCAGGAGTTGCAGCAGCTGACGTTGCCAACCTTGTGATCGCTTACGAGCCAATCTGGGCAATCGGAACCGGCAAGACCGCAACCTCCGATCAGGCACAGGAAGTATGTAAGGGAATCAGAGATTGCATCGCTGAAATGTATGACGCTGCAACCGCAGAAGCTGTTCGTATCCAGTACGGCGGATCTGTAAATGCAGGAAATGCGGCAGAGTTGTTTGCAAAGCCGGACATTGACGGTGGCTTGGTTGGTGGAGCTTCCCTCAAGGCTGATTTCGGCAAGATCGTGAATTACTAATTTAACAGGAAGTATTTTGGGGCTATTTCTTTGGTAATACCAAGGGAATAGCCCTGCTTTTTCAGGAACAAAGGATGATTAGACAACGACTGATTCAGGCCGCTGTAATTTGTTTGATGTTTGGATTGCTTACAGCAATGTGCCGCCTCATGGAAGGAGATGGCATTACGGCCGCTGATATAATTTCATATGAACAGAAAACTTCATACGAAGAGCAATCTTCCGGCGGAGGGGAACTATACGGTGAAGGAGAACTTTATGGTAGGGAGGAACTGTATCGTGAAGAGGAACCTCCCCGGGAAGAGTTGGCTGACCTGTCAGAGGCTTTTTTCGTGATTTTGAATGAGACATCCCGGGATTTTTACCGGGGATATGCGATAGATGAATCCTTTTTGCTGTGGTTGGAAAAGACCTACGGCGAGGACTGTGTGGAGCAAATTGCCGCGAGAGTGAAGGCGGGGGAACAGGATTATGACATCTGGTATCAGGAGACCGGATGCAGCATCCATGTGTTGTGGCTGGGCTACTGCCGGAGGCTGAATTACAGCAGCTATCTGCTGGAAAATGTAAGCTGGATGGACACCGCCTCCGACGGCAGAATTGTGATGGATTTTGTGGGGGATATCAATCTGGATGACAGCTGGTATACCATGCAGGCATTATCCCAGCGGAACGGAGATTTCGACGCCTGCATCTCACCGGAGCTTCAGGAGGAGCTTCAGTCCGCGGATCTTACCATGCTGAACAATGAGTTCACCTACAGTGAGAGGGGACGGGCGCTTGAGGGAAAGGCATACACCTTCCGGGCAAGGCCGGAGAACGTGCGCTACCTGGAGCAGATGGGGGTGGATCTGGTGTCCCTGGCCAACAACCATGTCTGCGACTATGGGGATGATGCTCTGATTGATACCATGCAGACTCTAAACGATGCGGGAATCCATTACGTGGGAGCGGGGCACGATATCGATGAAGCGACGGAGATTCGCTACTATGTGGCGGCGGGGCGCAAGATTGCCATCGTGTCCGCAACCCAGATTGAAAAATCCTACAGCTTTACCAAACAGGCCACGGAGAATACTCCGGGGGTTCTGAAAACCTTGAACGAGGAAAAGTTCGTGGAGGTGATTCGCAGGGCGGAGCAGACCAGTGATTATGTGATTGCTTATGTGCACTGGGGAACCGAGGGGATTCTGAAACTGCAGAACGACCAACGTAAGCTGGCCAAGGCTTACATTGAAGCGGGCGCGGACCTGATTATCGGAAACCATTCCCATAGAGTCCAGGGGATGGAGTATATTGACGGAGTTCCCGTCATCAACAGTCTGGGAAACTTCTGGTTCAGCAACGGGAATCTGTACGCCACCATTCTGCAAGTGGTGATCAATGAGGAGGGCAATCTGGATATTGCCTTTATCCCCTGCATACAGGAGGATTTGACCACATCTCTGATACAGGACGAGACGGAGCGGGAATACTTTTTCAAATACATTACGGATTTGTCCGAAGGAATCGGAATGGATGAGGAGGGCAATGTGTACGCCATGGACGACGAGCGGTATACCCGGGAAGAGTTGGATGGGCTCCGCTTTCATTCCCAAAGAGGCTACGGATTCCGTGAGGGCGGATACGATCTCTTGGGAAGACGGATTGATATTGTGGGAAATTACTAATGAAAGCAGGTTTTTTCACGATTATTTTTCCGTGGAAAAGAGGTCGTAAAATCTTGCATTTGGCGGGATTTCATGTATTATAAAGTAGGATGTGTGCGCGCTTTTTCGTGCGCAGAACAGTTGATGGAGGAAATTAAAATGAGTAAAAAACCAGTTGTATTGATGGTACTTGACGGTTACGGATTGAATGACCGTGTTGAGGGGAATGCGATTGCCCAGGCAAACACCCCTGTGATGGATAAATTGATGAAGGAGTGTCCTTTTGTGAAGGGCAATGCGTCCGGTCTAGCGGTAGGACTTCCGGATGGTCAGATGGGCAACTCTGAGGTGGGACATATGAATATCGGCGCAGGCCGCATTATCTACCAAGATCTCACCAAGATTACCAAGGATATCGAGGACGGCACCTTCTTTGAGAACAAGGTACTCCTTGAGGCCATGGAGAATTGCAAAAAGAATGATTCCGATCTTCATCTGTGGGGATTGTTGTCAGACGGCGGTGTGCACAGCCATATCACCCACCTCTACGGACTTCTGGAGATGGCCAAGAAGAATGGTTTGCAGAAGGTATATGTGCATGCGTTCCTGGATGGACGTGACACTCCACCTGCATCCGGCAAGGATTATGTGGAGCAGCTTCAGGCAAAGATGGACGAGCTTGGAGTGGGCAAGATTGCATCTCTTTCCGGCCGCTATTACGCTATGGACCGTGACAACAACTGGGATCGTGTAAAGCTTGCTTATGATTCTCTCACCAAGGGGGAGGGCGTTAAGGCTACCGATGCGGTTGCGGCAATGCAGGCATCCTACGATGACGGCAAGACGGATGAATTCGTTCTTCCCACCGTGATTGTGGACGAGAATGGAAATCCCCTTTCCCTGGTGAAGGATCAGGATTCTGTCATTTTCTTCAATTTCCGTCCGGACCGTGCGAGAGAGATTACCAGAGCGTTCTGTGATGATGCGTTCACCGGATTTGAGAGACCGTTCTTGCATCTCACCTATGTATGTTTCAAGGATTATGACGAGACAATCCCCAACAAGAGGATTGCCTTCGAGAAGGAAGAGTTGACCAACACCTTCGGAGAGTTTTTGGCAAAGAACGGACTCAAGCAACTTCGTCTGGCAGAGACCGAGAAATACGCCCACGTAACCTTCTTCTTCAACGGCGGTGTTGAGGACCCGAATGTGGATGAGTTCCGTCTGCTTGTAAATTCACCCAAGGATGTTGCAACCTACGATTTGAAGCCGGAGATGAGTGCCCCGGAGGTAGGTATGGATCTGGTTGAGGCCATCAAGTCCGACAAGTACGATGTGATTGTGATCAACTTTGCAAACCCGGACATGGTGGGACACACCGGTGTGATTTCGGCAGCAATCAAGGCTGTGGAGAGAATCGACGAGCTGGTGGGCGACGCTGTTCAGGCGGTGAAGGATGTGGACGGAGTTCTCTTCATCTGTGCGGACCACGGCAATGCGGAGAAGATGATTGACTATGAGACAGGAGAGCCACACACCGCTCACACCACCAATCCGGTGCCTTTCATTCTGGTGAATGGGGAACCTTCCTGGACACTCCGTGAGGGCGGATGCCTGGCAGACATTGCTCCTACCTTGATTGAGATTATGGGACTGGAGCAGCCGAAAGAGATGACCGGCAAGTCTCTTCTTGTAAAATAACGACAAAAGTTTAAATATAATTTAATTTTACGGAGGTCTATCATGACAGAGTATAAGCCATTTAAAGAGGGAAAAGTCAGAGAGGTCTATGACATCGGAGAAAACTTGATTATCACAGCGACGGATCGCATTTCCGCATTTGATGTCATCCTCAAGAACATGGTCACGGACAAGGGGGCAATCCTCACCCAGATGTCAAAGTTCTGGTTCGATTTTACCAAGGACATCCTGCCAAATCATATGGTGTCCGTGGATGTGAAGGATATGCCTGAATTTTTCCGTCAGCCGAAGTTCGACGGAAACAGTATGCTTTGCAAGAAGCTGGAGATGCTTCCCATCGAGTGCATTGTCCGCGGATATATCACGGGAAGCGGCTGGGCCAGCTATCAGGAAAACGGAACCGTATGCGGAATCAAACTTCCGGAGGGACTGGTAGAGTCCGATAAGCTTCCGGAGCCGATTTACACCCCAAGCACCAAGGCTGAAATCGGAGATCATGATGAGAACATCTCCTTTGAGAAGAGCGTGGAAGTTCTGGAGAAGGTCTATCCGGGAAAGGGTCTGGATTACGCTACCCAGATTCGGGATTACACCATCGCGCTGTACAAAAAGTGCGCGGAGTACGCGCTCTCCAAGGGCATTATCATCGCGGATACCAAGTTTGAGTTTGGTCTGGATGAGAACGGGAACGTGGTTCTCGGCGATGAGATGCTCACACCGGACAGCTCTCGCTTCTGGCCGTTGGAAGGGTATGAGGCAGGTCACGGACAGCCGTCCTTTGACAAGCAGTTTGTGAGAGATTGGTTGAAGGCAAATCCGGACAGCGATTATCTGCTCCCGGATGAGGTGGTGAACAAGACCGTGGATAAATACAAAGAGGCATACGCTTTGCTCACCGGCAAGGAATTTACACGCTAGTTTTTCTTTTTTGGCTTGAGGGATAATACATGAAGCAGAATGAGATTTTCGATAATTTTTGGGACGAAGATACTCTTCATGAGGAGTGCGGTGTCTTCGGAATGTACGACTTCGATGGCAAGGATGTAGCATCCAGCATCTACTACGGCTTGTTTGCCCTTCAGCATCGCGGTCAGGAAAGCTGCGGTATTGCGGTGAGTGATACCCGGGGGCCTAAGGGGAAAGTGCTCTCATACAAAGGTATGGGGCTTGTGAACGAGGTTTTTTCACCGGAGAATTTGGAAGGCTTGAAAGGGGACATCGGAGTGGGGCATGTTCGCTATTCCACAGCCGGTTCCTCCACCCGGGAAAATGCCCAGCCGTTGGTGCTGAACTATGTGAAGGGAACCCTGGCCATGGCCCACAACGGCAATCTGATCAACGCGGCGGAACTGCGCCATGAACTGGAGTACACCGGAGCAATTTTCCAGACTACCATCGATTCCGAAGTGATCGCATATCACATCGCCAGAGAGCGTTTGAATTGTCACACTGCGGAGGAGGCGGTGAGAAGAGCCTGCGAAAAATTAAAGGGCGCTTATTCCCTGGTTGTGTCCAGTCCCAGAAAGCTGATTGCGGCGAGAGACCCCTACGGATTCAAACCTCTGGTAATCGGCAAGAGAGACAATGCCTACATTGTCACCTCCGAGACCTGCGCGCTGGATACCATCGGCGCGGAATATGTCCGTGACGTTCTGCCCGGGGAGGTCGTTACCATTTCACCCGCCGGGGGAATCCAGTCCGATATGTCCATGGCACTGCCCCGGGAAAAGGAAGCCAGATGTATTTTTGAGTATATCTATTTTGCGAGACCGGACAGCCACATTGACGGTGTGAGCGTCTATGCCAGCCGAATTGCGGCAGGAAGATTTCTGGCCATGGATTCGCCGGTGGAGGCGGATCTCGTCACCGGTGTTCCGGAGTCCGGCAATGCCGCGGCTCTGGGCTATTCTCTTCAGTCGGGAATTCCCTATGGAACCGCGTTTGTGAAAAACGGATATGTGGGAAGAACCTTCATCAAACCCAAACAGTCAAGCCGGGAATCCTCGGTTCAGATAAAATTGAACGTGCTGAAAGAAGCGGTTGCGGGCAAGCGGGTCATCATGATTGACGATTCCATTGTCAGGGGAACCACCTCGGACCGCATCGTCCGCATGCTTCGGGATGCCGGAGCAACTGAGGTACATGTGCGCATCAGTTCCCCACCTTTTTTGTGGCCCTGTTATTTCGGAACGGATATTCCGGCCAGAGAGCAGCTGATTGCCTACAATCGTTCCATGGAGGAAATCCGGGAGATTATCGGAGCGGACAGCTTGGGATACCTGCAGTTGGAACGGCTGCCACAGATGGTGGAAGGCCTTCCGATTTGTACCGGATGCTTTAACGGAAAATATCCTATGGATCCTCCCACGGAGGATATCCGCGGGGAGTACTTTGACCGGGAGAGCGATCTGGAGAAGCGTATTCTGAATCGTTAACGAGTCGATGATGAATCATTGACTGGGATGTCGGCATCCGCAACGGAATCATATATTTAAAATTAAAACATAATTTAACAAGTAGGGAGAGTAAAACATGAGTACAGACAGATATTCAAGTCCTTTGTCTGAGCGCTATGCCAGCAAAGAAATGCAGTACATTTTTTCACAGGATATGAAATTTACCACCTGGAGAAAACTGTGGATTGCATTGGCGGAAACTGAGATGGAGCTTGGCCTTTCCGAGAATGGTAAGCCGGTAATCACCCAGGAGATGATTGACGAACTGAAGAGCCATGTGGACGATATCAACTACGATGTTGCAATCGCCCGGGAGAAGGAAGTGCGTCACGATGTTATGAGCCATGTGTATGCCTATGGACAGCAGTGCCCGAAGGCGGCAGGCATCATCCATCTGGGAGCTACCTCCTGCTATGTGGGTGACAACACGGATATTATCGTGATGAACGAGGCCTTGAAGCTGGTTCACAAAAAGCTGGTCAGCGTCATCGCCGAACTTGCGGCATTCGCGGAGAAGAACAAGGCTCTTCCGACTCTTGCGTTTACTCACTTTCAGCCTGCTCAGCCCACCACGGTGGGAAAGCGTGCCACTCTCTGGCTCAACGAGTTTATGATGGATCTTGAGGATCTGGAATATGTGCAGGGAAGCTTGAAGCTTCTGGGCTCCAAGGGAACCACAGGCACCCAGGCAAGCTTTTTGGAACTGTTTAACGGGGACAATGAGACCATCGACAAGATTGATCCCATGATCGCGGAGAAGATGGGCTTTTCAGAATGCTATCCGGTATCCGGACAGACCTATTCCCGCAAGGTGGACACCAGAGTGCTCAATGTGCTTGCAGGAATCGCGGCAAGCGCTCACAAGATGTCCAACGATATTCGTCTCCTCCAGCACTTAAAGCAGGTGGAGGAGCCATTTGAAAAGAGCCAGATCGGATCCTCCGCGATGGCCTACAAGAGAAATCCCATGAGAAGTGAGCGCATTGCGTCCCTCTCCAGATATGTGATGGTGGATGCCATGAATCCGGCAATCACCTCCGCAACCCAGTGGTTTGAGAGAACCCTGGACGATTCTGCCAACAAGAGACTTTCCGTTCCGGAAGGCTTTTTGGCCATTGACGGAATTTTGGATTTGTGCCTGAACGTGGTGGATGGACTTGTGGTGTACCCGAAGGTCATCTACAAACAGTTCATGAGCGAAATTCCCTTCATGGCTACCGAGAACATTATGATGGATGCGGTGAAAAACGGCGGCAACAGACAGGAACTCCACGAGAAAATTCGTCAGCTCTCCATGGAGGCGGGCAAGAATGTGAAGGTGGAAGGAAAGGAAAACAACCTGGTTGATCTGATCGCTGCAGATCCATCCTTCGGACTTACCAAGGAGCAGATTGAGGAGACCTTGAAGCCGGAACTCTATGTGGGACGCGCACCCTATCAGGTGGAGGTGTACCTGCGGGATGTGGTGAATCCGGTTCTTGAGGCCAACAAGGCAGAACTTGGCGTGAAGGCAGAAATCAACGTATAACAGTTACTATTCATCGAGAATCCCCCCATGTGAACAGGGATAATTACAGACAGACATCCGGCATCTTCGACAATCGCAGATGCCGGATTTTTTTACAAAAAAGGGTAGAAATAGACAAAAATCGGTAGCGGGTTGGATTTGACAGGTCGAGGGATGTTTTTTATCATAAAAGATATGAGTAAAAGAGGAGTTTTTGCCTTATGAAGCATAGAATTGTGTGGCAGGCGGGCCTGTTATTGTTCTTCCTGCTGTTTATGGGATTAATCGGATATTCCATTGTACTGCAGAAATCAGCCAGGGAGCAGAGCGCGGAACTGCATGTGTACAGCAAGCATTATGCATTTATCAGCGACACCGGTTATTCCGGGGAGATGTGGCAGGAAATCTATTCCGGCGCCAAGGAGTATGGGGAAGAGAATGATATCATGGTGGAGTGGTTCGGCATTCATCTGGTGGAGGACTATTCCAAGAGCGAACTGATGAAGATGGCCATCGAAGCCGGTGTGGACGGAATTATCGTCCAGGGGGATGACAGCAGCATCATGAACGACCTGGTGAACGAGGCGGACCGGAAGGGAATTCCGGTGGTGACGGTGTGGCAGGACTGCTATGGCAGTTACCGCAAATCCTTTGTGGGGATGAGCTCCTACAATCTGGGTCAGGAATATGGTAACTATCTGCTTCAGATTGAGGGGAATGCGCAAGGCTCCCTTCTTGTGATTATCAACACGGGCAACGAGGATTCCGGGGAAAAACTGGTGTACACCGGCATCCGAGAGACCCTGACGGGGATTACCGCGGATCGCAGCAGGGTGGATACCTTGATTGTGGACGGCAGCGAGCACTACGGAATTGAGGAGAGCATCAGAACCCTGCTTTTGGAGGATAGCATACCTGATATCATTGTCTGTCTGGATGAGCAGACCACAAACACCATGATTCGCCTGATGGTGGATTACAACAAGGTGGGTGCCGCCAAGGTTGTGGGCTTCTACGATTCCCAGGAGATTCTGGGAGCCGTGCAGGGGGAGCTAATCTGCGCGACCTTGAGCAGCGATTGTCATCAAATGGGAGAAAAATGTGTGGCGGCGCTGATGGATTATGAGACAAACGGTTACGTCAGCGAGTATGTTCCGGTGGAGGTAAAGATCATTTCCAAGGAAAATGTGGACGAGTATCTGTTCCAACAGGAGGAGGAATCCCATGAATAGATTTCGAAATATGTCCATCTGGAAAAAGGTAAATATATTGGTCATCACCTGTGGAGTGTTGCTTTTTGCGGTGTATCTGCTGGTGTGGGGGAATGTGAACCACATGGTGCAGGAAATCGACCGGGTATACGGGAGCAATGTGAGTCTGAATGGCCTGCAGTCGGAGATTGACGCGGTGCAGACCAGCATGGAGGAATACCTAAACACCCGCAATTCCATTGCCATGGAGGCTTATTACACCGCGGTGGAGCAGTTGGAGAACACCAGGCAGAGTCTGAACGACAAGCCCATCAACAGTGAATCCAAGATGATGGAAAAAAATATCCGTGGTTTGATCGATTCTTACCTGAGGGCCGCGGATGTGACGGTGGAGGCGAGAAGAGCCCGGAATGTGGAGAAATACCGGGAAGGCTATGAGGAAGTCTCCAACATCTATTCCTATATCAGAATCTGTATCTACACCTTGAACAATGCCCAGTTTCAAAATAATGCAACCCAGTACAATGTGTTGTTGAAGACCTTGCATTATTCGGAGGTGACCAATGTGGTCATCATCGTCATGCTGATTCTGTTCGAACTCTTTTTGCTCTCCTACATGGTGCGCAGGATCACCTCCCCGCTGGTGGAATTGTCCAAGGCGGCCAACGAGGTGGCGGACGGTAATTTTGACGTGCAGATGGTCTCATCTGGCGCCATGGACGAGGTGGGAATCGTAATCCGCGCATTCAACAAAATGCTGGAGAGCATTCGCCGCTATATCGTGGAATTGAAGGAGAGCAACGAGCTGCAGGTGCGCCTTCGGGAAAAAGAGCATGAGATGGAGACCAGCCTGAAGGATGCGAAGCTGAAATATCTGCAGGCGCAGATTCATCCCCATTTCCTGTTCAACTGTCTGAACGCCGGGGCTCAGTTATCCATGCTGGAGAATGCCCCGAAGACCTATGAGTACACTCAGAATATGGCGGAGTTTTTTCGGTACAATCTGAAAAACATGGATGAGGTGACTCTGCAGGACGAGCTGGATTTGATTGACCATTATATCTATATCCTCAACGTTCGGTTTGCGGGGGAGATCCACTATGAGAAGATCGTGGATGAGACCGTCACGGATTTGCGTATGCCGGGAATGATCCTGGAGCCCATCGTGGAGAATGCGGTGAATTACGGAATTAGCGGGATCGACCGGGAGAAGAAGATTACCCTGGAGGTCAGTCGGTTGGACGATATGGTGTCCGTCAGCATTCGGGATAACGGTGTGGGAATCGAGCAAGAGCACATTGATTCCATCATGCGGGGTGAGGGTAGCAAGTCCGACTCCAAGAGTTCCAACGGCGTGGGACTTGTAAATGTCATCAATCGTCTGAAACTATACTACAATATAGAAGAAATCATGTTCATCAACAGCCTGGGACACAATGTGGGCACAGAGGTCATGCTGTGCCTGCCGTATAACGGGGATGGGCAGACAGGGAGGTAGAATTATGCTAAAGATAATGATTGCCGACGACGAGGGAATCGTAATTGAAGCCTTAAAATTTATTATCGAAAACAATTTTACGGAGCCCTATATGATCGAATGCGCCAAAACCGGCCGGCAGGTGATCGAATTGGCGGAGCGTTATCGCCCCGACGTGGCATTTATGGACATACAGATGCCGGGAATCAGCGGGATCAAGGCCATGCAGGAGATTCGGAAGACCAATCAGAACACTATCTTTATCATCATCAGCGCCTATGAGAAGTTTGACTATGCCAAGGATGCCATCGGAATCGGGGTGTTGGACTACCTGAATAAGCCTATTGTCAAGGAGCGCGTCATCGAAGTCCTGAACAAAGCGGCGCAGCTGGTGCATGAGAAGCAGAAAAAGAGGGCCGATGAACTGGAAATCCAGGAGAAGCTGGAGACAGTGCTGCCCGTCATCGAAAACGGAATGATTTACGCCATATTGTTTCAGCAGGATTTTTCCGAGGAGATTGTGAATTACCGGACGCTGTTGGGCCTTGAGACCGACTGTGGGTATATGATGGTGATACGGTTCGGGGAGAGCGTCAAAAGCGGAAAGCTGACCAACGTTATCGGAACCTCCGTGAAATCCCAACCCTTTTCCGAGAGCATCCGGGAAACTATCAAGGAGTATACCGGCGGTGTGGTGGGCGCCATGATGGGCAACAATGTGATTGTATTTGTCCCGAAGGCGGAGGAATCTCCGGAGGAGGAGTACGATGCCAGAATACTGATCATCGACCGCATGTGTGAGATGGTTCGAAACCTGAAGCAGAGCGTGGGCGGAGAGTATCGTGTGGGAATCGGAACCATCCGAAAGGCGGAGGAATTGGGAGAGTCCTACCACGAGGCTTTAGAGGCCCTGCGGGTCAGCACAGACACGGTGGCTCACGCCAAGGATTTGCCCATCGGATGTCAGTACGAGCAGGATTATCCGGTGGATGTGGAAAAGAAGATTTTTGCCTCTGTGGAAAACGGGGATCGGGTTTCCGCCACGGAAGCAGCCAAGGTATTTTTTGAATGGATGGAAAATAACGCTGCCGGGCACGAGTCGGATGTGCGGCTCAAGGTGCTGGAATTTGCCCTGTACGCGGAGCGCATCGCCTATGAGAGCGGCGGAATGACCTACCGCTTTTTATCCCGGCACACCTATCTGGATGAGGTGTCGGAGGATGTGAGTTTTCCGGAACTGAAGCGCTGGTTTCTGGAAAAAATCGGGATTGCGGCGGAGAATGTGCAGGCCAAGAAAAAGGAATCCGCCCACAGCATTGTGGATAAGGCCAAGGAGTACATCCTAAGCCATTACAAGGATGCCTCACTGGATTCCATCTCCAGGGCATTCGACATCAGCCCGTACTATTTCAGTAAACTGTTCAAGGAGAAGACCGGGGAGAATTTCATCGATTACCTGACGGATTTCAAGATTGAGAGAGCCAAGGAATTGCTGAAGGAAAACCGCAAAAGCATGAAGGAAATCTGCATTGACATCGGGTATGCCAACCCCAATTATTTCAGTTATATCTTCAAGAAAAAGGTGGGCGTCACCCCGTCCGAATACAGAGAGGGAATAAATATATGAGAAAATGGATGAGACAAATGGCGCGAATGCTGTGCCTGCTATTGGCGATGGGGACCCTTGTGGGATGTGATTCCAAGGGGCAGAGCGATACAGCTTCCTCCCAGCAGGAGCAGACAATGAAAATCGGAATGTGCTTTGACACCTTTACCATAGAGCGGTGGTTGAAGGATCGGGATGTGTTTTCCGCAACGGCGGCAAGCCTTGGAGCGGAGGTAAATGTGCAGAATGCCAACGGGGATGTGCAAAAACAAAAGGAGCAGCTGCAGCGATTCATCGAGGATGGGGTGGATGCGGTGGTAATCATCGCGGTGGACGAGTCGAAACTCACAGAGGAACTGGAGGCTGCCCACAGAAAGGGAATCAAGATTATCGCCTACGACCGCCTGATCAACTCCCCCTATGTGGATTTGTACATATCCTTTGACAACAATATGGTGGGGCAAATGATGGCGGAATCCATAAGCGAATGCCTGAATGCAAAGGGCAGTGTGCAGAGGAATGTGCTGATGATCTGCGGGGCCAAGGAGGATCGCAACGTGTCCATGGTGGAGGAGGGATTCCGCAAAATAGCGGAGACGGAGAACCTGAATATCGTTGATACCTTCTATGCGGATGGATGGCGCGCGGAAAACGTGGATCTGTATTTTGCGGAGAACTCCCAGGTACTGTCCCAGGTGGATGCCATCATGTGCGGAAATGACAGTCTGGCCGGAGAGGTGATCGATATTCTGGCCACCAATCGCATGGCCGGAGATATTGTTGTGGTGGGGCAGGACGCGGATCTGGATGCGTGCCAGAGAATCGTGGAGGGAACCCAGGAGATGACGGTGTACAAGACTGTGGAACTGATGGCAAAGCGCGCGGCGGAGCTCACAATCGACTTGATTCAGGGGACCAACTTGAATTCCCAGGACATGGAAACTATCGCCTGCGATGGCGGGGAAATCCCCTATGTGGCGATGGCTCCCCAGGCGGTGACCGAGGAGAACATGGACAGCGTTATCATTGAGAGCGGATTCCACTTGAAGGAAGATGTGTACTTGAATGTAGGAAATTAGTATCTGATAAATTTTTAAACCCAAAAAACGAAGAACAAAAAAACGTAATTCCTGAAAAAACATTCACTAAAATATGTAAGAGGTAACAAGTTATTGCCCTCTTCTTTGGAATATAGTTATTTTGCAAACAAAAATAACTTTTTTCAAAGGAGAGGGCAATTTATGAAAAAAAGACTTTTGAGCTTAATGCTCACAATGGGACTTGGCTTATCTATGTTAGTAGGCTGTGGCACAACAGAGACTGCATCAAACTCTACACAGGGCGGCGGAAGCTCATCCGGCTCTGCAAGCGGAGAGATTGAGGTTGGTATCGTACTTCCTACCAAGGATGAACCGAGATGGTTGCAGGATCAGGCACAGTTCGAGGCAATCTTGGACGACGCAGGATTTACCAATCAGGTATTGTTCAGCCAGGGCTCTTCCGCAACAGAGAAGACCAACGTTGAGACACTGATCGCAAAGGGAATCAAAGTATTAATCATCTGCCCACAGGACGCAACCGCAGCTGCAGCAGCAGTGGAGGAAGCAAAGGAAGCAGGCGTAACCGTTATCTCTTATGACCGTTTGATCACTGACACCGAAGCAGTTGATTACTATACAACCTTCGACAGCTTTTCTGTAGGTGTTGCACAGGGCCAGTACCTGATCGACAATGCAGAGGGAACCAACATTCCTCTTTACATCTACACCGGTGCAGCAACTGACAATAACGCATTCATCTTCTTCGAGGGCGCTTGGTCAGTTCTTGAGCCGAAGGTAGCAGACGGAACATTCGTAATCGCAAACTCTGATAAGGCAGAGAGCTTTGTTGGAGCAGGAGAACTTACCCGCGATGACGAGGCACAGATTCTTGGACAGACAACCACCAACTGGGATTTTGATACCGCTAAGAAGCTTGCTGAGGCAAATCTTACCGCAGCATCTGCAGATTTGAAGGGTGACGTTGCAATCCTTGCTCCCAACGATGGAACCGGACGTGCTATCGCAGACGCATTCGCAGCTGATTCCGATATCACAAGCTACATCGTAACCGGACAGGACAGTGAGAAGGCATCTGTTCAGTACATCATCGACGGCAAGCAGTCCATGACCGTATTCAAGGATACCAGAACCCTTGCTGCTGATTCCGTAGCTATGGCACTCGCTGTATTGAAGGGTGAGTCAGTTCCTACTACCACCACATACAACAACGGTGTCATCGATGTACCTGCTAAGCAGACCGATGTAGTTGTAGTAACCAAGGATAATGTAAAGGCAGCTTTGATTGATTCCGGATACTACGAGGCATCTGATTTCGAAGGACTTGAATAAATAATCGATAGCGAAATCGCAAATTTGTCAGCCGCAGAAATGCGGCTGACTTTTCAAAGGAAATGGAGGAACATTTATGGCCGATTATATTCTGGAAATGAAAAATATTGAAAAAGTTTTTCCGGGTGTGAAAGCTTTAGATAATGTGAACTTTTCCGTGAAAAGAGGCGAAATCCATTGTCTGGTTGGAGAAAATGGAGCGGGAAAGTCAACGCTGATGAAGGTTCTTTCCGGAGTATATCCACATGGAACGTATTCAGGAGATATTATCTATAACGGAGAGGTACAGCAGTTTAAGGGAATTGCGGACAGCGAGGCGGTCGGCATCGCAATCATCTATCAGGAATTGGCATTGATTCCGGAATTGACCGTATACGAAAATGTATTTTTTGGTCACGAAGTGACAAGCGGGCACAAGGTGGATTGGAACGAGACCATTGTCCGCGCGAAGAAGGAATTGGAAAAAGTAGGATTGGGGCACATTGACCCGTCCGTGAAGGTAAAAAATCTGGGAGTAGGACAGCAGCAGTTGGTTGAGATTGCGAAGGCACTCAGCAAGAATGTAAAACTGTTGATTTTGGATGAGCCTACTTCTTCTTTGAATGAGGACGATAGTCAAAATCTTTTAAAATTACTTAGAGAATTACAGCAGCAGGGCGTAACCAGCATTATGATTTCCCACAAATTGAAGGAAATCACGGCGATTGCGGATACGGTAACCGTTCTGAGAGACGGAAGTACCATCTGCTCCATGGATGCACATGCCCAGACCATCACGGAGGATGAGATTATCCAGCACATGGTTGGCCGGAAGATTGACAACATCTATCCGAAGCGTGCTCCCCACGAATTCGGGGATGTGGTGCTGGAGATTAAGGACTGGACCGTGGAGGATCCCGGCAGAGGCAATCGAGAGATTCTGCACCATGTCAACATGAATGTGCGCAAGGGTGAGATTGTTGGTCTCCAGGGATTGATGGGAGCAGGAAGAACGGAATTGGCGTTGAGCTTGTTCGGCAATCCGAGAAAGTACCGCATTACGAGCGGTGAGCTGGTGATGGAGGGAAAAACCCATCGGTTCAAGAACCCGGCGGAGGCCATCAAAAACGGATTGGCATATGTGACGGAGGACCGGAAGGGCGACGGATTGATTCTGATTCAGGATATCCGATACAACACTACGCTGGCAAATCTGGAGGAGCTGGTAAGCGGCCTTGCTATTGATGCAAATAAAGAGATCAACATAGCGAATGAGTATAAACAGTCCATCAACATTAAGGCACCTTCTGTGGAGCAGAAGGTAGGCAATTTGAGCGGTGGAAATCAGCAAAAGGTACAGTTGGCGAAATGGATGTTCGTGGAACCGAATGTATTGATTTTGGATGAGCCGACGCGAGGCATTGATGTCGGTGCAAAGTTGGAGATTTATACGCTGATGAATCGTCTGGTGGAAGAGGGAATGAGTATTATCATGATTTCCTCAGAACTTCCGGAGGTACTGGGAATGAGCGACAGACTCTATATCATGTCCGAGGGTACGATTACCGGTGAGCTGGATGCAGCAGACGCAAGTGAAGAAAAAGTTATGGCACTTGCTGTGAAGTCATAAGGAGGAAGAATCATGGGTGAAGAAAAAAAGGTTGGATTAGGCCGCGAGATTGGCGGTATCTTAAAAAGCAATATCAGAGGATACATGATGTACATCGCTCTGCTAGTAATTATGCTGTTTTTTAACATTCGAACAGGCGGATTGTTCCTGACCGCCGGCAACATCACAAACCTGATCAATCAGGCCGGATACGTTGCAGTTCTTGCAATCGGTATGACCATTGTTTTGATTATCGTGCAGATCGATCTGTCCGTTGGTTTCGTGGCAGGTTTCTGTGGTGCCATTGCGGCCATACTGATGACGCAGCATGGCTGGTCCGAATGGTTGGCGATCCCGGCAGTTATGCTTCTCGGTTTGCTGATCGGTACTTATCAGGGATTTATCATCACAAAATTCAATGTTCCGGCGTTCGTTACCACTTTGGCCGGCATGTTTATCTTCCGCGGACTCTTGTCATTGTCCCTGCAGAAGACCGGTACCATCGTAATCCCCAACAAGGGATTCAACGCATTGTCAAACGGCACCATTCCGGATCCTACGGAAAATCATCTGATTACCATCCTGATCGGTGTGATCGGAATTGTGCTGGTATTTATCTCCTTAATCAAGGCTAGAAAGAACAAGCAAAAATATAACTTTAAAGTTCCGTCTCTCCCAATTTTTATTGCGGAACTGGTGTTTATCGCAGCGGTAGTCATGGCAATTGTATGTCTTCTCGCAAGCTACAACGGACTTCCCTGGACCGCGGTTATCGTGGGCGTGATTCTCATCATTTACAATTACATGCTGAATAAGACCAAGCTTGGCCGTTACATCTACGGCGTAGGTGGAAATGCCCAGGCAGCGGAACTTTCCGGTGTAAATGTAAAGAAAGTGAAAATGTTTGCTTTCATGTCCATGGGACTTCTGGCATCCATCGCAGGTATTTTGTTTACATCAAGACTTCAGTCGGCTACACCGACCGCAGGAACCGCATTCGAGATGGATGCCATCGCTTCCGCGTACATTGGTGGAACCGCTGTAAGCGGTGGTATCGGAAAGGTGACCAACACTATCATCGGAACATTGGTTATCATGTCTCTGACAAACGGTATGAACCTAATGGGTGTGGATATTTCTTACCAGTATGTGGTAAAGGGAATCATCTTTATCATCGCAGTTGCTTTTGACGTAAGATCTAGAGTAGCATCCAAGTAATACGGATAAAACAGGTAATAGAAACAATACGGGTAATACAGACAATACAGTATCGTAGCGCCTTGTGAAAAGCACACAAAAATGATTGGCCATATTTAAGAATATCGCCCAATGAAAACGAAACCGAGGAGTAGTATAATTGTAATATATTCATAGGGATTTGGTTATCAGGGGGAACTAATATGGGCAAAATGAAACAAAAGAACAGAAAAAAGAAGAGCTTAAGCCGCAAGGTAATCGCAATCACGATTGTCCTTGCGGCTGTCAGCATTGTGGGGATATTCGCCAACTCATCAGCGTTGAGCATTATCTTGGGATTCACTAACAAGTTTGATTGCTATCTGACGGTGCAGCAGTATCAGGATCAGATTGATTCCGAATTCCTGGAGACGCAGATGTATTCTAATTTGGCTTACTACAAGGCGGATTCCGGTGACGCGGAGATGATTCGCACCAAGATGCATGATGCCGCGGAGTCACTGAAGACATCCTGTCAGGAGTTGGATGCATATGCCGACGGACTTCTGGAGGTGGCAACCGACAACCCTGATACGGAGTTCATAGAAGCTATTCACAGTTGGACCGGGCAGTTGAGCGAATTCGCAGATGCGGCGCTGGTAGCGTACGATACCGGAAGTGCAGATGCGGTCTCCAATTTTTCCAACAGTGTGTATGGATACAAGCAGCAGATCGAGGAAAGTCAGGCGGTTTTTGAAGGGATGCTGAGTGAGAGAGTTGATCTGCTGGAATACAAGACACAGCTTCGCGTGTCCGGAAGCAGTCGATTTAACGTAGTGTTGACTATTCTCAATATTATTTTGGCAGGCATCTCCATCGCCATTCTTTATGTACAGTTTGCCAAGCCCGCCAAGAAATCCGAGACCAAGACCCTTGATATTCTGGAGAAACTGGATTCCGGAAACGGCGATTTGACGGAGCGTGTTCCGGTGGCCACCAATGATGAGGTGGGTGCGCTCTCCAACGGTATCAACGCCATGATTACGCAGCTTCAGGATATTGTCACCCTGATCAGCAGACATGCGGTTACCCTGAAGAACTCTTCCGAGAACGTGGCCAACAGTATCAAGTCCTCGGAGGATCAGATCAACAATGTCTCCTCCACTATGCAGCAGATGTCCGCATCCGGCCAGGAGACCAGCGCCTCCCTCTCCCAGGTGGCCGGGGAGATGGATGAGATTGCCCTATTGGTACAGAATGTATACAAACAGGCTATGGAACAGGCACAAAAGACAGAGCAGATTGTGGCGAAAGTTAACCGGATGCGGGACAGCGCCATCGAGGAGCGCAATGAGAGTGACGAGGAGGCTAAGACGATTGTGGCCGAATTGGATACCAGCATTCTGGCAGCTCGTAAGGTGGAGAGCATCAACGCACTTGTGGATGACATTTTGAATATCTCAGAACAGACCAACCTTCTTTCCCTGAATGCCTCTATTGAGGCGGCGAGAGCCGGAGAAGCGGGCAAGGGATTTGCGGTTGTGGCGGATGAGATCAGCAAGCTGGCCAAGGATTCCTCCCAGGCAGCCACCCACATTCAGGCTGTGTCTGCGGAAGTCATTGAAGCGGTGAATGACTTGGCTACAAATGCCCGGTCTATTTCGGAGACGCTTCTGGAGTCCAACGAATCCGGAAGAAACGGCGTGATGAACATCACCGATGCTTATCAGCAGGATATCCGGGATGTGTCGGAAGCGATGGATGAGTTTGCAGAGAGCAGCCAGAGAGTGCAGGATGCCATGGATTCCATCAAGGAAGCGGTGGATGCAATCAACATCGCTATGGAGGAGACTGCGGAGGGCATCACCAACATTACCCAGTCCGCTGTGGACATCGCCGGTGCAATGGCAGATATCAGCGAGGAGGCAGGAACCAACCTCAATATCTCCAACGAACTGTTTGAAGAGGTGAACAAATTTACCATTTAATGAGGGAAAATAGGGATGACAAATCCCGGAAGGAATATGGAATAACAGACGCAGATAAGAAAAATCGCTGTGGCCGAAAGTCGGCTCACAGCGATTTTTTATGGTCTTTTTACAAGAATTAGCGGATATTGATTTTCTTCTCCATCATCTCCGGATTCACAGCCTCGGAGATGGCGGTGTGTTTATCGATCAATCCATCCCGATACAGCTTGTAGATGCTGGTATCCATGGCAATCATATTGTCCGATGCGGAGGTGTAGATGATACCGTCAATCTGATGCACCTTCCGCTCCCGGATCAGGTTGCGGATTGCGGGGGTGAGTACCATAATCTCGAAGGCCGGAACAACGCCGCCGTTTGCAGCCGGGAGAAGCTTCTGACTGACAACAGCCTGAAGCACGGAGGCAACCTGGATGGAAATCTGGTGCTGCTGTGCTGCGGGGAAGGCGTCGATGATACGGTCGATGGTGTTGGCCGCCCCGATGGTGTGGAGGGAGGAAAAAATCAAATGTCCTGTCTCCGCAGCGGTGACGGCGGTGTTGATGGTCTCGTAATCGCGCATCTCTCCCAGAAGGATTACATCCGGGCTCTGACGAAGGGCAGAGCGGAGTGCGGTCAGATAGCTCTCGGTGTCGGTGCTGATCTCGCGCTGGGATACAATACTTTGCTTGTGGCGATGGAGGAATTCCAGAGGATCCTCCAGGGTAATGATATGCTCCTCACGCTCGCTGTTAATCTTGTCAATGATGCAGGCGAGGGTGGTGGACTTTCCGCTTCCGGCCGGTCCGGTCACCAGAATCATACCCCGGTTGTGGTTGGCCAGATTCATAACCGCATCCGGAATCATCAGCTCGGAAGGATTTGGAAGCTCAAAGGAAATCACACGGATGACCGCGGAGTAGGAACCGCGCTGCTTGAAGGTGCTGACACGGAAGCGGGATACGCCGGGGATGGCGAAGGAGAAATCGTCGTCGCCGCAATTCTCAAAGTGTGTGATATCACGTTCCGCCAAAGCGTAGATTCCAACTACGAATTCGAAGGTGTCCTTTGGAATCATTACATTCTCGTCCAATGTCTGCATATCACCCTTGGTCTTAAAGGTGAGAGGGCGTCCGGCGATGATAAAGATGTCGGATGCCATCTTGTTGGTTGCTTCTTCTAGAGTTTTTCTTACGTCCATAGTTGTGTCCCTTTCTTATTGTTCACCGGAACCCATCAGGTTCAACGGCTGTTCTTCAAAACTTTCTTCAATCTGCACGGTGTGCCACTTGGCGATTTCGTAGTATCCGTCGCTTCGCGCGGCGGGGTATACGATCTCAAGCACAACCTCCAAAAACTGATTCTCTGCAATCTCGGAGGTGTAGGTGAAGTACAGGGCATCCTCCGAATCGGTCCAGGTTCCCTCCATATCCGCCAATGCGGACCGGACGGCGGCATTGTATTCTTCCTGGGAACCGGTGCGCACATAGCAGGATTCCAGGGAGGAATCAATCTGGGAGAGCTTCTCGTAAGCCTGCTCCTGGGCCAGATAATACTGTTGGTTGCGATCCGCCACTTTCCTGCTGAGTTTGTAATCGGAATTGGCGGTTACAAGTGCCAGCGCCGAGAAGGTGACGATACAAATCATAATGAAGGAAATCAAGATGGAGGAAAAACCGAAGTTGGTGTGTCTATTCATTGTCGCTTCCTCCTTCCGCTGCCAGGGTCCGCCTGTGGTAATTGCCGGCGGAGATGGTATAGATTTCCTCGGACTCGCAGGTACATGTAATGTTCACTTTTGATAAGCGACTGACGGAACATTCCTCATCATAGGACACCAGGACGGTATATTTCATCGCCTCCGGTTCACAGGGCAGAAAGTTGTCGTCCAGGTATATCAGCAAAAAATCACCGTAGCTCACCGCATGTGGAAATTCCAGAAGCAGAGCATCGAAGGAACCGTCCCCGCTCTCAAACACGGACGCCACATTGGAACAGGTGGTCACCGCTCGCTCCAGGCGGGTGGTCTTGTGGGTCAGAGTGTGAGCCTTCATGATAAACTGCAGACAGATGCAAAGCATGGCGCTAAAGAGCAGAATGCTTAAGATGATTTCCATCAGAAAAATACTGCTTCCGGAGGACTTGTATTTTTTCATGGCGCCTCCTTTCCGCTGTCGGAGTGGATGGACAGATAAACCGGATAATGCACCCCGTCGGTTCCCGAGAAGGTGACCTTCAGAAGATCCTCGCCCGCAAATTCCGCGGATAAGGCGGAAAGCTCCAGAATCTCCTGGCCGGAGGAGGGGGAGTACACAGAATCCTGGGTGACAAATAACTCCCGCAGCCATCCGTCGTAGCAGTAGATATAGGTGGTATAGTCGACACCGTTCTCGGAGGAATAGAGCGCGATGGCATCCATGCCCGGAGCCATGGACGTGACTGCAATTCCTGCCACGGTGTCATTTTGACGTATTTTTTCTTCCAAATAGGAGGAGGCGGTTCGCACCTCGTAATTGTAGTTCATATTGTCCGCGGTGGTCTGGTATTGCCTGGCTCCAATCAACACAGCCAAAAATGCGGTTGCCGCAAAGATGGTGAACAGGGCCAACACAAAAATCATATCGATCCGGTGGGACGCATTATGAAGTTTCAGCATGTCTTAATCTCTTTCTATGATGGTAGTGTCCGGCCTAAGGTTGGACCCGATGTATTGATAGTCGATGTAGTAGTGCTCCTTGCTGTAAGTCAAACCGTAATTTTCTTCCAGATAGCTTAAGCTGGAAGGATAGGAGCCTTCCAAGGCATAGCATTGGGTAATGCTTCGCTCCAAGGCGTTTTCCAGCAACTCCTTCTGGCGGTTGCTGTTGCCCTCCTCAAGGGAGGAGGCGGAAGAACAGAAGACTGCCAGCATTGCAACAAGCAACAGAACCGGAATCCAACCTTCCCAATGCCGGTGTTCCTTTTGAACTGAAAATAGCATAGGTGACCTCCGTAAATTATCCGATGCTTGACATAATGCCAAGGAGTGGTAACAGGAACGAAATCAGAATCATTCCGATGAAGAGGGAGAGCAGAATTACGAGGGACGGCTCTAAAACGGAAATAAAGCGGTCCAATCGATTTTCTGTCTCCTGCTCATAGGCAATCCCGATTCGTTTCATGACATCATCCATGGAACCGGTCTTGTTGCCGATGGTAATCCAGCTGGAATAAATCCGGGAGAAAATTCCCGACAACAACAGCGCGTTGGAAAAACTCTCCCCGTGCTTGATGTGCTCCTGGCAGTGCTCAATCTTGGCCTCCATGAAGGGGTTGTTCACCAGCTGCTTGGCAAGCTCCAAGCCTTGATCCGTGTCCAAGCCGCTGGCCAGAGCCAGGTACATGGAATTGGAAAAACGGCTGGCTGCCACCGTCATGGCAAATCCGCGCCCCTGAAACAGCATTTTTCCCACGTTGGTGCGATATAAAACAATAACAACCACAAGCAAAATGCAGAATGCAATCACGATTCCGAACAGGTAGTGATTGAGGGTGTTGCTGATATTCATGAGCGTTCTCGCCGCCCCTGTCAATTCGCTTCCCAGCTCCTCATAGATCTGTGAGAATACCGGCAGAACCTTTGTCAGCAAAACGATAATCACCGCGATCATCATGACGGTCATGATGAGGGGATAGGTTACGGCGTGCTTGATGTTGGCCCGGATGGATGCCTCTCGGTCATAATAGGTGGAGAGGGAGCGCATGACCTCCTCCAGACGTCCGGTCTCCTCCCCCAGCTGAACCATGTGAACCATGTAGTCGGGGAAGGCCTTGGTCATGTCCAGTGCCTCGCAGAGCGTGCCTCCGGCCTCCATGGGGGTATATATTTTCTGGAGAAGCTGACGGGTATCTTCATCCGGAGCTTCATCCATCAGGATGGATATCCCGTAGTAGGTCGGAAGACCGGCTGTGATTACCATAACAATCTGCTGGCAAAAAGCCGATATTTCCGAATCGCTGATTTTTTTGATCTTGCTCATGTAAGAGAAACCTCCTAATAGACATATTTGAGAAGATAGTCGCTATCCTCCGCAATGAACTTCATGGGGGAACTGCTGGATGCTGCAAAAGTGGGATCCATCAGCCGCCAATTCGTCCCGTCAAATTCAATAATTCCGTTGATCCATCCGGTCTCCGGAGTGTAGACGCTGATCCATGCGTGATATTCCTCGCCGGCGTATCCGATTTCCAGTCTGGTGGGGATCCGTTGGGAGCGGAGCATGGAGGCCATAATCGCGGCATAGTCAAAACAGATGCCGGTTTTCAATTCGTAGATCTCATCCACATCCGGGAGATAACCCGACGCTACCGTGGATGCTTTTTCGTAGTCGTAGGTGTAGTTGGTAATCACATAGTTGTACACGTTGGTCACCACATCCAAATCGTTGTTGGCCGGCTTGGCAAGCTCGCTGGCCTTGATAACCACCTGGGAAGAGGCCGTGAAGCTGACGTACTGACTGGGGTACAAATATGGACCAAAGGGATTGGTGATGTCCGCATTGATATCTTGAGAAAATGCTGTGGCATACTTGTTATTCTCGATGTCCACGCTCTCGTAGACCGCGATGGTGTAGGTGCCGCTCTCGGAGGTCAGAGGAAAAACCTCCTGTCCGCCGTGCAGATTATAGGTGTATGTAACCTGATTCGGTCCTGTAATCTGCAGTTTTACCTTCGGGTTGTTCCCGGTATAGTCTACAATGACGTAGCCCTCCGAAGAGTTGGAGGCATCCAGCATCGCCACATCGCAACTGTATACCGAAACTCCGTCCGCGGTGGGTACCAACACCTGTATGGTGTTGTCCCGGGAACCGGTCACATCCGGATCAATCTCCGGGGTATCGTCCTTGCCGCCCAACACATCCTGGATGGTGGAGGAGCCGGGAAGCTGTTCCTCGGAGGAACCGCAGCCCGAGATTGCAAGACAAAGCGTAATCATAAATAACAAGCCCACTGCGCTATTCATAGTGAACTGTCTCATATTCTATTCCTTTTTCATGTATAATTGGTAAGAAATTGGTAAATATACCTACTATATTATAATGTAATTCCGGTAAAATGGGAAACAAAATGTGAAAAAAAGCACGGAAATTGGCAGAAAATAAATACTTGCAATGTCTTTTCTTATGTGTTATCATTTACAAAGTTACCGAGTTTTGAAAATTAGGAGGTGTAAATCGTGACCGTTCTGAAAACGATTTTATCTGTTTTACTTATTCTTATCAGTATTGCAATAACAGTTGTTATCCTTATGCAGGAAGGCAAGTCCGCGGGACTTGGTTCCATCAGTGGCGCTGCAGATACTTACTGGGGCAAGAACAAAGGCCGTTCCATGGAGGGTGTGCTGGTCAAACTCACCACGGCGGGTGTTGTGTTTTTCCTGGTCATTGCAGTTGTATTAAATATGGGAATCTGGGGATAATAAGTTTTGTGAGGCTGTCGAGAATTCGGCAGCCTTTTTTAGATTCACAGAACAGAGTGCCTTGCTTTGGTAGCCGGCTGTGGGCGCGAAGGGGTACCGCGGAGGATGGAAATGGGCGAAGACGAAAAATATGAAAAGCGCAAGAAAATGGTATATGATTTTATGTGTGCCGACATCTATGTGCCGATGAAGATTAAGGAATTGTGCACCATGCTGGAGGTGAAGAAGGAAGAGCGCCCGGTGTTGGAGCAGATTCTGGAGGAATTGCAGCAGGAAGGCAAAATCGAGCTGTCCAAGAGGGGGAAATACTCCAGATCCCAGGAGCGGAAGCTACAGGGGGTATTTACCGCCCATCAAAAGGGCTTTGGCTTCGTAACGGTAGAGGGAGAAAGGGAGGATATCTTTATCCCGGAAACTAAAGTGGGAGGTGCCATGCACCAGGATGTGGTAGAGATTGTCGTATCTCCCCAGGAGACGGGACGCCGCAGGGAAGGCGCGGTGATCCGCGTTGTGGAGAGGGGGATGAAGTCCCTGGTCTGCACCTACGAGTCCGGGAAAAACTATGGTTTCGCGGTGCCGGACAACACCAGATTTTGCAAGGATATTTTTATTCCGGCAGAGAGGTCAAAAGGGGCCGTAACCGGTCACAAGGTGGTTGTGGAGATCACCAACTACGGGCAAAACGGAAAAAACCCTGAAGGGCAGGTGACGGAGATACTGGGGCACATCAACGACCCCGGGGTGGATATTCTGTCCATCGTTCGGGCCTACGGGCTCCCGGTGGAATTTTCCGACAAAATCATGCGTCAGGTGGAGAATGTGTCCCGGGAGGTCAGCGAGGCGGATATGGCCGGGCGCAAGGATTTGCGTGACTGGACGATGGTTACTATCGACGGGGAAGACGCCAAGGATTTGGATGATGCGGTGTCGCTGACCATGGACGGGGAAAACTATATCCTGGGTGTCCATATTGCGGATGTGTCCAATTATGTGCAGGAGCACAGCGCTCTGGACGTGGAGGCATTGGCCAGAGGAACCTCCGTCTATCTGGTGGACCGGGTGATTCCCATGCTGCCCCATGCACTTTCCAACGGAATCTGTTCCCTGAACCAGGGGGAGAACCGCCTGGCGTTGAGTTGCATTATGACTATCAACCCCAAGGGGCAGGTGATTGACCATGAGATTGCGGAGACCGTGATCTGCGTGGACCGCCGTATGAGCTACACCAATGTGAAAAAGATCTTGGAGGATAAGGACCCGGAGGTGATTGCGGAATATGAGAAGCTTGTCCCCATGTTTTTGCAGATGGAGGAATTGGCATCCATACTTCGCAAACGCCGCAGGAAGAGGGGCTCCATCGACTTTGATTTCCCGGAGACCAAGGTGATTCTGGATGAAAACGGAAAGCCGATTCAGATTAAGCCCTATGAAAGAAACACCGCCACCAAGCTGATCGAGGACTTTATGCTGATTGCCAATGAGACGGTGGCTGCGGATTATTTCTGGCAGGAGATTCCCTTCGTGTACCGGACCCACGAGAAGCCGGACAGCGAGAAAATTCAAAAGCTGGCCACCTTCATCCACAACTTCGGATATTCCATTCACATGGGGCAGGATGAGGTGCACCCCAAGGAGCTGCAAAAACTTCTGGAGAAGATCGAGGGCAGCGATGAGGAATCCCTCATCAGCCGACTGACTCTCCGCTCCATGAAGCAAGCCAGATACACTACGGCATGCAACGGACATTTTGGCCTGGCGGCAGATTACTATTGTCATTTTACCTCCCCCATCCGCAGGTACCCGGATCTGCAGATTCATCGCATCATCAAGGAGAACCTGAGGGGGCGCATGAACGAGAGCCGCAGGGAGCATTACGAACGCATTCTGGATGAGGTGGCAAACCAGTCCAGCAAGATGGAGCGCCGGGCCGAGGAGGCGGAGCGTGAGACCATCAAGGCCAAAAAGGTGGAATATATGGAGCAGTTCGTGGGGGAGACCTTTGACGGAGTAATCTCCGGCGTCACCGAGTGGGGAATGTTTGTGGAGCTTCCCAACACGGTGGAGGGCCTGATCCGGGTCAATGCCATGGTGGATGATTTCTATCTGTACGACGAGGAGAAATACGAATTGCGTGGGGAGACCACAGGGCATACCTATAAGCTGGGGCAGCGGGTGGCGGTCCGGGTGGTGGCCTGTGACCGGATTCTGCGCACCGTAGACTTTGAATTGGCGTGAATTGGCGAGAGTTTTTTATTGATTTTTTCCATGGATTCATATATTCTATACAAGCAGGCATGTGCATCGGGGTGTGCTGAAAAGGAGGGATAATCGTGGCGGCAAAAGAGGCCAAAAAATTGATTGCCAACAACAAAAAAGTGTTCCATGATTATTTCCTGGAAGAGACCTTCGAGGCCGGAATCGAGTTGGCGGGCACCGAAGTGAAGTCGCTGCGTATGGGCAAGTGCAGCATCAAGGAATCCTTCATTCACATTGAGAATGGGGAGGTCATCATCTACGGAATGCACATCAGCCCCTACGAAAAGGGCAATATTTTCAACAAGGATCCCCTTCGGCCGCGGAAGCTTTTGATGCACAAACGGGAGATTACGAAGCTAGCGGGGCAAATCGCACAAAAAGGGTTTACCATCGTTCCGGTGGAGGTGTACTTCAAGAACGGGCTGGTGAAGGTGGAAATCGCTCTGGCGAGAGGCAAGAAACTCTACGACAAGCGCCAGGATATCGCCAAGAAGGATGCAAAGCGGGAGGCGGAGCGGGATTTCAAGGTGAGAAATCTGTAAGAGCTTGGTGTGATTTTCTAATTAATCTGTTAAAAAATGAGGTGCGCGGCAGCCTCGCAGGTGATATGCGCACGGCATTTTTCATATACTTCATGGGCTAGTAATGGTTTCGACGGGGACTATGCAGCTGGAGAAGCGAGTCGTATGGCGATGCGTCAAATGGCCAAATTAAAATTAAACGCTGAAGATAATTTAGCATACGCTGCCTAGTTGCAGCAGTCCGACCTAGAGCACTCACACTTTAGGACCCGGGCTTCGACTATGTGAGAAACGACGCCGGCAAAGCTTTGAGCCGGCGGGCGTACTATGAAGCTACTAAAACCGTTTGGGTGTCTTTCCCCGGGCGGCGGAGGGAATGTCTATAGAGAGACTACACTCGTAGAAGTACAGGGAATTGGTTTTCGGACAGGGGTTCGACTCCCCTCTAGTCCACTTTTCTTGACATTTTTCAAGGAATATGTTAGAACAGACTACGAAAAAAGCAATAGGTGTCGGAGTTCTTTGAACTTCGGTGAAAAGGGAAACAGGTGCAAGGCCTGTGCGAACTCGTCACTGTAAGCAACGTTTACGAAAAGTCGCGGAGTGAAAATCCATCCACTGGAAACGGGAAGGAGACTTTTTCAGTTGCAAGCCAGGAGACCTGCCTATTTGAATGACCGAATAAATCACGAGTAATTGATTTGCCGTCAAATAGATGTCCATCGCAGAATTCCAAAGGGGATTTTGCTTTCTGTTTGCGCGATTTTTTGCTCCCGACTTATTTGGTTTGGGAGCTTTTTTGTTGGAATATATTAACAGTAGGAAAGAGGAGAAAAACATGAAGAAGAGTACCAAAATTACAATTGCAGTTGTTGCAGCAATCGTCGTGATTGCGGCATTTGTGGGCGTATATTTCGCCTTCGGTCCCAAGACTACCCAGGGCGCAAAAGCGTATACTGTGGAAGTGGTGGACAACAACGGAGAGAGCACAACCTATGAGGCAAGAACCGACGCTGAGTATCTGAGACAGGCGCTGGAGGAATTGGACGACGCCACTGATTTCGCATTGGTTGGGGAGGAGTCTGATTACGGACTTTACATCACCTCTGTAAACGGTGTGACTGCGGATTATGCTGCCGATGGCGCATACTGGTCCATCTATGTCAACGGAGAGTACGGAATGAACGGCGTGGATACACAGCCGGTAACCGACGGGGATGCATACAAGCTTGTTTACGAGGTATACAGTGCAGAATAAACACCTTTTTTCCGTCAAGGACATTGCGGTGATCGGCATGATGACCGCAATGCTGGAAGCAGTAAAAATGGCATTGGCTTCCGTCCCCAACGTGGAACTGGTAACCCTGCTGATTATATTGTTCACCCTGTTTCTGGGATGGAAGACCTTGATTGCCGTGTGGGCTTTCGTGGGAATCGAATGTGTTGTGTGGGGAATCGGCCTGTGGACCATTATGTATATCTACATATGGCCGCTGCTGGTTCTGTTTACACTGCTGATGAAAAACGTGAAGGCTTCCTGGCCGTTCTGGTTTTTATCCGGTTTTTTCGGCCTGTTCTTCGGGGCATTTTGTTCGATTCCCTACTTTTTCATCGGCGGACCTTCCATGGCAATCAGCTGGTGGATTTCGGGAATCCCATACGATTTACTGCACGGGGGTAGTAACTTCCTGATCGCCATGGTTTTGTTTCACCCCATGAACGCAATGTTAAAAAAACTCGCGTAGGGACGTATCTTTTACAAACGGGGACGTATCTTTTTCACTCCGGGGACGTATCTTTTTCGCATAAAGGATACATTTTCACTCGTGAGAGTTGTTCTCAATAGTCAGATTTTTTGCGTAACAGTTTTTTGGCTGTTACGCTTTTTTCTGCAGAAAAGAGACTAAATCGTATTTTACAGGACTCCAGAGCTCGTTTTGATGCTCGCATGTCCGCTGTATGCATCCCGGAAGATGTGTTTTTGAAAAAGATACGTCCCCGGAGCGAAAAAGATACGTCCCCGGAGTGAAAAAGATACGTCCCCACGCGCGAAAGATACGTCCCCCTTGTATCATTTTTGAAAGGACTGTGATATATTAGAGGGGAAAGAGAGGGGGATTCCTATGATTCAGGCGAATTTGGAGAAAAAATTGGGATTTGGCTGCATGCGGCTTCCGATTCTGAACGGAAATACGGAAGAGATTGACGACGCGCAGTTTTGTGAGATGGTGGATTCCTTCATCCGCCAGGGATTTATGTATTTTGATACCGCGTTTCCGTACCATAATGAAAAGTCGGAGGCGGCCGTGAAACGCTGCCTTGTGGACCGGTATCCCAGAGAGAAGTTCTATCTTGCGGATAAGATGCCGGTGTGGCTGACCAAAGAGCATGAAGATTTTGAGCGGATTTTTGAGACGCAGCTGGAGCGCTGCGGTGTGGATTATTTTGATTTCTATCTGCTCCATGCACTGGATGCAGGGCGGATTAAGGAGTTGGAGGAAAATGGCGGCTTTGATTTTATACAGGAATTGAAGGCGGCCGGAAAAGCGAAGCAGGTTGGATTTTCCTTCCACGATTCTGCGGCGGTGCTGGAGGAGACGCTGACCAGACATCCGGAGGTGGATTTCGTCCAGCTCCAGATTAATTACTACGATTGGGATTCCGAGAGTGTGCAGTCGAAGTTGTGCTATGAGGTGGCGACCAGGCATCATGTGCCGGTGATTGTGATGGAGCCGATCAAGGGAGGAACCCTGGCGAACCTGGCGGAGGGACCGGCCTCCATTCTGAGGGGGCTGTCGGAAAAAGCATCCATCGCATCCTACGCGGTGCGCTATGTGGCATCCCTGGAAAATGTCATCATGGTGCTCAGCGGAATGTCCGATCGGAAGCAGATGGAGGACAACACTTCCTACATGAGAGATTTTGTACCCCTGAATGAGAAGGAGCAAAAAGCCATCGCACAGGTGGTGGAGGAGTTGAAGAATCTTCCCACCATCCCCTGCACCGGATGCCGCTACTGCGTGGCAGGCTGCCCGAAAAAAATCCTCATTCCGGATATGTTTGCCGCTTACAACAATACGGTTCAGTTCGGAGACAATGAGGTGACCCGCAGAGGGTACGCCCGGGCGACCCAGGAGGAGCACGGAAAGGCCTCCGAATGTATCCGATGCGGAAAATGCGAGGGGCAGTGCCCTCAGCATTTGCAGATTCGGGATCTGCTGGCTGACGTGGCAGAAACTTTTGAATGACGGAGGCACACTTTGAAAAAGGCACAGTTACATTATTTGGAACAATTATCCGAGCAGTATCCAACTATTAGCAAGGCATGCTCGGAGATTATCAATCTTCAGTCAATTTTGAATCTGCCAAAGGGAACGGAGCATTTCCTGTCGGACATCCATGGAGAATACGATGCATTTTCCCATGTGCTCAAGAACGGTTCCGGGGCGGTGCGCAAGAAAATCGACGACGTGTTCGGTGACACATTGAGCGACAGGGACAAGTCCTCCCTGGCCACTCTGATCTATTATCCGAAGGAGAAGATGGAGTTGATGCGGCACCGGGAGGAGGATATGGATGAGTGGTATCGCACCACATTGTATCATCTGATTGAGGTGTGTAAGACTGTCTCCTCCAAGTATACCCGCTCCAAAGTGCGAAAAGCTTTGCCTGCGGATTATGCGTACATCATTGAAGAATTGATCACCGAAAAACCGGAGGTGTTGAACAAGGAGGCTTACTACGAATCCATCGTCAACACCATTGTGGAGTTGGGAAGAAGCGAGGCGTTCATCGCGGCCCTCTCGGATTTGATTCAGCAGCTCTCCGTGGACCATCTCCATATATTGGGAGATATCTATGACCGGGGCTCCGGCCCGCATTTGATTATGGACAGGCTGTGCAACTACCATTCCCTGGATATCCAGTGGGGCAATCATGATATTATCTGGATGGGAGCCGCGGCAGGCCAGATGACCTGCGTGGCCACGGTGATTCGTAACAGTATCCGCTATGGTAATATCGATCTGCTGGAGGAGGGCTACGGAATCAATATGCTTCCCCTGGCTACCTTTGCCATGCGGGTCTATGCGGATGACCCCTGCGAGCGATTCGTGTACAAGGTTGCTCCGGTGAAATCCGACAACGAGGAAACGGACATGATTCGCCGCATGCACAAGGCCATTGCCATCATCCGATTCAAGCTGGAGGGCCAGATGATTATGAAATGGCCGGAATACGGGATGAGCGACCGCTTGTTGCTCCACCATATCGATTATGAAAAGGGAACCATCGAGATAGAGGGGAAAACCTATCGCATGCTGGATATGAATCTGCCCACGGTGGACCCGAAAAATCCCTATGAGCTGACGGCGGAGGAACAGGAAGTCATGAACCGGCTGCGCTCCTCCTTTTTGCATTGCGAGAAGCTGCAACGCCACATCCAGCTGCTTTTGAAAAAGGGTGGAATGTACCGCGTCTACAACGGGAATCTGTTGTTCCATGGGTGCGTGCCCATGAACGAGGACGGAACCTTCGCCAAGGTTAATATCTACGGGGAGGAATACAGTGGAAAAGCCCTGTTTGATGTGTTGGAAACCTACGTGCGAAAAGCATTTTTCGAGGAGAACCCCTTGGAAAAAGAAAAGGGGGCCGACCTGATCTGGTATATCTGGACCGCGAAGCATTCGCCACTCTACGGTCGGGACAAGATGGCCACCTTTGAACGCTATTTCCTGGCGGAAAAGGAATTGCACGAGGAACGCAAAAACTGCTATTACGAGTTGGTGGAAAAACCGGAGGTGGCGGACGCCATATTGGCGGAGTTCGGTCTGGAGGGGGACAACATCCACATCATCAACGGCCACGTTCCGGTGCGCCGAATCAAAGGGGAGAGCCCGGTGAAATGCGGGGGAAAAGTTATCGTGATTGACGGTGGTTTTTCAAAGGCATACCGGGGAAAAACCGGAATCGCCGGATACACCCTGATTTTTAACTCCTACGGTCTGACCCTCACCGCCCACGAGCCCTTCGAATCCACGGAGATTGCCATAAGAGAGGAAGTGGACATCGTATCCAAGCGTGAGGCTGTGGAAGTGGCGGACAAGCGTATTCTGGTTGGCGATACTGACGTGGGGAAGAAGATGCGGCGCAAAATAAAAATGCTGAAAAAACTAATCACAGCGTATCAGTCCGGCGAAGTTGCCGAGCGTGAGATATAAAGGGGAATTTTATGTATCAGGTTGATGGGTATGTTTTTACATCCAAAGAAAAAGCAAAGGAAGCCAAAAAGGAGGCGGAGGGCGTTGCGTATATCAAGGAGCAGACCGATTTGCGCAATCCGGATGTGGTCCTAAAACTGTACAACAAACTCCTGGATGACGAAGTGTTTTCCACGGAGGTGGGGATTGGCTTTTTGCGGGAACTCCAGGAACATCTCCTGCTGACTCCGTACATCAAGAGGGAAGAAATCCGACCCATTCCGATTCGGGAGGATTCCACCATTGAGCGTGAGGTGGAGCGCCAGCACGCAAGGGAGACTGCGCGCAGGAAAAAGCAGGAAGCCTGGTATGAGAATGATGTGAACGGGACCTATCGCACCAAATATTATGTGGCAACCTTTTTCTGCATCGTGTTTGCAGTTGCACTTGTGGGCATTTTTGCCATCACATACTGGAGCGGAAGAAGTGTCACCATACTGAATTATGAAAATGCGCTGATCGATCGCTATGAGTCCTGGGAGCAGCAGTTGGAGCAGCGGGAACAGGAACTGGACAGCCGGGAGCAGGAGTTGATTATGCGCGAGGAGCGGCTGAACGGATTGAATGGGCAGTAATCACAGTTTTTTCACAGAATGGGTATAGGATATAGCAGTATGGATTTTTCAATGCACCATAAATACATGAAATTGTGTGTCATAGTGAGGAAAATATGAGTGATATTAAGGTGTTAGTGGTTGATGACGAGGCGAGAATGCGGAAGCTGGTGCGGGACTTTTTGACCCGCCAGGGATATGATGTGCTGGAGGCAGGTGACGGGGAGGAAGCGCTGGACAAGTTTTACAAGGACAAGAGTATTGCCCTGGTGATTCTGGATGTGATGATGCCCAAGATGAACGGGTGGGACGTGTGCAAGGAAATCCGCCAGACATCCAAGGTCCCGATTATCATGCTCACTGCCAAGAGCGATGAGAGCGATGAATTGCTGGGATTTGAACTGGGTGTGGATGAGTACGTGACCAAGCCCTTTTCCCCGAAAATTTTGGTGGCGAGGGCGGAGGCAATTCTGCGCAGAGCCAACAAGCTGGGGGAAGATGCCAAAGTGCGGGAAATGGGCGGCATACAGTTGGACCGCTCCGCTCACGAGGTGACCATAGATGGCAAGCATCTGGATTTAAGCTTCAAGGAATTCGAACTGCTGGATTATTTCATGGAGAATGCAGGCATCGCGCTGTCCCGCGAAAAGATATTGGATTCGGTGTGGAATTACGATTATTTCGGGGATGCCAGAACCATTGACACCCATGTGAAGAAGCTCCGCAGCAAGATGGGAGCCAAGGGGGACTATATCAAAACCATCTGGGGCGTAGGGTACAAATTCGAAGTGTAAGTGTGTTGTAAGAATTGGTATCCGGGGGAGTGTTCATGGCAAATGTTATAACAAGTTGCAGAATTTTGTGCAGTATCGCAATGTTATTTTTTCCGGCGCTTTCTTCAGAGTTTTTCATTTTGTATGTGATAGCAGGTTTCACCGATATGGTTGATGGCGCAGTGGCAAGGAAGACAAATACGGTCAGCGAATTCGGCTCTAAATTAGATACCATCGCTGATTTTGTGTTTGTGGCAGTTTGCCTGATTAAGTTGATTCCTATATTTGAACTGCCAATATGGTTATGGATATGGGTAGGTGTGATTGCTATTATTAAAGTCATCAATGTGCTTTCCGGATTTGTTATCCAAAAGAGGTTTGTTGCGCAGCATACAATTATGAATAAGCTTACCGGGGGAGTGCTTTTTATTTATCCCTTAATTATGCCCTATATTGATATGAAATATGGCGCGATATTCGTCTGCATTTTGGCAACATGCGCAGCAATTCAGGAGGGGTACCGTATTTGGACTGCAAGAGGAGTGGATGAAAAATAAGAGGAAGGCACATCCACTGCGGATGTGCCTTTTTTACGAAAAAGAAGTAAAGAGAGTATGAATAATGTCAAAAAAACCTATATTATTCCGGTAAAATGAAAATAAATTGTCAAAAATACACATTTTATATTGAAACCGAGAACTAAAAAGTGGTAAGATATTACCAAATCAAGGTTGTTGGGAGGGCAAGATAATGACAGATAAACAATATGCAAAAGCCAATCAGTGCGTATACATCGTAATGATGATCATTATGGGGTACCTTGAATTTACTTTTGTGTTCGCGGTTATCAAAGGCGGCGGATTGAGAGTGATTCTGCAAGTAATATTGGCGTTGATTGCTATTGTGGGCAATACCATCGTCTACAAAACCAAAAAGGGGACGAAATTTGCATCGACTGCCATGTTGATAACGGCGGCAGTTACATTTGGCTTTATGCTGTTATTGAACAGAACCCAGGACACATGGCTGTATACACTTCCGTTCTTAATTGTGTCCATGGCCTTTTTGGACAAGAAAAATGTAATAATTGAGAATATAATCTTGGGTGTATTCAATTTGATACGTCTGGTAGTGTTGATGGAGCCGGGCAATGCGGATTATGAATTTCATATGTTCATTGTGGTATTCACCTTGGTTCTGTCCGCATTTGCATCTATTCGCATCACCGGATTGTTGAACAGTTTTAGTCGCGAGAATGTGACGGAAGTGCAGCAGACAATGGAGATGCAGAATCAGAACAGCAATGTGATGACTCAGGCGGCAGATCAGTTGGTGGACTACTTTACCACCGCAATGGATATGGTTGCCAACCTGGAGACCAGCGTGGAAACCGCCAATTTTGCCATGAGCAATATTTCCGACAGCACAGAGAGCACGGCGGAGGCAGTTCAGTCACAGGCGGATATGTGTGTGCAGATTCAATCTGAGACAGAGAATGCCCTTCGGCAGAGCCGGAATATGATGGAGGCATCGGAGAGTGTAACCACCACCGTTAAGGAGGGTTCAGACGGAATCAAGGAGCTTCAGTCACAGGCGGAGGATGTGAAGAATGCCGGAAATGCCGCTGTCGAAGTAATTGAGAGATTGACCAATCGCGTGGAGGAGGTTCAGGGATTTGTGGGAACAATCATCGCGATTTCCGGACAGACGAATTTGCTGTCCTTAAATGCTTCCATCGAGGCTGCCAGAGCAGGGGAGGCAGGAAGAGGTTTTGCGGTTGTTGCCGATGAGATTCGTCAGTTGTCGGATCAGACCAAGGACGCTTCCAACAGTATCACGGAGATTATCGAGAAGCTGAATGAAGATACCAAGCTGGCAAATGAATGCATCACCAATTCTGTTTCAGCTATGATGAAGCAGAACGACATGATTGCAGTGACAGGAGAGCGCTTCATGGCGATTGACGAGAAGGCACATGAACTTGCCGGCAATATTGTTCAGACAAACGCGCATATCGATGAGATTCTCTCTGCAACCAACCAGATTGGCGACAGTATTTCTCATCTCTCCGCAACCAGTGAGGAGGTGGCAGCATCTTCCGTAGAGGGTGCCAAGAATGCCCAGGAAGCAGTTGCCGACATGGAGAAAGTAAAGCAGGCGTTGGAGGAGATTTACACAGTTGCCCAGAAACTGGTGGTAAGCAACAACGCAGCGGATTCGGCAGAGGAAGCATAAATTATTTGCAAATTGAAGCGGCATGGCTTTGTGGCCATGTCGCTTTTTTTAGAATGTTTGTGTGAAAAACTTGTGTATGAAATTTTCGGAATTTTACAAATTGTTCGAAAAAACAAACACATTTTTTCCCACGAATGACAATGAGAATGCTACAATAATGTGCGTGTGGATGCATCACTCCGGCACGGAGGGGTATCATCCAAATGAGAGACAGCATCCATAAGAGGGAGAACAGATAAGGAGACAGTGAGATATGGAATTTACGGAAGTGATTAAGAATCGCTATTCATGCAAAAACTATAGCAAAACACAGATTTCAAAGGAACAGTTGGAGGCAATCCTCGAGGCGGGGAGAGTGGCTCCCACGGCAAAGAATTTGCAGGAGCAGCACATTTATGTAATTCAGTCCCCGGAGGGGCTGGCAAAAATTGACGGGGTTACTCCCTGCCGCTATGGTGCCCCCACGGTGCTTGTGGTCGCGTATGACAAGAGCAATGTGTATACCTATCCGGGAGAGAAGCGGACCTCCGGCATAGAGGACGCATCCATTGTGGCAACCCATATGATGTTGGCAGCGTATAACGCAGGGGTGGATAGTTGCTGGCTGAATTGTTTTGATCCGGAGAAACTTGCCGGGGATTTGGATTTGCCGGAAAATGAGGAAATCCTGATGCTTTTGGATCTGGGGTTCGCATCTGAGGAGGGAAAACCCCTTCCGAATCACTACGCCAGAAAACCGTTGTCGGAGACGGTTTCCTATTTGTGATTCACGGAGACGGACAACAGTGGCAAGGGCGATAAAAGCGATGTTTACGAAAGTCATGATATTTGGGATTTATAACAGTTGAAAAGTGAAAGGAATTATTTACATGAAATTTTTAAAGAGCAAGGGATTGGGGATTTTGATTTGCGTCATCGTTGCCGCAATCGCAACTTTTTTGGGAGGACTTAAAATCGGCACGGTCAACCTGGAGGTAATCGGTGCTCCGGTGTTTGCAATTTTAATCGGAATGATAATCACTTTGTGTGCACCCGGATTTGCAACCGCGGACAGCAGAATGGATGGGATTAAGTTCACCTCCAAGAAAATCCTACAGTGGGCGGTCATTATTTTGGGATTTTCCCTGAATCTTGGAACCATCGCCAAAGTTGGGACACAGAGTCTTCCGGTGATTGTGTGCACCATTTCCGTCTCTCTGATTGTGGCCGCCATAATGAAGAGAGTGCTGAAAATGGACAGCAAAGTATCAACCCTGATCGGTGTGGGTTCCTCCATCTGTGGCGGCTCCGCCATCGCGGCCACCGCCCCTGTGATTGATGCGGATGACGAGGAGATTGCCCAGTCCATCTCGGTCATTTTCCTGTTCAACGTGTTGGCGGCGTTGATTTTTCCTACTTTGGGACATGCGCTGGGAATGGGATCCGAAGGTTTTGCAATTTTTGCAGGAACGGCGGTAAATGATACTTCATCCGTCACGGCTGCGGCTTCCACCGCGGAGGAGATATACAAGTGTAACAGTATTCTGTCCACCGCAGTGACCGTGAAGCTGACCAGAACACTTGCAATCATTCCCATCACGCTGGTCCTCGCCATCCTTCAGATGCGGAAAGCCAAGGAGCAGGGGAATGCGCAGAACAATTTTTCATTCAAGAAGATTTTTCCCTGGTTTATCCTGTTTTTCATCGGGGCATCCGTGATCACCACCGTTGTGGGACTTCTCCCGGAGAGCGGGTTTTCCCTGTGGTATGGGTCAGACTTTGTCCCCGCCATGAAATGGCTGGCGAAATTCTTTATCGCCATGGCGATGTGTGCCATCGGATTGAACACCAACCTGATTCAACTGGTGAAAAAGGGCGGGAAACCAATTCTTATGGGGCTGTGCTGTTGGGTGATGATCTCGCTGGTGTCCATCGGGGTGCAGCTTTTGACCGGAATCTATTACACCAATCTGTAGTAGCTCATAAATTTTGAAAAAATTATTTTTTGCTTACATCAAAAAATTTGCGGTGCTAAAATAGTAATCAGTAATGTGAATTGTTTTGAAATGGAGTGAAAAATGTTCGAAGTTGGTGATTATGTAGTATCGATGGCAAATGGGATCTGTGAGATTAAGGATGTGGTGGAGATGGAGATGTCCGGTTCCAGAAAGGAATATTTTCTGTTGATTCCGGAGTCGGAAGCCAATTCCAAAGTTTACGTGCCGGTGGATTCCGCGGAAAAGCGTATTCGCAAGGCGATGGATAAGAAGAGCGCTCTGTCGGTCATTGAGCAGATTTCCGATATGGAGGAGTTAATCATTACCAATGAGAAGGAGAGGGAGACAAGATACAAGGAGGCAGTGAGAAGCTGCGATCCCAAGCTTCTGGTGGGGATTATCAAGAATATGTATATCCGGAAGCAGCAGAGGCTGGCGGAGGGGAAAAAATGTACGGCTATGGATGAAAAATATTTTAAGCTGGCAGTGCATAATCTCCATGCGGAATTGGCTTTCGCGCTGGATTGCGAGGAGTCGGAAGTGGAGGCCCTGATTCGCCGCCGCATTGAAAAAACTGCTTGACTTTTTTGACGGGGAAAAGGTAAAATTCATAACGTTGAGTAGCGAAAGCGTAAGTCCAAACAAGGGCTTGCGCTTTTTTTGTTGTGTATAGATAGAAAGAAGATGGAGGAAAAAATGATGAATAACGAAGAAAATAACATAATGGGAACGCTTCCCATTCCCAAGGTGCTTCTCAAGATGGGAATTCCGATGGTGGTGTCCATGATGATTCAGGCGCTTTACAATATCGTGGATTCCGCATTTATCTCGAATATGGCAGGAGACGGGGAGAATGCATTGAATGCGTTGACCCTTGCCTTCCCGGTTCAGATGCTCATGGTTGCCATCGGCATCGGAACCGGCGTGGGGGCCGGTGCACTCCTGTCCTTGAATCTGGGAATGGGGAACCGCAGTAAGGTGAACAAAGTGGTGGGAAACACCAACTTTTTGTGCGCAATCATCTATCTGGTGTATCTGTTGTTCGGATTGTTCGGCGTGGGCGCCTACATTTCCAGTCAGACCGATAACCCGGTGATTGGGCAGATGGCGGTGGATTATCTTCGGATATGCTGCTGCATGTCCATGGGAATTGTATTTTTCTCCGGCTACGAGAAGATGCTCCAGGCGACCGGGCGGTCCATCTATTCCACCATAGCCCAGGTCGCGGGGGCGCTGACCAATATTGTGTTGGATCCGATTCTGATATACGGATTGCTGGGAGTTCCCAGGATGGGCGTGAAGGGTGCCGCATACGCCACCGTCATCGGCCAGATTGTGTCCCTGATTTTGGCATTTACTTTCCATTTGAAAAAGAATGTGGAGATTGAAAATTCCATTTCCTATATGAAGCCCAGTGCTTCTGTTATCCGGGAAATCTATTCCATCGGACTTCCTGCGATCATCGCACAGGCTCTCATGAGCGTTATGACCTATGCCCTGAACATTATCCTGGGAAAAATCGGGGAAAATACCGTTACGGCCTACGGATTGTTTTACAAGATTCAACAGTTTATTTTGTTTGCGGCCTTCGGCATGCGAGATGCCATCACCCCGGTGATTTCTTACAACTACGGAAGAGGGGAAAAGAGCAGAGTTTTTGCCGGAATGAAGTGGGGACTCATATACAGTTGCGGAATCATGTTTCTCGGAATGGTAATTTTGGAAGTGTTTGCGTCGCCCATCAGTGCGGTGTTCGGCCTCTCCGGAGCAACCAATGAACTCTGTATTACAGCTATGCGGATTATTTCTTTGAGTTTTGTTTTTGCGGGGGCCAATGTGGCATTCCAGGGAATCTATCAGGCGTTGGATTCCGGCATGGAATCCCTTCTGATCTCCCTGTTTCGCCAGTTCCTGTTTGTGGTTCCGGTTGCGTATGTGCTCGCAATCCCCGCCATGGCGGACCCCTCCAAGACATGGCTGGTTTGGCTGACGTTTCCCTTCGCGGAGCTTGTGTCCATGCTGATCGGAATTGGGCTCCTAAAAAGAGTAATCAAAAAACTTTAAATTTCTATAGACCTCTTGCTGCAATTTCCTGCAGTGGGAGGTCTTTTTCTGTCGGGCAAAATCATACGTTGACCATAGCTGCCAAAGGTACTATAATAGAACACACGTTGTCGAACGCTTGTTATCAAACGTTGGAATTTTTTTTTGAAGGACGGTGAATGAAATGCCTCCAAAACCGAAATTTACACGAGAACAGGTTGTGGATGCCGCATATGAAATTGCCAGAGAGAAAGGAATTGAGGGAGTTGTGGCAAGGGAGCTTGCGGGGAAACTCGGCTCCACGGTAAGCCCTATTTTTACCTTGTTTGAGAATATGGAGGAAGTGAAGAACGCCGTGTACGAGAAGGCCAAGGAGGAATGTATTTCCTATCTCGCGGAATGTTTTTCCTACACCCCGGCATTCAAGGAATTTGGGATTCGGTGGATTCGCTTCTCCATGGAAGAGCCCATGCTGTACCGGCTCATATTTTTCCACGATAAATTTTCCTCCCGGGATGCGGAGCGCATCGTGGATGCCTTCGGGGAATTGTCCCAGAGGATTATTCCGGAGATTTCGGAAGCCTTTGATCTGGTGGAGGAGGACGCGAGGGAACTTCTCATTCAGATGCTGATTTATGCAAACGGGTTTTCCGTGTTCAGCGGAAACGGAGGGCAGGTGATTGATTCCCAATCCATCGGAAAAAACATCAGCGAGATGGCCATGGGACTTGCAATGTTTCTCAATTTGAGGAGGGGAAGGCTGAATCTGAAGCAGGCGGAAATCATGATTCATTCCACCGAAGTCATGCCCCGGCAGGGTGCCTCAAGAGAGGAGTATATTGAGGAGATTATGAAGGGAATAGAAAAATTGAAAAATGAATAAGCAGTACTTAAAAAAACTATTGATTATCGCTGTGCCCATTATGCTCAGCAATGTGATTTCCCAACTCCAAATGATTATCGATCGAATTTTCCTTGGTAGGATGGATCCTTATTATATGACGGCGCTGGGAAATGTCACCTCTACCATGTGGACCACCATGTCCTTTTGTTTTACCATCGTGATGGGGGCATCCATACTGATCAGCCAGAGTGTCGGAGCAGGTGACAGGGAAAATGTGGAAAAATACGCGGCAGCCATGGTGAAGTGGAATAATGTCATTCCGGTTGCATTGTTTTTCTTTTGGATGTTTTGCGGGGAATGGGTATTTTCCCTGATGGGAGTGGCGGAGAATGTGATGCCCATGTGCTTGGGATATTCCCGCTTTTTCGCACCGGTGTTCCTGATTGTGGGAATCGAGAGCTCCTTTTCCGTTATCATGCAGACCTCCAACTATACCAAACCTTTGATCTTTTACGGGGTGGTGCGGGCTGGCTTGAACGTGCTGCTGGACTGGCTGTTGATCTTCGGAAACTGGGGATTCCCCAGACTGGGAATTGAGGGCGCGGCCATTGCCACCACCATCGCGGAATACGCAGGCTGTCTGTTCGCCTTTGTGGTGGTGCTGTACAACAAGGCTTTGAAGACCAAGCCGTCCTTTGGCAGTATCCTAAAGGCTCCAATCCTGCCGTTCCTTCAGTCGGTGAAACTGGGAATCAATGCGGCGCTGGAGGATTTCGCATGGAATTTGGGCAACCTGTTGATTATCCGTATTTTGAATTCCATCAGCGATATGGCTGCGGGAATCTATTCCATTGTGTTTAGCGTGGAAGTGCTGGTTGTGGTGGTGATCGGATCCATCGGAAACGGAACACTGACCCTGTCCGGGGAGGCAAAGGGAAGCAACGATGTAAAACAATTTAAGGGCGTATGTGCCATTGCGTACCTGCTGTGTGTGGCGGTTTCTGTGGTGACCCTCATTGTCTGCCTGATTTTCCCGGAGCAGATTCTGGGACTGTTTACCAAGGAACAGGAGATTATTACCGGCTGCGGAGTTTTCTTGACGCTGGTTTGTCTGAATTTGTACGGAAAGTCAGCCAATATCATCATCGGAAGCGGGATTCGCGGAAGCGGCAACACCCGCTGGATGTTTCTGACACAGATATTGGGAACGGTTATGGTAGTAAGTTTTGCCGCATTCTTCGTGTATGTGCTGAAGCTGGGAATGCTGGGAGTATTCCTGGCGGTCATCGTGGATGAAGGAGTGCGTGCCTTAATTAATTTAGGAAAACTGAAGAGTATTACGAGAAAGTGGGAACCAAACAATGATTGAAGTTAAAAACATATGCAAAGATTTTGTGTCCGCCAAGAAATATCCCGGGCTGAAGGGCGCAATCAAAGGGCTTTTCTCCAACGAAAAAGTGGTGAAGAGTGCGGTGAGCGACATTTCATTTACCATTCGGGACGGGGAGATTGTCGGATATATTGGAAGCAACGGAGCCGGAAAGTCTACCACCATCAAGATGATGACCGGAATCTTAAAGCCCACCTCCGGGGTGTGCCTCATCAACGGGGTTGATCCCAGCAAGAAGCGCAAGGAGAATGCCCAGAATATCGGTGTGGTATTCGGCCAGCGAACGCAGCTGTGGTGGGATTTGCCCTTGAGCGAGTCCTTCACGATTTTGAAGGAAATCTATAACGTGTCGGATGAGGACTATGCCACACGCATGGAGTTCTTGAATGGTGTGCTGGAGCTGCAGGAGTTCTTTGACCGTCCGGTTCGTACACTTTCCCTGGGGCAGAGAATGAGAGCGGATCTGGGCGCTGCGCTGTTACATAACCCCAAAGTGTTGTATCTGGATGAGCCCACCATCGGACTGGACCTTGTGGTCAAGGACAACATCCGAAGGGCAATCAAGGAAATCAACGAGAAGTATCAGACCACCGTCATTCTCACCACTCATGACATCGGGGATATTGAGGAGTTGTGCAGCCGTATCATCATGATTGATGAGGGCAAGAAGATATATGACGGTTCCCTGGAAAAACTCAAGGATATGTATGGAAGCAAGCGCAAGGTCTCCATGGAGGTAAAACATACGGAGGCTGTGAGAACGTTGCACCTGGCGGATATTCTGGGCGTGGTGGACAGCGAGTGTGTTCAGGAACTGGATGAGGAAAAAAAGATCCTGACGGTAACCTTTAATAAGCACAAGGTGCAGGTTCCGCAATTGATGAACGCCGTGATGGAGATTTCCGAGGTGAAGGATATTCAGATTCAGGAGACCGAATTGGCGGAAATCGTCAAGGAGATATACAACCATGGGGTATCGGAGGCTGTTTAGTTCTTTGAAGGGAGATATGGGATGAAGAAGAAATTGAAGATATATCTGCCGTTTGCAGCCAATGAGTTGAAGAGACAGATGGCCTATAAGGGGGCGTTCTACCTTTTCATTTTTATCAGTTTGTTCGGCTCATTCATTCAGTATTTTCTGTGGATGGCAATTTACGGAAGTTCATCCAGTGCCACTCTGGGAGGTCTGACGAGGGAGGAGATGGTTATCTACATCTTCATGGTGTACGTCACCAACTCCATTGTCATGATTACCATCTCGGACTGGGTGAGCGATGACGTAGTAAAGGGAACGGTGGCGATGAATTTGATCAAGCCCATCGATTACCGCATGAGCCTGGTTGTGCGGGCGGCGGGGCAGGTTGTGTACCGTTTTTTTGCCCCGGCGGTATTTATCTGGATTGGGTTGGAAGTGTATAAGGTGAAGGTGCTTCACATGCCGGTGACTGGCATCACCCACATTCTTTTGTATGTGGCAAGCTGCATCATGAGTTTTTTGATTTGTGTTCTGTTTGATTTTTGTTTCGGCATGGTTGCCTTTTTTACCACCTACATTTTCGGAATGCTGATGGCAAAGGAGGCGCTCATGAGTTTTTTGACGGGGCAGCTGATCCCGCTCAGCTTTTTCCCGGGGGCGGTGCAGCGGGTGTTTGAGTTTTTGCCCTTTGCATCCATGATCTATACACCGGTCATGATTTACCTGGGAAAATACGTGGGCAATGAACTGGCCTTTGTTCTGCTTCGGCAGGCGGCATGGGTGATTATCCTGTATCTTCTGGGAAGCTGGATATGGCAGCAGGTGACGAAGCGCCTTGTGGTTTTGGGAGGCTAGAATTATGGTAAAAAAGATAAAAAGATATGCGAGACTGTACAAAGTCTTAATCTCCCAGTTCTTTAAGGTGATACTGCAATCCAAAGTGGATTTTTTGATGGGACTTCTGGGATTCTTTTTGACCCAGATTATGGGAATCGCCTTTCTGTATCTGGTGTTTCAGCAGATTCCATCCCTGCAGGGGTGGACTTTGGAACAGTTGATTTTCATCTATGGTTTTGCGCAGATTCCAAGGGGAATCGACCATCTGTTGACGGACAATATATGGCTGGTGGCATGGCGCATGGTAATCAACGGGGATTTTGACCGCTACATGCTCAGACCCATGAATATTTTCTTTCAGGTAATCAGTGAGAAGTTGCAGCCGGATGCCATTGGGGAATTGCTGATCGGCACAATTCTTGTGGTGCGGGGAGTGGTTAATCACACCGTGTCCGTGGATGTGCAGCATGTGCTGTTGTTTGTAATCTCCATTTTTGCGGGAGCATTGATCTACACGTCCGTTAAACTCTTTTTTGCATCCATCGCATTTTGGGTAAAAACCAGTGGGCCCTTTTTGCAGATGGCGTATGAGATGGCGGATTTTGCAAAATATCCCACGGAGATTTATGCCCGCGCCATCCGCTTCGTAATCACCTGGGTAATTCCATTTGCCTTTGTGGCATATCTTCCGGCCAGATATTTTCTGGGGGCGGGAAACGGTGGATTTTTTGACGGAGCCGGGATTATCGGGATGGAGTGTCTGATTGCCATCCTGTTTTGGTTTCTCGCTTACGGGCTTTTCCACCGGGGAACCATGGTATATGAGAGCGCCGGAAATTAATACCGGCATCACGATTGTATGATACAAATGAGGAGGGGAATCAAATGACTGTGAAGGAATGCTATGAAAAAATCGGCGGGGACTACGAAGGGGTAGTTAACCGACTGATGACGGACGAGCGAATCAGCCGTTTCGCCGGGATGTTTTTGGATGATGACAGCTACCGGAAACTGGTGGATGCCATGGGGGAGGGCGACTATGATTTGGCCTTTCGCATGGCCCACACCATGAAGGGAGTGACCCAGAATCTGTCCTTTGAGGCGCTGTATCAACCGGTGAACGAGATAACGGAGGCCTTGCGGGACACTCACCGGGATGCGGAACTGGCGGAGTCCCTGCTTCCCGCTGTGACCAAACAGTATGAGATCACCGTCGCCGGGATTCGGGAATTGATAGGATAATTTTTACAAAGGGGATAAGATTATGGAAAAAAGGACAATACTGATTGCAGACGATGCACAAATCAACCGCGAGATGATTAAATTTATCTTTGAGGAGCAGTACGAGGTGCTGGAGGCACAGGACGGGGAGGAGACCATCGCCATACTCGATGAGCATGCAGAGGAGTTGGCTGTGTTGTTCCTGGATTTGATTATGCCGAAGAAAACAGGACTGGATGTCCTGGCACACATGCAGGTAAAGGGATATACGGATTTCCTTCCGGTGATTATGATTACCGGGGAGGCCACTCCGGAAGCAGAGTACAAGGCCTACGAGCTTGGGGCGTCCGATATCATTTACAAACCCTTTGAGCCCAAGGTGGTCATGAGGCGTACCATGAATATCACGGAACTGTTTGAACACCGGAGCGACCTGGAACGAAAACTGGAGGAGCGAACCAGGGAGCTTATGGCAAGCCGCGAGCAGTTGGAACAGAATAACGCCTTTTTGATCAATGCGCTGGGATCTGTTGTGGAGTTTCGAAGCATGGAATCCGGTGAGCACATTCGCCGGGTTAAGATATTCACGGGAATCATTCTGGAATATGTGCGGAAGTTCTACCCGGAGTACGGTCTGACCAAGAAGCAGATTTCCATGATCACTCAGGCATCCGCGCTTCACGATCTGGGCAAGATAGCCATTGCCGATGCCATTTTGCTCAAGCCGGGGAAATTGACCAGGGATGAGTTCGAGGAGATGAAAAAGCACACCATCTACGGATGTGATATTCTGGAGCGGTTCAAGCAGGAGGAGACGGAATTCTATCGCTATTGCTACGATATCTGTCGTTATCACCATGAGCGCTATGACGGAAACGGCTATCCGGACAAGCTGGTGGGAGAGGAAATCCCAATCTGGGCCCAGGTGGTGTCCATTGTGGACGTGTACGACGCCCTTGTGAGCAAGCGGGTCTACAAGGCTGCCTACGATGTGAAGGAGGCCGCTCGAATGATCTGTGAGGGAGAGTGCGGCGTGTTCTCCGACAAGATATTGGATTGTTTTGATTTGGCCAAGGAGGAATTGTTTGCAATCACACAGCAGGAATTCATCGAGGACGAAGTGAGCCAAAAATAGGCAGACAATAGGAAACGGTGCCTTTGCGGGATGATTCCCGCGCTTTGGAGGGATACAAGAGCGCTTTGACCGAACCGGTCAGGGCGCTTTTTTATCTGACAGGAAATTCCTTCGGGATGTTCCTGTCCGCAAGCGAAACTCTTTTTCAGATGTTCACGAAATCGACATTCTTTTATGACACAATGGGAGGAAGTATGGAAAAAGGGGATGGAAATCCGATGACAAAACCATGGACAAAACCGAATAAAAAAAAGATGAAGCTGACATTTCGACTGGCCGCAATCACCACGGTGATTGTGGCGGGAACCATCGGCGTGTGCGCCCTTTTTGATGCGGTCTTTCTGGGACAGTACTATATCTTGAATAAGCAAAAGGAGTTGAAGAATGCTCTGGGAACCTTGAACACGGCCGTGGAGCAGGGAATTATTACGGAGGACTCCTTCGATGTGCCCTTTGAGCGGATGTGCAATAATGGCAACATCAATATCATGATTATCGGGCCGGGCGGGAATATTGTCCGCTCATCCTACGTGGAATCCCAATGGTTTTTGCGGGAGTTGAACGATCTTCTGCTGAATGATTTCTCCACAGGGGAGGTGCTGTACCAGGACGAGAAATATGCGATTCAGCAGATTACGGACAGCCGAATGCAGTCGGAATACCTGGTGTTGTACGGGATGCTGTCGGACGGAAGTTACGTGTATATGAGGACGGCATTGGACAGTATCCGGGAGGCGGCAATGATCACCAACCGCTTTTTTGTGCAGATTGGTTGTGTCGCAGTGCTGCTTTGTATGCTTGTCATTATCATCGTTTCCAGGAGCATCTCCCGTCCGATTAAGGATCTGTCCCGCATCTCAAGGGAGATGAAGGAACTGAATTTTGAAGCCCAGTACATGCCCACCAAACATACCACTCGGGAGGTGGATGAGCTGGGGAGAAACATGAATGAACTGTCCGCGGTTTTGGAACACACCATCTCGGAACTGAAGGCGGCGAATAACGAATTGCAGGTGGACATACGCAAGAAGGAAGAAATCGATGAGATGCGAAAGGAATTCTTGTCCAACGTATCCCATGAACTGAAAACCCCCCTGGCATTGATCCAAGGGTATGCGGAAGGGCTGAAGGAAGGAATCAACGATGATCCGAAGGATATGGAATACTACTGTGACGTCATCATGGACGAGGCGGATAAGATGAACACCATGGTAAAAAAACTGTTGACGTTGAACCAGCTGGAGTTCGGCCACGAAGTCATCGAAATGACCCGCTTCAATGTGACGGAACTGATTCAGGGACTCATGCAGTCATCCGCCTTATTAGCATCCCAGGCTGGGGTGGATATGGAACTGGAGAATCAGGAACCCGCCTATGTGTGGGGGGATGAATTCAAGGTGGAAGAGGTTATCAGCAATTACTTGAGCAATGCGCTACACTATGCCTCTGGAGAGAAAAAAATCCGGGTGTACTACACCAGGCGGGGCGAGTGCCTTCGAATCAGTGTGTTCAACACCGGCGAGAGGATTCCGGAACAGGATCTGGACAAAATCTGGATTAAATTTTACAAGGTGGACAAGGCCAGAACCAGAGAGTACGGGGGAAGCGGAATCGGCCTGTCCATCGTGAAGGCAATCATGGATTCTTTCCATCAGCAGTGCGGCGTGATCAACCATGAGGATGGGGTGGAATTCTGGCTGGAACTGGAATGCAATAAATAATCCTTTTTTCCTATAATGCCTATTGCGATAGTGACAAAATTATGGTACGATTATTGACAGAAATAGGTGAAAATTGACAAGGAGTCGATATGAAGCAAAAAGGAAAACTGTTCATTTTGGTTACCTGCCTTGCGGTGTCGTTTTTGACGGGCTGCGGAACCAAAATGTATGAGTTGACCGCAGAGGAAGAGGATTTGATTGCGCAGTACGCGGCTTACACGCTGGCGAAGCACAATATTTTCCAGAAGGACGGAATCAAGGCGATTGATCTTACGCTTTTGGAGGATGAGGTTGTGTCTGTCCCGGATACGCAAGAGGATACGCAGGCGTCGCAGGATCCGGAAGTTGATTTTTCGGGCGCGAATGTGGGAGAAGACACATTCACCGGCGAGATGGGAGATGCCGTTTCTCTGGCGGAGTCAATGGGCCACGAGGAACTCTCGGTAACTTATACCGGTTTCTTTCTCACCGGCAGTTACAAGGAAGGCAAGCACTATGCTGTGGATGCAAAGCCGGGCAACACCTTTGTGGTGATGCAGTTTCGGGTTGAAAATCCCACGGAACAGGACGTTGACATCGATATGCTGGCGGCGGACAAGACCTACCGGGCTTGTATGGACGGCACAAGCTGGGTGGATGAGGACATCACATTGCTATTGTATGATTTGTCCTCCTACCAGGGCACGGTAAAAGCGGGGGAGAGTGTGGAATTGGTTCTGCTGTTTCAGACAGGCGAGGACACGGCGGATCAAATCGTAGACATTTCCCTGGCCGTTTCGTCGAATGATACAATAAATTCAATTATTTTGTAAAAAAATAGCAAAAAAATATACGAAAAAAAGAAGAATATGATATAATGTTTTATATATGAATTTGGGAGGAGAAATATGGATACTAATATTCTTTTGGAGTCAGGTACCAACGAGTTAGAGATATTGGAATTCACTTTAGAGGACAATCACTACGGAATCAATGTTGCAAAGATTCGCGAGATTCTTCAGTATCAGCAGGTTACACCGGTTCCGAACACGCATCCGAGCGTGGAAGGAATTTTCATGCCGAGAGATACCATGATCACCGTTATCAACTTGAAGAGTTGCCTCGGCTTGGGAACACAGGACAAGAACGGATTGTTTATCATTACCAACTTCAACAAATTGGATATTGCGTTCCATGTTGACCAGGTAATCGGAATTCACCGCGTGTCGTGGGAGGAGATCATCAAGCCGGATTCCACCTTGAACGGGCAGGACGGAAGCGTTTCTACCGGTGTTATCAAGATGGACAACAAGTTGATTGTGATTCTCGATTTCGAGTCAATTATTTCCTCTATCAGCCCGGAGACCGGACTTCGCACCTCCGATGTGGAGAATATGGTGGAGCGGGACAGAAGTGATTCCTCAATTTTGATTGCCGAGGATTCCCCGCTTTTGAGCAAGTTGATTACGGACTGCCTGAAGAAGGCCGGATATGAGAAATTGATTGTGACGACAAACGGTCAGGAGGCCTGGGAGAAGCTTTGTGAGTTCAAGAAAGAAGGGAACGTCAGGGAGAAGGTTCATTGTATCATAACGGATATTGAGATGCCTTTGATGGATGGACATCGTCTCACGAAACTTGCGAAATCGGATGATGTGATCAAACAAATTCCTTTGATTATTTTCTCATCCCTTGTGAACGAAGAAATGAGACGTAAAGGCGAACAGCTCGGTGCAGATGCGCAGCTGACCAAACCGGAGATCGGTCAGTTGGTGGATGCAATTGATGAATTGGTTGATCGTTCCTGATTTTTATTGCGGCAAGTATGTAAGGGGTGTGGTGATATCATCACATCCCTTTATGAATTTTATTAGTACACTTTGAATGGAGATTGGTATGAGCGACAAATCATCAGAAAACTATCTTGATAATTTGCTGGGATCAATAAACGGTGCGCCTGCGTCGGAGACGACGGACGAGATTGAGCAGGCGGCGGCATCTGCATTTGGGGCGAGGGGGCAGGAGGGCTCCGATGATGCTTTTTTGCGCGAATTCGAAGCGGAACTGGAATCGGATGCGTACAAGGACTACTTTGCGGATTTCGAGTTGGAGATGGAAGCGGAACAAATGCATGAGCTGGAACTTCTCGGGGAGGAGAACCGCAGCGGAATTGGGGATGGAATCGAGTCGATCATTCAAGAGATCAAGGATAACACCGGGGAAGTGGAAGCAGTGCCGGCAATGCCGGATCCCTCCACAGAGAGCCCGGAGGAATTGATTGCCGCCATCGAGCGGACGCAGGAGGACCGGGAAAGGCTGGGCAGCCTGGACGATTTCGAATCGGTGGCACCCTCCAAGGAACCGGAGGAGGTGGAACTGGTGGATTTGGACTCTCTGGAGAGTCTGGATGAGTTCGCCGGATTGAATGGGGTGGAGCAGATCGGGGAGGAGGCACCCCTTCCCATGACGGAAGCAGGGGAACCGGATCTGGCCGGTATCAGTGACGATGACCTGTTCGACATGCTGGCAAGACAGGATGGTCTGGAGGAAATCGGAGAGATGCTGGGGAAAGATGCCTCCGGCACTTCGGTGGGGGACGATTCGGCTTTTGAAGATTTTGCACAGCAGGAGATGGATGCCCGGGAGGAGGATGAGGATGAATCTCCGGAGGGCAGCGGGCGCAAGAAGCGAGGAAAAAAAGAAAAAGGTAAATCAGGTGATAAGAATGCAAGGGGCGGTTTCTTCGAGAAACTGAAGACGGTTCTCTTCGGCGCCGATGAGGATGACGAGGAGGATGAGGATTTCGGCAGAAAGAAGAATGCTCCGGCGGAGAAATCATCGGAGGGCGCAACTGCCCAGGAACTATCCGATGAGAATATGAAGATCCTCCAGGAACTGGAGGGGGAGGACAAGGGCGCCCAGAAAAAGGGTAAGAAGGAGCCCAAGAAAAAGAAGGAAAAGAAACCTCCGAAGGAAAAGAAACCCAAGGAGAAAAAGCCTCCGAAACCTCCGAAGGAGAAGAAACCCAAGGAAAAGGACAATACACCGCCGCTGCCGAAGGGGCCGGTGATTATGATTTTTGTCATGGTTGCTTCCCTGGTGGTATTGATTCTGTTGGGAACCAACCTGGTGGGCTATCAGAACCAGATGACTACCGCCAAGAAGATGTACATAAACGGCAACTATACGGAAGCCTACGCCAAGGTGCAGGGCGTGGAACCGAAGGAGGAGGATTTGCAGGTTTATTATCAGATGCAGATTCTCGCCACGGTGGACAGCAAGTATCAGGCGTATCTGTTGTACTCCGATTACGGGGATCAGGTGGCGGCGCTGGACGCATTGGTTTGCGCGGCGGGGAGATATGACCTCAATCTGGAGGATGCCAGAAAATTTGAGTGCGAGGACAAGTTGGAAGCGGTGGGGGAAAACATTGCGGATGAGTTGTCCGGCCAATACGGTATGAGCATGAGCGAGGCCATCGAGATCTACAACCAGAGAAATCGAACGGAATATACAATCGTTTTGAATCGTAAGATTCAAGAGTTAGGCTTGAATTAGGAGGCAAAAGTGGTAGCAATCATCGACTATAACGCAGGGAATATCAAGAGTGTGGAGAAGGCACTGGCTTTGTTGGGGGAACCTTGTGTGGTGACCCGCGATTTTCAGGAGATTCGGCGGGCAGACAAGGTGATATTGCCGGGAGTTGGAGCATTTGGGGATGCGATGGAACAACTGAAGAAATACGAACTGGACAAAGTGATTCATGAGGTAGTTGCGGATGAGACACCGTTCCTTGGCATTTGTCTTGGATTGCAGTTGCTTTTCGCGGGAAGCGAGGAGAGCAGCGGGGTGGAAGGACTCCATGTGTTGGAGGGGGATGTGGTTCGCATCCCGGATAAGGAGGGGCTCAAGATCCCCCATATCGGATGGAATTCGCTGTCTCTTCGGAATAACGGACGGCTTTTTGCCGGAATCGAGGATCAGTCCTACGTATATTTTGTTCACTCCTACTACTTGAGAGCGGCGGATGAGCAGATTGTGAAGGCCACCACCGATTACAGCACATGTATTCACGCTTCAGTGGAACAGGGAAATGTGTTTGCCTGCCAGTTCCATCCGGAGAAGAGCAGCTCGGTGGGGCTTAAAATACTTCAGAACTTTATTGACATTCAGAAAGGAGAATGAGCATGTTCACAAAACGTATCATCCCATGTCTGGATGTAAATAACGGCCGCGTGGTAAAAGGCATTAATTTTGTAAACCTACGAGATGCAGGGGACCCGGTGGAGGTCGCTGCAGCATACGATAAGGCGGGAGCCGACGAGGTGGTATTTTTGGATATCACGGCTTCCTCCGACAACAGGCGAACCGTGGTGGATATGGTTCGTAGAGTGGCGGAGAAGGTGTTCATCCCGTTTACGGTGGGAGGAGGAATCCGCACGGTGGACGACTTCAAGGCCCTTCTTCGGGAGGGGGCGGACAAGATTTCCATCAACTCCTCCGCCATCAATACACCGGAGCTGATCGGCAATGCGGCGGATAAATTCGGTAGCCAATGCGTGGTGGTTGCCATCGACGCGAGAAGGCGCGAGGACGGAAGCGGTTGGAATGTGTACAAGAACGGCGGAAGGATAGACACCGGACTGGATGCCGTCGAGTGGGCCATGAAGGCGGATAAACTGGGAGCCGGGGAGATATTGCTCACCAGCATGGACTGCGACGGCACGAAGGCGGGCTATGACATCGAACTGACCCGCCTGATTGCGGACAATGTCTCCATCCCGGTGATTGCATCCGGCGGAGCCGGTACCCGGGAGCATTTTTACGATGCCCTTGTGGACGGACATGCGGATGCGGCGCTGGCGGCATCTCTGTTTCATTACAAGGAACTGGAGATTATGGATTTGAAAAACTATTTGGCGGACAGAGGCGTTTCGGTGCGGAGATAAAGTATGGGAATGATAGAGAATGACTGGTTGCCTGCGGTGAATGCGGAATTTCACAAGCCCTATTACCGGGAATTGTACCGGTTTGTAAGAGAGGAATACAGCAGAGGAACGGTGTTTCCGCCGGCAGATGATATCTTCAATGCGCTTCATTTCACCCCCTTAAGTGAGGTGAAGGTGCTGATTCTGGGACAGGATCCCTACCACAATTATCATCAGGCTCACGGACTCAGCTTCTCGGTGCCGTCGGATCAGACGGAGATTCCGCCGTCCCTGCAGAACATCTATAAGGAACTGCAGACGGATCTGGGATGCCGAATTCCCAACAATGGGTATCTGAAAAAGTGGGCGGACCAGGGGGTACTCCTTTTGAACACGGTTTTGACGGTGCGGGCACATCAGGCGAATTCCCACCAGGGAAAAGGGTGGGAGCAATTTACCGATGCCATCATCCGAGCAGTGAATGCCCAGGACAGACCTGTGGTGTATATGCTTTGGGGCAAGCCTGCCCAAGGGAAAATTCCGATGCTGGATAACCCCAGACATCTGATTCTGACAGCACCTCATCCCAGCCCGCTGTCAGCATACCGCGGATTTTTCGGGTGCAAGCACTTCAGCCGGGCCAATGAGTTCTTGCAAGCCAACGGGGTGGAACCCATAGACTGGCAGATAGAGGATGTATAAGTTTATAGACATATAAGTGATAGAAGAATCATTTGTAGACGAACATTTGGGTTGATTTTTGGGGAAATGGGTGTAATATAAAGGTAGAAGGGAACCGATAACCCTTATATAGCAAGAGTAACAGTGACATGACGATAGCAATGCCAAGGATGGTGTATTTTTCAAAGGAGTGATTATATGAATATTTCGGGATTTGATTCCAATTCAATCGGAATGTTGTTTTCAGGATTCAATCAGAGTAAGTCCACCACTTCCGTGGGCATGGGAATTGATTTGTCCACCTACGGATTGATTCGGAGCGGAAGTTACGGAAAACTTTTGAAATCTTACTACGCGACAGGAGCGGATGCCACCGGAGTCGGAAAAGCGGCGGAGACGACTACCTCGACTTCCAAGGATTCCGCGAAGGTGATTGCGGCGGTGGAGAGCACTGCGGATGATTTGGCTGCAAGTGCCAAGACCTTGTATACCACCGGTTCCAAGTCTTTGTTTGAGAAGAAGACGGTTTCGGATTCAGAGGGAAAGACTACCGAGGAATACGATGTTGACGCCATTTACAATGCGGTGAACAATTTTGTGGAGGATTTCAATGCGGCGGTGAGTGCTGCGGGGAAGTCCAATGCTTCATCCATCGCAAACGCCGGGGCTTCCATGGTCAACAATGCGAAGTACAATGCCAAGTTGTTGAGTGAGATTGGAATCAAAATGGATTCCACTACCCAGCAGTTGTCCATCGACGAGGACACTTTCAAGAAGGCGGATATGACAAAGGTGAAATCCCTGTTTAACGGCAGCGGATCCTTTGGGTATGCGACAGCGGTGAAAGCATCCATGCTCAAGAGCAATGCGCAGATGGAGAGCGCCAAATCCAATACATACGGAAAGAGCGGAAGTTACACCTACAATTATTCCACCGGAGAACTCTATCGCACCGATGTGTGATGGAACCGGGAGGAATCCCATGAAAATGAAACGCAATGGTGCGTATATGAAAGCGAAAAAAGGAGCTGCATTTTGCAGCTCCTTTTTTGTTTGCGCTCACGAGAGAGAAGGGAGACTTAGTTGTCAGCCTCCTCATCCGCTGACATGTTGTAGACCTGACGTTTTCTCGCCATGACATCGCTCTCCAGATACTCATCGTAGGTGGACACCTTGTCGATAAAGGATCCGTCCGGGAGAAATTCGATAATTCTGTTTGCGGTGGTCTGGACGACCTGATGATCTCGGCAGGAGAACAGGATAACGCCCGGGAATTTGATCATTCCGTTGTTGAGGGCGGTGATGGATTCCATATCCAGGTGGTCCGTAGGTTCGTCAAACATCAGCACGTTGCTTCCCATGATCATCATGCGGGAGAGAAGAACACGAACCTTCTCACCTCCGGACAGCACGCGCATTTTCTTCACACCGTCTTCCCCGGCAAAGAGCATACGTCCCAGGAAACCACGAACATAGGTGGCATCCTTGATCTCGGAATAGGTGGTCAGCCAATCCACGATCAAATCATCGGTATCGAAAATGGCTGTGTTATCCTTGGGAAAGTAGGACTGGCTGGTGGTGACGCCCCATTTGTAGGTTCCCTCATCCGGCTCCAACTCACCGGCAAGAATCTTGAAGAGGGTGGTCTTGGCAAGCTCGTTGCCACCCACGAAGGCAATTTTGTCATCGTGGTTTACGGTGAAGGTGACGTTGTCCAACACCTTTACCCCATCGATGGTTTTGGAGATACCCTCCACAAAGAGTACATCGTTGCCGATTTCACGCTCCGGGCGGAAATCGATGTAGGGATATTTGCGGCTGGACGGGCGAATCTCATCCAACTGAATTTTTTCAAGAGCGCGCTTGCGGGAAGTTGCCTGCTTGGATTTGGAAGCGTTTGCGGAGAAACGCTGGATGAAATCCTGCAACTCTTTGATTTTTTCCTCTTTTTTCTTGTTGGCTTCCTTCATCTGGCGAACGATGAGCTGGCTGGACTCATACCAGAAATCGTAGTTTCCGGCATAGAGCTGAATCTTGCCGTAATCCATATCCGCGATGTTGGTGCACACCTTGTTGAGGAAATAGCGGTCATGGGATACGACGATGACGGTGTTCTCAAAGTTGATGAGGAATTCCTCCAGCCATGCAATCGCATCCAGATCCAGGTGGTTGGTAGGCTCGTCGAGGAGCAAAATGTCCGGATTTCCGAACAGTGCCTGGGCAAGGAGTACCTTGACTTTCATGGCGCCCGGGAGATCGGCCATCATGGTGTAGTGCTCCTCCGTGGGCACGCCCAGTCCGTTCAGGAGAGTAGCGGCGTCGGATTCCGCGTTCCATCCGTCCATATCCGCAAATTCTGCCTCAAGTTCGCTGGCCCGGATTCCATCCTCGTCGGAGAAATCCTCCTTCATGTAGATGGCATCCTTCTCCTTCATGATATCGTAGAGGCGTTTGTTGCCCATGATGACGGTATCAAGTACGGTGTATTCGTCGTATTTGAAGTGATCCTGCTGTAAAAAGGAAAGTCTCTGTCCCGGCGTAATCACAATATCTCCGCTGGTGGGTTCCAACTGTCCGGATAAGATTTTGAGGAAGGTGGATTTCCCGGCGCCGTTGGCACCAATCAATCCGTAACAGTTCCCCTCGGTAAACTTGATGTTGACATCCTCAAACAGAGCCTTTTTTCCAAGTCTTAACGTAATGTTATTTGCACTAATCATAATATACCCTTTCTATCTTGAGCCTATATTATTTTTCTTAAAACAAACAATCGAATTCCATTTTATCGTATAATCGAATTTTTGCAAGTATTTTCTTATTTACTATAGGGTTCTTATTGGAAAATGGGAGAAACAATGGTATAATGTTGTTCACTAACGGGAACGGAGTTTGGTTTTTTTATGATGAGAGAAGATATGATTGAGGAATTGGATCTGCCCATTGGCGTTGCAATTCTCAAATACAGTCACGATTGGGAAATCGTGGTTGCCAACAAGAGCTTTCGCAAGATGGTCGGAATCGGCGAGGCGGATTATTTTGATCAGGAGCGTCTGGAACGTATCGTGTATTCCAGGGATTTTTCTGTCGTTTTGGCGTGTCTTGAGATGGCATCCATCCAGAGGAAGAAGTCTCAGTGCCAATTTCGCAAGAGGATAAACTCCAACGATATGCAGTGGTTTCAGATGGATTGCTCCTTCCTGCGCATGCAGGGGACGGAACCCCTTGTTGAAATTCAGCTGATGGATATCTCTGCCCAGAAAGAGGCGGAGGCGGATCTGAAGATTGTCCGGAAACAGTATCAGATGCTGGAGGATTTGACGGAGGAGATTCCCTTCGATATTGATGTGGTCAGTTGGAAAAGTCTGGTGCCCGCCCGGCTGCAGAAGCTTCGGGGGGAGGAGGAACCCTACGAAGATTATTACGTGGATTTTATCGATGGGGTAAAGCAGGTGCACCCCCTGGATCAGGACACCTATGTCAAGGTCATGCGGGAGGCGGCCGTGGAAGAAATCTCGGGAAACTGCGATTTGCGGTTGAATCTGAATCGGCGGGACGACGTCCAAAAGTATGTGTGGCATCGTGTTTACTATCGCAGTATCTGCGATGATGATGGCCGGGTGTCACGGATTATCGGTCGTTCCTATAACATAGACAAAGATAAGGCCCTCCAGGAGGAGATTCGGAGAGACCCCCTGACTAAGCTGCTCAACAAGACGGAGACGCAGTCTGCAATCCAGAAGCAGATTCTGGATTTCCCTTCCGGCAAGCATGTGCTCTATGTTATCGATATCGACAATTTTAAGGGAATCAACGATACCTTCGGACACACCTTCGGGGACACGGTGATTTGTGACGTGGCCAGCGCCATCCGAGATCAGTTCCGCAGTGATGACATTGTGGGCCGTGTGGGCGGAGATGAGTTTGTGGTGTTCATGAAGGATGCCTCCGAGGAGACGGCCATTGAAAAGGCCAAAAGTCTGTGTCAGATTATGGAGCGGGAATACACCGGGAGCGAGATGTCCCGCAAGATTTCCATCAGTGTGGGGCTCTCCTTCTACGGCAAGGACGGAAGCAACTACCAGGAGTTGTTTGAGAAGGCGGACCACGCCATGTACCGGGCAAAAACAGGAGGGAAAAATGCCTTCCAGCTGGCCCAGACCAGCGATGTGGGACCGATTCACAAGAAGAAGAAAACCCTGGAACAGAGGCAGGAGATTAATCAGAGCGACAAGGATTTCCTCGCCTTTGCTGTGAGTCTGATGACCCATGCCAGAGACATCGACGGATCCTTGAATCTGTTGATCAATCAAATCGGCACAAGGTACGACCTGGAATTTGTGGCGGTCACGGAAAATACAAAGGAAGAGAATACCCTGCTGCTTACCAACTGTTTCGGAAACGGAAGAGGGTACTTCGAGCGGAGGGTGATTCAGAATCTGGTTCCGGAATTGGACGAGCATGATACCGGGGAAGTGATGGTGATGCATGTGCCAATCTATCTGCCTAGAGGCGGGGCGTATTCCGGGATGCCGGAGGAGGCCAAGACGGTAGAACGGATTATGGTGGCGGCACGCTATGAGTACGTTTCGGAACATACGGGACAGATTTATTTCATTGCCCGCAACAATGAGCGGGTTTTTGAGCAGAATGAGCTGGAAATGTTCCGGGAACTGACCCGTACCATCGCCATTTTCGTCTCCCTGCGCTACCAGGTGAATAAGAGCAAGGTTGCCATGCAGCAGCTTCAGATGAAGGATCAATTGACCGGTTTGTACAATTACGAGTCCTTCAGGATGCTGGGCCGCAGAACCATGGCTGCAGCAGACTCGGATAGGGTGTATGCGCTGGAGTATCTGGACCTCAACAATTTCGGATATGTCAACGAAAACTACGGGTATCAGGTGGGGGACAACGCTTTGAAAGTGTTTGCCATGGACTACATGAATCAGCCCTTTTTCAAACTGGGATGCCGGTTGTACTCCGACTTCTTTGTGATGCTGGTGTCAGCGGCAGACCGGGAACAGCTGGAGAGGGAGATTGTCTCCCAGCATCAGCGATTTTCCAACATGCAGAACCACCAGTATTCCAGCAGCAGCTTTGGTATCACGGCGGGAATCTACGTGTTTGAGAACTTGAATATAGATATTGATCAGGCATTTGAGAATGCAAACCTGGCATGGAAAAAAGCCAAGGGTTCCCACAAGACTGGGGTGAGATTCTTCGACACCACGTTTCGAACACAGAGGCAGGAAGAACAGCGGGTTATCGGCGAGTTTTACGAGGCTCTCTATCGGGCAGATTTCCGCATATATCTTCAACCCAAATTTATTGTGGGCAGCAGGGAGGTCTATGGGGCGGAGGCCCTTGCCAGATGGCAGAAGCCGGACGGAACCATTTGGCCCCCGGGAGTGTTCATCGGTCCCATAGAGAAGATCGGATATATCACGGAACTGGATTTCTTCATCTTTGAGGAGGTGCTGAAAACCCTCTCCAGGTGGCAGCATCAACACAAAAAAATGTGCGTCATCTCCACCAATTTTTCCGGCAAACATTTCGAGGGGGATGGTACGGAATTTATAAACCGAATCCGGATGATTATGGGCAAGTATGATGTTCTTCCACAGTACATAGAGATTGAGATCACGGAGGGAGTGTTCGTCAAGAATCGGGATACCTTGCAGAAATGCATGCAGGAGCTTCGGAACAGGGGATTCCGCGTGGCCATCGATGATTTTGGAACCGGCTATTCAGCCCTCTCTGTCCTGACGGACTTGCCTGCGGACGTGGTGAAGATGGACAAGAGCTTTTTGGATCGCCTGGACAGCGAGCAGAATCGCAACATGATTGTCCAGATCGGAAAATTGGTTCAGATTGCCGGAAAAGAGATTATCTTCGAGGGGATTGAGACGGAGCAGCAGGAGGAGTTCCTGCAGCAAAACGGATTTGAGCACGGTCAGGGCTACCTGTGCAATAAGCCGATTAAGGTGGGTGAATTTGAAAGCCTTTACTGGGGGGACACGGAATAAGAAATTGTTTTTGATTTTGAACAGTTTTGCGGTCCATCCTTTCTTTACACAAAAATCATTAAGTGCTAAAATAATGGCAAAATGAGCAACTTTTAAGAGAGTGTGCTCATGAACACATAAGGAGGAAATAAACATGCCTAGAGCAAAACAATCTATGGATGGTAATACCGCTGCCGCTCATGTAGCTTATGCTTACACAGAAGTAGCAGGAATCTATCCTATCACACCTTCAAGCCCAATGGCTGACTTTGTAGACCAGTGGTCAGCAGAGGGAAGAAAGAACATCTTCGGCAATACCGTTAAGGTTGTTGAGATGGAATCAGAGGCTGGTGCAGCCGGTACCGTACACGGTTCTTTGGCAGCCGGTGCTCTTACAACTACTTTCACCGCATCTCAGGGACTTTTGCTTATGATCCCGAATATGTACAAGATTGCCGGTGAGCAGTTGCCATGTGTATTTGATGTATCTGCACGTACCGTTGCATCTCATGCATTGAATATTTTTGGTGATCACAGTGACGTGTATGCTTGTCGTCAGACAGGTTTCGCAATGCTCTGTGAGACAAACCCACAGGAAGTAATGGATTTAAGCCCGGTTGCACATCTTGCAGCCCTTGAGGGCAAAGTTCCGTTTATTAATTTCTTTGACGGATTCCGTACCTCTCACGAGATTCAGAAGATCGAGAAGTGGGATTATGAAGATTTGAAGGAAATGTGCAATATGGACGCTGTTGCAGAGTTCCGTGCACACGCTTTGAATCCAAATCATCCATCAGCACGTGGTTCACACGAGAACGGAGACGTATTCTTCCAGCATCGTGAGGCATGTAATACCGCATATGATGCACTTCCGGCAGTTGTTGAGAAGTACATGAACAAGATCAACGAGAAGCTTGGCACAAACTACGGTTTGTTCAACTACTATGGTGCTCCGGATGCGGAACGTGTGATTATCGCTATGGGATCTATCAACGATGTGGCAGAGGAAGTAATCGATTACTTAACCGCCAAGGGAGAGAAGGTCGGACTCGTTAAGGTTCGTCTGTACCGTCCATGGTCTTCCGAAGCTCTTCTCAAGGTGATTCCGAAGACCGTCAAGAAGATTGCAGTATTAGACAGAACCAAGGAGCCTGGTTCACTGGGCGAGCCGCTTTACCTTGACGTTGCAACCACTCTTCGCGAGGCAGGAATGAACGACGTTGTACTGGTTGGCGGACGTTACGGACTCGGATCCAAGGATACTCCTCCTTCTTCCGTATTCGCTGTATACACCGAATTGGAGAAGGATGCTCCGAAGCATCGCTTCACTCTGGGTATCGTGGATGATGTTACCAACTTGAGCTTGCCGGAGGTTAAGCCGGCTCCGATTACTTCTGCTCCGGGTACCAAGGAGTGCAAGTTCTGGGGTCTCGGTGGAGACGGTACTGTAGGTGCCAACAAGAACTCTACCAAGATTATCGGTGACCATACCGACAAGTACATTCAGGCATACTTCCAGTATGATTCCAAGAAGACCGGTGGTGTTACCATTTCCCACCTGCGTTTTGGTGATCTTCCAATTAGAAGCCCATATTACATCAACCAGGCTGACTTCGTAGCATGTCACAACCCTGCATACGTTATCCAGGGAATGAAGATGGTTCAGGATGTTAAGCCGGGAGGAGTATTCATGATTAACTGCCAGTGGTCTGACGAGGAGCTTGCTACCAAGTTGGACGCTGCTTCCAAGAAATATATTGCGGACAACAACATTCAGTTGTACACCATCAACGCAATCGACAAGGCTATCGAGATTGGTATGGGCAAGAGAACCAACACCATTCTTCAGTCAGCATTCTTCAAGCTTGCTGATGTAATGCCGATTGACGAGGCAATTGACTACATGAAGCAGGCTGCTAAGAAGTCCTACTCCAAGAAGGGTGACGCAGTCGTAGAGATGAACTACAAGGCAATCGATGCCGGTGTAGATGCTGTCCATAAGGTAGAGGTTCCTGCATCCTGGTCCAATCCGGAGGCAGATGCTCCGAAGCCGGAGAAGACCGGTCGTCCGGAAGTTGTGAAGTTGGTGAATGAACTTCTTGAGCCGATTTCTAAGATGGATGGTGACAGCCTTCCGGTTTCCGCTTTCAAGGATATGGTTGATGGCCAGTTCGTAACCGGAGCTTCCGCATATGAGAAGCGTGGTACCGCCGTAACCGTACCGGAGTGGGATGCAGAGAAGTGTATCCAGTGTAACAACTGTGCATTTGTATGTTCCCATGCAACCATTCGTCCGTTCCTCCTGAATGATGAGGAAGTGAAGGCTGCTCCAGCAGCAATCAAGCTTGCAGATATGAAGCCGAAGGCAGGCGAGTACAAGTATACCATGACCGTTTCTCCTCTTGATTGTATGGGATGTGGCGAGTGTATCACTGTATGTCCTACTGCAGCAATCGCTATGGTTCCGCAGGAATCACAGGCAGAGCAGCAGCCGGTATTTGATTACTTAGTTGCAAATGTTGGCAAAAAGGATATCGGATTGTCCGATCTCACTCCTAAGGGATCACAGTTCAACCAGCCGTTGCTTGAGTTCTCAGGATCATGTGCAGGCTGTGCAGAGACCTCTTACGCTAGACTTATTACCCAGCTCTTCGGTGAGCAGATGTATATCTCCAATGCAACAGGATGTTCTTCTATCTGGGGTAACCCGGCAGCAACCTCTCCATACACTGTCAATAAGGACAGCAAGAAGGGACCGGCTTGGTCTAACTCCCTGTTCGAGGACAACGCAGAGCATGGTTTGGGAATGTTTGTCGGACAGAACTACATTCGTGAGATGGCAATCGAGTCTGCAAAGGCTTGTGCGACTTCCGACAAGGCATCCGCAGAACTCAAGGCTGCATTTGATGCATTTATGGATACTAAATACGACACCAAGGCAAATACTCCTGCGACAGAAGCTCTTGTAGCGGAACTCGAGAAGGCAGCAGCAGCCGGATGCCCGGATGCAAAGGCAGCTCTTGAGAAGAAGGATTACCTTGCTAAGAAGTCCGTATGGATCTTCGGTGGTGACGGATGGGCATACGATATCGGATTCGGCGGATTGGATCATGTACTTGCTTCCGGCGAGAACGTGAACGTTATGGTATTCGATACCGAGATGTACTCCAATACCGGTGGTCAGGCTTCTAAGGCTTCCAACATCGGTGAGGTATGTCAGTTCGCAGCAGCAGGTAAGGAGATCGGCAAGAAGTCTCTTGCAGAGATCGCTATGAGCTACGGATATGTATACGTTGCACAGATCGCACTTGGCGCTAACCCGGCACAGGCTGTTAAGGCTATCGCTGAGGCAGAGGCGTACAACGGACCTTCCCTCATTATCGGATACGCTCCATGTGAGCTTCACGGTATTGCAAAGGGCGGTATGAACCATTGCCAGGATGAGATGAAGAAGGCAGTAACTGCAGGTTACTGGAATCTGTTCTCATTCAATCCGATGCTCAAGGCAGAAGGCAAGAATCCATTCACTCTGACCTCCAAGGCCGGTGACGGTTCTTACCAGGATTTCTTGAACAACGAGGCTCGTTATACTCGTCTGATTAAGCCTTTCCCGGAGCGTGCTGAAAGACTCTTCGCTGAGTCTGAAAAGGCTGCAACCGAGCGTTTCGCTCACTTGCAGAAGTTGGTTGCTCTCTACGGAACAGACAACGAGTAATTTCGAATCCCTAAGGGGCTGCGTTTGCAGCCCCTTTTTTCGTGGGGACGTTCCTTTTGTCACGGCCATCGCCCTTTGGTCTCAGGGTCCATCCTACTGCCACGGCCATCACCACACCCTCCCACCGCCACCTCCCCGCCTGGCACCCGAGCAGCCTCCCCGCGGAACCTATTTGTTGCATCTTGTTTTCTGACGGCTTGCCTGTGCTTCTCTTTATACTTACTGTCCGCCAAGACGGGGACACCGCGGCGTCTTTGTTTGCCCGAGGGCGGAGTATTTCTGCAGAATGCTTACTGGCTCTTGACGTGCCCGGACACTGATACCACCGCGGCGAGGACCTGTTTGACCGAAGGGAGTTCCACAGCCGCGGTCTTTCTCATAAAAGAAGTGGACGGCACGTCTTAGAGCCAGTTAGTGTTCGAAGCCTTACTCCGTCCCGGGCAAACAAAGGCGTCGTGGTGTTCACGGGTTGTCGTACAGTAATAAGAAGCACAGGCCGCGCCTAGAAAACTACGATTCACAAAGCGG
>JAQXJP010000012.1 GCA_029008875.1 Lachnospiraceae bacterium | reverse complement strand
AAGCAATTGATTGTTGAGAAACTGAACTGCCGCGCAGACAATCCACAGAATCATCCATGTGAGAACCGCCTTCCGGCGGGCCGGGTTCATCCTCTTTCCAAAGGCAACGACACTGACCAGCGTCCCAACCACAAACAGCAGTGCAAACACATAAGTCATCAGCACCGCAGGCCCCAGCGTATACACTTTCCCAGTCTCCACGTGATAATCAATCGGAAGAATCAGAATCACCGCGCATGCTATCAGCAACCCCAGGAACAATTTCCACCGATGCTTCATGTACTGCCGCAGCGGAAATAAATCTGTGGCCGCATAGCACAATGCGGAAAATCCAACACACACCAGGCTGCACAAGTACAATTTGCACACCAAATCCACCAAAAACTGAGGAATAGAACCAATTTTAGAAATGACAACCAGGGACAAAAAGTCCAGAGAAACCGAAACAATGGTCACCAGAAGCGTAATCCAAAATACACGCTCCGAAAAAAGCCCTACCCTCTTATGACGCTTGAAAAAGAACACCAGAAAGGCCATGATGGCCAAACTGCATAATTGTGTCTGAATATACATCTTGTTCCCCCTTTTATTGAACAGACTCCTCTATCTGATCCAGCTGGGTCTTCCACCCGTTCATCAATTTCCGGTTGCGGTCAGACTGACAATTCTCCAAATCCTGCACAAAAGCATCGTAGGCCCGTTCCCCATTGCTCTCTGCATCCACAAGCTCCGCTCCCGCTGTGCCTTCGCTGTTGCGGTAAGCCATGCATATCAGGTAATCCCGATACCCCTTTGAGATCTCCCAATATTCATCATAGCAGGGATTCGTCAAGTCATACAACAACAGCGTATCATAGATCTGGTAAATATTCCGCTCCAGATAATACCGCTCCATCATCTGTGCCCGATAGGAATCCGACTCTATCCGTGCGGAATCCATCGCATCCCCCACCAATCCCACAATGATAGCAATCATCATCCAAAGCAACAGCATGCAGGCCAGCGTTTTCCCGATGAATTTGGGGATATGTACCTCATTCCTGTCCATCTGATTTTCCATATTCCCATCCTTTCCGCTCGTAGGCCTCACGCACAATATCCGCAAATGCGTCCTCATAGGTGGCAGTCTCCGTCAGGCGCTGAATATCCGTCTCGTCGTAGCCAAACTCACTCACCAAAAACAGCTTGCACAGATGCTGCAGTTCCTCCATCAATTCCGCGTTTTCCTCATAGTCCGCACGGTAACGGTAGTAATCCCCCTGTAGGATTTGGGCACATTTCTCCAACATATTCTCCGCCGCTCCATACTCCCAATATTCCTCAAAATAGGCTTGATCGTACTGGGAATACCGCATCCATTCCGCCATGAATTCATCAATTTCCTCGTGCAGGTAAACCGCCTCGTAAAACACCGCGTAGGGGCTTCCGTTGGAACCATCCGCATCATGGGCATCCAGATACTCCTTCAGTCCCTGATAATCCTCGGCCTCACGCAGCGCTTTGGCTTCCGAAAATACAATGGTGGATTGTCTGTGCTCCATCACCTTCTCCTCCATCCAGAAGGCCACGAAGGTCCCTGCAAAAAGCAAAATCGCAAGCACCAGAAATACTGCCAGTATCCGGTTCACCACTCGATTAGCCACATATAAGGGAGCAGAACGAATCACCATTTTTCTGGTGTGCTCCACACGACTCTTTGCCTGTGTCTCCTCCTCGGTCCACTTCACCCCGGTGGGATTCACGGTCCCGCAAAAAGGACATTGCAACTCCTTCGCCGAAAAATCAGCGCCACAATTCTCACACTTCATCCCTATAACTCATCCTTTATCTACTGCAAAGACTCCAAATACACGTCCACCATATACTGCGCCATCTCTTCTTCAAACACTTCCCTCTTCTCCGGGGAATCCACTTCCGCATATTTCTCGGACCATAGAGCCACATCCTCATCGGATAGGTGCAGCTCCTCCTTGAGATAATGGTCCGCTTCCGCCCGATAGTAGGCAACCAAATCCTCCTCATCAAACCGATAGCCCAGTTCCTCGCAGGAATCACACTCCTGCAGGATTCGAAACCAATACTGCTGGCTATGGAGGTACAGAGGATCCTGGTAGTCTCTCACATGCTGTAGGGAGCCTTCAAAATCCTGGGTAGCAAATCCATAATACATATCCAGGGTATACACCAGATTGTATTTCTTGAGGCGGACATCATAGCGGTCATCCAGCTTCTCATAGGCATCTGCCACCGCCGGGTAATCTCCCTGCTGATAGAGTTCTTCCAGTCTGTCCGCATCCGCCAAAACCTGCTTGTAATCCGCATCCGCTTTAAGTTTCCCCACCACATGGGCAATTCCCACTCCAAGGAGTCCAAGAACCAGTATTCCGACAATCACACACGCTGCAAGGAAAACGCCCTTTCTCGCCAGCTTCTCGGGAAGGGATTTCCAGAGATATTCTTTCCGCCGGTAGCCATCCACTGTCTCTTTGTGTTCCTTATAATTCTCCGCGAAATTGTGTGCGCCGCAAAAAGGGCACTGTTTCTGTCCCTCCGTAAATTCTGCTCCGCAATCCTTACAAACCATGGGTACTCCTCCTCAATTTTACCATAATTTTACCAAAAAAAGAGGCCCTGTGCAACAGCACAGAGCCCTCTAAATCGGCCATTTTCGACCTTTTTCTCAACTATAAAAGCAAAGAAAACTAGTTGTTGATAAACTTATCTTCCTCGTTGTTCCAGCTGTACAGCTTGCGAATCTCCTCGCCAACCTTCTCAGAAGGATGCTCAGCAGCAAGCTTTCTCATAGCCTTGAAGTGAACCTGCTTTCCTGCATCGGACATATCAAGCAGGAACTCCTTCGCAAAGGAGCCATCCTGAATATCGGAAAGAATCTTCTTCATGGCCTTCTTGGTATCCTCGGTAATAATCTTGGGTCCGGTAATGTAATCACCGTACTCTGCAGTGTTGGAGATGGAATATCTCATTCCGGCAAATCCGGACTGGTAGATCAAATCAACGATGAGCTTCATCTCATGGATACACTCAAAGTAAGCATTTCTCGGATCGTATCCTGCCTCGCAGAGGGTCTCGAAACCAGCCTGCATCAGGGCACAAACGCCACCGCAAAGCACTGCCTGCTCACCGAAAAGGTCTGTCTCAGTCTCGGTGCGGAAGGTTGTCTCCAGAACACCGGCTCTTGCGCCACCGATAGCCAGCGCATAAGCAAGTGCAAGGTCGAGAGCCTTACCAGTAGCATCCTGCTCCACGGCAACCAGACAAGGAACGCCCTTGCCGGCCTGATACTCGGAACGAACGGTGTGTCCCGGTCCCTTCGGAGCAATCATGGTAACGTCCACATCTGCCGGAGGAACGATACATCCGAAATGAATATTGAAACCGTGAGCAAACATCAGCATATTGCCCGGCTCAAGGTTCGGCTCGATATCCTTCTTGTACAATGCAGCCTGCTTCTCATCATTGATCAGAATCATGATGATATCTGCCTTCTTGGCAGCTTCCGCTGCGGTATAAACCTCAAATCCCTGCTTTACAGCCTTATCCCAAGACTTGCTGCCCTCATAAAGACCGATGATTACGTTGCAGCCTGACTCCTTGGCATTCAAAGCATGTGCATGACCCTGGCTACCGTAACCGATAACCGCGATGGTCTTGCCCTCCAAAAGAGATAAGTTACAATCTTCCTGATAAAAAATTCTTGCTTCTGACATTTATTTGTCCTCCTAAAATAGTGATCAAAATTATAAATATACAACATCCGCAGATCCGCGTGTCAGACCGGTAAGTCCTGTGCGGGCAAGCTCCAAGATCTCGTATCCGTCCCCTTCCACCAGCTCCAAGAAGTTGTTCAACTTGTCCTGGCTTCCCGTCAACTCGATAATCATGGAATCCTGCGTAACATCCACAATCTTGCCATGGAAAATCTCTGCTACCGTCTTCATGTCCTGACGTTTGCTCTCCACAATGCGAAGCTTCACCAGCATAAGCTCCCTCTTCACGGAGCTGCCGTGCTCCAGCTTCTTGATATCCCTCACATCCTCCAGCTTGCTCAACTGCTTCTCAATCTGCTCCAAAATCTGTTCATCCCCGCTTGCAACAATGGTGATGCGCTCGAAATTGGAATCCGCAGTCACACCGGAAGAAAAACTATCGATGTTAAAGCCACGGCGGCTGAAAAGGCCGGAAATACGGCTGGTAACGCCCGGGTTATTCTCAACCAAAAGAGACAGTACTAATCTTTCCATGCAAAAACCTACTTCTTTCTGAAATAATCTCACTCACACATTGGAAATCATAACACTATCTTCCTAATTCGTCAAATTATAAAATTTTAGTTTTGTCATAACTTGGAGTTATGCCTTGTCAAAACTACTCATTTTAAAATTAGTCAAGTACAAATGAGTAAATCATAAATGACTAAAATTTAAGAGCAAAAAACGCCGGGGCTCAATGGCCCCGACGATTTCTCATAAAAAAATGCTCAATCACGTATTACTCTTTCAGCTCGTTACCCTTGCCGTCTGTGTGAATGCTGCCGGTAAGAAGCATGATACCTTCAACCAATCCCCATACAGCGGAAACCGGTGAAAGGATAAAGCAGGAAATCAAAGTGATCAACAACTGAGCAACAGCCTTTCCTGTATATCCAAGGTAGAAGTTGTGAACACCGAAGCATCCAAGGAAAATTCCAAGAAGTCCTGCACAAAGCTTGGACTTTGCATCCGGAGCTGCAACCGCCTGTCCGCCGAGAGCAACACCACAGTTCAAACAAACAACGCTGTTCTGAGGGGTTGGCTTACCGCAATTCTGGCAGAAGTTATATCCTGTTCCCTTCTGGCATCCGCAATTTACGCACATTACTGCTTCGTCTGACGCGAAAGGTGCACCACAATTTTTACAAAACATATTTCATTCCTCCATTTGTAAGACTTAATTTTGTTGATAGACTCACACTAACAGACATCGTATCAAAAAGCAAGGGGTGGAATGAATTGTTAAGGTTATGTTAATCCAAATCAAACAAACTTACTCGCTGGATATGGAAATCCTTGTATCCGGTGTACTCTGCACTGGCTGTGGTTGAACCCTTCGGATAAAGTCTGGTAGTGGCACCTACACGCACAATCGCACTGTAATCATTGGTAGCTTCCACCAGGGAATAAGGCACGTGAATACAGTAGGTTGCTCCACTCACAACAAATTTCTCATCCGAAGCACTGTTGTTCAAAGTCACTCCATCCTTCAGGTACGTTCGGAAATCATAGGGCACCACCCAATCGGGATTCTCTGCGGTACCAAGATTCTTGGCGCTCGACCGCAAATTCTCCGGAATCATCTCATAGGAATTGTATGCCAAGTAGTAAGCCAACTCTATGGTCTTGCTTCCGCCTCGCACCATATTGGTATCATTTACAGAGAAATATACCTTTTCGTAAGATCCGTCCACTCCATCGATTGCGGTTTCCGTTCCGATTCTACCATCATCATTCAACAGAGTATCCATACCTACATACAGAGTATTCAGCGTTGCAGCATTCATACCGGAATCCTGCTTGATGGTGATATCCGGCGCGTGGATACCTGCACGGTAAGCGGTAATCATAGTGTTGATGTACAGCTTAATCTCCGCATCGTTACCATCATAGTTTATATTCGAATGCCCCACACCGGAATAGGTAACATTCCCCATGGTATAGATATAGTAGTTGTTTCGCGCATCATTTCTTGCGCCATAATAAGAATCCTCACCGGTCAAAGTAAGCCAAACCGTAATATCACTTTCCCCATCCTCGTCATCATCATTGTTCATATCAATCTGATAATATTGAGCATGGGTTTTCGAAATCGGAAGAAAAAGCCCATCGGAAACTACTGTTGAGCCGATTTTATCCTTCATTTCACTCAACAAATTGTACGGATAAATCAATATCTGCCCCACATTTAACAATTCCGCATAATTTGTGGAATGGAAACCGGTTGCAATTTGTTTATCCCCAGGTGTTCCATTTACATCCATACGCAAAGAGCTGGCGTAATCATACGACGCTCGATATCGGTTGGAGTTAAAGCTGGAACGTCCCTGCACCTCTCTGGTCAACACCTGCTTATTGCTGTTTGGTTCATATGCGATATCCGACTGGGTGGCTTGCGCCTGCTGGATAATCAAATCATACAAATTACCCTCGGAAATCTGTCCGTTTACGACTTTGTCGCTTGGAATTTCTCCGCTGGCCAATGCTTTCTTCAAGCTGTCATAATCTGCGATGGTAACCATGTCGGTGCTATTCTTGGTTATTCCGTCCACCCCGGCTTGCAGAATGTTGCTGCTGTAAATTCCATATCGGTCCAACCCTACATCCGGACACATGAGAGGATTTAAGTAATATGCCCAATCCTTAGTGGTTCCACCTGAGGTAAAATAATTCACCAGTCGATTATTCGCGTCGGAACCAAATGAAGTGGTATCATGAGTAAACAATACACTCTTTCCGGATTTAATGAATTCACTGATTTTTGCATAGGCCTGTTGCTGTAAGGTCTTGCTCTCGGGGTAGAAGGTCCAGCAATCCCCGAATCCCAGAATCAGCATGTCATAATCATCCAGATTCAGTTTGTTGTTCGGATCCGCAGCCGTTTGGTCTGCATTCGGATAGCCCTGTACCACATACTGGCAAAAATGATCACCGGTAATAGAATCCACATCAATCTCAAAGTCGTTCATGTCACTGGAACTGTGTAACAATTCATAGAATTTTGAATCCTCAAAATCAATGAATCTAGTGGTATTAACATCGGATGCCTTCTTTTTTGTCAGCGTATTTTTATCTACGGGATATTTCCCCGTATTTAGGTACTTGTACGGATCCACTTCATTCCCCTGAGCCGGGTCATCATTGATAGCTGTAATATCCATATCAAAGGGGTTGGTCCCGTCGGAAATTGCAGACGCCCCGTAATTGCCACTGGTTGACAGTATCTGCAATACCTTGATTTTTTCCTTGGTTCCGGTGGTATTACTTCGATAGAAATATGTCTGTTTGGAGTCATAACGGTATGGATTGCTACTCTGGGTAACCTTCACCTTCACCGGAATAATGCCGTAATAATCGCTGGAAACATTGAATGTCAAAGTATACTTTTCCCCGGACTTGTTCGGTGAAAGCTCATAATAATACTCCACTTCCCCCTCACTGTTCTTGCGGGATTTCACTTCCTGTTGTATTCCATTTAAGAAGATGCCATAATCGTTCGGCCCCAGTCTCTCCATGGTATCGGAAAAACGACCGTCGGAATTAAAGTCAATGTATACGATACAATCAAACGTGGCGTTTGCATCCGCAGAACCATAGTTTGCCAATATTAAATCCATACTCACATTACGCCCGTTTGTTGCAACGTAATTTTGTTTATCGACCGGGAGCGCTGTTTTCAAGGTAAGCCTCGGTTTTCCCAGATTGATGAAGCTGTACAGAATCTCCTTCTGGGAAGAAGACGACAAAGAGCCCTCGGTCATTACATTATTATATTTCCTAATTTCATCAATGGTCTCGTACATTCTGGAACAATTATCAATGTACCCATTTCCATTTGCGGATAAAGCCGTTCCACTTGCATCGTACTCGAAATCATACACATGCGTGTTGCCTGCGGGATCCGTGAAAATGAAATTATCCGCCAAAATAATCGGACATCCGGATTTGGCAAATGAAATCAATGCTTTTTGCTTTTCTTCTGTCAAATCGTTGCCGGAATACCGTACGTCATGATTTCCATCTGCTGAAATACTAATTTTGTTATTATCCTCCCTGTCTTTAGACGGGGTCGTATAATCATTGTCAAGTGCACCGGCAGCCACCGTACTGTACTGCCTGTCTCCGATGTTCGTGTACACCAGACCGTTCATAGAAGAATCATTATATACGGTTCTGTGCTGGGGCGTATCATCTTTGTTCATGGTATCCGTATACAACCCCATGTAAATCATGTCATAATTGCACAAATCCTCAACCTTACTGATGAGCTGTGCACTGGTCATATGGGTAAACTCAAATTGATAATTGGATGCACTCGCACCAAAATATCCTTTAATCTTGTCTTTGATTGCATTCTTGGACGTAGTTGAAATACTACAAGGTTCAATATCCAAAACGCGAATCGTATTGTTGGCATACTGTTCACGCTTCGCGGAATAGCTGGCAATGTACTCAATATTGATCGCAGGGTTAATCACCAATTCAAAGTATCCGTAGACATTGGAGCCGAGGGCTGCATTCTCTGTTTCACGGTAGAGATTCTCCATGTTGATCATGGATGCAACCGTGCCAAAGCCCGTAGTTTCCGCATTTTGAGCGAATTCCGCAGTTTTCGTGGAATCTGGCTGATGTACCAGAGGTGGATATACGAAATCTCGCAACAAATTAGTTGATCCAACGTCCTCCGGAACCACGTAGACGTTATAATTTACAAAATGGTTATCACTATCACCGTCCAAAAAAGGACTCCATTCGCCGGAGATAGCAAGAGTATTTCCATTAAATGTCTTGTTCTCCTCTTTTAACTCATCTGCACACAGCAATTTTGCCAGTTTCCCGATATTTGTGGTAGGCTCAATTCCTCCCCACACAGAATAATCCAGAATCACCGGTAGGAATCGATTTCCAATAACCTCTTCGTAGATGCTATTCGCCTGCTCCGCAGTCAAATCATTTGTGCCGCTGCTGTAGGGCGTGGGCGTGCTAGAATACAACGCAGAGGATCCGGAAATGTAGATCATGTCCACATCATCCAAACTATACTGGCTCAATTGACCAGGAGTTATTGTCACAACATTAACAGCAAAATCACTATTTACCTCCTGATCTAACAATCCACTTTGATTAAAAACGTACTTTTCCAAGTAATTATTATTAGTCAAACCGCCTTTATAATAGATATATCCAACAAAGATCTCAGCATCTAAAGGCTCAACATTTCCGGCTTCTCGTTCTTTTAAAATGCAATCGCCGTTTCCGTCGCCTACATACCTGTATCCCTCGCCGGAACTATAAAAATCGCCGTTTCCTGAGCCATTAGCAACATAAGGATTTTCCTCATCAAGAACAGCTCCATATGTGCGATTTCCGTTGTGATCAAAGGATATATCCTCCGCTTGATAGCACATAACACCCGGATGCGCATCCAGATATTCCCGATTTTTATATGCAAACTGAATCGTCAAATATTCTTTTCCATCACCAAAACTTGCACTCGATTTTAATACCGGTACATACGCAGAGCGTGTGGAATCCCAATAGTATACATACTTATCCGTAACCGCATTGATTGCTTCCTGTGATCCTAAATAGGAAGAAGTACCGGACTCCACGTAATATCCGGCTCCACGTTCTCCTTCATCAATTGCCCCATAGAAATCTTTTGGCGAAAACTTTATATCATAATAGAAATCCAAGTCAGACTCAACGGCATTATGTGTATAATACTGAATATTTGCATCATAATTTCCGGAATGACTGTCATTCACATCGATGATTCTGTCAAATTTGTAATCTCCGCCCTCTCTTTGTTCTACAATGACCGGGGAAGCGTTACCAGCCGCAATCACTTCGCTCAAATTATTATTTAAAATAAGTTTCTGAAATCCCTCCGCCGCAACATACTTTTCTTCATATGTGCTTTTCGTAATCGGAAGAAGCTTGTCGTTCTCACTCTCATCCCGGATGATTGTGGCAAGGTCATTCTCCAGTTGCGTCACATAATCTGCTCGTGCAGATGGACTGGTACACTTGGCCAACCCCTCCTCATATGTTAGAAGTTTTCCTGCAACATCATCATAGATACATGCTTGATTCTCAAGTAAATATCCCAGTTTTGCCAGATGTAAATCCGGAACAATCTCCAAAATTGTATATGGATCCTCGGAATTGTGTGCAGCTACGATATTTCCTATTCCATTGAAGGATTCATTTGCATAAACACTTTGTGAGCAATCATACAATACTGATGTAAACAAAACAAGTAGCGCTGTAAACAGGGCCGTCCCCTGTAAAAAACGTTTTTTCATCTTCCTCATATCTCTACCATCCAAAAAACTTAATGACTTCCGTTCCAGCCCCAATCATCGGACCATACGTCATATTTACTTCCCGTATCAACCTTAGTATACTTTCTCCAGACTTTGTCACTCCATGTGTCTTCCTCGCTCTTACAAACACGTAATTCATACCAAGGCAATAATCTATTGGGAGAATCCCACGGTTCATTATAATTCGGATCCCATTGTCCACCATAATGATAGATAACCCAATAATAGTAATTTGTTCCGTCTAGTTTTTTATACCACCAGTTCTGAACATATGGAATATAATACATTTCCCGGACTTGATTTCCTTCGCTATCCTTTTGATAAATCACCAAATTATAAGAACCGATGCGAACCGTTACTGAATTTCCGCTCTCAATCTTTAAATTTCCAATTTCTGCAGTAGCCCATATCTTGATATCTTGGTCATATAAAAATGGAAGATTCAGAAAATTACCACCTGTAATTTCACACTCTTGTGTCTTTCCATCCCGCTCATACGTAGCATGCCAAGTATACTTAATCGGCGTTCCCTTGAATTGCGTCTGACCTTTTAGTCCATCCACATACGCAACCACGGAATCCTCTTTCTGCAATTCAACTTTATTTCCACAATAAAAGAGATTTTCGTCAAAAGTACCGGGAATCTTTTCCACATAGCACTTCTTTATGACACGAATATTAATTGCAATCTTTACCTGTAGTGTTGGTTCCACTTTCGACGTACATGTCAGATAACACACCTTGGATTCTGAATCCTTCGACACATACAACGTATTGTTATCTTTCACACATTCCTTGTTCGAATCAACGCCCGTTCCCGTCAATTCCGCAATATATTCCTGGGAGGGATACCCGTTTCCTTCAATTGTCACATAAAAAGGTACCGAATGATCCGCATCCGTAATTACAACATCATACGTGTTGTCTGTATTCGAATAATAAGCTTTTCCCCCCATCTTCACAACCATGCGGGTATATGTCGTCTCAATCTCCGGCGTATCCGGGTAAATGGAAGCCACATTGGTATTCAACAAAATGGAATTACGCAGAAAGAAATTCTGATTCGTCTTGTGCGCCTTAACTCCTTTCTCCATAGTCAGGGAAATGTTCAACACCACCTTGGAATCATTTGAGGTCAGTGTGACATCAAAATCCTCCAAGTACTCACACATCAGCGCATCGCTGCCGGATTTATCCTCAAAGCTATTGACAAATTTTGTCCCGGATTCATCCTTTAAGCGCGCTTCCTCTCGATACATCAACTTATTGTTTTTTACATCAAAGGTGATGACATACCGATTTTCCTGGTTATATACGTACAAGATTTTGTAATCCACATCCACAGCCGAGGTATCGATATCGGAAGCGGAGAATGAAAATCCTTCCACATCCACACTATCCGCCGGATTTTCCGTGATGGTCTTTCCCTTATACATGAAGTTGACGCCCTTGCCGGCATTCTGAACCATTGTCTCCAACTGGTTCATGACAATCTGAGCCTCCTCCTGCAAATCAACATCATCGCTGACATTTTTGTAGGTCTTGGTGCTCGTCATCATAAATCCAAGTGCTGCTCCTGACACAATCACCAGAATGGCAATGCCCACAATCAGTTCCACCAGCGAAAAACCGCGGTTGTTCAATTTTACCCTATCTCGCTTGTTCCGCAACATCTAACTCCTCCAACTTATTCCATTTCCATCTTACCGGTTTCCTGGTAAAACTTGATTCCATAAGTCTTATTACCCTTTGTCACATAAATATGGCGAATACACTCATCCGAAGCATCCTTTTTGATTGCCCCGCTGCTCCGGTCAAATTCGATGAATATGCCGGTATCATCCACCTCGGGCAATGTATCGGAATACACCGCAGTCACCTCTTTGGAGTACCGCATGGTACAGCCCTTACTGTCCAAAGGATATTCCGTTTCAGTCTCCACGCCCTTTACGGTAGTCTTCAATTTTAATACATATTCTCCCTCTGCGTTCTTGTAGATGTTGGCAACCGTTGCACTCTTGCTCAAATTGACCGTGCGAACATACTCCAGTTTGGATTCCAATTCATCACGGCACTGTTTTGCCTTTTTTGTCGAAATCATGCTGACGGATAACACCACAAATCCCGTTAACACCGCCATAATTGCAATGACCACTACAAGTTCCACCAGGGAATATCCTCTGTTGTTCTGTCTCATGTAAGCAACTCCTAAACTAACGCTTCTTCCAGTTCTGATATACAATCAAATCGGAAAGAGAAATCTCATTTCCATTCTCATCCTGAACAATTCCAATCACATCGGAGGTTCCGTAACCATTTGCTACGTACGCATTTCCATCTCGGAAAAAGTCATAAGCATGAAGGGAAACCGTACCGTTTTCACAGGGGACTCCCAGCAATCGCTTGATGTTTTCCGTGGACATGGTATTCATCGTAATGTTGGTTCCCGCCACAGTCACCTTCCCGGATGCAATAATGGTTCCGGTAAAGTTCTTCTCCACCGTCACATCTCCGTTTACAATCAGAATATACTGGTTATTTTGATTGCTATCGTCATAGGTGTAATTCCCGTCACACATCACAAAATGCAGCGTACCGCCATTTGTTCCGGGAGTAGTGGCATCAATCTTTTTTCCCGGAATGATTGCAAGAAATGCATTCATTCCATCTCCCGCCGCCGGAACAGAATCTTCCGTCCGAATCAGATTATTGAAAACCGTTCTATTTCTCTGTTCAGAAGACACCTTGTTCAAGTCCGTAATCAAACGGGTGGTCAATGCCTCATAGGTATCCGGATATGTAGCCACGCCGCCATTCACGGAATCCAGTCCCTTTGTGTAGAACACAGCATCCTTCTGGGTTTCATCATACTCCAGATAACTTCCGGAGGTATAAATCTGTGCATCCTCCCCCAGTGCAGTCACGCCGGAGGAATAGAAATCCACATACTTGTCCAACTTGCCGCTATCCGCTTTGTAATAGTCCATAAAATAGGTATTTGCCACACTCGGTTCCAGCTTCAGATACAGATAAACCACACCCTCCGAATCCTTGTTACTGCTCTTTCCGGGCACGAAAATGGTCTGAATATAATGGTCAAGGCCATTGTTCGCAATATTCTCTGCACCGATATAATCTTCCAAGGTCTTTCCGGTACGGTTAATGATGGTCTTTTCATTGACCAGCTTATACTTGTCTGCATTGTCCACCAGATTCTTGTATGTACCGTATGACATGGGATTTTCATTGACCAGGGAAGCGGTTCCTTCCTTCAAGGTTCCCACGCACTCGGTAGGTACCAGATATGCAATCTGATCTCCCTTCACCGCGATGGATTCTCCCATGGGGATATCCTTATCATTCGTCGAAGTGGCATCCGTTCCTCTTGCAATCTTGGAAGTTCCGATAAAGGACCGACCGGCAACCACCATCTGAGATACCCCGGACAAATCCAATTGGGAATTTCTGCCATTCAAGATGATGGAGCTGCTGTCTGACGCGTTGTCGGTGGATTCACCGTATCCATAGTAGCAGCCAAGCACTCCGGTATTCCGGGAAAAAGTCACACTCGGCCGCTCTCCGGACAAGGTCATATCATCCCGCAGATAGCTGATTCCATACAGGCCTGCATTTGCGTGATCCACATCCAGATTTCGGGACCAAAACTGTGCCATCTCATTGATGGAGAAATCCATCTTATCTCCGCCATTACCGTTTACAATGGTATCCCCATCCGCAATCACATAGGTGGACTTTGCAAAATCACAACTGGAATTGGATGCCACAACCAGACTCTTGTAATATTCAGAATCCTTTGTGCTCCCCTGCTCTACTTTTGTAGCCTCCAGGGAGCCCGCATATACATTTCCGTTGATTACCGTTCCATTTGCCGCTCTCCCATCCGTTCCGATTGCCACACCCTCATTACCGATGATGGAATAGGAAAACACATTGGGCACGCCATCGGTGGACACCAGATTCATATCCGGAATCTGCATCACAATATCCGTCTGGATAATGGACAGATATCCTTCTGCATCTGTATACTCCACCACCAGATCCTTGATGGCAACACCATCGCTGCTGGCTGACATCAGACAATAATCTGTATTTCCACCATAGTTGGAATAAATATTCACAGTCCCTGTAGCATACACATCGCTGGCCACATATCCTCGCAGCTTTGCCAGGCTACATTTGGTATCATCCGTTCCCGAACCATCATGGTAGCTTATCTTGGAGCGCAGGGAAGCCACATAAGTGCTGGCAAACATCGTGTTGCGGGCTTCGGTGGAGGGATTCATGCTGTACTCTGCCAAAGACTTGCTGTAAGCATTCTCCAGAGCATCCGATACATCTCCCTGCAAGCCTGCACAAATCTGATCCAGGATTTCTTCCGCCGAATAAAAGCTCTTGGTGGTCTTCTGATCTGTGATCTTCATATTAAAGTTGGAAAGTGCAATCCATAATGCTACGGTTGCAATAATGCCCACAACCGCCAGCACTACCAGCACCAGCACAATTGTGGAACCCTTGTTATTTCGCTTTAAACCGTTCAATGAACCATACCTCCGGTAACTGTCGTAATTGCCTCAACATCCTTAAAATTATTCGCGTAGGATCCGGCCGGATAAATGGATATCGTCACGTCAAACAGACGCTCCTGTGCACTCTTATTCACCAGATCCTGTCTGGTGATTCGAGATTTATCCGCGGAGTTTCCATTTAACTGCCAATTGGGCTGTTCGATACTCAAATCTGCACCTGTGAACAAATTCTGTTGGAAATTGTCACGCACAACCGTCTTGGTCTGAGTAGCCCCCACCGGCATACTCTCCTTCACATTCACATTCACCTTGTAGTGAAGTTCTGCGGTATCCAGAGATACCACATTGGAATTATACTGTTTCGCCAGAATGACGTTCACATCCTGCTTGCTCTTATTGTCAATGACGATGGTATCTGTCACTGCGCCCCCCTGGGACGTATACCAGGGATAGAAAAACAGATACACATTGTTAAGCTTTCTGGTCAGGTCATCGGAATTGGAGAAAATCACATCCCGAAACACATTTTCATCCCCGTAATCACCGGGAATATGCTTAATTTCGGAACCTTTTTTCACGGTAAATGCATAGTCCGTGGAAACTCTGGTATATCCGCCGGAGGTCTCCTCAATGGTGACCGTAATGGTGCGACTGATATCCTCCTGCTTCACCTCGGCGCCATATTTTCCCTGAATCAAAGCCACCACCTGCTCCGGTGTCATAGAGAAATTGGAAATCGCCTCGTTGGCGTTTCCAATCAAATCAATGTTGGCCAATCCTGCCTCATTGATGTTGGTACCGCCATACATGGTGCCACTGGTATCGGTCGTGGTCTTCAAATGTATCAGAGCATCATATTTTTTCCCGGCAGAAGTAAGGTTCTGCATTGCAAAATAATACTCATGGCTGGGCTGACCTTCAAAATAGTACTGATCCCCGATCTTCCATACCGACGTGTTACAAACCGCCCGGATATACTCTTCCTTGTTGGTGATGTTATCCAAATTCGGGATGGAGTCCGTCTTAATGACCGGAGCGTAGGTAATGGTTCCGTCCCCTTGGAGGGTAGCCACCATCTCCTGTACAGAAACTCCCGAAGTATCTCCTACAATGGTCAGATTCTCATTGTTGGTTCCCGGGTAGTTGAACATACCTGCTACTTCCTCCAGCTTGGAGGCGGTAAGCCCTTCCATAATATTCTGCCCCACTTCCGTGGTTCGAAGTCGCTCTTTTGCCTTTGCGTTGGTATTTGCCGAAACAACAAATGCGCGCAAAAGCGGAAGCACAATGATTGCAAGAATTGCAACGGCCACAATCAACTCCACAAGGGAAAAGCCTCTGTTATTCAATTTTCGCTTCTTGTGTTCTCCCATTCTCATGACCAAACAGCGCTCCTAATCACTAATTGATTGTTCCAAAAATATTGTTGGTTCCGTGGCTTACGGATGGAATATCCGCCGGAACATACTCCTTGTCCTGTCCCATCACGAAATAGGACTCAAAGGAAATGGAACCGTTCAATTCTCCGGTCTCCTCATCAAAGGTTGCCGTCAGTGTGGTAATGCTCTTACGATCCTTTGCATCCGCAATCTGTGCAATCATCTTCTTAAGTCCCGCATAGCTGGCATCGTAAGTGATTGCCGAATTCACATCATACAGAGCGTACTGATTGCTCAAATTGGAGGTCACGGTTGCCGTTTCGGTGGTTGCGGTTCCATCTGTGGTATCCGCAGTGGTTGTTCCGTCTGTTGCGGTTGTTCCGTCCGTCGCGGTACTGTCCGCAGCAACCACCGGAATCATCACCGGATCAGAGATGGTCAGCGCAGAGATTGACACATCCTCGCCGCCTTCCAATGCAACGGCATCCATAATCTCATTTTCATACATCAGATAGGACGGGAAGCTTGCAATCAACTGATTAATCTCCTTGGTCATCCGATCTGTCTCTTGCAGATAATCATCCTTCATAGCCTCTTTTGCCTGCAGATCCCAGAGTCTTGTCTGAAGTACTTCATTTTCCTGTACCAAAACATCGTTCTTTTCCATGGTGGGCCGGTACACAAAGAAGAATACCAGCACCAGCACCAAGATGCCGCCAAACACAATCAATAATTTTTTATCTCTAGAAGAAATTGTCATCGTCCTGCCCTCCCTACTCTAATGAAGTCTCTTCATCCGTCTCTTCCACGGTCTCTGTCACGGTCTGTTCCGCAGCAGCCTCCGTCACGGACGGGACATATGTACAGTCGATGGAGAAGCTGACGGAAGCAACGCCCGCATCGTCTTCCTCCTCTGAAATGGTAGACAAATTACCCACCGTAAAGGATTCAAAGGTACGAAGCTGACGAATCACGTCCGCCACCACTGCCTTCTTGCTCACGGTAATGTTCAGAGTCATGCTCTCCTCGCTTGCGCTGAGAGTCAGGATATTAATCTCGGAAGGCATCTTCTCTTCCAATTCATTGATGACTGCCACCAGATTGTCGTTATCGCTGCTGGAGTTCTCATCCACGGTTACTGCCCACGCATAATCCGCACAGGTTGCATCGTAGGTTGCCACAATTTCATCCATGTAAGCCAGATTGTCAACCTGTGCCTGCAGGGAATTGTTGGTCGCCTTCAGGATTACATTGCTGATGATGGAAAAAGCTCCCAGTGCAATCGCAGCGATTACGCAGATACCGCAGACGATAATCGGTCCGGTATAGGATTCCTTGGCACCGGACACGTTTGCAACCGCACCCTTGCCCTTTCCCTTTTCCTCTTTTTTCTCAGTGAAAGAGACGGACAACGGTTCCATGGTGGCACCACAGTTGGTGAAGAATTCTGCCACCTTTGCTGCCATTTTTTCCGTATCTTCATAGACAGATGCACGGATAATCTGCTGCTGCGCAACCACCTTGATGCCCAGCTCACTGGTCAAGAGCTTGCTTAATCCACTGCACACAGAACCAAGACCAATGAGATAGATTTTCTCAATCTTCTTATTCTTCTCACGATCATAGAGTTCCAAAATCTTATTGATATTGCCTACCAGCGGGCTTAAGCTTGTGGTGATTTCTGTACGAAGCTGCTGCAGCTTCACGCTGTCGATTTCCGAATCTGAAGTACGCTCACTCACATCGGTCAGGTAGGTATCCTCCAGGCGCTTGAACATCAAGGTTTTCCGTTCCACAACCTTCAAGGCATCCAAGTCACTTAATTTGTCCCCGAAAAGTTCACTCTTTTTAACGATTTCCAGAATCTCGTCAATACCATAGTTGGCAGTTCTCTGGAACTGTACCTTTCCATCCTCAACCACGGTGATGATGGTGCTTGTCTCCTCCATCTTGAAGGTAATCTTAATATCCTCCGGAATCTCGGAAAGCATCATCTTCTTGAGCGCATTACCCGCATAGTCCAAGCCCACCAGACTGAAGCCCATATTTGCTGCCAGAGCCTCATAGGCGCCCACAATGCTAAGGGGCATACAGTTCACGTTAACCTGAAGTTTTTTTACGCCATTTTCTTCCAACCGGCCGTCCACTTCACAGGATACCTTGTATCCATCCAGTGAATAGGGGAAGTAATCGGAAGCATTGGCCATCACAAAATCGTGAATCCGGTTCTCCTTGATTGCCGGAATGGTGATGGTTCTGCTGATTACTCTCGAGGAATTTACCACGAACACCACACTCTTGGTACCAATTCCCTTCTCCTGCAATTCGGAATTCAGCTGCGCTGTAAACACGTCGCTGACATTCACTTCGCCCTCCGCATTCATCATGTTGGGTGGTGTCGAAATCACAAATGAGCCGTATAACTTTGCTTTTTTCCCTTTAAAATCCAGTTCTGCCACTTTCGTTAAGCTTGTACCGATTTCAATACTAAGTACTCTTGCCATCTTTCTCCTCCAAATCGTTTTATCGAATCGCCTAATGCGTTATTCTCATCTTCAAGTAAGCAGGGACAGATACCAGCCAATCCACTGGTTGCCCCATAAGGCTGCGATGAATATTCCCACGGACAGATACGGCCCCATCGCAAGCACGTGATCTGCCTTACTGACTCGCATGCGAATCAAGTGAATGATTGCACCAAGGATGCAACCCAACAAAAAGGCCAGGATTATCAATTTCCATCCCAGTAACAGTCCGGCCGCGGCCATCAATTTGATATCTCCGCCTCCGATTGCCCTTCCCTTGCTTATCCAAAACAGCAAGTACAAAAATATACTGACACATAGGAATCCTATCAAGTAATTCCACCAATTTCGGTAATCCGTAATCACTCTAAGGATTCCAAGTATCAGTATGAAAATGTTAATTCCAACCGGAATTTCATAGGTTCTCCAATCTATCACGCTGAGCACCAGAAGTGCTGACGCGAGTAAACAGTAGAGAACTGCCTCTAGGGAAAAGTCCTCCACCAAAAATATCAAAACATAAAGCAATCCGTTAACCGCCTCAACTATAGGGTATTGAGGGGAAATCGGTGCTTTACATTTTCGGCATTTTCCACCAAGGAAAAGCCAGCTAAACACAGGAACCATGTCATACCAAGAAAGCTGACACCCGCAACTCATGCAATGGGACCGTTCGGTCACAATGGTTTCATGCTTTGGTATTCGCAAGATGCAGACATTCAAGAAGCTGCCGATTACGATTCCGAATATGAAAATAAATATGTATGCGGGTATCAGTTCTGGATACATAGGGTTAAGTGGTTCCTTTCAAGTCTAAACTAGTTTCCTGAAATATTAAACGTTTTTCCACCAACAGCCGTAGAGGTTGTTCCTGAAAGGGTTACACCTGAAGTTGATGAGTATGAAATAGTAATCGCACCCCATTTATTCGATTTTAATGTAATCTTATCACTTGGAAGTCCTGCGTCTGAAAGGGCACCTGCAAGGGAAGTATCTGTAACAGTATAAGATGTTGTAGCTGCAGGAATGGTGACTGAAAAATCGGCAACGGTATTATCAGTAGCATATACTTCGATAGCACTCTTAATTTCGTTCATATTCTGAATATCAGTAGAGCATCTAGATCTGTCTACATATCTGATAAACTGCGGAGCCAATACTCCAACCAATACTGCCATGATTGCAATAACAACAATCAACTCTACAAGTGAAAATCCCTTGTTTCCCATAGTTTTCTGATTCTTCATAATCTGTTCTCTCCTTTTGTTATGAAATAATATTTATCTTAAAAACTTCTGTGCCCTATACCACAGAGGTCCTTAATTCAATTTACAGGCTATCCATCTGCGTGTACATTGCAAGCATCGGGCTCATGATTGCCGCAACCAGAGTGCCTACCACAGCCGCCAGTACAAGAATAATCATGGGCTCCATAGCTGCCATCACCGTGGCGGTGGCCATCTCCACTTCCTCGTCGTAATAGTCCGCCAGCTTGGACAGCATGCCCTCCAAATCACCGGTCTCCTCTCCGATTCGGGTCATATGCCCCACCATGGGTGGGAACAATCCACAGTCCATAATGGGCTCCGACAGAGGGATACCTTTGGAGATTTCCTCCCTGGCCTTGATCAATGCCTGCTTGTATATGTAATTGCTCATGGTGTTTGCCGTGATGGCCAGAGCCTCCATCATGGGAAGTCCGGAGTACACCAGGGTACTCAAGGTTCTGGCAAAATTGGAAGAGGCGTTCTTCACATTTAACTTGCCAAATACCGGTGCTTTTCTTGCAAGTTTTCCCAGAACAATTTGTCCGGTGACCGTTTTGGCAAATACCTTATACCCAATTACAATTCCGACAACCACAATTAGATAGATATACCAGTAAGCCATTAGGGAATCACTCATGGCTACCACCGCCCTGGTGATGGCCGGAAGCTGTCCTCCCATCTGCTCGAACATATCCTCGTAAGCCGGGATTACCTTCACCAGCATGACCACAACCACGGCCAGCGCCACAATTGCAACCATAATGGGGTACACGGAAGCCTTCTTGATCATGGCTTTCATCTTGGCGGATTTCTCAAAATGCTCCGCCATCCGCTCGAAGGCCACGTCAATCTTACCGGAGGCCTCGCCGGCTGCCACCATGCTCACCATAATGTCCGGGAACACCTTGGGATACTTGGCCAGCGCATCGGACAGGGTCTCGCCCTTTTGAATCTCCGCGTGCACGCCCTCGATGGCTTTTGCCATGGTCTTGTTTTCCGTCTGCTCCGTCAGCATGTTCAAGGTGTCCAGGATGGTAACACCGGCCTTCACCATACTGATGAACTGGCGACAGAACACACTCAAGTCTCTGGGCTTGATGGAACTGCCGAAGCTGATGTTGATCTCCTTTGTCAATGCGTTGGCTTTTTCCAGGCTGATAACCGCAAGTCCCTGGGACTTAAGCTGTTGCATCGCCACATCCTTGGTCTCCGCCTGAATATTTCCCTTTTTCTCCTTCCCCGTGGTGGGGTCAATTACCAGATAATTAAAATCAGCCACTTAAGCTTCCTCCCGGTCTCTAGAATAATTTGCTCTTGACGTAATCTTCATCAAAAGCGTACTCAATTGCTGTTTTTTCCGAAATCATATTCTGGAAGTACAGACTCAAGATGCAGTCATCCATGGTCTGCATGCCTTCCTTCTTGCTGGTCTGTATGATGGATGGAATCTGCATGGTCTTGCTCTCCCGAATCAGATTCCGAACCGCAGGCGTTGCAAGCAATACCTCAAAGGCCGCCACACGTCCGTCCCGGTCGCATCTCGGCATCAGTTGCTGTGCCACCACCCCCTCCAGCACGCTGGAGAACTGCAGTCGGATCTGCTGCTGTTTTTCCGGGTCCACACTGCCCAAAATTCGGTCGATGGCATCGGAGGAATTGTTGGTATGCAAGGTGGAAAATACCAGATGTCCGGTCTCCGCCGCCGTGATTGCGGTGGTGATGGTGTCCGCGTCACGCATCTCTCCCAGCAGGATGACATCCGGATCCTGACGGAGCGCTGCGCGAAGCGCGTTGGTGTAGGACAAGGTATCGCAACCGATCTCTCTCTGACACACAATGGCTTTCTTGTTGGTGTGCAGGTATTCGATCGGGTCTTCCAGCGTAATGATGTTCTTGCGGTCCCGATTGGCGATAATCTCGATCAGGCTGGCCAGTGTGGTGGACTTACCGCTTCCGGTTGCACCGGTTACCAGCACCAGGCCCCTCTTCTTCTCCGTCAGTTCGATGACGGATTTGGGAATCCCCAGCGTCTCTGCGCTGGGCACGTCGTAGGACAGGATACGCAACGCAGCTGCGAAGGTTCCTCTCTGCCGGAACACGTTGGCTCGGATTCGGGAAAATCCCGGGACGGAAAAAGCAAAGTCCAACTCTCCCACTTCCTCCAAATGATTCAGTTCCTTGTTGCTCATCAGCGGGCGGAGCATCTCATCGATGTCGTTGGGCATCAGCTTCTGCTCCCCAAAGGGCTCCAAATCTCCGTCAATGCGAAGCATCACCGGATTTCCCGGGGAGATATGGATATCGGACGCCTTGTTCTCCTGCGCCAGGGTAAGAATGTCTTGAATCTGCATGGTGTTCTAAACTCCCTTAATTCTCAAATGTGGTGCGAACCATTTCCTTGTAGGAGGTGATTCCGTCCAGCACCAGCCTCTTGGCGCTTTGACGGAGGGTGTGCATTCCTTCGGAGAGGGCTGCTTCCTCCAGTTCGTCGGCGCTACCGCCCCGGGCAATGACTTTTTTCAGCTTCGGGGTGACCGTCATGATCTCGTAGATACCGATTCGTCCGTGGTATCCCATGTGATCACACTCCTCACAGCCCTCCGGGTTGGCCTCGTAGAACTGGAAATCCTTGGTCAGATCCAGTCCCATCAGTTCTTTTTCATCCTCCGTCGCCACATGGATGCGTTTGCAATTGGGGCAGAGGCGGCGAACCAGTCTCTGGGCGATCACTCCGATCATGGAATCTGCCAGCAGGTAACTCTCGATTCCCATGTCCTCCAGACGGCTGATGGTACTTGCGGAGCTGTTGGTATGCAGGGTGCTCACCACCAGGTGTCCGGTGATGGATGCCTGAACCGCAATCTCTGCGGTCTCCCCGTCTCGAATCTCACCGATCATGATGATATCCGGGTCCTGACGCAAGATAGAACGGAGGGCGTTGGCGAAGGTGAGCTCCGCCTTGTTGTTCACCTGTACCTGATTGACTCCGTCAATGTTGGCCTCCACCGGGTCCTCAACCGTGATAATGTTGACATCTTCCTTATTCAATTCGGAAAGTGCGGTGTATAGTGTGGTGGACTTACCGCTACCGGTAGGTCCGGTTACCAGCAGGATTCCGTTGGTATTCTTGAGGATGTGGTCAAATTGCTTCATCTCCTCATCGGAGAAGCCCAAATCCTTTTTATCTCTGGTAAGTGCGCTCTTCTTGGCGAGACGCATTACACATTTCTCTCCAAACACTGTGGGGAGCATGGACACACGAATGTCGTACTCAACGCGGTCGATAATCTTGGTGATTCGGCCGTCCTGTGGTTTTCTCTTCTCAGAGATATCCATTCCTCCCATGATTTTCAAACGGGTAATCATGGCCGGAAGACCATGAATATCACTTCCGAATTTGGGTTGTTCATACAGAGCTCCGTCGATACGGAACCGGACGCGGAATCGATTTTCCAGCGCCTCAATATGGATATCGGACGCCCGCGCTCTGGCGGCTGCGTCGATCATATCGTTAACAGATTTGACAATCGGAGAACTGCTGATGTCGCTTAACGCACTGTCTTCACTCTGGTTTCGCTCAACCTTATCCTTTCTCTCCTGAGCAAACTCACGCATCAATCGTTGAGTTGCTTCATCGGGGAAGAATTTATCAAGGGCAATCATGATGTCTTGCGACGTTGATACGTAAGGTTCTGCCTGATAATTGGTAATCACCGAGAAGTCATCCATGGCATTGTAATCCTGAGGATCCGCCATTGCCACATGGACAATATTCGGGTTCTTCGCATCCAACTCAAAGGGAATCATGACATTGTTGCGAAGGAAACTGCGGTAGTTCTCGCTGGCCTTCTCATCCACGGCTCCAAGCAGGTTGACAATCGCATCCGAGATCTGAATGCTGGACACGGTCACTTTGGGAATCTCCAACTGAACCGAGAGCGCATTCACAATCTCATCGTTGGTGGTGTATCCCATATCGATAAGCACCTCACCAAACTTCTTCTTGCCATTGCTCTGTCTCGCCAAATCCAGTGCTTCATCTCTCTGCTTTTCCGAGATCACACCTGCTTCGACAAGTAAATCTCCCAATCGTTTGTACGCTTTTCTTCCAGCCATTCCTAATCTCCCAAACTCATTCTTTTTCAACCGGGAAAAAGAAAGTTTTCTTTCCCTAAAACTTTTACTATTTTACCATTTTTGCGGAATTTCGACAAGCAATTTGTCGAAAATTCCCGTTCTCTTGAACAACATCTACAAATTTGACAGTTTCCATTTTTTGTGCTTCGAAAATTTCCGATATTTTTGTCAGTTTTGCATAAATGTTTTTCCATTTTTTGTCAGCATCTAATAATATTTCAAACTTTTTAATTATCAAAAATCACAATAGAAAAAACGCCCTGCGACAACGTAAATTGCGCCATTGCAGGACGTTTCTATTATTATTTTCACCGAATATGCCTCTATTGCGCCAAAATCGACAAATTGCGCTCCACCATCTCATAGACTACATAATCATAGTCTCCGGTTTCCGCGAACTGGTAATATCTGGTTCTGGAGGCGTCCAGTCTGGTCACGGAAATCCCCAGCGCCGGAACCAGCTTTTCCGAAAAGGAATCCCCCAGGAGCAACAGCTTCTTGCCGTTGGGGTTTGTGGATTCATAGGAAGTCATGTTCTCGGTGGCAGAGATTACCGATACCTGGTAGATTTGTCCGTAATCCGGGATGGTGTTTCCATCATCGGGGGCATAGTTTTCCACTCCCAGCATAAGCTTTAGATCCTCCGGCGAAGGATCGTTCACCAGCTCCAATTGACTCAATGCCGGGTAATCCAGCCCAAATTTTTCCATCATCATCTGGGTTGCAAAATATGCACCCAAACCGTTCCAATGGGTGTCATTGGCATAGAACGTCTTATATTTCAGGGAAAGCTCCCGCAATTCCCGCTTCGGATACAGCACGATTGCCTCCGTATTCTCACAGAGATATTCATACAGCTGGTCCATCCGGCTGTAATCGCTCTCCTGCACATACACATCCGGCATATACTGCGGGTAGACGGAGGATTTGTTGGGCGCAATCAAGAAGATCATCTGCGCACCATGTTCCCTGCAGAATTCATCCGCCCCGCGCACTTCCGCCGCCACTCGCTCCATCTGCTCCTCGGTGTACCGGCTCACCCCGTCGTAATCCAACAGTTCGTTGGTATCCGGATCCTTGGCGTTGGAGTTGTAGAAAAGCCAGTTCTCTTTTCCCAATATAACGCCCCTGTCCGTGGGTTGATGGAAGGTGTTGATCATCAAATCGTTATACCGGGAGGTTACCTCATAGCGAAAAGGAATATGATCCCTCAAATAATCTGTCAGCCGGGCCGAGTAGGTCTTGTACTCCTCCGCCTTGAATTGCGGGAACTCCGCCAACTGCCGTTTTTCCCGCTCCGTGTTTCCCTCGCCTCCGGTCACCGGGAAAAAGATCCAGTAGTAGCCGATAAACGCCAAAAACAGGATGATCATCAATATATTTTTCACATGATTCTTGTTCATTGCATACCTCTTTTCTTCTCTCCGCCCACAGCTAGAATTGGAAATAGATAAACGGATTGTAGGTTCCGCAGATAATCAAGGTTCCCGCCCATAGGGTAATCACCAGGCACAGAAGCAAATCCCATCCGGAGATTGCATCCTTTTTGCACACATGCACTCCATAGATTTTGGGGCATAGTTTTTGCAACATTCCGCACAGCAGAACCGCCAGTACCAGGATGGTCACATTGTACCCGTTTAAGCAGGCGCCGGGCATAAAAGTCCCATGCATTCGGAAACGGAACATGTTCCCGATGTATTGGACAGCGTCCCCCAGAGTGTCCGCGCGGAAAAATACCCAGCCTACCGTCACCACCAGAAGCGCGTAGAGATGGCGGATCGCTTTGGGCGCTTTCTGTGCTAGCCAGGTTCCGAATATTCCTCGCTCCAACAGCTGGAATGCCCCGTGAAACAGTCCCCACACCACAAAGGTCCAGTTGGCGCCGTGCCACAGACCGGTGCAGAAAAAGACGATGATGAGATTCAGGTATGTACGCACGTTGCCCTTGCGGTTTCCGCCCAATGGAATGTAGAGGTATTCCTTGAACCAGCTGGACAATGAGATGTGCCATCTGCGCCAGAAATCCCGGATGGAATCCGCCAGATAAGGAAAATTAAAGTTCTCCGGGAAATCAAATCCGAATATTTTGCCTAGCCCGATTGCCATGTCTGAATATCCGCTGAAGTCGTAGTAGATTTGAAACAGATAACAGATTGCTCCAAGCCATGCAACCGGTGTGGAGATTCCGCCCGCGTTCAGCCCGTATATGGTATCCGCAATCTCCGCCATGGTGTTGGAGATAATCACTTTTTTCCCGAGTCCGTACACAAACCTCCGCATCCCAAGGCTCACCTGGGCCACAGAGATTACCCGGTGCTCCAACTGCGCCTCGATATCCCGGTATTTTACAATGGGTCCCGCGATAAGTTGCGGGAAAAAGGAAATGTAAAGTGCCAAATCCAGTGGCTTTTTCTGGGCCTTGATGGTGCCCCTGTACACATCAATCACATAGGACAGCGCCTGAAAGGTGTAGAAAGAGATTCCTATGGGCAGTGCCAGTTGATAATGGTCAAAGCGCTGGGTATGAAGTATCGCGCCCAGGTTCGTCAGGAAAAAGTGGAGGTACTTGAACACTCCGAGACATCCGAGATTGCCGAGAACCGCCACCGCAAGCAGCCATTTGGACTGCTTTTTCCCCATCCATACTCCCATGAGGTAATTGAACACAATGGATGCGAGCATCAGAACGATATATACCGGCTCGCCCCATGCGTAAAAGATCAGACTGCTGATCAGAAGCAGGAAGTTTTTTATATGATTGGTCTTTTTCTCCAACAGATAGCAAAGGAAATACAGCGCCATCACCACGGGCAAAAAGCACCAAATGAATTCCGTAGAACTGAATACCATAACTTTTTCTCCTCTTTAGTTGTCTAAACGGGTATATTCTAGCAAAAACTTTCCATTTTAGCAATTCCATTAACACATGGAATGTGATATAATATTCCCAGATTATTATTACTAATGTAGGAGGTTTTTATGGGACTTGTTAAAAAACATGGTAAGGACGAGATTGCATCCTTATCCAGACTGGAAAATCTCAAGTATTCCACCCCGGAGCTTGAGTCCATTTATCAACGATTATTAGGGGGCCGCAGCGCTTTTGCCGGTGTGTACGAGATGAATGTCAACGCCGTTGCACAAATCAGCGAATTGGATTTGGATATTCGCTTCTACACCAAGCAATTGGAAGAAATCTCCAGAAGTATCTCAGAGGCCACACAGGGAATTCATGTGGCAGCGACTGATTCCACCGAGGTTGCGGGAATCGTCTCCGCGCGGCATGAGGATTTGACCAACACCATCATCACTGTCTCGGAAGAATCAAGCAATGTATACCAGAAAATCGAGACAAGCCAGGCGGAATTGACAGAGATCCGTAAATTGTCGGAGGACACCATCGGAATTTCCGAGAAAATGCATTCCGACATGAATCAGTTGTCTCAAATTATCAACAACATGAATGAGGTTATCTCCGCAATCAACGCCATCTCCTCTCAGACGAACCTTTTGTCTTTGAATGCTTCCATTGAAGCAGCCCGCGCCGGAGAAGCCGGTCGGGGCTTTGCCGTAGTTGCCGATGAGATTCGCTCCCTTGCGGATGAGACTAAGAAGCTGACCGATGACATGGGACAGTTCGTTGCCAATGTTCAGAGCGCCACTGTGGAGAGTGTGAACAGCGTGGAGAGCGCCATCTCTTCCCTGGAGGATGTGAACAGCAGAATCAAGGATGTCTGGGCCTTGAATGAAGAAAATCAACAGCATGTTGCGGGAATTACGGACAGCATCAGCAATCTGGCCGCTGTCAGCGAAGAGATCAGCAGTTCCATGAACGAGATTGAAGCCCGGGCATCCGAGATTGAGGAAGCCTGCTCTACCCTGCGCACCCATACAGATTCCTTGAATGAGATCGGCACCAACTGCATCGAGGCCGTGAAACCTCTTCCGCAGATTGAATCCGGCGTGGACGCTGTACTGGTCAAAATGGGCAAGATGTCCTTCGACCCCTTCTACGCTCTCACCGGCGATGAACTGCGCTCCTATTTAGAGGGCGCTATCCAGGCGCACAAAAATTGGGTTGCCAAACTCACTTCCATCGTGGAGGAACAGAACATCATTCCATTCCAGTTTGATGGCAACAAGTGTAAGTTCGGCCACTTTTTCAATTCCTTTGAGCCTACCATCCCGGAGTTCAAACAGGTATGGAGCGATATCGGCGCAATGCACAAGAGACTCCACTCTCTCGGTTCCGATACTGTCAAGGCATTGTTTGACGGTGATAATGCAAGAGCTCACTCTCTCTGCGCAGAAGCGCAGCAGTTGTCCGAGACATTGATCGGCAGACTGGAAGGTATCTCCAGAATGATTCCGGACAATTCCGCACTGCAGTAAAGGATGTCAAGCTATTCACCGGCAGTAATAGGTGGTAGGTTTTTATCTGGCTATATTAGCTGACAGTATTAGCTGACAGTATTAGTTGACAATATTAGCTGACAGTATTAGCTGACAGTATTAGCTGACAATATTAGCTGACAGTTATAGTCGCCAAGAATAAGGCTCGCATCCGTTGGATGCGAGCCTTAACACTGTATGCAAGGTAAATACTTTTGCTCGTACTCCCCCTTAATTCGTAATAATCCCTTCCGTGTCAGTCTATTTTGATACTTTTTCTCTTTATGGACTGACAGATTCTTCATAATCCGGCCTATATCCGCTTTTCTGTCAGTCCTTTTTGGCGTTTCCCCTATTTTTAGACTGACGGATTCTTCAGAATCCGGCCCATATCCGCTTTTCTGTCAGTCCTTTTTGGCGCTTCCCCTATTTTTAGACTGACGAATTCTTCAGAATCCTGCCTATATCCGCTTTTCTGTCAGTCCTTTTGGGCGTTTCCCCTATTTTTAGACTGACGAGTTTTTTCTTCCACTATATCCTTGTCCGAATTGAAAGAAGCACCCCTGCATTAATGGTCTTGGACAATTCCGATTAACAAGATTCGAAAAATTTGCATAATTTTTGAAGACTGAATTTTCTTTCACTAGAAAAAAAGTTCTACTGTATATCTTCACACTTATAAATTGGAACCATACCCAATGATACTTTGTCTACAGTCAAAAAGCTCGCATCCAACGGATGCGAGCTTTAATCATTCTGGACTTTTTACTCTAGCCTTTTTGCTCTAGCCTTATCGCTCTAGACTAATTGCTCTGGAATTATTACTCTAGCCTTTTTGCTCTAGCCTTCTTGCTCTAGTCTTTTTGCTCTAGCCTTATCGCTCTAGACTAATTGCTCTAGAATTATTGCTCTAGCCTTTTTGATCTAGCCTTCTCACTCTAGCCTTTTTGCTCTAGCCTTATCGCTCTAGACTCACTTCTCTAGAAATCAACCTCTGTGTCATAGTAGCAGCACTTCAAGAGTTTTTCCATCTCCTCCTGGCTTGGCTGTCTCGGGTTAGAACCTGTACAAGCATCACCGATTGCATTCTTCGCAATTTCAGGAAGTCTCTCAAGGAATATTTTTTCCGGAACGAATCCCTGCTCTGTCGGGTAGCTGTCTGCCCCGTAATTCTTGATGCAATGAGGAATATTCAAGTCGTCATTCATCTTGCGCAGGTAATCGATGAGCAATTTCACCTTTTCATCATCGTTGGCGCCGCCCAGGTGCATATAATCTGCAATTACGCCGTAGCGCTTCTTTGCAGTCTCATCCTTCGCATTAAATGCGATAACTTTTGGTAAATACATGGCATTTGCAGCACCGTGAATAATATGTGCGCCGTAGTCAGCGAACGCTGCTCCGGTCTTATGAGCCATGGAATGTACGATTCCCAGAAGTGCATTTGAGAACGCCTGGCCTGCAAGGCACTGTGCAACATGCATTCTGTCACGCGCTTCCATATCTCCGTTGTAGGAAGGAACAAGGTCCCTCATAATCATCTCAATTGCATGAATTGCAAGCGGATCGGTAAAGTCACAATTTGCTGTGGATACATATGCCTCAACCGCATGTGTCATTGCATCCATTCCGGTGTGAGCAACGAGCTTCTGCGGCATAGTTTCTGCCAAATCCGGATCCACGATCGCAACGTCCGGTGTAATCTCAAAGTCAGCAATCGGATACTTAATACCCTTCTCATAATCTGTGATGATTGAGAATGCGGTTACTTCCGTCGCAGTTCCAGATGTGGATGAAATTGCACAGAAATGAGCTTTGCGGCGAAGCTTCGGAAGTCCGAACACCTTACACATATCCTCAAAAGTAACTTCCGGATACTCATACTTAATCCACATAGCCTTCGCTGCATCAATCGGTGATCCTCCACCCATTGCAATGATCCAGTCAGGCTCAAACTCAAGCATCTTCTCTGCGCCCTTCATGACGGTTTCAACGGACGGATCCGGCTCGATACCCTCAATCAGGTCGACCTCCATTCCCGCTTCCTTCAAGTAGTCGATGGCTCTGTCAAGGAATCCAAATCTCTTCATGGAGCCTCCGCCTACACAGATAATTGCTTTCTTTCCCTCGAAAGACTTGAGAGCCTCAAGGGAGCCTTTTCCGTGATACAAATCACGAGGTAGTGTAAATCTTGCCATTTTAAATTTCTCCTTTACATTATATTTTCCCCAAACGGCAATGCCTTCTCAACTTTCGTTGATGGTTCTATTTTAACAAGTAAGCAAAGTTCGTGTCATGGAGCAAAAGTACTAGTTTCAGCAAAATCCTTGTGCTAATTTTAGTACACCATTTTTTGGTATTTTCTTACGTCTTTCCGACATCTTTTGCTATAAATTATATCATACATAATTTCCGAATACCGCTCCAAATTTTGAAGAATTTCCATATGATTTTTCATATTAGCAATTATCCTGGTGCTTTGGTTTTTACTAATGTTTATACTATTGTTTTTACTAATGTTCTCACCTAACTTCCGGATTCTGTTAGTAATTTACAAGATGACTCTCTTGATTTTACTAATGATTCTCCCAGATTTCCGAATTCTGTTAGTAATTATCCTGATTGCTTCCCGGATTTTACTAATTTTTCCCTTGTCAAACAGGGAATCCATTAGTAAAGTCCCGGTCGAAGTCTCGGTTTTTACTATTTTTTGCCGGGAGATTCAGATATTTATTAGTAATTCGGAGTTTAGAGATAATATCGGGAAATGAGTGTTGGCAGATGATTCTCTGAGGAAAGAACAAATACCGGTTTCCTAAATATGATATTGTAAAAGAAGATGATCAAGCCCCCAAACCCCTGAAAGAGTTGGAGGCTTTTTCGGTGGTTCTATAAGAATATTACGAGATATGATATACAATATCATCGGACTCCTCCGGTGTCAGACTCCTCCGGCGTCGGATTCCCTCTTTGTGCGATGCACGGTGCCCTTCGGATGATGGGGCGGGGCATAGATGGAATAGATTTTCAACGGGACGCTGCCGGTGTTGACCACGTTGTGCCAGGTGCCGGCCGGGATAAGGACCGCATCGCCGCTGCTTACAGTCCGTTGAAGTGACAGATTATCGCGGCAGGAGCCCATACGGGCCATTCCACAGCCCTCCTCTATCTGCAGAAACTGGTCGTCGTTCTCGTGGACCTCCAATCCGATTTCCCCCTGGGGCGGAATGGACATCAATGTCACCTGTAAATGGTAGCCGGTCCACAGAGTCCTGCGATAAAAGGAATTCTGTTTTGTGGCGCTTTCCAGATTGACCACATAAGGGTCTGCACCGTAATCCATCGGTATGGCAGTTCTGTTTTGCATATGAATGGGAGTAACTCCTATGTGTTTTATATACTATATTCCTATAAATTTTAAAGGTTATTGGTAAAGTATAGTTTTGGAGAAAATGTACAGGAATTGTGGAGAAAACGGTACTTAAGTGTTGAGTTTTTACGAAAAAATGGTAAAGTATTGTTATGTGGGTTTACGTTAAGAAAAGGGGGACAATATGGCTAAAAAGGAGAGAAAGAAAATATCAATGATGGGGGCGCTGCTTCTGGTTGCAATGATACCGGCACTTTTGGTGGCAACCACGACGGTGCTTTTCTCCAGCATGGAGATGAAAAATGCGCTGAAGAGTAACGTGACCAGTGAACTGGAGACCGCGGCAAGAGGACTGGGTAAGTATTATGAGTGGGATATCGCCAATTCCGCGGACCATCAGCCTGCTTATGAGCATGACTACGTGGACAGCATGCTGGATAACAATGTTGAGATGACGCTGTTTATTCAGGATGTTCGATATATTTCATCTATGAAAGACGCGAATAATCCATCCGGAAGAAATGAGGGGACGGCTACTGACCCGGCTATATGGGCGACTGTCTCCGCAGGGAATACTTATGAGGCGGAAAATGTGCCGATTAATGGGGAATTGTATCAGGTGATCTACCTTCCGGTTTATGACGACCAGGGGAATGCTGTGGGGATGGCATTTGCCGGAAAAAGTGAAGAACTTGTCAACAAAGAGGTTAACGCTACTGTGACGAAACTGATAGGAATTGCGATTTTTAATGTGGTTATCAGCATTGTGATAGCATTCTTCTTTGCGAGAAGTCTCAAGGAGCCGCTTGTCATTATTTCCGAGAATCTGAGCTTCCTGTCCCAGGGTGATTTAACAGCGCACAGGACAGCCAAGAGTGATGTCAAGGAAATCGATTCCATCATCAAATCCCGGATTCGCTTATCTGCATCCTTGAGGGAGATTGTGGAGAAGGTTCAGAGCGCATCGGAGGATCTCCTTAGAAACGGCAATGAATTGCAATCCATTGCCACCTCTACATCCGACAATGCGGACAGTGTCAGCCGTGCGGTGGATGAGATCTCCAAGGGTGCTGTATCCATGGCGACCGATATCGAGACCGCTACGCTGAAGGTGGCGGACATGGGAGACAAGATCGCAAGTATCGTGGGCGGAATCAACGATTTGGACTATGTGGCAGGGGATATGGATTCTGCCGGCAAGAGAGCAATGGAGATCATTCGTGTGCTGGATCAATCCAATTCCAAGACGGTGGAAGCCATCGAAGTGGTGGCGGAGAATGTGGCGGCGACAGACCGCTCCGTTGCGGATATTTCCACAGCGGTTAATTTGATTACTGAGATTGCGGATCAGACCAATCTCCTGTCTCTGAATGCTTCCATTGAAGCTGCAAGAGCCGGCGAGGCCGGAAAGGGCTTTGCAGTTGTGGCAAATGAGATTTCCAACCTTGCGGAACAGTCCAATGAATCCGGACGCAAGATCGAGGAGATTCTTGGAATCCTGGTAGCGGACTCCAAGAGATCCATCGAGAAGATGGAAGAGGTGAAACATCTCTTGCAAGAGCAGCAGGAGAACCTGAAAAATACCCAGGAAGAGTTTGCCAATGTCAGCGAGGGAATTCAGGATACGAGAAGCCACAGCGGCATGGTGGACGGGCAGGCAAAGGATTGCGATCAGTCCAGAACCAGCATGATTGACCTGATCTCCAACCTGAGTGCCATCTCCCAGGAGAATGCGGCAAACACGGAGGAGACCACGGCCTCCATGCAGGAACTGAGTTCCACCATCGCGGTTGTCGCACAGCAGGCAGAAGAGGTGAAGGAACAGGCCGTTGTCTTGGAGGAGGCGATCAGCTTCTTCAAAATTTAACGGCAGTCCTAGGAAAAGGATTGACATTTTTGTGTTTTTTCCATAGAATGACCACAACTGATAATTCGTACTGACGCACAAGGGTTCGTCCCGAGTGGAAAGGCGAGGGAGAGAAACTGATGGTTGCTTTACGACCGCATTTTTGCGCCTCGTGAAGCAACCTTTTTTCGTAGCCCGAGAACTTCGGCGGAAAGGAAATTACAATGGATAACCGAATCGCAGTGCTTAGCATCATCATTTATGACCGGGAGGAAGCAGGACGTGTCAATGATATTTTGCATGAGTATGGCAAGTACATTATTGGCCGCATGGGATTACCCTATGAGAAAAAGAATGTGTCGGTGATTTGCGTGATGTTGGATGCGCCGACGGCGGTTACCAGCGCAATTTCGGGAAAACTTGGAATGCTGGAGGGTGTATCTGCCAAGACGAATACAGCCAAAATATAAAAGACCCTTATTTCGGGCAGAAAGGACAAGTTGTTATGAAGAAAAAATTATTGAGCGTTCTTCTGGTGGCATCCATGGCCGTGACTATGATGATGGGATGCGGCACCAAGAAGTCAGACACACAGGTGGACACACAGGGAGGCACGGAGACTGTGACCGGCGCAGATGATACCCAGACCCAGATTGAGGCGGAAGAACCAACCACCATACGTGTGGGGGCAATGAGTGGACCCACCGCAATGGGAATGGTAAAACTTATGAGCGATGGGGCGGCGGGGGAGACTGCCAACACGTATGAGTTTGCAGAACTTGCAACCGAAGCATCCGCGTTTGTGACTCCGCTTGCCCAGGGAGAACTGGATATTGCGGCAATCCCGTCCAATCTTGCATCTACCCTGTATAACAAGACGGAGGGCGGGGTAAAGGTGGTTGCCACCGTCAACACCGGGGTGCTGTATATTGTGGAGCGTGGTGAGAGTGTGCAGAGCCTTGCGGATCTTGCGGGCAAGACTGTCTACGCCACCGGACAGGGAGCAGTTCCGGAGTACATCCTCCGCTATCTGCTTACTGCCAACGGAATGGATGCGGATAAGGATCTTACCATCCAGTGGTGTGCGGACACCACAGAAGCGCTGTCATACATCTCAGCAGATGAGAATGCGGTTGCAATGCTTCCGCAGCCCTTTGTGACAGCGGCGTGCGCCCAGGTGGAAGGTCTCCGGGTAGCGGTGGATCTGAATGATGAGTGGGAAAAACTGGATAACGGGTGCAACATTATCACAGGAGTGATTGTTGTCCGCAGCGAATTTGCGGAGAAGTACCCGAATCAATTGGCACAGTTTTTGGAGGAATATGAGGCGTCGGTTGCCTACACTTCCCAGGATGTGGAGGGCGCAGCAGCTTTGATTGAGCAGTATGGGATTGTGGCAAAAGCGCCCCTCGCACAGAAGGCGCTTCCAAACTGCCACTTGGTTTGTCTGACCGGTTCTGAGATGAAAGCAGCGCTGGAAGGATTCCTTCAGGCAGTGTATGATCAGAATCCGGCTGCATTGGGCGGCGCGATGCCGGGAGATGACTTCTACTATGGTTTGTAATTTCAAAGATGCAAACAGGAAAGGGAATTCTTTTAGAATTCCCTTTCTCAATAAAATAATTGCAGTTGTTGTGGCCCTTGCAATCTGGCAGATTGCGGCCATGTGTATCCATCAGAAGATTCTGCTGGTTACCCCCATCGAGGTGTTTGCCCGGCTGTTTACCATCTGGCAGGTTCCCCATTTCGGAATTTCCGTCTGGTTCACGTTCTACCATATTGCGGGGGGCTTTTTATTGGGGGTGGTTCTGGGGATTGTCTGTGCGGTGCTTGCAAATCGGTTTCCTGTGGTGGAGACACTCCTGTGGCCCTGGATGGCAACCATAAAATCGGTTCCGGTGGCATCCTTTGTGGTGATTTGCCTGATCTGGCTGTCCGCCCAGCATCTGTCCGTGTTCATCTCTTTTCTGATTGTGCTGCCCATTATCTATCAGAATGTGCTGTCGGGACTTCGGGCGGTAAACCCGCAGATGGAAGAGATGGCGAGGGTTTACGGGATGTCTCCCATGAAAAAACTGCGCTACATAACCATCCCGCAGCTGACTCCGTTTTTGATGTCCGGGTTTACCGTGACCACGGGAATGGCGTGGAAAGCCGGCGTGGCGGCGGAGATTATCGGGACGCCCAACGGATCCGTGGGGCAGCAACTGTATCTGGCAAAGATATATCTGGATACGGATGATCTGTTGGCGTGGACGGTGATTATTGTGGTGATTAGTGTGTTGTCGGAAAAACTGTTTCTATTTTTCCTGAAAAAGGTGTTGCGAGCATGAACATTGAGATAAGTAATGTCACAAAAACATACGGGGATAAAACGGTTCTCAAAGATTTCTCCATGGAGGTGCACGGAGGGGAGTGTGTTGTCCTGATGGGGACAAGCGGGAGCGGAAAGACAACCCTGCTTCGAATTCTCATGGGATTGGAGCCGGTGGATTCCGGCACTGTCGATATGGGAGGCGGAAAAATCGGTGCGGTTTTTCAGGAAAATCGCCTGTGCGAATCCTTCACGGTGCGTGAGAATATGGAGATGGTCTTATCCGGAAAGTATGATCGGAAGCTTGCGGAGAAAACCATGAGAACATGCTTGGAAAAAGTGGGGCTTGAAGATTGGGAAAACGAGCCGATATCCAAACTGAGCGGAGGAATGAAGCGTCGCGTGGCGATTGTTCGCGCCATTGTGTACGCGCAGATGATGGGGGCGGATACCATATTGATGGATGAACCCTTCAAGGGCCTGGATGAGGAAACCAAGCTTCAGGTGATGGACTTTGTGAGGGAAAGCACTGGGAATCGCACCTTTTTGCTGGTTACCCACGACGAGTCGGAGGCGGATTTTTTTTCCGGGCGGGTGGTTGTAATTGAATCATAATGTGGTATAATGGTTTTTGCTTGCGGGCGTGGCGGAATTGGCAGACGCGCTAGATTTAGGTTCTAGTGGGAGACCGTGCAGGTTCAAGTCCTGTCGCCCGTACTTTTGTAATTTACTCTTGACGAAATACGGAAATTATATTAAGATAACATCCGTGCTGATTTGTAGGAGGACAGATGGGCTTGTAGCTCAGCCGGTTAGAGCGCACGCCTGATAAGCGTGAGGTCGGAAGTTCGAGTCTTCTCAAGCCCACTGAAAAAGGATTTGGAGTTTTCCAAATCCTTTTTTTATCCGGTTTTCTTTTTTGGCCACTCTGACATGTGAGCTTCATACTGTTCATTGATCCAGTCCACTGCCAGTTTTTTTCCCTCTTCCGTGAAGGGGAAACGGGCGGTATATTTTTGGTCGGCGGGAGTCAGGTCGAAGATGTAGGGACCCGGCCACACCCAGACGTGGAAAAAGGGATCAATGGGGTCCTTTCCCTCCTCCGCCTCCGGAGTCTCCCGTTTGATGAGGAAACGCATACCCCCCATCCATCCGGTATAGGATGTCTTCTTATAATAATTCATATTGAGCACTTCTTCGTATGTTAACATGGATAACCTCTCTCCGGAATGTTTTCATATCATGTCAGATTATATCATAAATGCAAGAAATTGGATAGGATAATGAACATTGACAAAACGAAAAAACATGCTATTATATATTAGTGGTTTTTGAAAAATTGTAAATGGTACAGTGCAATGGGGTGCTTTATAGAAAACAAATGCACCCTTTTTTTTATCAAAAATGCAATTTTACACAGAATAATGCCTCTCTTTCGCTGTGCGGAAGAAGGCTGTATAGCAAATTACAGGGGTGATTAAAGTGGGTAAGTACGTTGTAAAAAGAGTTCTGTTGGCAATTCTCACTGTGTTTATTATCAGTGTGATCACATTCTTTGCCATGAATGCAATTCCGGGAGGTCCTTTCAATAAGGAAAAGGCATCCAATCCAACGGTAATTGCAGCGCTTGAGGCGAGATATAATCTGGATAAGCCGGTTCCGGAGCAGTATGTGATGTATATGAAAAACATCCTTCACGGAGATTTCGGTGTCAGCCTTAAGAATGGTCGAGACATTTCTTCAATTTTTTCCGAAAGTTTTCCGATTTCTGCAAAATTGGGACTGCTCGCAGCGGGTCTGGCCATTATATTGGGATTGGTCCTGGGCTCGATAGCGGCGCTGATGCGTAACCGGTGGCCGGATAGAATCATTGTGTTCTTTATCACGTTGATTACGGCGATGCCATCCTTTGTGGTGGCAACCCTGTTGCTGTATTTCTTCTGCATGAAGCTTGGTTGGGTGTCCGCATTCTCGGCGGGGGACAATCAGGTGCTTTTGCCGGTGCTTGCCCTTGCAATGTCACCCATGGCATACATCACCCGTCTGACCAAGACCTCCATGCTGGATGCTTTGGGACAGGACTATATCCGTACCGCCAAAGCGAAAGGCGTATCCCAGCTCAAGGTGATTTTTGTGCACGGACTTCGCAATGCGCTGATTCCGGTTATCACTTACGTGGGACCGATGATTGCGGGAATCCTGACCGGGTCCATGGTTGTTGAGAGCATTTTCAACATCGGAGGACTGGGTGCCAAATTCGTGAGCGCCATCAATAACCGCGACTATACATTAATCATGGCAACCACAATTTTTCTTGCGGTGATTATGGTTATTGCCAATCTGATTACCGATATTGTCTACAAGTTTGTTGACCCGAGAATTAAGCTCGATTAGTTAGGAGGAGAGAAAAATGAAAGACAGTTTGAAAAGAGCACCTTTCTCAACTCAGATTGATTTGAGCAAGTTCAACATGCAGGATTTTGAAAAGGCAACGGAGGAGGAGAAACGCCAGCAGGATGTCATGGGAGAATCCACCACCTTCCTGAAGGACGGTCTGCGCCGTCTGCGCAAGAATCCGCTTGCAATGGGTTCCATAATTATTTTGGTACTGATTATATTGATTGTAGTGTTTGGACCGATGCTGGTTCCTTACGGATATGCGGATATCACAAAGGATGCGGCAAATCTTGCTCCCTTTGAACACAGCATGAGCGAGATGAGAAAAATCGAAGCCGGCGAGAGTGTTTTTCCGCATATTTTCGGAACGGATTCCCTTGGACGCGACTATTTTATTCGTGTGGTATACGGAGCCAGAGTATCTCTCGGTGTCGGTATCTTCGCATCTCTCCTTGTCCTGGCGATCGGTATGTTGTACGGATCCATTTCCGGGTACCTTGGCGGCAAGGTGGATATGATTATGATGCGTATTGTGGATATCATTTATTCACTGCCGGATATGTTGCTGATCATTTTGCTCTCCGTGGTACTCCGTGAGACCCTTGCCCCCGCGCTGGAGGGAACGGTTCTCGCCAAGCTGGGAGTCAACATGATTGCATTGTTTATCGTGTTTGGACTATTATATTGGGTCGGTATGGCCCGTTTGATTCGCGGACAGATTTTGACCATCAAGCAGAATGAGTATGTGCTTGCGGCAAAATGTATCGGAACTTCAACTCCGCGCATTATCAGACGCCACATTTTGCCCAACTGTCTGTCCGTAATTATTATTACCACGGCACTGCAGATTCCGTCTGCAATCTTTACCGAGAGTTATCTGTCCTTCGTAGGCCTTGGTGTTTCCGCACCTATGCCGTCTCTGGGGTCTCTCGCCAATGAGGCGCGAAGCGGGCTACAGACCTATCCGGAACGATTGCTGTTCCCTGCGTTGGCGATTTGTCTGATTGTGTTAGCTTTGAACCTGCTTGGTGACGGTCTGCGTGATGCGTTTGATCCGAAGCTGTCTAGATAAGGGGTGAGTGAGATGGAAAATTATAAGTATATCATCGAAGTACAAGACTTGCAGACCACTTTCCAGACAGACAACGGGGAAGTGCATGCGGTCAATGGAATTAATTTTAATCTGGAACCGGGAAAGACTCTGGGAATCGTAGGAGAGTCCGGATCCGGAAAGTCCGTATCTGCTTATTCCATTATGCAGATTTTGGCGGACAACGGCGCCATCACTGGAGGAAAGGTGCTGTACAAGGGGGAGGATATCGTTCAGTGGGACCGCAAGAAAATGTCTGAATTCCGCGGAAAATGCTGTTCCATCATCTTCCAGGACCCCATGACCTCCTTAAACCCGGTATTTACCGTCGGATATCAGCTGGAGGAGGCAGTGTTGCTCCACACCAACAGAACCAAGAAAGAGGCGAAGGAGCGCGCCATCGAGATGCTTACGCTCGTGGGCGTGAATGAGCCGGAAAAACGTGTGAAGCAGTACCCCCACGAGTTGTCCGGAGGTATGAGACAGCGTGTGATGATTGCTATGGCGCTGGCCTGTGAACCGGATATTTTGATTGCCGATGAGCCCACCACTGCGCTGGATGTTACCATTCAGGCACAGATTCTGGAATTGATGCAGGATCTTCAGAAAAAGCTGGGAATGGCTATCATCATGGTTACCCATGACCTGGGTGTCATCGCGTCCATGTGCGATGAGATTATTGTAATGTATGGCGGACGTGTCTGCGAGAGAGGATCCGCAGACGATATTTTCTATCGTCCGGCCCATGAATATACCAAGGGATTGCTTCGTTCCATTCCCACCACGGCCAACAACAATGAGCGGCTGGTTCCCATCGGGGGAACTCCAATCAACCTGTTGAATATGCCGGAGGGATGTGCTTTTTGCCCGAGGTGTGATGAGGCGATGAAGATTTGCCTCTCCCAAGTGCCGGAGGAGATCCGTGTGGGCGAAGGCCATCTGGCTGCATGCTGGATGAATGTAAAAAAGATGTGTGAGGAGGGAAAAGCGAATGAGTAGCGAAGAATATCTCTTAAAAGTAAGCCACTTAAAACAGTATTTCCCGATTCGAAGCGGACTTCAGACCATTCCGCTTAAGGCTGTGGATGATGTATCTTTTGCCATCAAGCCGGGCGAGACATTGGGTCTGGTAGGAGAGTCCGGATGTGGTAAGACCACCGTCGGTCGTACGCTGCTTCGGCTTTACCAGCCGACGGCGGGACGTATCGAATTTGACGGCCAGGTGTTGTTTGACAGCGGAGAGCAGTATGACGAGGAGGGCAAGCTCATTCTCGGACCAAACGGAAAGCCGCTGAAGGGGAAACGGATTGACCTGGATATGAAGGCGTTCCGCAAGCAGATGCAGATGGTATTTCAGGATCCTTATTCTTCCCTGAATCCGCGAATGACGGTGGAGGATATCATCGGCGAGCCGTTGGATGTCCATAAATTATACAAGAATCGTGCAGAGCGTCACGACAAGATTTTGGAATTGATGGAGACCGTAGGTTTGAACGCAGAGCATGCCACCCGGTATGCCCATGAGTTTTCCGGCGGACAGAGACAGCGAATCGGCATTGCCCGCGCCCTTGCGGTGGATCCGAAATTTATCGTGTGCGATGAGCCGGTTTCTGCGTTGGATGTCTCCATTCAGGCACAGGTTGTCAATATGTTTGAAGACTTGCAGAAGCAGAGAGGGATGGCATATCTGTTCATTGCCCATGATTTGCTTGTGGTTCAGCATATTTCCGATAGAATTGCAGTCATGTATCTGGGACACATGATGGAGCTGGCGGATGCGGATGATTTGATGAACAATCCCGTTCATCCCTACACACAGTCCCTGCTGTCAGCGGTTCCGATTCCGGATCCGGAGACGGCGAGAAACAGCCAGCGTATTATCCTGGAGGGAGATGTTCCCTCACCGCTTCGTATGCCCACCGGCTGCCCGTTCCGCACTCGTTGCAAATATGCGACGGAGCAGTGTGCAGCGGAGAGACCGGAGCTTAAGGACCGCGGAAACGGTCACATGGTTGCCTGCTGGAACAAATAGTGCGGCAACGGAATTTTTTCGGTTCAAACCCAAGGGGGTTGAACATATATACTAATATTTACAGGAGGAAATATTATGAAAAAGAAACTTGTATCACTCGTACTTGTTGCTGGTATGGCACTTGGACTTGTTGCATGTGGAAACAAGGCTCCTGAGTCTACTCAGAGCGTTGGTACAACAACGACCAAGGCAGATACTACAACCCTTAACATCTTTATGGCTTCCGAACCGGATCACCTTGACCCGGCTTTGAACAGTACTGTAGACGGCGGATGTCTTGCCGTTAACTGCTTTGAAGGCCTGATGCGTTACAATGCAAACGGAGAACTCGAGCCGGCATGTGCAGAGAGCTATGAAGTGTCTGAAGACGGACTTACCTACACCTTCACTATGAAGGATGGCCTTATCTGGTCAAACGGTGACGCTTTGGATGCTACCGACTTTGTTTACTCTTGGAAGAGAGCTGCCAGCCCTGAGGTTGCAGCAGATTACAGCTACCTCTGCGAAGTGTTCCCGAGCTTTACTTACGAGAATGGTTTGGGTGATGAGGACGTTGTAGCTTCCGAGGATGGTAAGACTCTTACCGTTACCTTGAAGGCAGTATGCCCTTACTTCCTTGACCTTTGTGCATTCCCGTTCTTCTTCCCGGTTGATGAGGAAGTAGTTGAGCCTACCGTTTCCGCTGAGAATCCGGCAGGAACCTGGGCATTGGATGCAGGTGAGAACTTCGTATCAAACGGAGCTTACAAGCTTGAGTCTTGGAACCATGATTCTGATATGACCTATGTGAAGAACGATTCTTACTGGGATGCAGATTCCGTATCCATCACCACTCTTAACGTAATGCTTACCAGTGATGATGTTGCTGCATACACTGCTTACCAGACCGGTGACCTTGATTTCATCGATACCGTTCCGACCGCAGAGGTTCCCACCGCTTCTCAGTCCGAGGAATTCGTAGTAGCAGACAACCTTGGAACCTACTATGTAGGATTCAACTACAACTCTGATCTGTACAGCAAGCTTGGTCTTGATGAGGAGCAGGCAAAGGTATTCCGTCAGGCACTCAGCCTGTTGATTGACCGTCAGTACATCATCGACAACATTGCACAGACCAACCAGAAGATCGCTACCACATTCATACCGGCAGGATGCTCTGACGGTAACGGTGGCGAGTTCAAGAACAAGGATTACTACGGAACAGATTACGAAGCAAACGTTGCAGAAGCTAAAGAATTGCTTGCTTCCATCGGCCTGTTTGATCTTGATCAGGATGCACTTACCCAGGATGTTTCCTTTGTATACCTGACCAATAATTCTGAAGGCAACGTAAAGACTGCTGAAGCTATTCAGGCTGACTTTGCAACCATCGGAATCAACATGACCATCGAGCAGCAGGAGTGGGCTACCTTCCTGAATACTCGTAAGAACGGCGATTTCGATATCGCTCGTGAGGGATGGATCATGGACTACAACGATCCAATCAACATGCTTGAGATGTGGACCACCGAGTCCGGAAACAACGACTGCCAGTTCGGTCGTGATGCAAGCAAGGCTCTTGACTGGGCTGCATATGATCAGTTGATCAGCGATATCCGTACCGAGGCTGACCTTGCAAAGCGTGCTGAACTTATGCACCAGGCAGAGGATATGCTTATGGAGACCCAGTGCGTTGTTCCTATTTACTACTACAATGACCTGTACATGGTTAAGTCTTATGTAAAGGGTGTATACAGCACTGTTGAAGGTATGAAGTACTTCTACCATGCAACCATCGAGCAGTAATTGAATACTCTCAATGCTTATGTTGGGGCTGCATTTTTGCAGCCCCAATTTTTTTGTTCCATCTGTCATCTTCTTTCGGTTATACACTTCTTTTTCATTTTCAAAAGTAGATATTTTTGAAGGAATCATATATAATAATCACATATGCCATAAAATTGTGAGGATAATCATGTTTGGCGAGGACACACAGATAAAAGAACTGAAGAAGAAGATTCAATATGCGGGCGGCGATATGGGAGTTGTCAAGACATGGCAAAAACAACTGGACCGAATCGCGAAGCTGTATCCCATGACGAAGAACCGCTACCAATCTGCCAGACAGAATTTGAACTGTGCGGCGGAGGCGTTTGCCTATATTGAGAATATGCTGATGGAGGGAAGCTCCTGGAACCGTGACATCAAGAAGCAATTTGACCAGATGCGCAAGGAGATTAAGCACTACAAGGATTGTATGGACCACGAGTTTTTGGTCAGCAGAGAGGACAGGGAGTTTCATTCCACCTTTGACTCCATTCTCCGGTTGATGGACCGGTATGACGGTGGGGATGTGAATCGTGTGATTTTGAAGAGTGAGGTGGAGAATATTATCTCTATGACTGCGGAAATTCTGGAGAGACCCATGCCGGGTCTCATTGCCCTCAGCTTTTTTTACGTGGATCACGATGATTCCGAACTGGTGAATATCCCGCCGGCAAACAGGTTGAAATTGATCGAGGAGAATGTGGAGCAGGATTTCTGGATTCCCATGCTCAAGGTTTGCGCGGAGGTCGATTTTTCCCAGCAGCAGTTGCTGGAGCTGGTTAAGAGAGTTGTAGGAGGTTGACAATGTTTTTTTCGGTTATTTGGTTAGTGGTGGTGATTGCGATTATTGTGGTGACCATCAAGAAAAATGCACAACAGAATACTCGCCCCGGACAGCAGAGACCCATGCAGCAGAGACCGATGCAGCAGGCTCCCATGCAACAGTGGCCCGGGCAGCAGGGGACAATGGCGACAGGGAGACCGCCGCAACCGCAACCTGTGGGAGGCGTCAGAGGTACTGTGCAGCAGGCGACCAGAGGATACGGGGGAGCGGGAACCCAGGCGGATATTATGGCGAGGGCCAGACAGAACGTCACAACCTATGCCCAGGATACCACAATGACAGAATTGGAGCAGTCTCACGGCCATTCCGCAAGGGTGAGCTCCACGGGTGTGATGGAGTATCAGCAGGCGCAAAAGGAGGCGCATCCTCACGACGCGGCCCATGTGGCAGCGGAGCTGGATGCCCGGGAGGGTATGAGCATGGACATGGTGGAAGACCTGATGGTGAAAGGGTATGACGCAAAGTTGTCCTATGAGAGGGACTTTGTGGCGGAGGCCATGGATATGATAAACGGCTTTATCTACCAGTAGTTTGAGAGGGAAGAGTAAGATGGAGAGAATACCACAGACCGGCGAGCTCTATCGCCATTTCAAGAATAAGATGTATCAGATTGTGGCGGTGGCAACTCACTCCGAGACAAGAGAACCGCTGGTAATCTACCAGGCGCTGTACGGGGACTATAGCGTGTACGCGAGACCACTGGAGATGTTTGTCAGCGAGGTGGACCACGAAAAGTACCCGGACGTAAAGCAAAAGTATCGCTTCGAGAAGGTGGAGCGAGAGACTTGCGGGACATCTGTCTCGGATAAACCGTCCGCTGTCGGGGAGTCATCGGCTGCAGGAGAGATAGGTGCTTCGGAGGAAATGTCTGCCACAGGAAAGGAGAAAACCTCCGGGGATACGGATGGGGTCAATGTGAAATTGATGGAGTTTCTGGATGCGGAAAGCTTTGATGAGAAGTACAACATCCTGGTATCCATGAGGGATGAGATTACGGATCAGTTGGTGGACAACATTGCGGTTGTTCTGGACGTGGTGATTCAGGATGGGGATGTTTTTGAACGCTATGAGGCGTTGAAGCAGGCGCTCCGCACAAGGCAGCGCTACGAATACTCCAACCGCCTCCGCTAGGATTCACTGGGATAAACCGTTGGCTGACAGATAGCTGTTGTGGTATTTGCCGGAGTGGGTGACATCATCGCCAAACCAATCCGGGGCTACGAAGGAATCCGCTTCCTCCACGGATTGGAATTCCACCTCAATCATGCGAAGAGGGGCCAGGGTTCCGTGGAAAATGTCCAGTTCTGCGGTCAATCCGTTTTCCAGAGGAATCAGATATCTTGTTTTTTCAATGAGCAGGCCATCAATTTTAGCCAGCATGTGTTCAAAGGCTTCCTGGGTGAGGGGAAGATTGTATTCCTCCCTCGCCATGAGACCGGAGCCTTTGTAGGTCATATAGTATTCATCATCCGATTTGCGGATGCGGACTACGGGTGAGTAGTTCAGGTAGCCCTGGGCAATCTGTTTGGACTGGTAAGAATCCAGATTGTCGGGCATGGTTTTTACGAGAAATTTGCGTTCAATCTCCATTGGGTACCTCCTTTGGGTTTGAACCTATTATAGCAGATATGTGGACGGCACGAAACTTTTTTGTGTAAGGAGGAGATGTCATGCAGTTACTGTACAATATTGACTTTGAGATTTCAGCGGCACTGTTTTTGGCTTTTCTTGCTCTTTATGTGCGTCAACAGTTTGAATTTACAATTCAAAAGAACCGCTTATTTCTTCGCTTGCTTTTACTGGTTATCGGGGCAAATCTGGCGGATGTGATTACCGCTGTGACAATCAGTTACGGAAGTGTGATACCTCCTTGGGTGAATATGATATTAAACACCCTGTATTGCATTCTCAACATGTCTCTTGGCTTCTGCTTTTTGGCCTACACCAGATCCCTGGATAGGACGCGTTTCAACAACGAGGCCAGCAACAATATTGTGGAGTGGATCATTCTGATTATTTACATAGGGCTGTTGACCATCAATCTTTCCACCGGATTCGTCTTTGAATTTAATGAGCAGGGGCAATATGTGCACGGACCTGTGTACATCTTGATATTTGCAATGCCCTATGTGTTCTTCTTCTCGGTTGCGGTTTTGATGTTCCGCTCTGCCCGGCATTTTTCTAGACGGCAACGGATTTCCATCATTCTGTACGTCGTTGTGGGAGCGGTGGGACCGATTCTTCAACTGCTTTGGTTCCCGGATGTACTGCTCAGTGTGTTTTCCATCTCCCTGGCAATCACCATTGTACTGTTTGCTCTGGAGACTCCGGAGTACCACAGGCTTTTGGATACTATGGAGGAATTGCAGGAGGCAAACAAGAGAGCGGAAAGTGCCAACGAGGCAAAGAGCAGATATCTGGCCAACATCTCCCACGAGATTCGCACCCCAATCAACGCGGTGCTTGGAATGGACGAGATGATTCTTCGGGAGAGCACGGAGGAGAATGTGCTCACCTATGCCAAGCGGATTCAGAGCGCCGGTGACACCATGCTATCCCTTATCAATGATATCCTGGATTTTTCCAAGATGGAGGCGGGAAAGTTTGAGATTATCCCGGTGGAGTACAAACTCCGGGATGTCATGGAGGAATGCCACCAAATGGTCAGCCTTCGCGCCAAGGAAAAGAATCTGGATGTGCGGGTATTTTGTGACCCGTCAATCCCCAATGCCCTGAAGGGCGACGAGGTGCGAATCAAGGAGATTATCAATAATTTGCTCACCAATGCGGTAAAATACACGAAGGTGGGAACCATCACATTTCGGGTTAAAATGGAGCTAAAGAACGAGAAGGAACTGATGCTGCTCCTCTCCGTGGAAGATACCGGAAAGGGAATCGCAAAGGAAAATATTCCGTCTCTGTTCAGCTCCTTCGAGCGATTTGACAAGGAAGAAAACCGCCATATTGAGGGAACGGGACTGGGACTTGCAATCACGAAGCAGCTTGTGGAACTGATGGACGGCGAGATCGGAGTCTTCAGTGAGCTGGGGAAGGGTTCCCTGTTCTACGTCAGAATTCCCCAGGAAATTGTGGCCCCGGACCCCATCGGGGATTACGAGGAAAAGGTAAAGGGCGTGAGCAAAACCGTCTACCACCAATCCTTCGTGGCACCCAAGGCAAGAATCCTGGTGGTGGACGATGTGTCCATCAATCTGGAGGTGATTCGCAACCTCCTGAAAAAGACAAAGCTCCGCATCGACACGGCGGACTGCGGGGAAGAGTGCATCAATCTCTGCGAGACCAATCAATATCAGGTGATTCTGCTGGATCATATGATGCCGGGAATGGATGGGGTTGAGACGCTGCAGAGACTGAAGGATCTGCCGGAATGCATCAATGCAAACACTCCGGTCATCGCACTGACCGCAAACGCCATATCCGGTGTGCGGGAACAGTATTTGGAAGCGGGCTTCAATGATTATCTGTCCAAGCCGGTGACCGGTGCGGATCTGGAAAAAATGATACAAAAATATCTGCCGAAAGAATTTTTGGAAGAAGAGTAAAAGTGGAGGTGTAGAATGAGCGAATTGGCAAAAATCGGTGTGTTTATGGCGGACGGTTGTGAGGAAATTGAGGGACTTACCGTTGTGGACATTGCACGGAGAGCGGGGATTGAGGTTCTCATGATTTCCGTTAGCGGGAATCACATTGTGTGCGGTTCCCACGGGATCAATTTTGAGACGGACATCAACAAATCCCAGGTAGACTATGAGGAATTGGACGGAATTGTCCTCCCGGGAGGACTGAAGGGAACGGAAAATCTCAGCGTGGATGAGACGGTTTTACATGTGATTCGGGACTTTGCCCGAGAGAATAAGATGGTTGCGGCAATCTGTGCGGCTCCCAGCGTTCTCGGTATGAACCATATTCTGGAGGGCAAGAATGCCACCTGTCATCCGGGCTTTGAGGACAAGCTCCTGGGTGCCAACTGGCTGGAGGAGGAGGTTGTCTGCGACGGCAATATTATCACCAGCCGCGGCATGGGGACGGCGATCCCCTTCGCACTTGCCATCGTAGATCACTTTGCCGACATCTCTCTGGTGGAGCGGGTGAAAAAGGGGCTTGTATACAGATAAAAAGCAGGAGCGTGGCTTATCTTAAGCCACGCTCTTTTGATAGAGATATTCTATTCCTATCGCAGTTGTTACTGCATCTGCTCTTCCTGCTTCATGATCATCTGCTTAACCATCTCGCCACCGATTGAACCGGCCTGTTTAGAAGTTAAGTCTCCGTTATAACCGTCCTTAAGTGGTACGCCGATTTCTCCGGCAACCTCTTCCTTGAAACGCTTCATTGCGTCCTTGTTAGAGTTCTTGGCTGCATTTGAGTTTGAATTTGTGTTTGCCATGATTACTCACCTCCTTACAATCCTTATGATTCCCATGGAGAGAAAAAATATGAGAAAACAGGGTTGACAATAATTGGCAGTAATGTTTAAATGGATAAAGATTCTAACAAATATCGAAGAAAGCGAGGTAAAAAGTATGTTTAGAATTGTAACTGTAGAGAATATGAACAGAGAACGCAAATTTGCCTCGGTGGAGACGGAAGGATAATTTGACATATATTCGATAAGTGTCTGTTATTTTGGTGAGCCTTGGCGATTTTGCCGTGGCTTCTTTTTTTGCCTTTTTCGGCGGGAGAGAAGTCTGCAAACGCCGGGGCTTTTTTTGCGTTTGGGAGAAGAAAGAAGGGAAATTGTGAAAAAAGTCAGTACATATATTTTGGAAAATTGGTATCGATATCTGTGGATATTGTTTTGCATGCTCATGGCAATCGGCCTGGACATGCTGTACCCGCAGATTACAAAAATTATCGTGAATCAGGTCTTTGTGGGAGGCCGCATGGAGTTACTTCCCGGGCTGCTGGTTGGAATTGTGTTGATTGGCGTGGGAAGAAGTGTGTTCGGATATTACAAGGAATTTACGGCGGATAAAACCGGCGCTTATATCGGGGTTGGTATGCGCAAGGAATTGTTTGCCCACATTCAGAGCCTGTCGTTGGATTTTTTCGGCAGGACCAATACCGGGGAATTGATGGCCAGGGTCAAGGATGACATCGACCATATCTGGCAGGTGGTTGGATTTATCGGGACACTGTCCGTGGAGGTAGTGGTTCACGTGATCAGCATTTTGTATTGCATGTTCCATTTGAGTTGGAAGCTTACTCTGGTGCCCGTTGTGTTCATGGTTATATGCGGGGTTTATGCAATTGTTTTGGAAAAGAAACTGGACCGGGTATATGAGGACATCAGCGAGGAAAATGCGCAGCTCACCACCATTGCGGAGGAGAACCTGGCCGGAGTCCGGACCGTAAAGGCTTTTGCCCGAGAGAAGTTCGAGATCTCCAAGTTCTTGTCCCACAACAAAAAATATTATGACCTCAACATGAGGGAGGCAAAGATTATGGTGAAGTACAATCCAATCTTCTCCTTCGTGGCGGTGGCGCTTCCGATTACAACCACCGTATTGGGAGGAGTCTTGGTGATGAAGGGGGAGATGGACATCGGCTCCCTGGTGGCCTTCGTGGAGTACAGCAGAAACTGTACCTGGCCCATGGAGATTCTGGGGTGGATTACGAATTCCATCTCCAGCGCGATGGCTTCCAGGAAGAAGGTTCGCAGAATTTTTGAGGCCACTTCCTCGGTGAAGGTGAAGGAGGATCCGGTTGTGCTGCCGGAGATTTCCGGGAAGGTGGAGTTTTCTCACGTCTCCTTCGGCATTGAGGATACCGAGATATTGAGGGATGTCTCCTTTGTGCTGGAGGCGGGAGGAACCCTGGGAATCATGGGGGCAACCGGATCCGGAAAAACCACCATCACCAACCTGTTGCAGCGATTCTACGACGCCGGTGAAGGGGAGGTCCTGATTGACGGCACGGATGTGAGGGATATGACCCTTCGCCAAATTCGGGAGAATATCTCCGTGGTGATGCAGGACGTGTTCCTGTTCTCGGATACCATCGGGGAGAATATCAAGATGGGCATGCGGGACACCCTGTCGGAGAGCAGGGTAAAGTGTGCGGCGAGCCGTGCCCAGGCCAGCGACTTTATCGAGGGGCTGGACGACAAATACGAGACCGTGATCGGTGAGCGCGGGGTCGGGCTGTCCGGCGGACAGAAGCAGCGCATCAGCATAGCGAGAGCCCTGTCCAAGGATGCACCGATTTTGGTGTTGGACGATTCCACATCGGCGCTGGATATGGAGACGGAGAAAAAGATTCAAAAAACATTGTATGATCTGGAGGGAACCACAAAAATTATTATCGCCCACCGCATCTCTGCGGTGCGCCACGCAGATGAGATTATCTATCTGGAAAACGGGCGGGTGGCGGAACGTGGAACCCATGAGGAACTGCTTGCAAAGCGGGGTCTGTACTATGACACTTACATGGCACAGTACGGGGCAAGCTTTGCTATGGCAGAATAATAGGAGGTGAGCAGATGGCAGTAAATTCATATAAAGAGGACGAGCAGATGAACAATGTCGGGAAAGGCAGAATCATTGTGCGCCTGATGGGATATCTGTTCCGATACCTGGGACCGGTGATTGGGGTTTTGGCGTGCATGGGAATCGCTGTGGCAATCAAGCTTGTGAATCCGCTTCTGATCGAGGATGCCATCGACGTATATATTGCAAACAAGGATTTGCGTGGACTGCTGATTCTGGGCCTTATCGCCCTCGGAATCAACATCCTCTACATTATTTTGGTAAAGTTGCGCATGTATGCCATGAGTGTGATTTCTAACAAGATTTTGTTAAAAATCCGGCAGGAGCTTTACGAGCACATTCAAAAACTGTCCTTTTCCTTTTTTGACAGCAGACCTACCGGAAAAATCCTGGCCCGCATCATCGGGGATGTGAATTCTCTGAAGGAGGTGCTGACCAATACTGTCACCACCCTGATTCCGGATTTTGTCACGGTTGTGGGTGTTGTGATTATCATGTTTTGCAAGGATTGGAGGTTGACCCTGGCGGCTCTGTGCACCCTGCCTCTCATGGTGCTTGCCATTTTTTTCATCCAGTCCACAGGCCACAAGAGATGGCAGGTGTTCCGGAAAAAATCCTCGAATCTGAATGCGTATGTGCATGAGGATATTGCCGGAATGAATGTGGTGCAGAGTTTTTCTGCGGAGGATGAGACCAGGGAGGTATTCGAGAAACTGGCGGACGAGCACGGCAAGAGTTTTATTCACGCCTGTGCTCGGAGCGATATGTTTGGCCCCGCCGTAGATTTCTGCTGGGGCTTCGGAGCCATGATGCTCTATCTGGTGGGGGTCAAATACATCGGGGCACCAAGGGTGTCTGTGGGGCTTCTGGTTGCGTTCGGAACATACATAAACATGTTCTGGAATCCGATTATGAACCTCAGCAATTTCTATAATCAGGTGATTACCAATCTGTCTGCAGCAGAGCGGATTTTTGATATCATGGACACGGAGCCGGATATCAGGGACGCGGAGAATGTGAGAGAACTTCCGGAGGTGGAAGGAAGGGTTACCTTTTCTCATGTGTCTTTCACCTACGACGAGGGAACGGAAAATGAAAAGCAGGTGCTTCGGGACGTGAACTTCGAGATAGAGCCGGGGGAGACCATCGCGCTGGTAGGTCCAACAGGGGCAGGCAAGACAACCATCGTCAATCTGATCAGTCGATTCTATGACATACAAAAAGGGAAGATTCTGGTGGATGGTTATGATTTGAAGGCGGTCTCCATCGAGAGCCTGCGCCGGCAGATGGGGGTTATGACCCAGGACAACTTTATCTTCAGCGGAACCATCCGGGAAAATATCCTGTACGGGAAGCCGGATGCCACGGAGGAGGAGATGATCACCGCTGCCAAGGCTGTGAACGCCCATGACTTCATCATGAAAATGGAGAAAGGGTATGATACCAAGCTGCAGGAGCGGGGAGGGGGCCTGTCCATCGGGCAGCGTCAGCTCATCGCTTTTGCCAGAACCATGATTTCCATGCCCAAGATTCTGATCCTGGACGAGGCTACCTCCAGCATCGACACCCACACGGAGGTTTTGGTGCAGAGGGGAATCGAGGCATTGCTCAAGGGGAGAACCAGCTTCGTAATCGCCCATCGCCTCTCCACGATCCAGAACGCGGACCGCATCTTTGTGATCGGCGATGGAGGCATTATGGAGCAGGGGACACCGGCGGAATTGATGGAGAAAAAGGGTGCGTACTACAATCTCTACATGGCGCAGTTTGCGGAAATTGCATAATTTATAAAATTTTTCGTGTTCTTTTTCCTCCTGTTATTGTAGAATAAAACCAATGATGAAAAAAACCTTGAGGAGGAAGAGAAAATGAGTGAGTATTCTTTGGATACAAAGTGTGTACAGGCAGGATATACTCCGGGAAACGGGGAGCCGAGACAGATTCCCATTGTTCAATCAACCACGTTCAAATATGATACCAGTGAGGATATGGGAAAACTGTTTGATCTGGAGGCTTCCGGGTATTTCTACACCAGACTTCAGAACCCTACCAACGATTATGTGGCGGCAAAGATTGCGGAGCTTGAGGGAGGAACGGCAGCGATGCTCACCTCCTCCGGGCAGGCGGCAAACTTCTTTGCCCTGTTTAATATCTGCGAGTGCGGAAGCCACATCGTCGCTTCCTCCTCCATTTACGGCGGAACTTTCAATTTGATTTCCGTCACCATGGCCAAGATGGGAATCGAGGCGACCTTCGTATCCCCGGATGCCACCGAGGAAGAATTGAATGCCGCCTTCAGGGAGAATACCAGAGCAATGTTCGGCGAGACCATCGCCAATCCGGCTCTCACCGTATTAGATATCGAAAAATTCGCGAAGGTAGCACATGCCCACGGAGTGCCTCTCATTGTGGACAACACCTTCCCGACTCCGGTCAACTGTCGGCCCATCGAGTGGGGCGCGGATATTGTCACCCATTCCACCACCAAGTACATGGATGGACATGGAGCGGCAGTGGGCGGTGCCATCGTGGATTCCGGCAAGTTTGACTGGATGGCCCACGCAGACAAGTTCCCGGGGCTCTGCACACCGGATGATTCCTATCATGGGGTGACATACGCAAAGAAGTTTGGAAAAGAGGGAGCCTTTATCACCAAGTGTACTTCCCAGCTTATGAGGGACTTTGGATGTATTCAGTCCCCCCAACATGCATTCATCCTGAATCTGGGCCTGGAGTCCCTGCATGTTCGCATGCCGAAGCATGTGGAAAACGGACAGGCAGTTGCGGAATTTTTGGAGAAGCAGCCGGAGGTTGCCTACGTCAATTATTCCGGGCTTCCCTCCAACAAATATTACGAGATTGCTCAGAAGTATCTGCCAAAGGGAGGCTGCGGAGTGGTGTCCTTTGAACTGAAGGGTGGCCGCAGCGCGGCGGAGCTGTTTATGAAGAACCTGAAATTGGCTGCCATTGAGACTCACGTTGCGGATGCCAGAACCTGTTGTCTGAATCCGGCCACCTCCACACATCGCCAGATGACCGACGAGCAGCTCAAGGAAGCCGGAGTACCGGCGGGACTGATTCGAATCTCCTGCGGATTGGAAGACAAAGAAGACCTGATTGCAGATTTGGCACAGGCATTGAAGGCCATTCACTAATTTTTCAGGAAAATCCTTGAAAACAGGGCAAAAAATACTAGCCAAGGGGTGTTTCCTGTGCTATAATGCTATAGCGACTGTGACGGTCGAAGTGTGCCTATTTACGGGCATTTCCGATTAGATGTACCTATCATTTATATACAATAAGGAGGATTCATTCAGAATGAGCGTACAGGTTGAGAAGTTAGAAAACAATATGGCGAAGCTGACCATCGAGGTTGCTGCGGAGGAGTTGGAGAAAGCAATCGAGGCAGCTTACCAGAAGCAGAAGAATAAAATCAGTGTTCCGGGATTCCGCAAGGGCAAGGTTCCGAGAGCGATGATCGAGAAGATGTACGGTGTTGAGATGTTCTATGAGGACGCAGCCAATACATTGATGCAGCAGAACTACGGTGCAGCAGTGGACGAGAGCGGTGTTGACGTGGTTTCCCGCCCTACCGTGGACGTTGTGCAGATTGAGAAGGGCAAGGCTTTTATTTTCACAGCGGAGGTTGCTGTGAAGCCGGAAGTTAAGCTTGGAAAATACATGGGTGTGACCGTTACCAAGATCGATACCTCCGTTTCCGATGAGGAAGTGGATGCTGCATTGGAGCAGGAGCGCCAGAAGAACGGAAGAATGGTTACCGTGACAGACAGAGCCGTTCAGACCGGAGATACCGCAGTGATCGACTTCGAAGGATTCATGGACGGCGTTGCATTTGAAGGCGGAAAGGGCGAGAACCATCCGCTTGAGATCGGCTCCCATTCCTTCATCGATGGCTTCGAGGATCAGATTGTGGGCAAGAACGTTGGAGATGAGTTCGACGTGAACGTAACCTTCCCGGAGCAGTATCAGGCTGCTGAACTGGCAGGAAAGCCTGCAGTGTTCAAGGTAAAAGTGAACGAGATTAAGTGCAACGAGCTTCCGGAACTGGATGATGAGTTCGCACAGGAAGTTGGCGGTGTTGATACCCTCGCAGCATACAGGGATGAACTTAAGAAGGGCCTTGCAGAGAAGAAGGAAGAGGAAGCCAAGAAGACAAAAGAGGATGAGGCAATCCAGAAGATCATCGACAAGTCAGAGATGGATATTCCGGAAGCGATGATCACAACACAGTGCGAGTCCATGGTGGAGGAGTTCGCACAGAGACTTGCCCAGAGCGGTCTTTCCATGGAGCAGTATATGCAGTTCTCCGGAACAACCGTAGATCAGCTCATGGAGCAGGTTCGTCCGGAAGCATTGTCCCGCATTCAGTCAAGCCTTGTTCTGGAGCAGATTGCAAAGGATGAGAATATTGAAGTTACCGAAGAGGACATTGATGCAGAAATCGAGAAGATGGCAAAGATGTACGGAATGGAAGCTGACAAGTTGAAGGAATACATGGGTGAGGGCGAGAAGAAATCTATGAAGAGAGAGCTCGCAATCACAAAGGCTGTTGATCTTGTTATGGCAAATATCAAGGAGAGAGCAAAGGCAAAATCCAAGAAGGATGCTGAAGCAACAGAAGAATAAAGCCTGGTAAGGTGTATTTTACAGACTGGCTCAGATAATCTGAGCCGGTCTTTTGAACTTTTATATAGGAGGCGTTTTCACATGAGTTTAGTACCTTACGTCATTGAACAGACCGGTCGCGGGGAGCGCAATTACGACATCTATTCCCGCCTTTTGAAGGACCGTATTATCTTCCTCGGCGAGGAAGTGAACGAGACAACCGCAAGTCTTGTGGTGGCCCAGCTTTTGTTTTTGGAATCAGAAGACCCCAACAAAGACATTCATCTGTATATTAACTCCCCGGGAGGAATGGTAACCGCGGGTATGGCAATCTACGATACCATGCAGTATATCAAGTGTGATGTGTCAACCATCTGTATCGGACTTGCTGCCAGCATGGGAGCATTTCTTCTGGCAGGCGGAGCTAAGGGCAAGAGATATGCACTTCCCAACGCGGAGATTATGATTCATCAGCCATCCGGCGGAGCCAAGGGACAGGCAACTGAGATTCAGATTGCAGCGGAGAATATTCTGAAAACCAAGAAGCGTTTGAACGAGATTCTGGCTGCAAACACAGGAAAACCCTATGAGGTGGTTGCCGCAGATACGGAGAGAGATTACTATATGTCCGCGGAGGAAGCAAAAGAATACGGTCTGGTTGATAGTGTGATTACAAGCAGATAATTGTGGAGGGTACCCCAATGAGGGATACCCTCAAAGCGCATATAAATAGAGATTGTTTTGGAGTAAAAAATGGCAGGAAAAACAAATAATAATGACAATCAAGTAAAATGTTCTTTTTGCGGTAAAACGCAAAATCAGGTAGGTCGGCTGATCGCCGGACCGAACGGAGCCTACATCTGCGATAGCTGCGTGGACATCTGTGCGCAGATTATCGACGAGGAGGAATTGGAGAGTGGCGCACCTGAGGTGCAGGAGGAGATTAACCTCTTGAAGCCTGAGGAATTAAAGGCCTTTTTGGATGATTATGTCATCGGACAGGAACAGGCCAAAAAGGTGCTGTCCGTTGCGGTGTACAACCACTACAAGAGAGTCCTGGCAGGTGGAGACATGGGCGGAGTGGAACTCCAGAAGAGCAACGTGTTGATGTTGGGACCCACCGGTTCCGGAAAGACCCTCCTGGCCCAGACTCTGGCCAGAATCCTCAATGTGCCATTCGCCATTGCGGATGCCACCACATTAACCGAGGCAGGATATGTGGGCGAGGATGTGGAAAACATCCTGCTGAAACTGATTCAGGCCGCTGATTATGATATCGATCGCGCGGAGCACGGAATCGTATATATCGATGAGATTGACAAGATTTCCAAGAAGTCGGAGAACGTGTCCATCACCCGTGATGTATCCGGTGAGGGGGTTCAGCAGGCACTCCTCAAGATTCTTGAGGGTACGGTTGCATCCGTGCCGCCTCAGGGAGGGAGAAAGCATCCACAGCAGGAGTTGATCCCCATCGATACTACCAACATTCTGTTTATCTGCGGCGGTGCCTTCGATGGCCTGGAGAAGATCATCGAGAGCCGCAGGGACACCAAGTCCATCGGATTCAATTCCGAGGTAAAGTCCAAAAACGAGATGAATGTGGGGGAGGTATTTAAGCATGCTCTGCCCCAGGATTTTGTCAAGTTTGGGTTGATTCCGGAGTTCATCGGCCGTGTTCCGATTACGGTCTCTCTGGATTCTTTGGACAGGGAGGCGCTGATTCGCATTTTGCGGGAGCCGAAAAATTCTCTGGTAAAGCAGTATGAGAAGTTGTTCGAGTTGGACGGAGTGGGATTGTCCTTCGAGGAGAGTGCGATTGAGGCCATCGCGGACAAAGCGTTGGAGCGCAATACCGGAGCGCGAGGACTTCGGGCGATTATGGAGAGCGTAATGCTGGATTACATGTATCGTGTGCCTTCAGACGAATCAATCAGCAAGTTGGTAATCACGAAAAACATGGTGGATGAAAACCTGGCCATTGACGGGGAAACTGCCGCTATGATTGAGATGAAGCCGGATAACAAGGAGGAAATGGCCTCCTAAAGTGGGAGAGGAATTTTGGATAATACAGCAATGAGAATACCTGCGGTTGCACTTCGCGGGATGACTATATTGCCGGGAATGATTGCTCATTTTGATATCAGTCGCCCCAGATCCATCATGGCGGTGGAGCGGGCGATGGGCGAGAATCAGGAGATTTTTCTGGTTACGCAAAAGGTTACGGAGCAGGAACTTCCAACTGTGAATGACTTGTTTGCAATCGGCATTTTCGCCGAGGTCAGACAAGTCATTAAACTGCAGAAGGATATCGTCCGCGTTTTGGTGGAGGGCAAAAAAAGGGCCAAACTTGTGGCATTCACCGACGAACAGGAGTACCTGGAGGCAGAGATTGCCTTTTTGGATGCGGATGTGGAGGAAGGGCTGATCCCGGAGGCCAAAGAGGCGATGGTCGTCAGCATTCGCGAGAATTTTGAGCGCTATGGCAAGGTGAACGGAAAGCTGGGGCAGGATGTCCTGCGCCAGGTACAGAGCATGACGGACCTGGAGAGTTTGATGGATTATGTGTCCAACAATCTTCCGGTACATTATGTGGAAAAACAAAAGATTCTGGAGGCGGAAACGCTGACGGAGCGCTATGAGGCCCTGCTTACTCTTCTCTTTCGGGAAATCGAGGTAAACGGGATTAAGCAGGAATTTCAGAAAAAAGTGCGGGAGCGCGTGGATAAGCATCAGAAGGAATACATTCTGCGGGAGCAAATGGGATTGATCCGTGAGGAACTGGGCGAGAATTCAGAGTCGGAGGCGGACGAATACGAGAAATCTCTGCAGAAACTCAAGGCACCCAAGGAGATTAAGGAGCGCATCCGGAAGGAGATTGACCATTTTCGCCAAGTCAGCGGAAGTTCCTCGGAGAGTGCGGTGACCCGCGGATATATTGAGACCCTGTTGGAGTTGCCTTGGAATCGCAAGTCCAAGGATAACAGGGATATCGATCACGCCCAGAGAGTGCTGGATGACGAGCATTACGGACTGAACGACGTGAAGAAGCGGGTGATTGAATTCCTGGCGGTGCGGAATCTGACCGGCAAGGGGGACAGCCCCATCGTATGCCTTGTGGGACCTCCCGGGACCGGGAAGACAAGCATTGCCCGCTCCGTGGCAAGAGCGCTGAACAAAGAGTATGTTCGGATCTGCCTCGGAGGAGTGCGGGACGAAGCGGAGATACGCGGACACCGCAAGACCTACGTGGGCGCAATGCCGGGTCGAATTATTAACGGGCTTAGGAGCGCAGGGGTAAGCAACCCACTGATGCTCCTGGATGAGATTGATAAAGTCAGCAGCGATTATAAGGGGGACACTTCGGCAGCATTGCTGGAGGTGCTGGATTCCGAGCAGAACAGCAAGTTCCGGGATCATTATGTGGAACTCCCCGTGGATTTGTCGGATGTGCTGTTTCTGGCCACGGCGAATTCGGTGCAGGATATCCCTAAGCCCCTTCTGGATCGCATGGAAATCATCGAGATCAACAGTTACACGGAAAACGAGAAGTTTCACATCGCCAGAGAACATCTGATTGCAAAACAGATGGAGAAAAACGGGTTGGTGCAGGGGCAGATAGCAATCAGCGACAGCGCGTTGCGAAACATCATCACATCCTACACCAAGGAGGCCGGAGTGCGAGGGCTGGAGCGCAAAATCGGTGAGATTTGTCGCAAGGTTGCCGCAGATATTTACCGGGGGAAGATGAAGTCAGCCCGTGTGACTGCTCAGAATTTGGAAAAATACCTGGGGAGAGAGAAGTATCGGAAAGATATTCGGGAGAAGGAACCACAGGTCGGTCTGGTGTGCGGGTTGGCCTGGACCAGCGTGGGGGGAGTGACCCTGGATGTGGAAGTCTCCGTGATGCCGGGGAAGGGTGAATTCCGGCTGACCGGCAAGATGGGGGATGTCATGAAGGAATCCGCTCAGGCCGCTGTCAGTTATGTGCGGTCCGTCAGTGGACAGTACGGAATCAAACCGGATTATTTCCAGAAACATGATATTCATATCCATATTCCGGAGGGAGCCGTGCCCAAGGACGGACCCTCCGCCGGAATAACAATGGCAACGGCAATTCTGTCCGCGGTATGCGGACGGCAAGTGCGCGCAGATGTGGCTATGACCGGAGAGGTGACCCTCCGCGGGCGAGTTCTTCCCATCGGCGGCCTGAAGGAAAAGCTCCTGGCCGCAAAGAATTCCGACATTCACACCGTATGTGTCCCCATGGAAAACGAGCGGGATTTGGAAGATATATCGAAGGAGATTCTGGAAGGGCTCACCATCATACCCGTGGAGAAGATGGAACAGGTGCTTGAGGTGGCTCTCGTATAGAAAAGGAGTGACAGCATGGTAATTAAGAGCGTGGAATTGGAAACTGTGTGCGGCGTGACCAGCACAATTCCGGAGAACCTCCTGGGGGAGGTGGCTTTTGCGGGAAAATCCAATGTAGGAAAATCTTCCCTGATCAATGCGCTATTAAACAGGAAATCTCTGGCGAGAACCTCCTCACAGCCGGGCAAGACCCAGACCATCAATTTCTACAATGTCAATGACAGGATGTATCTGGTGGATCTTCCCGGTTACGGATACGCCAATGCAAGTGTGGAGATTAAGGCGAAATGGGGGCAGATGATCGAGAATTATCTGCATGTGTCCAAGCAGCTGAAGGCAGTATTTTTGCTTATTGACATTCGGCATGACCCTTCAGAAAACGATCAGCTCATGTACGAATGGATGGTGAATCAGGGATTTGCGCCGATTATCATCGCAACGAAGGCGGACAAACTCAAGCGGTCACAAATTCCCGCCCACATCCGCGCCATTGAGGAGGGACTTCAGGTGGAACCGGATACGGTGATCATTCCTTTTTCGGCGGAGACCAAACAGGGAAGGGAAGAAATCTGGGATCTGGTGGATGAACTGGTGCTGACCGAGGAGCAGCGGATGGAGCTGGCAGGAGAGCCCATGGCCTGGGGTGATGGCTCCGGGGCGAAGGAGACACAGGAGCCGAGGCGCAAGCAGCGTTGGAAGGCTACGGACAAACCGGTTGCCAAGAAGACCCAGAAGAAAAATGCCGCCAAAAAGACCCTGGCGAAAGAGGCGGCAGATAAGAGAAGAAAAGAGAAGTGGGTGCAGGAGCACAAGCGAAAGGCGGCTCCCAAGGGCGGAAAGCGAAAACCTGCAACAAAGAAAGTAAATTAGAATTATTTGAGAAATATGATGAAGAATAAGTATGTGTTTGTATTGGTCATGCTCGTGGGCCTGCTGGTGGCTAGCCTGGGGCTGACCACAATTTATGTGGGCAGCACACAGCAGCCGCAGGAAGATGAGAAATTGCATATTGTGACATCCTTCTACCCCATGTATATCGCAGCCATGAATGTGGTCGGGGATACGGAGAATGTGGAGCTCACCAATCTGAGTGAGCCCCAGACCGGGTGTCTCCATGATTTCCAACTGACGCCGGCGGATATGCAGTTGCTCTCCGAAGCGGATGCGTTCATCATCAACGGTGGCGGAGTGGAGTCCTTCATGGAGGATGTGGCCAGTGCATATCCGAACCTTGTCATCATCAACGCGTCAGAGCATCTGGACCTTCTGACGGAAGATGAGGAGCATGAGGATGAGGAAACCCACGAGGAGCATGATCATGGTGAGGAGCCGGAAAGCGGGGAGCACGTTCATGATCACGGGGATGTGAACGCACACGCATGGATGAGTGTTGAGATGTACCGGGGACAGGTTCAGGCCATCGCACAGGGACTGGCGGAGCTGGATCCGGAGCATGAGCAGAGCTATCTGGACCACGCTGCACAGTACGATGTCAAGCTGGCAGAGCTGCAGAGTGAGCAGGAAGAAATCGCCTCCATGGTTTCCGGGCAATCCGTGATTTTGTTCCACGAGGCATATGAGTATGTGGCCGGTGATTACGGACTGAATGTGGCCTTGGTGATGGATTTGGACGAGGAGCGCCAGGTGAGCGCGGGGGAGGTCGCTCAGGTACTTGAAGAGATTGATGAGCATGGGGTAACCTGCATTTTGGCGGAGGAACTGTATGGGCAGAAAATGGCCCAGACAGTTCAAAAGAGTGCGGATATCCGGGTGCTGTACCTGGATACCCTGAATCGGGGGGACTACGATCCCGACAGCTACCTCACCGGAATGCATCATAATTTGGAATTGATGCGTCAGCTTGCAGAGACAGAGGATTAGACCATGAGAAAAATTATCGAGCCATGTGGCTTTCATTGTATAAAAGTGAATCATCTTGGCGTCCGTTTTGGGGAGCAGGTGGTACTGGAGGATGTGAATCTCCACATTCACTGCGGTACCCTGAATGCCATCATCGGAAAAAACGGTGCCGGAAAGTCCACGCTGATTCGTGCCATGTTGGATGACATTGCGCACACCGGCGAGATTGAATTTAAGGATACCAAGGACGGAAGAATGGCCAAGCTCAAGATCGGCTATGTACCCCAGTCCATCAACATCGAGAAAAATACTCCGGTGAGTGTGTTCGACCTGATTGCCAGCTATGAATCGAAGTTTCCGGTGTTTTTGGCGAAAAGGAAAAAGACCTACGAGAAGGTGAAAAAGGCCCTCAGCGTGTTCGACGCGGAGGAACTGATCGACAAGCAGGTGTGCAATCTGTCCGGCGGAGAATTGCAGAGAGTGCTGCTCTCCATGGCCATTATGGATGAACCAAACTTGCTACTTTTGGACGAGCCGGTATCCGGAATCGACCAAAACGGTATGGAGTTGTTCTTTAAGACCATGGATTATCTGAAACGCCATTATGACCTGGCGATTATCTTGATTTCCCATGACCTGGACTATGTGGCAAAATATGCGGACAAAGTGATTCTGCTGGATTCTACCGTAATCCGTCAGGGGACGGTGCGGGAGGTATATGACAGCCCGGAATTTGCCAAGACATTTGCGGCCCAGAATTTGGAAAACTGGATGGGGGAGGGCAAAGAGAATGATTAATTTGACTTCCTGGTTAGACTATGGATTTATGCGCAATGCACTGATTGCGATACTGATTATCACGCCGCTGTTCGGTGTGTTGGGAACTATGATTGTGAACAAAAAGATGGCTTATTTCTCCGATGCTCTGGGCCATTCCGCGCTCACGGGAATCGCGGTGGGAGTTATTCTGGGAGTGACGGATACCACCCTATCCATGGTGATTTTTGCCATTGTCTTCGCGCTGCTTTTGAACAAGATCAGCAGCATGAATACGGCATCCACCGACACGATTATCTCCGTATTTTCTTCCTGCGCGGTGGCCATCGGACTGGCCATCTTGTCCCGGGGAGGAAACTTCAGCAAGTATTCCGGTATTCTGGTGGGGGATGTGCTCAGCATCACACCAGGGGAAATCTGGCTTTTGGTGGTGATTTTTGCGGTGACCTTCCTCTTCTGGGGAGTGGCCTTCAACATGCTCAATGCCATCAGTATTCACAAGACTCTGGCCAAGAGCAAGGGAATCCCGGTGAAGCTCATCGAGAATTTGTTTGCAGTGCTGATTGCGCTGATTGTCATGCTCTCCATCAAATGGGTGGGCATACTGATCATCAATGCCCTTCTGATTTTGCCGGCAGCCTCCAGCCGCAACATTGCTTCCAATATGAGGGAGTATCATTTGTTCGCAGTGATTTTTTCTATGTTTTCAGGGATTGTGGGGTTGATTGTGTCCTTCTACGCCAACGTGGCGACGGGCCCCATGATTGTGATTTTGGCATCCATCATTTACTTTTTGACCTTCCTTTACAACCGCAAAGCCGGAAAATAGCAGAAATTTGACTTTTTCCGGTGTACTGTATACAATAGATATTGTATACAAAATACAGAGGGAAAGACATGGACGAGATTTCATTAAAAGCACTAGCAAAAATTAATCTGGGCCTGGACGTGGTGAGGCGCCGGGAGGACGGCTACCATGAGGTTCGTATGATTATGCAGACCATTCACCTGTACGACCGACTGGACATTGCCAAATGTCCGGAGCCCGGAATTCACATTACCTCCAATTTATCTTTTTTGCCCGTAAATGAGAATAATCTCATTTACAAAGCGGGAAAAATGTTAATGGATGAGTTCGGAATTGACTCCGGTGTGATGGTGAAGCTGAATAAGCGGATTCCGGTTGCGGCGGGAATGGCCGGCGGAAGCACGGATGCGGCCGCCATGCTGTACGGAATGAATGAACTTTTTGAGTTAAAATTAAAGCGCAGCGATCTTATGGAGCGGGGGGTGAAAATCGGTGCCGATGTGCCTTACTGCATCCTGCGGGGAACCGCCCTGGCGGAAGGCATCGGGGAGAAACTCACAGCACTGTCGCCCATGGTGAAATGCCCGGTGTTGATTGCAAAACCGCAGATTTCCGTGTCCACCAAGTTTGTATATGAGAATCTGAAACTGGATGAAAATACACTGCATCCGGATATCGACCGGCTGATCCGAGATATCGAGAACAAGGATTTGCAGGCGATTGCGGGACATATGGGGAATGTGTTGGAGTCGGTAACGATTCCCAATTATCCAATCATCGCGGAGATTAAGGAGCTGATGAGAAAATCCGGTGCTGTGAACGCCATGATGAGCGGGAGTGGCCCCACCGTGTTTGGACTTTTTGCCGACGACGAGACGGCGCAGAGGGCATACGAGGATATGCAGCGCAGCGGTTTGGCAAAGCAGGTGTACCTGACCTCTATCTACAATAATCGGAGAGAGTAGCGGGAAAGAAAGAGGCGAGGAAATGACAGATAATCTGAAATTGGACATGAATGAATATCTACCCCTTCGCGATGTTGTGTTCAAGACATTGCGGGAGGCAATTCTAAGGGGCGATTTAAAGCCCGGGGAGCGGCTGATGGAGCTGCAGCTGGCTTCGAAGCTGGGCGTCAGCAGAACCCCCATCCGGGAGGCAATCCGCATGCTGGAACAGGAGGGGCTGGCAGTGACGATCCCCCGCAAGGGTGCCGAGGTTGCCAAGATGACATTGAAGGATATGGAGGATGTCCTGGAGGTTCGGGAGGCTTTGGATGAACTTGCAGTTCAAATCGCCTGCGAGAAGATCACCGACGAGCAGTTGGAAAAACTCCGCAGAGTGAAAGATGAGTTTGAGCTGTGCACCAAAGGCAAGGATGTGAAGAAAATCGCGGAGGCGGATGTGAACTTCCATGATGTCATCTACGAGGCCGCAGACAACCCCAAGCTGGTCAGCATCTTAAGCAATCTCCGCGAGCAGGTCTACCGCTACCGGGTGGAGTATGTAAAGAATCCGGAGAATTATCCAATCCTCATCCGGGAGCACGAGAAAATCTGGGAGGGGCTGATGGCCCGGGATAAGGAGCGCGCCACCCACGCTATGCACGAGCATGTGGAGAATCAGGCGGTGGCAGTGAAGGCCGTCATCCAGAACCAGGACGAAGAAAAACACAATTAAGAATATGTTGCGAAACAATGCACATACTAGAGACAGGCAAGGACCTGTCTCTATTTTTTTGCCCGCGTCCGTCCCCGGGGTTCCGCTTCCCCCAGCGTGCCCGCCCTGCCTGCCGCCCCCTCCTCTGAGAGCGCTTTGAACATCGTAGTTTTCTAGGCGAAGTCGGCGCTTCTCCTTGCCGTACGACAACCTGTGAACACCCGGGGGCTTCCTGTCCGACTATGGCGGAGTAAGGCTTCGAACACTAACTGACTCTAAGACGTGCCCGTCCACTTCTTTTATGGAAATAACCGCGGCTGTGGAACTCCCTTCGGTCAAACAGGTTCTCGCCGCGGTGGTATCAGTGTCCGGGCACGTCAAGAGTCACTAAGCATTCTGCAGAAATACTCCGTCATAGCCGAACAGGCAGCCCCCGGGTGTCCACATCTTGGCGAACGGTAAGTATAGAAAGAAGTGCCGACAAGCTGTCAGAAAACAAGATGTTCAAAAAGGCTGCAGAGGAGGGGGCGACAGGCGGGGCGTGCGTGCAGGGGGGAAGCGGAACCCCGGAGGCTGGGGCACAGGAAAAATGAGGACAGGTCCATGAAGGAGGAAGTATGACAGGAGTTTCGCAGCAGATTAATGAGAATATTGCGTTTTTCAGGCAGGTGTACGGGGATTGCGCGGATGTGAAGATGCAACGCATGGAGCTGCAGGGCCTCATGGGAAAATGCACATGCTTTGTGGCATACATTGAGGTGTCTCTGAACAACACTATGGTGAGGGATACCGCCCTGGGGCAGATGTTCAAACAGCTGGGGAGTTGGGCGGATCAATCCGTGACAGAGCGGAATCGGATGCTGGACAACAATGCCATGGGGATTGCAGACATCGGATATTATGCATTTTTGGAGGAAGCGGCGGAAGCCATGCTCACCGGGGATGCGATACTTCTGGTGGAGGGATACGAAAAGGCGCTGAAAATAGCGGATAAGGGATATCCGGGAATGGGCGTGGAGGAGGCCGAATCCGAAAAGGTAGTGCGGGGCTCCAATGAGGGATTTTCCGACTCAGTCAAGACCAACACCGCACTAATCCGCAAGCGGCTGCGCTCAACACGATTGAAAAACAAGGAGATTAAGACGGGAACCAGAACCCGGTCGCTGATCAATATCATGTACATGGATGGGATTGTCAGGCCGGATATTGTGGGAAAAATCGAAAAAAAGCTGGAGGATTTTACCATTGATGGGGTGCTGGACAGCGGCGTCATCGAGCAGCTGATGGAGAAAAAATGGTACTCTCCCTTTCCCCAGTATCAGACCACCCAGAGGCCGGACAGGGCTGTCATGTCCCTTCTGGAGGGGCGGGTGGTAATCCTGTGTGACAATTCGCCGGTTGCACTGATCTGCCCGGCGGATTTCAATTCCTTTTTGCGCACTGCGGATGATTATTACAACCGGATGGAGACGGTGACCTTCGCGAGAATGCTGCGTTATATCGCGGTATTTTTCTCTATGACGTTGCCGGGATTATACCTGGCGGTGACCAATTACCATACACAGATATTGCCAACCACACTGCTTTTATCCTTTCAGGAGGCTCGCATCGGGGTTCCCTTTCCGGCGGCACTGGAGGTCCTTCTGATGGAGATTTCCTTTGAATTGCTCCGGGAGGCGGGGGTACGTCTCCCTGGGGCTATGGGCAATACCATCGGGATTGTGGGGGGCCTGATTATCGGTCAGGCGGCGGTGGATGCCAACATCGTAAGCCCCATGGTGGTCATACTGGTGGCGTTTACCGCGCTCTGTTCCTTCGCTATCCCCAATGAGGAATTTGCCTTTTCTTTCCGCATTCTGAAATTCTTTTTCATCCTGATGGCGGCGTGGATGGGATTCTATGGCTTTTTGATTGGGCTGATTGTGGTGCTCATCCACCTTACGAGGCTGGAGAGCTTCGGTATGGCCTACCTGATGCCCTTCGTGGGAGCGGAGCTGAATCATTATCGGGATTTACGGGATGCCATGGTGCGGTTCCCCATCCGGAAACTGAAATGGAGAACCTTCAATGCAAGGAGGGACCAGCGCCGCAAATTGAGATTTTCCGGGGAGGAAGAAGAAAAAAGTGAACCAAATCGTAGACAATAACCGCATATCCTATCGACAAACCTATCGCCTGTTCTTGTTTGACCTCATCGGCGTAAGCACCCTCTTGGTGCCATCCTTCGTGGCGGGGGAGGCAGGGCCGGTGGGAGTGTGCGCCATTCTGCTTGGGGCAGTGCTGATTTTCCTATACTACCTGCTGATGAAAAAAGCCATGGACAGCATGGGGAACCGCTGCAGGTGCAGATGGATTTCCATTCTGGTCCGGGTGGTTTACGGCACGGTTGCCACCACAACCGCAGGGTATGTGGCATACCTGTTTGCGGAGCTGATGTGCAAGATGCTCATCAAGGAGGCTGCATACTGGCAGGTTTTGTTTTTGCTACTGATTCCTTCCGGATACAGTGTTCTGGGGAGTATCGAGAGCAGGGCAAGAACCTACGAGATTCTGTTTTGGCCGGTGTTAGTTTGTTTATTCGCAGCCATGTTTTTGGCTCTGGGGGATATCCAGTATCAGTATTATGAGATTGCAGAATTACCCTCCGTGGGGAAAGTGCTGCAGGGGGCATATTTGACCTTTTTGACCTTTGGGGCGGTGGCGTATCTGCCCTTTTTCCGGGGGCATGTGATGCACAGGAAACGGATGTGCGGCTGCGTGTTCTGGGCCATCCTCACAGGGATTGGCATACTTTTGGCCCTGTATCTGGTGCTGGTGGGAAGCTTCGGCGGCAGGATGCTTGGAACCATGGATTATCCTGCGGTGGTGCTCTTGGAAAACATCCAGTTTACCGGAGGGTTTGTGAAGCGTCTGGATGCCTTTATGGTGGCCATCTGGTTTTTCACATTATATGCCATGCTCAATTTGAATTTATTCTGGGGAAGGGAGATGCTGCTTGCCGGTTTGAAAGAGTTGCCCGTCAGGTTGCGGATTGGGGAGAAAAAACTGGCCCTAGAGGCCACCATATTTCTTCTGGCAAATATCTTTGGAACGGCTATGCTGATTGCGAATATGGAGACATTTAAGAGGATAATACAGGGCTTTTTCTGGTATGCGGTGGGCCCCCTCATGATTCTGATACCGGTGCTGTGCCTAGTGGGGTGCGGCGCCACCGAGCTGGAGGCCAGGAGCTTTCCGCTGCTTGTGGCCGTGGATGAAAAACCGGGGGACATTGCGGGGAAGACCTATGTGGGGGTGTCCTATGTCATGCCCATTCTCCGCAGTGAACCGGACGCTGCCTCGGTGGCCGGCGAGCCGGAAACGGGGATGGTGTGGAAAGCGGATTTCGGCGGGGCGATGATGGCCTGTCAGGATGAGATGGAAAAAATCGCCGATTTTAATCACCTCAAGGTGGTTTTGGTGTCCGAAGCTTTTTGGGAGGATACCGAGAGCATGGGGGATCTGGTGGATTATCTGAGGCAGGAATCGGAATTTCCGCGGAACACCTACATCTGCGTCGCCAAGGATGTGGAGGAAGTGTTGGAACTGGGGGAATCCCTATCTACGGACATGGGAACCTATATGGAGGAGATGATTGAGAAAAAGGCAAAGGAGGAGGACATCACCTGGTTTACTGTGGGGAAGCTGATGGATGAGCAGGTGAATCATACCCTGGAATTTGACGTGGCAAAAATCCGAGTGAATAATTCCAAACTTTCCGTCAATACTTCCTTCTGAAAGGACGCGGGAAAAGTTTTCCCGCGAGAAAAAATATGGCTGGAAAAAGTAAGAGAAACAAATACAAAAAAATGGCGGGAGCGGTGGTGTTTTTCTGCTCCCTGATTCTGGGAATCGGAAACTATTACGGGGCAATCCGGCGGGAGAACATGGATGAATCCGGGCTGCAGCAGGAACTGGCGGATAAAATTCTGCGGTTCCATGTTGTGGCCAACAGCGACAGCGAGGAGGACCAGGCGGTAAAGCTTATGGTTCGGGACGCGGTGGGAAGTTATATGGAGCCTCTGCTGGAAGGGGCAAAAGATCGTGAGGAAACCGTGGAAATTGTGGAGGAGCACCTGGATGAGGTGGTGCAGATAGCGGGCGAAGTCCTGCAGGAGAATGGCTTTTCCTACCGGGCCGACGCTTCGGTGGAGATGACGTATTTTCCTACAAAAACATATGGGCAGTACACCTTCCCGGAGGGGGAGTATTTGGCGCTGAAGGTGAATCTGGGAGAATCCCGGGGCCACAACTGGTGGTGTGTGCTGTACCCCAACATGTGTTTTCGAGGAAGTGTGTACGAGGTGGTGGAGGAAGATGCCAAGGAATCCCTGCGGGAGGTGCTCTCGGAGGAGGAATATGAGGCAATCCTAAGGGAAGGCAATTACGAGGTGCGCTTGAAATTTCTTGAATATTTCCGCTAAAGCGAGTATGATACCCTTATTAACGCCAAGGAGAAGGATATGACAAAAGAAGTTTTACTGTCCATTACCGGCCTTCAGATGACGCCGGGTGAGGAGGAAGACACCGTGGAGGTGATTACGGCGGGGGAGTATTATTTCCGCAACGGCAAGCACTATCTAATCTATGATGAGGTCATGGAGGGCTTTGCGGAAACCACACACAATGTGATTAAGTTTTGCGACGATTACATGGAGCTCACCAAAAAGGGAGTCACCAACGTACATATGGTTTTTGAGAAAAACAAGAAGAACGTGACCTACTACCACACTCCCTTCGGCAGTCTGTTGATTGGGATTGATGCCGGGAAGGTGGAGATTGAGGAGCAGGGGGAGGATATGTGCGTGAAGGTGGAGTACACGCTGGACGTGAACTATGAGCATCTGGCGGACTGCGACATCTGCATCAAGGTGAAACCCAAGGGAGGGGACAGTTTCCGCCTGATCCAATAAAAAGAGGCTGCTCTTGCAGCCTCTTTTATGCAGTGTAAATTTACTTTTTCTTGGAAGCTTTTTCCGCCTGCGCCTCGGAATTGAGTTTGTTGTACTTAGCCTGCAGCTTGGCGCGGAAGCCCATCTTCTGCGGCTTCTCAATCGGTCCGCGAAGCCCCTTTACACCTGTGATGTAAAGTCCGCTGACGGTAGCCTTCACCTCTTTCTTCACAGGAATCTCCGCAAAAATAGCTTCATCTGCGATGAGGGACATTACCTTGGGACCAACCTTGGCCTTGACAATCGGAAGCTTTGAGCGACGCATAAGCTTCGGAGTCTGGTCAATCACCGCCTGGGGAAGTCCGGCATCCTTCAATCGCATTCGCTTTTTGTCTATGATAAGCATGCTGATAGTTTGTGCTGATGCTGCCAGCTGTGCATCCTGTTCCTCTTTTCTCTTCTGCGCTTTCTTGCCCAGAAAATACAGAACAACGATTGCTACAAGCATGACAATTAAAATAACCAATAATGCTATCTGCCATCCGTTCACAAAATTTTCCTCCTTGTAAATTACTGAAAGTTATTCTATCATTGATTTTCACAAAAATCAATGTGAATGTGCATACATGGTTTGTATTTTTGCGAGATTTGTGGTATTGTATTCAAAGCTGACTTTTCAGCGGAAGTAATGAGTGAGAAAGGATAGTATTATGAAGAAGAGATTGATTGCTGCATCCCTTTGCGCGGCGCTGGCGTTATCCATGACCGCATGCGGCAGTAAGAATGCGGATACAGAGGTGGCGACAGAGGTTGCAACTACAGAAGATACACAGACAGAGGTCGTTCCGGACCCGGATCCGGCGGATTGTGTCACCAAGATTTGTGATTACAAAGGAATAGAGATTTCCCTCACCGGAGATTATGCGGTGAGCGATGAGTATGTGAATTCCATACTGGAGTCTCTCCTTGTGAATATGGGACTCGACGCGGTTGAGGTTACGGACAGAACCACCGTCCAGGAGGGGGACTATGTCAATGTGGACTACACCGGGTATCACAATGGGGTTGCCTTCGAAGGCGGAGCCGCAACGGACCAGATGCTGGATGTATCCAACAACTGTTCCGTGGATGGCATGACCTACATCGATAACTTTACCGCTGGCGTTCTGGGCGCAGAGGTGGGATCCACCGTGTCCAGCGATGTGACCTTCCCGGAGGGTTACCAAAATGAGGAATTGGCAGGTGAGGTTGCCACCTTTGAATTCGTGGTTAAGGGAATCTATCAGCCGGTTACCGTGGAGACCTTGACCGACGATATGGTTGCGGAATATATGCAGGAAACCTTCCAGGTATCCACCAAGGAAGAACTGGTGGCATTTGTTCGCGATTATGTGGAGAGCCAGAATATTGCCCAGTTTGTTCAGGATTATGTGCTGAACAACAGCGAGTATGTCATTCCGGAAGATTATATGGAATTCCGCCTGTCACAGTTGGAGGATTACTATGCAGCATCCTACGGGGATAAAGATACCATGGTTATGTACATGGAGATGAGCGGAACCTCGCTGGAGGAAGTGCGTGAACAGTGGAGAGCGCAGCTGAATACGCAGATTGGCTCGGAATTGCTGTTCCTCTACATCGCACAGCTTGAGAACATGGAGGTGGATGAGGAGGAGTACTCACAGATGGTAGACTCCTATCTGCAGGAGAATGGCGGATCCTACAGTTCAGAGGAGGAGCTGTATTCCGCAATGGGATACGGAGATGCCCAGAACGGGGAAGAATATATGCACGGCACATACCTTCGCAATCAGGCGTTGGCGTTCATTATCGAAAATGCAACTCTGAATAAATAAAGTATTCTGGATATAAATTTTGGAAAATGATATTTTGATAAATAAAATTTGGGAAGGGGACAGATTATGGATTTAGTAAGCGTGAGAGAGATTTTTCGCAACCGTGACAACTATGTGAACACGGAAATCACCATCGGAGGATGGGTCAGGAGCAACCGGAATTCCAAGAACTTCGGCTTTATCGTGGTGAATGACGGAACCTTTTTTGAACCGATTCAGGTGGTATACGGAAACGGTCTGGAGAACTATGAGGAGATCGGCAAAATCAATGTGGGCGCGGCAGTGATCGTTCGGGGCCAGCTGGTTCCCACGCCGGATGCCAAGCAGCCCTTTGAGATTCAGGCGGAGGAAGTGATGATTGAAGGGGCTTCCACACCGGATTATCCTCTTCAGAAAAAGCGCCACACCTTCGAATATTTGAGAACAATCTCACACCTTAGACCGCGCACCAACACCTTTGAGGCGGTATTTCGGGTTCGCTCCCTCTGCGCTTACGCCATCCATCGCTTTTTCCAGGAGCGGGATTTCGTGTACGTTCACACACCGCTCATCACGGGAAGCGACTGTGAGGGCGCAGGAGAGATGTTCCAGGTTACCACGCTGGATTTGAACAACCTCCCTATGACGGAGGATGGCAAGGTTGATTTTTCCCAGGACTTTTTCAACAAGCCTACCAACCTTACCGTGTCCGGCCAGCTCAACGGTGAGACCTACGCCATGGCGTTCAAGAATATCTACACATTCGGACCCACTTTCCGGGCGGAGAATTCCAACACAACCCGCCATGCGGCAGAGTTTTGGATGATTGAACCGGAGATCGCGTTCGCGGATCTGGAGGATGACATGATGCTGGCGGAGAGCATGCTCAAGTATGTGATTAACTACGTCCTTGAGAATGCGCCGGAGGAGATGGCGTTTTTCAACAGTTTCGTGGATCAGGGGCTCTTGGAGAGATTGCACAACGTGGTGAACAACGATTTTGCACGGGTGACATACACCGAGGCCATCGACATCCTCTCCAAGAACAACGACAAGTTCGATTACAAGGTGTCCTGGGGATGTGACCTTCAGACGGAGCACGAGCGCTATCTGACGGAGGAAGTATTTAAGAGACCGGTTTTCGTCACCGATTATCCCAAGGAGATCAAAGCTTTTTACATGAAGCTGAACGAGGACGGCAAGACCGTTGCCGCTGTGGATTGCCTGGTTCCGGGAATCGGGGAAATCATCGGCGGAAGCCAGCGTGAGGATGACTACGACAAGCTTCTCACAAGAATTCGTGAGCTGGGGCTTAAGGAGGAGGACTACAAGTTCTATCTAGACCTTAGAAAATACGGTTCCGCCCGCCACGCGGGATTTGGCCTGGGCTTTGAGCGCTGCGTCATGTATCTGACCGGTATGGCGAATATCCGTGACGTTATTCCGTTCCCGAGAACCGTAAATAACTGCGAATTATAGTTTTTCAAGAATAAGAGGAAAACCTCCGGCATAAGGTTGTATAAATTACAATCGGGGTCGGAGGTTTTTTGATGCGAAAGGGAATCAAAGGGCTTATTTGCCTGCTGATTACATTTGTGGTAATGATTGGAGCCACCTTTTTTCTGTTGTGGGGGCTTGCCAAACTGTTGTGGAATACGAGCCTCACCGTGGCGGCGGCGAGAGGAATCATGGTGGGACTTCGGGTGATGGTGGGAATCATCGGGGGACTTGTGATCGGAATCATGTGCCCCAGGAATCGGATTTGCTGGGGAATTGCGGTGGGGGCAATCTATTTTGCTACAATGCTTGTGATGCGCATGATGGGATGGAATTGGCAAATCCGGGATGTGGAAGAAGTGTTGATCCTTTTTGTTCTGTGTGTGTGTTCCCCGGTTATCGGCAGTCTGTTGCATTTTCCGATAAAAAAAGGCTTTTCATAGGCCTTTTCCTGTGCTATAATGTCAAAGATAAGTGGGTTTTGTATGCCCAATGAATGTAAAGGAGTGAATCGTATGAAGCACGTAAAGACATTAAATACAAGAAAGTTACAGAACACCATTAAGAAGGGTGGCTGCGGCGAGTGTCAGACCTCTTGCCAGTCAGCTTGCAAGACCTCTTGCACCGTAGGCAATCAGACCTGCGAGCAGTACAAGTAATTTTTGGAAACTGAATATTTATGCTGATAAAACGACCGCACGCATCGCGAACGGTCGTTTTGTTCGCAAAAATCAGAGAGTAATTATATGTTAGAAAGAGAGGAATATTATAGTGGTTCATCAGTTTAAGAACAACGGCTATGATATTGTCCTGGATGTAAACAGTGGTGCAATTCATGTTGTGGATGATGTGATGTATGATGTAATCTCCATGTTTGAAGAGCACTCAACCGATGAGATTGTCGCTGCGCTTAAAGGTACCTACCGCGAGGATGACATCCGAGAGGCCCTGGAGGAAGTGCAGGTCCTGAAGGATCAGGAGGAACTTTTTACAGAGGACGTTTACGAGACCCATATCGTTGATTTCAAAAAGCGCCAAACTGTGGTAAAAGCTCTTTGCCTACATATCGCCCATGATTGTAACCTGGCCTGCAAATATTGCTTTGCGGAGGAGGGAGAGTATCACGGAAGACGGGCGCTCATGGATTATGAGACCGGAAGACAGGCGCTGGACTTTTTGATCGCCAACTCCGGCAGCCGCAGGAATCTGGAAGTGGATTTCTTCGGCGGGGAACCCCTCATGAATTTTGAGGTGGTGAAACAGCTGGTGGCATACGGAAGAGAGCAGGAAAAACTGCATGACAAGCATTTCCGTTTCACGCTTACCACCAACGGGGTACTTTTGAATGACGACATTATGGAGTTCGCCAACAAGGAAATGGACAATGTGGTATTGAGCATCGACGGGCGGCAGGAGGTTCACGACCGCATGCGCCCCTTCCGCAAGGGTGCCGGAAGCTACGAATTGATTGTTCCCAAGTTCCGGAAGTTGGCGGAGAGCCGCAATCAGGACAGATACTATGTGCGCGGCACCTTCACCCATTTCAATACAGATTTTTCCAAGGACGTGCTTCATCTGGCGGACTTGGGATTCAAGCAGATCTCCGTGGAGCCGGTGGTGGCACAACCCACCGACGAGTATGCATTGCAGGAGTCGGATCTTCCGAAATTGTTTGAGGAGTACGATGCGCTGGCCGCGGAGATGGTTCGCCGCAAAAAGGAAGGCAACGGATTCAATTTTTTCCACTTCATGATAGACCTGGAGGGCGGGCCCTGCGTGTACAAGCGCCTCTCAGGATGCGGATCCGGAACGGAATATCTGGCGGTTACGCCCTGGGGAGATTTATATCCCTGCCACCAGTTTGTGGGCAATGAGGATTTCCTCATGGGCAACGTCTGGGATGGAGTGACCAACACAGAGATTCGGGACGAGTTCAAGTGTTGCAACGTATATGCCAAGGAAAAATGCCGCAACTGCTTCGCAAGATTTTATTGCAGCGGCGGATGCGCAGCCAACTCATACAATTTCCACGGAACCATTACCGATGCCTATGATTTGGGATGTGAACTCCAGAAGAAGCGGATTGAATGCGCGATTATGATAAAAGCCGCAGAGGCTGATAACGAATAACAAAGAGGAAGGAAAGAACAATGAAGAAAAGCAAAGGCTGGATAGTGCTGACAGTGATTCTGGCATTTTTGATCTTGCTGGGATACCTCGCAGTCGGAACTATCACCGCAACAGGAAAGAGTCAGGGAAGCGCTGACGGATCGTCTTCATCCGAAGGAATTAAGCTAGGTCTTGACTTGTCAGGTGGTGTGTCCATCACCTATCGCATCAAGGATGAGAATCCTTCACAGGAAGACATTAATGATACCATCGCCAAGTTGGAGGAGCGTGCGGAGACCTACACTACCGAGTATTCTGTATACGCAGTGGGCGGGGACCGTATCACCGTGGAGATTCCCGGTGTGTACGATGCCAATCAGGTGTTGGAAGATCTGGGAAGCCCGGGATCTCTGTATTTTATCACACAGACGGATGCGGACGGAAACCAGAATTACAGCTGGAATTCCGCGACCGGAGATTACGCTCTGAACTATGATCTGGAGACGTTGACTGCAAACGGATCCGTAATCCTGAGCGGTGACGACGTGAAGTCTGCGGAGGCTGCCTATGAGACCGATCAGACCCTTGGAACCCAGGAGCCTGTGGTACAGCTTCAGTTCAACGATGACGCCGCTGATATCTTCGGGGAAGCGACCACCAATGCATACGCAAGCGGACAGTCCATCGGTATCTACTACGATGACCATTTCATCAGCGTACCGACAGTAAAGAATGCAATTTTAAGCGGAGACTGTGTTATCAACAACATGAGCAGCTTCGAGGATGCACAGCAGTTGGCCACCTTCATTCGTGTTGGCGCCATGAAGCTGCAGCTGGAGGAGCTGGAGTCCAACGTGGTTGGAGCTCAGCTGGGAGGACAGGCTCTTGTCACATCCCTGAAGGCTGCAATCATCGGCCTTGCACTGGTAATGTTATTTATGATTGTAATGTATGGGGTATCCGGTGTGGCTGCCTCTGTTGCCCTGGCGCTTTACAGTGTGCTCGTTGTAGAGTTTATCTACTGGTTTGAGATTACACTTACCCTTCCGGGTATCGCAGGTATTATCCTGGGTATCGGTATGGCCGTGGATGCCAATGTTATCATCTTCGCCCGTATCCGCGAGGAGATTGCCGCAGGCAAGACCGTTGCGGTGGCAATCAAGGAAGGATACAAGAAGGCGATGTCGGCAATTCTCGACGGACAGGTTACCACCTTTATCGCAGCGCTTGTGCTGATGCTTTTGGGTTCCGGAACCGTTAAGGGCTTTGCATACACCTTGATGATCTCCATTATTCTGTCCCTGTTTACTTCCCTCGCGATTGCGAGACTGCTGATGCAGGGGGCATATGCGGTTGGTCTTAAGTCCGAGAAGTTCTACGGAAGAGCCAAGGAGCGCAAGCCTTTCAACTTTATGAAGCACAGAATCCTCTACTTCTGCATTTCCCTTGCGGTAATCATTGCTGGAATTGTGGGAATGGTGGCATACAATGCCAACGGAAAAGGCATCCTGAACTACAGTCTGGAGTTTGTGGGCGGAACTTCCACCACAGCGGACTTCGGACAGGAATACACCATTGAAGAGATTGAGGGAACCATCGTTCCGGAAGTTGCGGATGTCATCGGTGACAACGCTATCCAGGCAACCGCAGTGTCCGGTACCACACGGATTACCCTCAAGACAAGAACCTTGGATCTGGATGAGAGACAGGCTGTGAACAGTATGCTGGTGGAGAAATTCGGTGTTGACGAGTCCACCATCGAATCACAGAGCATCAGCTCTACCATTAGCAGTGAGATGCGTACAAGCGCAATCTGGGCAGTGGTAGTGGCCTGCGTATTCATGCTGTTATATATCTGGTTCCGATTCAAGGATATCCGTTTTGCAACAAGTGCCATCGCAGCACTGGTACATGATGTGTTAATCGTTCTGGCCGCCTATGCGCTGGTTCGTATCTCCGTGGGCAACACATTCATTGCATGTATGCTCACCATCGTGGGATATTCCGTCAACGACACCATCGTTATCTTCGACCGTATCCGTGAGAACCTTCACGGGGTTGCAAAGCATACCAAGGAAGAGTTGGCGGAGGTTGCCAACAAGTCTCTTACCCAGACGTTGGCAAGAAGTATCAACACTTCCATCACCACCATTATCATGGTACTGATGCTGATTATCCTTGGCGTAAGTTCCATCCGGGAATTCGCAATTCCGCTGTTGGTTGGTTTGATTTGCGGTTCTTACTCATCCATCTTCATCGCCACCGAGTTGTGGTATGAGATGAAGATGCATCTGGGCAAGGATCGTATCTGCAAGAAATAATTGAGTGACACGGAACCGCTTTGCTTCGACAGGGCGGTTCTTTTACGTTTGGAAATGGGAGTAAAGGAAGGTAAGTGATGGAATTACTGCAGCAAGTCGGGATGTTTTATCTGATTGGGATGAATCTGTTGGGAATTCTTGTGATGGGAATGGACAAGAGCAGAGCCAAAAGACATGCCTGGAGAATCCCGGAGAAGGTGCTCTTCGGGGTGAGCCTGCTTGGGGGAAGTGCCGGAACCTGGGCGGGAATGTACCTGTTCCGACACAAGACCAAGCATTGGTATTTTGTGATAGGGATGCCCCTCATCTTTTTCGTGCAGGCGGCATTGCTCTATGGCCTGTTAAGGTAAACACCATCACATCTGATAGAACCGGAGATTTTCCTTCAACTCCGGAGTTATCTCGCCACCGGCGGCCTCGTACTTGGCATACAGGGCATTCAGGCGGGACACTTTCTTTTCGTTCTCAATCTCCAGACGGTGGAAGGCATTCTGATAAAGCGGATTTCCGGACAATTCCTCCCGAATGGATTTGGAAAAAGGGCAATAGGAAATCAAAAAGCCTCTGGTCAGTTTGTTGAGACGGAAGCTTCCGTTGGATTCGTATTTCATCCACATGAGATAATCGCACACAAAGACTTCCCGGTAGTTGTTACGGCAGCGCTGCAGAGTCATTTGGAGTTTTTCCTTGGCATCGCCGGAGAGTTCCTTGTTCTTGCGATAGAACTGGAGATAGTCACAGTACTCGGAGGTCAGGGATTTCTCCCGGAAATCGTTCCAGTAGACACCGTGAAGCTTGCGGCAGATTTCCCAGCGGTAACGACCGCACACCTCCATGAGCTGATCTTCAAAATTGCCGGTCATAAAAAGCGGAAACAGAAAACGTGCCGGGGTATCATTTTTTACGCTGGCGGTCTCCTGCCACATCATGCCTTTGGAGCCTACCGTGGGCATGAGAATCACATCCGGCAGAATCTCCCTCATAATCCATTCCTGATTGATTCCGCGCTCGGAATCGGAAAAACTGAGTTCCCGGTAGAAGATGGAGTAATCGATATTGCGGATGACGTTCATGGCTGTCTCGATTTTCTCCGCAGTCAAAGCCATTTTCTCCAGGGATTGAATCATCTCGCCGGAGGTCAGAATCGGGCAGAAGCTGGTAACCCGGCCGTAGGAGATGCGATGTCCGGAGCGGAACATATTGCTGATTTCAAATTTTACCTTCATGCGCAGATCGTTTTGGTAGTACTCAAACTCCTCCGCGGTGATTTCTCCCAGACGCCGTTGATCCATGAGGTAAGCCTTGAAATCCATATCAAATTCATTGCGGGAGGGCTCCACCTTCCCCCAGTAGATATTGCAAAGCCATTCGTAGACGGTAAAGATATGTTCGGAGTGGAACAACTCCATGGAATCCACCAGCTTCATCAACAAATTGGCGTTTTGCAATCCCACCAATTCCGTGTCCATAAAACCGAAGTTGAAGAACATCAACAGAATGGGGGATGGCCGTTCCGGGGTTATCATGGACTTGAAAAAAGCCTTTTCATAGATATCGTAAAAATCGGCGGACAATGCCTTGCGCAGCCGTCTCGCCTCATCGTCGGCGGAGGAGAGATCCGGGAGCGACTTCCACTGTGCCAGATTGTTCTTGAAGGTCCGAATCTGCTGCTTGTCATAATCCGCATAGGAGAGTATGGCGGAGACGCAATCCTCGGTCTGCAGGTTGATGCGGATATCGCTGCTGTCCCCGAAGGAACTGCTGTTGCAGAGGGTGCGGCTCTCCTCCATAACCATGGGATCAAAAATGTCCAACTGTTCCATGGCGTCTAGAATTTCCTGCATTTTGTCTCGACAGCAGGCCACATTCTCAGGATTGTTGGCCTGGTCGGCCGCAAGAGAAGAAAAAAGGTGCAGGATATCATCGTCCAAATCGTTGGCAAGCATCTCCCGGTTGACGAGGAGATAGGTGACCATCTCGGAAATACCCTGGGTGACGCGGCGCATCTGGGCGGACGCTTCCATGATGGCCCCCACGCACATGCCTCCGTCCTTAATCATCAGCTGCATGTACTCTTTGAGATAGTTGCCAATCAGGCTGTTGCTGTTGTTAATTTCCCAATTTTCTGCCTTGTGAGCCATGGTGAGGGTCGCGAAATTCTGAATGCGGACAAACTCGCGCTCCCGGGTTAGAAACCGGGCGCAGAGGGATTGATAATCCTGGAAAAACTCCTCCACGGAACGGTGCAAAAGGGTACATTTCTTCTGCAGCCGCGCGTAGAGGCAGAGGGTTTTGTGACGTTGCTCCAGAGCGGTCTTTAGGAAAATGGGGCGGAAGTTCTCGTGGGCACTAAGCATAGAAAACAGACTCTCTGCATTGTTGCAGGGAATCACAATCAATGTGGTATCCTCCCGGGCAATATAGTCGCAGGAGAACCATTCCGACTCTAGAATTCCGATGATGGAATTGGCATCCAGTATAATCTCCGCCATGCGATAATTACGTGTGACAGAACCCTCTTGAATCAGGTACCATTCGATGACTTTATCCTGTTTTTTGACAACAGGATCGCCCTTTTTGACTCTAATCGTATTCATAAACCCCAACCCTCCAGGATAAGTATATTTCTTTTTCCAAAAAGCGTCAATTGAATCATTGAAATAAGAAACAATGTCTATTATAATGGATTCTAATTGGAATACTTTTATAAAAATGATTGAGAAAAGGAGATTTCGGAATGTACACATTAGACGATATCAAGAATGTTGATCCGGAGATTGCACAGGCAATTACCGATGAGTTTGACAGACAAAACAGTCACATTGAGCTCATCGCCTCAGAGAACTGGGTAAGCCCCGCCGTTATGTCGGCCATGGGAAGCATCCTCACCAACAAATACGCAGAAGGTTATCCGGCTCACAGATACTATGGCGGCTGTTCCTGCGTTGATGTGGTGGAGGAACTGGCAAGGGAGCGTGCCAAGGAACTGTTCGGATGCGAGTATGTGAACGTTCAGCCACATTCCGGAGCTCAGGCAAATATGGCAGTGGAGTTTGCTGTGCTTCAGCCGGGGGACACCCTGATGGGTATGAACCTGGATCACGGCGGACATTTGACACACGGTTCACCGGCCAACTTCTCCGGAACCTACTTCAACATTGTTCCGTACGGAGTGAACGATACCGGCTTCATCGATTACGATGAGGTGGAGAGAATCGCCAAGGAATGCAAGCCCAAGATGATCATCGCCGGTGCTTCCGCATATGCCAGAACCATCGACTTCAAGCGTTTCCGCGAGATTGCAGACCAGGTGGGAGCTGTCCTCATGGTGGACATGGCTCACATTGCAGGTCTTGTTGCGGCAGGCCTTCATCCAAGCCCGATTCCTTATGCGGACGTGGTTACCACCACAACCCACAAGACACTCCGGGGACCTCGCGGCGGCATGATCCTTAGCAGCCAAGAGTTCGCAGACAAATATAAGCTCAACAAATCCATCTTCCCGGGAACTCAGGGAGGACCTCTGATGCATGTGATTGCGGCCAAGGCAATCTGCTTCAAGGAGGCATTGCAGCCGGAGTTCAAGGAATACCAGACACAGATTGTGAAGAACGCACAGGCACTTTGCACAGGCCTTCAGAACCGTGGAATCAAGATCGTGTCCGACGGAACAGACAATCATCTGATGCTGGTGGATTTGACACCGTTCGAGCTGACCGGCAAGGAAGTGGAAAAATGGCTGGATGAGGCACATATCACCGCCAACAAGAACACCATTCCAAACGATCCGAAGAGTGCCTTTGTCACCAGTGGAATCCGTCTCGGCACACCGGCAGCTACCTCAAGAGGTCTCAAGGAAGAAGACTTCGACCAGGTTGCGGAGGCAATTGCCATGATTATCAAGAACGGTGAATCGGCCATCGAGGACGCAAGAGCGATTGTGAAGTCACTTACCGAAAAATATCCGTTACAGTTTTAAATGTTGGAGGCAATATGATAGATTTAAAGTTTTTGCGCGAGAATCCTGAACTCGTCAAGGAAAACATCAAAAAGAAATTTCAGGACCACAAGCTCCCGTTGGTGGACGAAGTGATAGAACTTGATTCCAAGGCCAGAGCTGCGCAGCAGGAGGCGGATGACCTTCGCGCCAAGAAGAATCAGATTTCCAAGGAAATCGGAAAACTGATGGGACAGGGCAAGAAGGAGGAGGCGGAAGCCGTAAAGGCGGAAGTCGCGGAGATCTCCAAGAGACTGGCAGAACTGGAGCCCCTGGAGGCAGAGTACTCCGCCAAGGTCACCGAGATCATGATGAAGATTCCCAACATCATCGATCCATCCGTTCCCATCGGCAAGGATGACAGCTGCAATGTGGAGATTGAGAAGTTTGGAGAGCCGGTGACACCGGATTTTGAGATTCCATATCACACGGATATTATGGAGCGCTTTGACGGCATCGATCTGGATGCCGCAGGCAAGGTGGCAGGAAACGGTTTCTACTACCTCATGGGAGACATCGCAAGACTGCATTCCGCTATGACTGCCTATGCGAGAGACTTCATGATTGGCAAGGGATTCACATACTGCATTCCACCTTTCATGATTCGCTCCAACGTGGTGACCGGCGTTATGAGTTTTGAGGAGATGGATGCCATGATGTACAAGATCGAGGGAGAGGATCTCTACCTGATCGGAACCTCCGAGCACTCCATGATCGGAAAATTCATCGACACCATCAATGAGGAAGAGAAGCTTCCGTACACCTTGACCAGCTACTCTCCATGTTTCCGTAAGGAAAAGGGAGCCCACGGCATCGAGGAGCGCGGTGTGTACCGCATCCACCAGTTTGAGAAGCAGGAGATGATTGTGGTATGTAAGCCGGAAGAGTCCAAGGATTGGTATGAGAAGATGTGGCAGTATACGGTAGAACTGTTCCGCAGCCTTGATGTGCCGGTTCGCACCCTGGAGTGCTGCTCCGGAGATCTGGCGGACCTTAAGGTGAAGTCCTGCGATGTGGAGGCATGGTCCCCGCGTCAGCAGAAGTACTTTGAGGTGGGAAGCTGCTCCAACCTGGGAGATGCCCAGGCGAGACGCCTGAAGATTCGCGTCAAGGGCGCAGACGGACAGAAGTATTTTGCGCACACCCTGAACAACACCGTAGTTGCTCCTCCCCGTATGCTGATTGCATTCCTGGAGAACAATCTGAATGCGGACGGTTCCGTGAACATCCCGAAGGCACTTCAGCCTTATATGGGTGGAACCGAGAAGTTGATTCCGAAGCACTGATAAGTATTTCGTAAGAGGTCGCAGTATGCGGCCTCTTTTTTGTGTATGGGGAACTGTGGGAGAAGCGCGGGCTACATCGGGTGGGAATGCTGATTTGTGTATATTTCCCACTTTTTGGGCGAAAGTGCTCTTTCTTTTGTGCAAATTGTGTGATATAGTATAGGGGAACAATATCTTTTGACACGGAGTTTACATTATGCATTCATTCAAGGATGAAACGTTAAAGAGAATATTGAATTCCATCGGGGGACTGTCGCGCAATTCCTTTGTGTTTCTCACCAACATGAGCACGGGTATCACATGGATCCCGGAGAATGCGGCGGAGTTTTTCGGAATTGAGGAGCGGGAGCAGAAGGATTTCTATCAAAACTTTGTGAAGCGCGTTCACCCGAGGGATCAGGAAGAGTACCTGGAGGGGATGGCCAAGAAGTTGTCTCTGGAGGATGTGGGTATAGAGTTATGTATTCGTTTTCTTCATGAGGACCGGTATTGTTCGTGCAACATATTGGCGGATACCGTGGAGCAGGAGGGGACGCTTTACCTGGTTGTGGTCCTTCGCAACAACAATGTGGGGCCGGAGTTGGACTATGTGACGGACCTGTACGGAATCAGCCGCTTTTTGGAGGATGTGGCCTACAACATCGAAAAGAAGCAGCCTATGGCACTTTTGATGGTGGGACTCAAGCACATGGATGAATTCAACATGCTCTATGGGCAGAAAAATGTGGATTTTGTCTACCACATGCTGGCGCTTCGATTCATCTACCTCATGAGCGGGGATACGGCGGTGTATCGTGTCAATGATTCCGGCTTTGTATTCGTGCTCAAAAATTACACGCGGGAACAAACCGAACAATTTGCGCAGCAGATTCGAGAGATTCTGCAGACGGAGTTGATATTCCAGGAGCGCAAGCTGGTGATCATGTGCAATATGAGCGGACTGATGGTGGACGGCAGCATGGATTTGAATGCCAATGCCATTCAGGGTAAGCTGGAATATATGCTGAACCTGTCCCAGGAGAAGTATCGCGGCCAGTTGGTGTTCTTCAATGACATTGTGCAGTTTAATCAGACCAGCAATCTGGAAATCATCCGCATGATTCACCGGGCGGTGAGGCGTGACTGTGATGGCTTCTACGTGGAATATCAGCCCATAGTAGATGCCCAGAAGGGAAACATCGTGGGGGCGGAGACGCTGGTTCGCTGGAAAAAGGAGCCATATGGAGTGGTTCCGCCGGGACTGTTCATTGGCTGGATGGAGAACAATCCCACCATGTATCTGTTGGGGAATTTTGTACTGGAGACGGCGGTCCGGGATTCCTTGGATTTTGTGGCGAGAAACCCGAAGTTTTTTGTCAATGTGAATGTGTCCTGCAAGCAGTTGGAACGCAGGGAATTCAAGGATGATGTGGTACATATATTGGAAAAATACCGGTTTGATCCAAGAAATCTGTGTCTGGAGTTGACGGAGCGATGCAAGGATATTCCCATGGATTTGCTGTTGGAGGATATCGAATTCTTTCGGGAGCGGGGAATCCGTGTGGCGCTGGACGACTACGGCACAGGCAGCGCGTCCGCGGCCAGAGTATTGAGCCTACCCATCGATGAGATCAAGTTGGATATGAGCTTTGTGCAGGGGATTATGGGCAATCCCAAGCAGCAGGCCCTGGTGAAAAACATACTGGCCTTTGCCACGGAGGCGGGAATTTATTCCTGCATCGAGGGTGTGGAGGACGAGCCGTTGCAGGACTTCCTGCGGCAGTATTCCGCTACCTGGTTCCAGGGGTATCACTATTCCAAGCCGATTTCTGCGGAGAAGCTGCTGGGGTTGATGGGGGAGTAGGATGATAGGATAGAGTCCGGGATGGGGATTGTAAGCCCGGAGGAACATAGGAGTGTAATGGGAGCCGAATTTCACTTTGCGTGGGATTCGGCTTTTTTTGCTGTTATCGGCAAAAAAGACGAAGGATGCGTGGCGGTGTGATGGATTTTTTGCCGATAATGTGGTATACTACATTACAAGCAGTCATTGTATTCGTTATATAGGAGGAGAGCAAATGCAATACCTTTCCGTGGCAGAAATTGCAGAAAAATGGAATATCTCTGAACGCAGTGTGAGAAATTACTGCGCGAGGGGGCGTGTGCCGGGGGCTTTTTTGACCGGAAAGACGTGGAATATTCCGGAGAATGCAAATAAGCCGGAGCGGTCAAACAAAAAGAAAGAAAGGCCGGTTACCTTGTTGGACATTCTGCAGGACGAGAAGAAACGCAAATATTCCGGCGGCATCTATCACAAGACGCAGATTGACCTGACTTACAATTCCAATCACATGGAAGGCAGCCGATTGACCCACGATCAGACAAGATATATTTTTGAAACCAATACCATCGGGATGCAGGATGAAGCAGTAAGCGTGGATGATGTGATGGAAACCGTCAATCATTTTCGCTGCATTGATATGATTATTGATCAGGGGATGTCTGCCATAACCGAGAAATTCATAAAAGAGCTGCATTTGATGCTGAAGAGCGGAACCAGCGACTCCCGGAAAGAGTGGTTTGCGGTGGGAGAATACAAAAAGTTGCCAAACGAGGTCGGAGGGATAGAGACAGCACTTCCGGAGGAGGTGGGAACTCAAATGAGGGCGTTGCTGGAAGAATACAACGCCAAAGAGGAAAAGGATTTGGAGGATCTCTTGGATTTTCATGTAAAGTTCGAGCGGATACACCCTTTTCAGGACGGTAACGGCCGTGTGGGCAGATTACTTATGTTTAAGGAGTGTCTGAAATATCAAATCGTTCCTTTCATCATCGAGGATGATCTGAAATATTTCTATTATCGCGGTTTGAAGGAGTGGGAGCAGGAAAAGGGATATTTGATGGACACTTGCCTGACGGCGCAGGATCGGTACAAGGCGGCTTTGGCGTATTTTCGGATTGACATTAGAGGAGATAAAAGGAAATAAAAGTACATTAAAATATATAATTATATTGAGGATACCTCCCGGATGTGTTATTGTGAAAATGACAGATGAGGGAGGTGTTTTTTATGACGCGAGAGGAAATGAACCATATTAAGGAGGAGCGTGGATATAGTTTTCAAATGCTTTCCCAGTATTGTGGGGTTCCGGCGGTTACACTGCAGAAGATTTTTTCCGGAAAGACGAAGAAGCCGAGGAAAGCTACTTTGGATGCTATCGAGAAAGTGCTTACCGCCGATGAGTGCATGTACCGGGGAAAGGCATATACATACTCGACCAATGGAAGTGAATTCGCTTCTACGTTGAGAGAAGAAGTGGCGGGAATTCCGGTGGAAAAGCGCCAGGGGGAGTATACTTTGGATGATTATTATCGTATGCCCGATGATAGAAGGGTGGAATTGATAGACGGCAGTTTTTATGAAATGCTTGCGCCGTCACTTATCCATCAAGATATAGTGGCTCATATGCATATGTGCTTCTATCACTATATTCGAGAGGAGAAAAAGCTCTGTAAAGTGCTTGAAGCTCCAACGGACGTGCAAATCTGCTGTGATGATCGCAATATGGTGGAGCCGGATCTGCTGGTGGTGTGTAACAGGAACAAGCTGCGCAGATTTGGAATCTATGGAGCCCCGGATTTTGTGTTGGAGGTGCTGTCTGCCGCTACCAGAAAAAAGGATATGTCTGTGAAACTGGCAAAATACATGGAAGCAGGAGTGCGGGAATATTGGATTATTGATCCGGATAGAAGAACGCTGATTATTCATCGCTTTGAGGATGAGGATTATCTGCCAATTGTGCATGAATTGTGCGGAAGCATGCCGGTGGCGATTTCCCAGGGGGAATTGGTGATTGATTTGGACGAGATCAGGGGGATTATTGAGGAGGGAGAATCGCTATATATTTAGAACCTTGCCCAATACATAGAGAGATACTACGCACTTCCGCCTCGCAAGCGAAGGAAAGCGGAACCCTATACCTACAATTCTTTTGAGTTATTGATTCAGCGCCTCACGGAGGCAGATATTCTCCATATTGCGGAGGAAATCAAGACATTGTCGTTGCAAGCGGAAGTGGAGGTGAATGGAGTAAGGTATTGCATGGGGCATGCCATGACTACGGATCCGATGGCGCCATCCATATCTTTCGAGGAGCACTTAATGGGTAACATGGAGATGGGAAGCTTTTTTGAAAAGGGCGTGGAAGGGTATGTGTCTGGAGACAGGGGAGCGCTTTTACTCCCCCAAATAATCCTCCACCGTCATCATCTCCACATGGAGTGGGCAAAGCCCGGATAGGGTAAGCTCTGTGGCATCCTCCTTGGCGCGGTCGAAGCCGGATACTCCGTCGGTGAGATAGACGGTCTTGATGCCTGCGTCAATCAATGCCCATACGGTGGCGATGACACAGCATTCCGCCACAACTCCGCCCACGATGACCCGGTCTGCCTTTTTGCAGGCTTCCAGCACTTCCGGGATGGTGAGGGAGGAGTAGACACTCTTGGTGTAGAGTGGGTATTTTTTCAAAGCCTCGGAAAACTGGGACATCATCTCATTTCCCCAGGTATCAGCGTTGATATTCGCATACTTCACATTGTAATCTTTCCAGACACCTTCCGGCTCCTTGGCAGCCAGGAATCGGGTAAAGATGACGTTTTCGCATTTTCCGGAATCAATAATCCGGTTCAGGCGGTCCGCCGCACCTTCCGCGTCAAGGCACGCCCATTCCTGCCCGGTGGTGTATATATTTTGCATATCAATGATTAAGAGTAAGTCCTTTTGCATAAAAACTCCTTTTTCTTCATAATGAGGTAGCATGCGATTCCGATAACCGCTGCCGGAACCATGTTGACAGCCATGGCAAAAAAACTGTGATAGTACCAGCTGTTGTCATATACCAGCAGAATCGGAAGAAGGTTCGATATCCTGTGCATGATGGTACAGGGGAACAGGGAACCGCTCTGCTTGTACAAGTATATCATAAAGGATTGTAATAAAATGTTGGATATGGTCAACTCCACAAAACCTTGTACGGGGTAGTCCATGAAAGACAGGAGCCCGATATGGTAACAGCCCCGAATGAGGCCCAACAGCACAATGCTGCCGGTCGTGCCTGCCAGTTCTTCCAACTTTGGAAAAAGGTATCCGATCCAGCCCAGCTCTTCCCCGAGACATTCGATAAAACACAGGATTCCCAGCAGAACCATGAGCAGTATCTCGCCGATTCGGCCTAGGGAAAAGCGGCTGCTCACCTCCGCCGGAAAGAGGAGGAGCATCAGCGGATTGCTTCCGTATACCAACAATATGGTGCCTAGAACAGCGATGAGATAGTAGCGCCATTTCCGGAAATGGAATGCGATTCCCAGATGATTCCAGCCTTCGCCGGTGATTTTTGCCATAACCAGGGCGAGGAGCATGGGAAAAAAGGATGCCAGAATGGTATAAATCATACTGCTATCCGCTTCGGGATTGGAGTAGGCCAGCACCCACAGCAGATTGGATATTCCCAGGCACAAGATCAGATAGATTATGACAATTGGGATTGATTTCTTTTTCATAGGAAAGCCTCCGAACTTTTTGAAGCTTCAATATAATACATTTTCATACTACCATTTCTCAAAATAAAGGACAAGAAGGGGCAGGAAATTGTTGATTCGCCCGGTGGAAAGCGGTAAAATCCTTAATTAGATATGGAAAAAATTGAGAATCACTTACAGATATTTTTTAGGAGGACGGCATGGAAGTTGTATTGCAGAATCTGACCAAGAGATTTCCGAGCAGGGACAAGAAAAACCGCGAGGATGTCATTGCAGTCAACAATTTTGATTTCACGATTCCGGACGGAATGCTGGTGGGCCTGTTGGGACCATCCGGCTGTGGAAAGAGCACCACACTGAATCTGATCAGCGGGCTGCAGAAGCCCACCGAGGGAAGAATTTTCTTCGGGGAGGACGATGTGACGGAGCTTCCGCCGGAGAACAGGGGAATCGGTCTGGTGTTCCAGAATTACGCCCTGTACCCTCATCTGACGGTGCGCCAGAATATTCTTTTTCCCCTTCAGAACCTGAAGGGAAAGGACAAACTGACCAAGGAGCAGATGGAGGAGAAGGCCCTTGAGGCGGCGAGACTGGTGCAGATTGAGGAGTTGATGGAGCGCAAGCCCAAGGAGTTGTCCGGCGGACAGCAGCAGCGCGTGGCCATTGCCCGGGCGCTGGTGAAGATGCCGAAGGTTCTGCTGTTGGACGAGCCTCTGTCCAATCTGGACGCACGCCTGCGTCTTCAGACCAGGGAGGAAATCCGCAGAATCCAGCAGGAGACAGGGATTACCACCATTTTCGTAACCCATGATCAGGAGGAGGCCATGAGCATCTCGGATATCATTGTGGTCATGAAGGACGGGGTGGTGCACCAGATCGGAAAACCCCAGGATGTGTACGACAACCCGGCGAATCTTTTCGTGGCAAAATTTCTGGGAACTCCGCCCATCAATGTGTTTGACGGGAAGGTGAAGGACGGCGCAATCTACATCGGGGAGGACCGCATCCTGGAGCTGAAGAGCCTGGATGGCAAGGATGCTTCCGGCGTGGAGCAGGAGGTTACCGTGGGAATTCGCCCCGAGGGCTTTTTGCTGTCGGAGGACGGCCCCCTTTGCTGCAAGTTGAACCGGGTGGAGGTGATGGGAAGGGATATCAGCGTGGTGTCCACGAATCCTTCCTGCCAGAATACCACCATCCGCTCCATCATCAGCACCGCCAACAAGGTGGATATCTCCGGGACCCAGGTGCGTTTCGGGGTTGCGGCACACAAGGTATTTTTGTTCCACAAAGAGACTGAGGATAGAATTTCGTTTGAGGCATAGAATATGAGAAAATTTATACAAAACAGCGGGGCGAAAGCATGGCTGTATCTATTGCCGGCGGTGCTGTTTCTGGGCATCTTTATGGTGTACCCGCTGATCGACGTTTTTGTGTACTCCTTTGAGGAGGGATACAATTCCGCTTCCCAGACCTACTTCGGGGTGGGATTGTACAATTATTCCTACGTCCTGCATGATCCTTACTTTTTGCAGGCGGTGAAAAACACATTGATTCTGGTAGCCATTACGGTTCCTTTGTCCACGCTTCTGGCACTTTTGATTTCCTTTGGACTCAATTCCATCACCAAGTTGCGGGAACTGTTCCAGACCATCTATTTTCTGCCCTACGTGACCAACACCCTGGCCGTGGGACTGGTGTTTATGATTTTGTTCAAGAAGACCGCATACTCCGATGGAATGATCAATCTGCTGATTCATCTGTTTGGCGGCAATTCCGTGGATTTTATCGACGGACCTTACTGGGCCAAGATGTTCGTGCTGTGTTTTTACACCATCTGGATTGTACTGCCCTTCAAGATTTTGATTCTTACCAGCGCGCTGGCGTCGGTGAATCAGGACTATTACAACGCCGCCAAGGTGGATGGAACCTCGAAGTTTCGCACCTTTATGCGAATTACGTTGCCCATGATTTCACCCATGGTTTTTTACCTGGTTATCACCGGATTTATCGGTGCATTTAAGGCATACAGCGATGCGGTGGCGCTGTTCGGCACCAATTTGAATGCGGCGGAGATGAATACCATCGTGGGTTATGTGTACGATATGCTCTACGGAAACAGTGGAGGATACCCTTCCTACGCTTCCGCTGCGGCGATTATTCTGTTTTGGATTATTCTCACGATCACCTGCATCAACCTGCTGGTGGGCAGGAAGAACGTGCATTATTAAGAGGGCAGAGTCATGGCAAGAAATACAGATTATACAAGAATTGAAAAAAGAGCCAAGGTGCGAAAAGGCGTGGGCAATACCATCACCTACACGCTGCTTGCATTCTGGGCGATAGTTGTGCTGTTTCCTTTTTACTGGATGATCTTGACTTCGGTGAAGAGCTACAGCTCCTACAATTCGGAATACATCCCGAAGTTCTACACCCTTTCGCCCACTTTGCAGAACTACAAGGACGCGTTTACGGCGGTGCCCCTGGCCCGGTACTTTACCAACACCTTGATTTTTACGGTGGTGACCACGGCGATTATGCTGGTGGTGATTACCCTGGCGGCCTTTGCCTTCGCGAGACTGGAGTTCAAAGGGAAAAATATCGCCTTTTTGATTTTTCTTTCCCTGATGATGATTCCCAACGAGCTGGTAATCATCACAAATTTTGTGACCGTCACCAACTGGAATATGAGGAATTCCTTTGCGGGACTGATTCTTCCTTCCATCACCTCCGTGTTCTACATCTACCTGTTGAAGGAGAACTTTGAGCAAATTCCGGACAGCCTGTACTATGCGGCGAAGGTGGACGGAACCAGCGACCTCAAGTATCTGCTGAAGGTGATGATTCCGATCGCAAGGCCCACATTGATTACCATCACCATTCTCAAGGTGATTGAGTGCTGGAATTCCTATGTATGGCCTCGCTTGATTACGGACGATCAGAATTATTTTCTGGTGTCCAACGGAATCCAGGAGATTCGGGAAAACGGCTTCGGCCGGGAGAACATTCCGGCAATGATGGCTGCGGTTGTGGTGATTTCGGTTCCGCTCATTGTGCTGTTCTTGATTTTCCGGGATAAGGTTATGGCAGGAGTGTCACAGGGAGGTACAAAGGGCTGATGAAAAGGATGAGAAAACGAGGCAAAGCGCTTGTGCTGGCGCTTGTCATGGCCGGTGCCACACTGGGGCTTACCGGGTGCCACGGCTCCAAGGGAATGAAGAAATTTTCCATTCCGGAGGAACTTGATACAAGCAAAAATTATGAGATTACGTTCTGGGCGAAAAATGATACCAACAAGTCACAGACCGCAATTTATGAGCAGGCGATTGAGGAATTTGAGGATTTATATCCCAATGTTACAGTGAATCTTCGCCTGTACACGGATTACGGGAAAATATATAACGATGTCATCACCAATATTGCCACCAACACCACACCCAATGTGTGTATCACCTATCCGGATCACATTGCGACCTATCTGACCGGAAGCAATCAGGTGGTCCCCCTGGATGACCTTCTGACCCATGAGAAATACGGACTGGGGGGCAGCGAGGTGCTGTTTGACTCCCCTTCCGTGGATGAGATTATCCCTCAGTTTTTGGAGGAGTGTCGGTTTAATGACCACTATTACGCGGTTCCCTACATGCGCTCCACGGAGGCTTGCTATATCAACAAGACCTACGTGGAGAAATTGGGATATGAACTCCCCGAAACCCTGACCTGGGATTTTATCTGGGAGGTTTCCGAGGCGGCAATGGCCCAGGATGAGGATGGAAATTATCTGGTGAACGGGCAGAATGTGCTGATTCCCTTTATCTACAAATCTACGGACAACATGATGATTCAGATGCTGAGGCAAAAGGGCGCGGGTTATTCCACCGAGGAGGGGGATATTGAGCTGTTCAATGACACCACGGCGGAGCTTTTGCTGGAAATCGCGGAGCACGGAAAGAGCGGGGCTTTTTCCACCTTCAAGATATCCAGCTACCCGGCAAACTTCCTGAATGCGGGACAGTGCATCTTTGCCATCGATTCCACCGCGGGTGCTACATGGATGGGCACCGACGCGCCTCTCTCCGATATTGCGGAGGACAAGATTGTGGAATTTGAGACGGCGGTTATGCCGATTCCCCAGTTTGACCCGGAGAATCCCCAGATGATCTCCCAGGGACCTTCCGTGTGCGTGTTCAACAAGGCCGATTCCCAGGAAGTGCTGGCATCATGGCTTTTTGTCCAGTATCTGCTCACCAACGATGTGCAGATTGCCTACGCCGAGACGGAGGGGTATGTTCCGGTGACGTCCAAGGCGCAGCAGTCCGAAGAGTATCTGGATTATCTGGCCAAGAGCGGCAATGACAATAAGGAGCATTACGATGTAAAAATCAAGGCGACCCGGCTGCTTCTGGACAATGTGGACAATACCTTTGTGACTCCGGTGTTTGTGGGGTCCGCTTCCGTGCGTGACGCGGCGGGTCAGTTGATTGAAAACACCGTGAAATCCGTGCGCAGAAAGCAAACCGTGGATGACGCTTACATCGCCACGCTGTACGAGGATATCACCGCTCTGTATCGCTTGGACCAGTTGGGAACGGGTTCCGGCATCGGGGATGCCAGAGAGGATCTGGGTCCACTCCCTAAAACTTCGGTGGCGCTGCTGTCCGTGCTGGTTCTTGTGTGGCTCGGAATCGGCATCTATGTGCTGGCAGGATATGTAAAAAGTAGGAAAAAAGAGAGATAATAGGTCCGAAAGGGTTGATTTCTCGCTCGTAAAGGTTATAATATGCAAGGTGTAATAAATAACTTTTTTCGCAAGAGGATGAAAAGGAGAAATTTATGAAGAAGCTTACAGTTTTACTTATGGTTTGTGCACTTGGCGTATCTTGTGTGGCTTGCGGTTCCAAAGAGACTACCGTAGAGACTCCGGATACAGAGGTTAGCACAGAAGTAGTTGTTGACACAGAGGAGAGCGTAGAGGACTTTACAAAGTCTGAAGGCGTTATGACATACGCAGAGTATGTTGCAGCTGATTTGGACACCGAGGTTGTTGTTGAGACTTACGTTCAGGCAAAGCAGTCATGGTGGGAAGACAAGGCAACTGTTTACACACAGGATCAGGATGGCGCTTACTTCCTTTACAACATGGCTTGCTCCGAGGAAGACTATGAGAAACTGACTCCGGGAACCAAGATCAAAGTTACCGGATACAAGTCAGAGTGGTCAGGAGAAGTGGAGATTGTGGATGCTACCTTCGAGATCGAGGATGGAAACTACGTTGCACCGGTTAAGGATGTAACTTCTCTTCTCGGAACCGATGAACTCATCGACAGCCAGAACCAGTTCGTATCCTTCACTGGAATGACCGTTGAGGCTTCCACCGATGCAGATGGCAACGAGGTTGCTTTCCTGTACAACTGGGATGGATCCGGCGAGGATGGAAACGATTTGTACTTCAATGTATCTGCAAACGGACAGACCTATACATTCACCGTTGAGTCTTACCTTTGCGGAGCAGGAACTGATGTATATGAGGCAGTTAAGGGCTTGAACATTGGCGATACCGTTGATATGGAAGGTTTCCTTTACTGGTATGAGGGTGTTAATCCGCACATCACTTCTGTGGCTGTAAAGTAATCAAACAGAATATGGAAGAATCGTTGGACCGGGACTGCGTATGCAGTCCCGGTTTTTTAGTAATTTGTAGTCAATGAATCATGTAAACCGCAGGTACAGTGATATTTGAAAGGATATGAAGCACTAGCTACTTTTATTTATTATTGCAATATTTGCTACATGGAAGGGAGATGGTTCCGACTCCTTTGTTAGGGTGCAGCGTCAGTCCATTTTGGGACTTTCCCTCGTTTTCGCCCTACCGATTCATCGAAATCGGCCTATATTTCGCTATTCTGTCAGTCCATTTTGGAACTTCCACTCATTTTGGACGGACAGATTCTTCAATATCAAGCCAAATCCCGATTTTTTATAAACATCCCGATTTTTTGTAAATCTCTTGACATCCTAACGATAGTTAGGTAAAATATACCTAACGTCTATTAGGATAATATGAATTGGAGAGTGGACTTGGGGAATGGAAATGAATCAGATGAAAACAAGGGACAAAATTCTTTTGGCAGCACTGGATTTGTTTTCCGAGAGAGGATATGATGAGGCGTCCATCGATTTGATTGCAGAGGCCGTGGGAATCAAAGGACCATCCATATATGCACATTATAAGGGAAAAGAAGATATTCTTAATTCATTGATTGCCATGATGGAACAAAAATATGATGAGAATTTTGGCAGTATTATGAGTTCGGATAAGATACCGGAATCGCTGGATGAGTTCAGAGAAGACTGCTTAAGACACATTGAATTCGTAATGAAGGATACTCAGATAAAAAAGATTCGAAGGTTTTGTGCCAAAGAGCAATACAGGGATGAAAAGATTGCTGCGCTTACATCAAAGCATCAGTTGACCGGAAACCGGGAAATATATGCTTTCCTATTGGAAAAAATGATGGATAAGGGGCTTATCCGAAGATATGATGCAAAATTGCTCGCTTTGGAACTGATATCTCCGGTGACGCTTCTGTTGGGGATTGCAGACAGGGAACCCCAGAGGACAAATGAGATGTTGACACAGATGGAGGAACATCTGGCGCACTTTATTAAAGTATACGGCATTGAGAATTGAAATGCGGAACGGATACATGGACAGATGAGGACGGAGTGGAGTGAAACGAGGTTGTAAAATGAGGAAATTTATGAAAATACTAATTATTATTTTATTAATCGTTGTAATTCTTATCGTGGTGGGAAAGAGAATTCTTTTTCCACGGTATGAGGAAATAGAAGTCACAGGAAAATATGAAATCGGTTGTGAAGATTACTGGGTGACAGAGGATAAGGAAGATCCTTTTTTGAAGGATGGAAGCCCCCGGGAGGTACAGGTTCGTGTCTGGTATCCCCAGAATTATGACAATCCGGATACGAAATTGCCTGTGGTAATCGCTTCTCACGGATCCTGTGGAACCATAGACAATAATCGAAGCTTATACAGGGAATTTACCAGTCATGGATATGTTGTCTTAGCGGTCAGCCATCCCGGACATGCGTTTGATACCCTCCATTCGAATGGGAAAAAGCAATCGGTTAGCATGGATTACTTAAAGGAAATGAGCGGGATGAATCCGCAAGAAAAGCCTAAGGAGGCTGCGGCACTTTTTGCAGAATGGATGGAACTGAGAATGACAGATCTTTCCGTAGTGATGGATGATTTCGTAGAAAAAGTGATACAGGAACCGGACAGATATAAAAGTGCAGACACAAGCCGCTTTGTTGCCATAGGGCATTCGGCGGGTGGTTCGACTGCTTTGGGAATGGCGAGAATCCGAACGGATGTAGTCGGAGTCATTGCCTTAGAGTCCCCTTGTATGTATGATATCAAAGGGGTAGAGAATGGGGATTATATCATGGATGATTCCGATTATGAGATGCCCGTTCTTAATATTTACTCGGACGCAAGTTATTCCCACCTGTATGAATGGAAGCAGTATCGTAATAATGTGAAATTTCTCGAAAGCGAAAACGAAAATTACGAGAATATCTACTATGAAGGAGCCGGCCACATGGGATTATGTGACTTATCCCTTGCATCCCCGATTCTGGCGGGATTGCTTGACCAAGCAAAGAGCGAGGTCGAACCAAGTGAACTGTTGAAAAGATTAAATGCGGACTGTTTGGATTTTTTGCAGAGCATATGATTTGGATCAAAAAATTGATCGATGACAATAAGGAGGACGAAGATATGTTAGAAGTTGGAACAAAGGCACCTGATTTTGAACTACCGGATCAGAATGGGAAAATGCATAAACTAAGCGATTATGTTGGAAAGAAAGTAATTTTATACTTTTATCCCAAGGATAATACCGCAGGCTGTACAAAGCAGGCGTGTGGCTATTCAGAAAGATATCCGATGTTTTGGGAGAAAGGGGCAGTTATTCTCGGTGTAAGCAAAGATACCATAGCATCTCATAAAAAGTTTGAGGAAAAGTACGGACTTTCCTTCACACTTTTAGCGGACCCGGAACGTACTGTCATTGAAGCATATGATGTATGGAAAGAAAAGAAGAATTATGGAAAGATTTCTATGGGAGTTGTAAGAACAACATACCTCATTGACGAGCAGGGAGTTATTGTGAAAGCGAATGATAAGGTGAAAGCAGCAGAGGACCCTGAGAATATGTTGCAGGTGTTAAGCGAATGAAGATAATCTTATCTCCTGCAAAAAAGATGGTAATAAATACGGACGGGATAGAGCCAAAAGGATTACCGGCATTTCTAAATCAGACAGCACAGATAGCAGCGTGGTTGAAAAGCAAGTCCGATGAGGATCTTAGGGCACTTTGGAAGTGCAATGAAAAAATTGCAAAGCAAAACTGTGAGCGTTTGGAGAAGATGGATTTGTATCAACAGCTCACACCTGCAATCTTGGCTTATGAAGGAATTGCCTATCAGTATATGGCTCCGGTGGTATTTGAAGAAAGGCAATTTGAATATGTGCAAGAGCATTTGCGAATTCTGTCAGCATTTTACGGCGTCTTAAAACCAATGGACGGAGTGACACCGTATCGATTAGAAATGCAAGCCAAGGCTGCAATCGGAAACACAAAGAATCTATACGATTACTGGGGAGACCGGTTGTATCATGCAGTAAGAGATGAAAGTGGAATCATTATTAACCTGGCTTCAAAAGAATATGCAAAATGCATCGAAACTTATCTTTCTTTGGAGGATACTTATATTACGGTTACATTTTGTGAATCAGTAAACGGTAAGCTGGTAACCAAAGGAACCTACGCTAAGATGGCGCGTGGGGAAATGGTGCGCTATATGGCCGAAAAGGGAATCGAAGATGCGGAAGAGCTAAAGCAATTTGATAGACTTGGATATGTATATAGACCAAACTTGTCATCAAATACAGAATACATTTTTGAGCGTGTTAACAAAATATCCATTTCTGACAGAGGAAAACTATTATGCTATAAAAAAGCTGATTCGCTCTGAATTAGGTGAATCGTGATATTTGCATAATGTCGAGAGGTGGTAATACATAAGCTGATAATACTCTCTGAAGAAGGCTAACCTGACCATATGAATAGCAAAATAGTATTGATATAGCAGCAAAACCGCCGATATGGAGTTTACCATAATCGGCGGTTTTGTTACATTTCCTTATCAAACTTCATGCGATAATAGATGGAAAAACCGTGAACCAAAAGATAGGCAAAGACAAGCAAAAGTACAGCGGTCATATCCACGTCCATAAGTGCAAAAGATACCATCAAGGCACCAAAAATGTAGGTCATCCTGTCAAATGCTTTCCCCTTTGCTTTATTTGCAATCATAATGTTACGTTCATCGTTCTTCTCGATATCCATTCTTTTCTGCAAATCCGGGTCGTTTTGAATGGCTCTTTCTGAAATTACATTGCCCATACCATGTCCAAACAGGCCGCAACCAATGCCGATACAAACATAGGGCAATGTTGCCAGGATTCCCTGCGATGTTCCGGTTGTTTTGACCAGGTAAAGACCTCCTGCCAAAAGAAGCAGTCCCAAAAAGATGGTTGCGTATTTTGCTATTTTCGATTTCATTCTTCTTCCTCCTCATAAATAAATATTTCTTCAATTGTCATATGGAAGTAGCGGGCTATTTTGAATGCTAATTGAATGGAGGGATTGTAGCGGCCATTTTCCAGCGACCCAATGGTTTGCCGTGATACTTCCAAGGCGTTTGCCAAATCTTCTTGTTTGATTCCCTGTTGCTTGCGCAGCTCTTCCAAGCGATTTTTCATCGGAACCTCCTTTTGCAATGGAAAGTTTGCTTTCCGTGATTGTATTGTAACATAATTATTCGAAATGTCAAGCAAACTTTCCGTCAAGATGCCTTCCATAAAAAATAACCTTCTTGACATGCAATCCACTGTTTACTATAACAATGATAAATGGTCATTTGTTGGGGGAAAGGGTATGACTGTTGGATGCAGGATGAGGAAGTGTCTAGGTATATGTGCTGGAAAGCCAGCAGTGATATAGCAAAGACGCAAGATTTTGTCCGGTACGAATTGGGACATATCATATAATCTTGGGAAAAAATACTGGGGAAAAGGATTCCTTACGAATGTAGCGGAGGGGATATGATAACAAAGGGGATTTTGTGCCGATATGAAGCGAAACAAGGCCAAAAGTAGTATGACAGGAATGTTAGGAGAAAAATGAATAATCCGATTTTAGAATTATCGAAAAAGGAATGGGCTATCTGGATAGGCTCATTGCTTGTTGTTGCAGTTTCAAACATAGCATTCAGCGATTTTGATTTGTTGACTTTTTTGGCCACCTTGATAGGTGTTACCTCTTTGATTTTTGCGGCAAAGGGGAACGTGTGGGCACAGATTCTCATGATTGTGTTTTCCATTCTCTACGGCATTATTTCTTGGCGTTTTCGGTATTGGGGAGAGATGATTACCTATCTGGGAATGACGATGCCCATGGCCATATGGTCGACAATCACATGGCTCAAGAACCCCTCCGAGAAAAACAAAAGCGTGGTTGCCATTCAAAAACTAAATAAGAAACACATTGCAGGACTTTGTTTTTCCTCCGTTGTGGTTACGGCTGGATTCTATTTTGTTTTGCAGGCACTAGACACGCCCAACCTCATATTGAGTATGATTTCCATTTCCACAAGCTTTTTGGCGGCATCACTCACGATGCTTCGCTCATCGTATTACGCATTGGGATACGCTTCCAATGACGTTGTGCTGATTATTCTTTGGATTTTAGCTTCCATGGAGAATCCCATATACATTCCGGTGGTGGTTAATTTCCTGATTTTCTTTTTTAACGATATGTACGGATTTTTCAGCTGGAAAAAAAGAGAATCCCTGCAGTAAAATATGGAGAATGGGGCACAGCGGTTATGGATGCGTGTCAGTTGGTCGGTTTCCGAAGCGGACAATCCGAGAGACTGATGCGGGCTTTCAGCACATTGAGCCCGCAGTCATCCAGATAGTCCTCCAGAATGGGAAGTGACTGGGGAGATGTGGGACCGATGATAATCTCGCCCACCAGATCCGCAAGGTGCATGGAAAGCTTGCCGCACATACGATTCAAATCCAGGGGATAGTATTTTTTGATGCGGTCCATGGACACCTGATACTTGGGTTCGATGGCGAAATCATTGGACACGAAAGGTGACACAACCAGCCGAAATTCCTTCTCGCTGGCAAAGGACGGATGCTTAAAGGCAGCGGACTGTGTCCAAGCGTCCTCCATAATGTCCTGCAAAGGACGGCTTAATGGCTCATCCTGGTGGAACGCGTGGTAGAACTCGTTGACAAGCGGATGATTGCTGATATCATCCTGGTAATACACCTCCTGAAGAGATATTGCACCACCCACCATCTTGCGCAACAATTCTTCGTGGAATGCAATGCAAACTCCCTGTCCCACATGGCCGTAGCGCTCCCACTGGGCGGCGTCATCCCGGTATTTGGAGAAGCATGCGGCATATGCGGAATAGTGGAACTCCTTGGCCAACTCCTTGCGGAAAAACAGCTCGGCGTTTTCCATGGCAACCTTGTCCTGATCCTCCTCCAGACGATCCACCACCGCACGGCGGATTCCGTTCATAAACAGGCGCATCTCCGCGGTGTCGTTCATATTCAAGATATTGTTGAGTCGAAGCTCCGCGCAGCGGATAATTCCGTCAAATGCGGAGAAATCTGTGTAATGATACAGCATAATCGTTCACTTCCTTAATTCGATTCTCGCCACAATCCCGAGATAAAGTACATGAGTACCACCCAGGTGTATACCGAGTAATAGATGCCGTTTGCGTCGGTTCCCGTCTCGAGAATCTCCCGCGCGGCAGGTTCATCCACAAGTTCAAAACCGTCAAAGCATTCACTGCCCACCGCACCTGTGGAGGAGAGGGCGGACAAATCCTTATTATACAAAACCGCACAGACAATGGCATTGCTTTCATCCGTCATTCCCGGTGTGGAAAAAAGAAAAGGATTCACCACAAACAACCGGTCTCCATCCTCCGCGACAAGCCCGGTCTCTTCCCGAATCTCCCGGGCTGCGGTGATGAGAAGGGGAGCCGGGGCAAGGCAATCCTCCGGATCGATAAGCCCTGCAGGCGGGCTGAGCAGAAACTGGCCCGCAGGATAGCGAAACTCATGGGTGAGCAGAAGTTTTGGCTCCCCTGCTATGTTTCCGTGTTCATCCTTGTCGCACAGAATGACAACACAGGATACGGCGTCCGGCAATGCTTTTTTAAAATCCTCCGTGGACTTCACCGCCATAATGTCCTCCGCCGGGCGGCGGGTGGCATCATAGTAGTGTTTTCCGGGGGCATATTGTAAATCCAACACCTTGATAAAGCGGGAGTCAAAAAGTGTCTCCACATGTTCTTGTCTAATCTCCGGTTTCATAATCATTCTCCTTTGCCCCAATTATAGCATTTTGTTGCGCAACTCACAATCGCAAAAAATTGGGTAAAAAGGGAGAAAAATTACGAAAAACAGGAATTCTACTTGCAAACAACCGGTTGCGCATGTAAAATAGAAGATGGAAACGAAATATACTACAAAGGATAGGATTGGGAGGTTTGCATGAAAAAGAGAATTGTTAGTGTTTTTTTGGCAACAGTGTTGAGCCTGACATCCTTGGCGGGATGTGGGAAGCAGGAGGCCTACGCGCCGGTTCTTCCGACAGGACAAGAACAGGCCGAAATTTATGTGGAGAAGATCGATGGTTTATCCCAGGATTTTATCAAGGGAATGGATATCTCCAGTCTGCTGGTGGAGGAGGCCAGCGGCGTAAAGTATTATGATGAGAACGGGGAAGAGACGGACCTGATGAAGCTGTTGGCGGATGCAGGAGTGAATTATATCCGCGTCCGTGTATGGAACGACCCCTTCGATGAGGACGGGAACGGATACGGCGGCGGAAACTGCAATGCGGAAACGGCAGCAGAGCTGGGAAAGCGGGCTGCAGAGTACGGAATGAAGACTTGTGTGGATTTTCACTATTCGGATTTCTGGGCGGATCCGGCAAAGCAGTTTTCTCCGAAAGCATGGGAAGGCATGGGCTTGGAGGAAAAATCAGACGCACTGTATGAATATACCAAGGAGAGTCTGGATACCATTATCAAGGCCGGCGCCGATGTGGGAATGGTTCAGATCGGAAATGAGATCAACAATGGTATGGCGGGAGAAAAGTCCATGTCCAAGGTGATTGAACTGTTGAAGGCCGGAAGCCGGGCGGTTCGAGAGGTCTCCGAGGACAAGAATCAGGACATCAAGATTGCGGTTCACTATACCTCTATCGATGATCCCTCCCATACTATGGAGATAGCACAGAATCTCGCTGAAGCAGAACTGGATTATGACATTTTTGGCGTTTCCTATTACTGCTATTGGCATGGAACTATGGACAATATGACCAAGGTACTCACGGATATCCACGATACCTACGGGGTGGACACCTGTGTCATGGAGACCTCATACATGTACACCGGAGGGGACGGCGATGCTTCCGGCAACAGTCTCTCGGAGGCGGATGCGTGGGAAGAGTATCCGGTATCTGTTCAGGGGCAGGCAAATTGTGTCCGTGACGTTATGGCGCATGCCTCCGCTGCTGGTGCGCTGGGCGTATTCTACTGGGAAGGCGCATGGATCCCTGTGGGAAGTGATTTTACCACCAACTCCGCAATCTGGGAGGAAAAAGGATCCGGATGGGCCAGCAGCTATGCGGCGGGCTATGACCCCAAGGATGCGGGGCAGTATTACGGCGGAAGCTCCTGGGATAATCAGGCATTCTTCGATTTTGACGGAAACGTGCTCCCGTCACTGGATGTCTTTAAATATGTAAACTACGGCGCGGTGGGCGGCGACCTGGAAGTGGTCAGCGTTAAGTCCATCAACGTGGAAATCGGCATCGGGGATCCCCTCGTATTGCCGGAGAGCGTGGAGGCAATCTACAACGATACCTCCTGCAAGGATTTACTTCCGGTTACCTGGGATGCGGATCAGATGGCTGCCATTGACACCAATGTGGCCGGAACCTACACCGTTGCCGGCGTGTGCGAAAACGGCACAGAAATCGTGGCATCCATAAAGGTATGCAATGTAAACTACGTCAAGAATCCGGGCTTTGAGGATGCGGATACCTCCATGTGGGTAGTGAACTCCGAGAAGGCGGACCCCACGGATATTCAGGAAAAGGCGGCAGACGCATACAGCGGGGATAAGGCCTTCCATTTTTACAGTGAAGTGGATATGGATTTCGCGGTGGAGCAGACCATTTCCGGATTGCAGGCAGGTACCTACAACGCTGTGGCAAATTTGCAGGGCGGAGATGTGGGAAACGACGCCGAGATCTATCTCTATGTGAAAGTGGGCGATGAGGTATATACCTCGGATCCGGTTGTGCTGGACGGATGGCAGAAGTGGAAGACTCCTGTGATCAATGACATTCCGGTAGCTGACGGGCTGGATGTCGTAGTGGGTGTTTCCTTCAAGTGCGCAGCCAAGGGCTGGGGCACTCTGGATGACCTGGAATTCTACGCACAGCAGTAGCTTGGCGTTTTGCGAGTTGTAACGCATGACAAAACAAAGGGATTGTGGTATCATGGCGTCATGGCTGATTTGAAGAGATATAAAGAGCGGGTAACTGAATATGTGAATCAAGGGAAAAGGTGGTTTTGCAAGCATGTGTTTAAGAATCCCCATGCTGCGGATCACCTGTCCGTTCGGGAGGTGGGGGATTACGTCTCCCTGACCACAGGGTTCGGAATCAATCTGTTCATGTCCATTTTGAAGATGGTGTTTGGCGTGATATATGCCTCCGGATGGCTGATTTCCATTGGAATTTACTACTTGCTCTTAAGCGGAATCCGTTTTATGCTCCTGTTTCGGGAGTGGAGAAGTACCTACAAGGAGAATGCGACGGAGCATCGCATCTACGATATCAAAAGCTATCGGTTTTGCGGAATACTGGTGTTTGTCCTGAACTGGCTGCTTCTCGGAATGGGAATTCCCATGATCTATCAGAATCCCAACCGGGAATATTCCAACTTCCTGATGGTAGCACTTGTGATCTATGCCGTGTACAACTTGTTTGTGGCAATTATGAACTCCATACGTTTTTTCAAGATACACAATCCAATCCTGACTGCGGCAAAGCGTGTCAGCTTGGTGACTGCACTGGTATCCGGATTTTCTCTGGAGAGTGCATGGGTGGCAAAGTATGGTGTTCCCAAGGATTTTTTGCTTAGCAGACTGGTGAATTCTATCACAGGATCGGTGGTGGGCTTCTTTATCTTCGTGATTGCCTGTTCCATGATTATTCAGGCAAACTTTGAACTCCGCAAGATGCGTAAAGTGGGAAAAAGAGGGGATGCAGGGATCGGAAATGGATAGTGGCGTGATATAGTAAAAAAGCAGGAGGGTTACTTTTTTCGTAACCCCCTGCTTTTTTGTGCAACCCGTGTTAATATGATTACCGGAGTTCGAAGCTTGCCAATTATCCCAGCTTCCAGAAATATGCGCTGTATCCCGGCAATTCATAGCCGCCGTTGAAATTCATCTTCTCGCCGGTGATGAGATCTACCGCCTTGTCGCAGCCTGCATCGAATCCGGCGAAGAAAGGTGCCTCGTTTGCATTGATTGCCACGTAGACACGTTCGCCCTCCCACTCGCGGGAGAAAATGCATTGGTGATTGGTGAGTACCACGGAGCGGAAATCACCGTATTGCAACGCCTTGGAAGCGCGTTTCGCAGCGGACAGTTTTCCAATCCACTCGGTCAGCTCATTGGAAATCGGTTCCTCAAAGCATGCCCGAAGGGCCGGATCCCCCTCCTCCTTGCGGGCAGTGGCACCCCACTCACTTCCGTAGTACACACATGGAATTCCGGGCATGCCGAAAGCCAATGCGTAGATCAGAGGAAGATGATTTGGGTTGCTCAAAATGCTGGCAACTCGGGTGACATCGTGATTGTCCACGAAGGACAGCAGGTGCTTGCCCTTATACAAGGTCCACTGCTCCGGTCCAAACTGGCGCAGCAGGGAATGGTTAATCTCAAACATGTTCATGGAGTTGAAGCTGGAATAAAGTCCCTTGTAACACTCGTAGTTTGTCACAGAGTGGAGCATGGAATCATTCATAATCTGATTATAGTCGCCATGGAGGGTTTCCCCCACCAGGAAAAAGTCCGGTTTCAAGCTGTCGCAGAACTCACGAAGCCTGCGCAAAAAGTCATGGTCCAGACAATATGCCACGTCCAGGCGCAGACCATCGATATCGAATTCCTCGACCCAGCCGCGTATGGCGGAAAAAATATGCTGAATCACATCCTCGTTGCGAAGATTCAATTTTACCAGATCGTAATTACCTTCCCAGCCCTCATACCACAAGCCATCGTTGTAGTTGGAATTGCCGTCAAAAGCGATTCGGCCAAACCAGCTTACATAGGGGGATGCCTCCCGATTTTTCAACACATCCTGAAATGCCCAAAAGCCTCTTCCCACATGGTTGAAGACCCCGTCCAGCACGACCTTGATATCCTGCTCATGCAGCTTTTGGCACACCATGGCAAAATCTTCGTTGGTGCCCAGGCGTGTATCGATTTTGGTATAGTCTCTGGTATTGTATCCGTGGGTGTCCGATTCAAACACCGGAGAGAAATAGATGGCGTTGGCGCCTACCTTCCGGATATGAGGAATCCAGTCTGTCACCTTGGTGATGCGATGCTCCAATTTGCCATCGTTCTCGAAAGGCGCTCCGGTGAACCCTAAAGGATAAATTTGGTAAAAAACACTTTCATAAGCCCACATAATTATGCCTCCTAAATTTGCTTGTTCCATTATAACACATAATTTTCCAATAGTCCTCTTTTCCTATTGAAGAAATCAAAAAATGTCATAAGATGGAGCGGGATAATTATAAAAGGGAATTTTTGTAAAAGAGGAGGACTATGTTAGAAGCAAAGAAGAAAAAATCATGGATTGTCTGGCTGGTATTTTGCTTGGTATTTTTCTTGATAGGACTTTTAGCCGGCGGGGATGCCTTCATTATTTTTGCCATTCTCGGAGCAATGTTTTTGATTATTACCGTGGCAGTGGTTGCCACTGACAATAAGGCGTATAAGAAACGGATGGAGGAGATTAACATCATGCGCCAGTCCGGCAGACTGTCCGAGGTGGATTACGCCCTGTCCGTGGGAGCGGCGAGAGTGTTTGAGAAATTAAATCTGGTTATAACACCTGCCAATATCGTGGATAACGGCAAGAATTTTGCAGTGGTTCCCAGAGCGGATGTACAGCGCGCGTTCCGTTCCAACATGGTGGACAACAAGTATGATATGGATAATCAGTTCATCGCGTTATACCTTATAAACGGAACTCTGTTTTCTGTGGGATGCGCAAGCAGAGAAGGAAATCAGAGTGAATTTACAGAGGCGCTTCGCCTGATTAATACACCGGTAGGAGGGCAGACATTGTGATAATCGTGTACGGATACCAGAAATATCTCAAGGTTGGAAAAACGATTGGCACAAATGTGTGCTCCAATTGCGGCTTTACCACGGAAAAGACCTTGGCACAGGAAAAATTCAAGGCTCATATCTTCTATATTCCGATTTTTATGCGCACCAAGAGGCGTGTTGTGGTATGCCCGGTTTGCGGCATGGAGTGTGAACTGTCCAAGAGCCAGTTTGACAACTTGAATAGATAATGAAACATAGTAAAAGGCGGCCTGCTGCTTTACCCCGGTTGCGTAGAACGGGGAGGAGCAATCGGCCGCCTTTTTCGTAGAATCAGTCAGATTTTATGCATGAAAAATTACTTTTTTATGAAAAGGTGGTGAAACTATCTGCTTTTGACACGCTGTCCACGTGAATGTACACATCCATGCAGGTAATTCCGTTTTTTTCATACACATGCTCAAAGCAGGACAATACATTTTCCCTCGTTTTTTCCCGGAACCCGTTTGCCTGCAGATACTCAAGAATCCGCTTGTAGGCGTTGGGGATTCGCTCGAAGGCCGCTACAAAGGGATTGTATACTGTGATCACTGCATAATCAGCCGCCTCCTGATTAGCGTATTCCACACCGGGGCAATCGGTTTCAAATCCCCGAGGCAAAATGTATGCCGACACATATCCCCGGAGACCGAAACGGTTTTGCAGCTCCTGGGATACAAAGGGAAAATCCCATCCGATTTTCATAACGTTTTGCTGAACCTCGAGAAGACCGGACCGGGTTGCCCATTGATCCATGTATGCATTTACATCATCTTCCGGGTTGGGGGTAACCATGACGTATCGGGCCATGCGAAAACCATCCACATGCCTTATGATAATATCAGAATAAATCTCATCACAGGCGGCCATATCTTCCTTGATCAGGGCATCCAATTTGCAGGAAAACATATCACTCAATGCCACAAGCTTGTTCAGCTCCGGGACAATCTCATCTGCTTCCCATCTGGATATGGTCTGACGGGACACGGACATCATTTCCGCCAACTGCTCTTGGGTGATTTTCTTCTGCTTTCGCAGGTATTGAATATTTTTTCCTAAACTCATTCCATTCTCCTTTTTACAATCAAATGATGACGAATTAGCGCTCCTCCGTTGTGGATTCATTATTGCATAGGTGGAGGGGAAAATACACCACCTTGGAAACACTTTTTGAAAAAAGTATGTCACGCGGAAGTTTACATATGAGAAGCGGGTATAAGAAGTGTTGGAGATTTGTTTTTCGATTGTATAGGTTTCTTTGGAGCTCTATACTGGAAATGGTATAAAAAATTGGATTGCTCATCTGCGGAGTTTATGACGATTGATGAAGGTCTGTATGTTCAAATTATGCATTTGGGTCCTTTTGATGAGATTTATATGTCTGATGCAAGAAAGGTTGCTCCAGAAAAGTGGAAAACAGTCATTAGGCATCCGATTAGAAAAGCATAAAACGAATTGGACAAATCGGAAGTTGTGGAGATGTTTGGCTAATCGTATTAAGCAGGCTGATTACGGTTATATTTCGAGAAATGCAAAATGTAACCGTAGGGAAGGGGCGTAGGTTACGGTTATATTTCGAGAAATGCAGAATGTATACGTAGAGACGGGGTGTAGGTTACGGCTATTTTTTCCAAAATGCAGAATATATCCGTAGGGATGAGCTCCCGACTACGGTTATTTTTCGAGAAATGCAGAATGTATACGTAGGGATGAGCTCCCGACTACGGTTATTTTTCGAGAAATGCAGAATATATCCGTAGGGATGAGTTCCCGACTACGGTTATTTTTCGAGAAATGCAGAATGTATCCGTAGAGGCATGCTCCCGGCTATATATTTGCAAAAATACAGAATGTATATGTAGAGATAGGCGCTCCCGTCGTTCCTTAATATGTAGAGTTCCACCTGAGTTTCCGCTTTTCCGTCAGTCTTTTTTGGCACTTGCCCTTATTTTAGACTGACAGATTCTTCTGAATCAGCCCAAATTCCGCTTTCCCGTCAGTCTCTTTTGGCACTTGCCCTTATTTTAGACTGACAGATTCTTCTGAATCAGCCCAAATTCTGCTTTCCCGTCAGTCTTTTCTGGCACTTGCCCTCATTTTAGACGGACAGATTCTCAAAATAATCAAGCCCCAACCTCCCGGCTAGCTACTTACCCTCGGGCAAGTAGCTCCTCTTGTTCCAAACAACTCGACAACTTCCGGTTTTTTACTTTCTCACTTTAGACACTATCCAACCTATATAATTCTATCGCAACTTGTCCGGAGAACAAGAAGCATCCCTCGCCCTAAAGAGCTCGGCCAACAGGGTTTTATCTGTTCTTTGTTGGGTAGCTTATTTCATCTCCCCAGCTAACTATTTCCTCGTAGTAACCTTCTACAGCCATAAGTCCATATGACCATAAAAAAGCCCTGTCCTTTTCACTCAACTCATCCAGTCTCATCCAACAAACCTTTTTTATAGGCTGATTATCTAGAGGTTCCTCGGGATCATATCCCGTAATCGGCTCTTGATCATATGGAACATCAACTTCATAAACATGTTCCTCAGATCCATCGCCTCTTCCATAAGACACTGCTACTTTTTTAACTATTGTGCCATCAAGACCGCATTCTTCTTTTAATTCCCTAATAGCAGCTTCTTCCGGAGTTTCGTTTTCTTCGATTCCGCCTCCTGGAATAGTATAAAAATATCGATTATCATAGTATATCTTTTCCATAAGTATTTTATTGCCTCTGACAACAAATGCCATGCTTCTATGCCTCATACATTTCTCCCATAAAATATATTTTTATTGTTATTATTCTTTTTCAAAGAAGCGGTCCTATGGCAGACAGGTTGTCGACGCAGGCGAAGAGCATGCCCTCGAGCTCTGCATCCGGCGGTGTCTGATCCGGCACCATGATTACCTTGCAGCCTGCGGCGTAGGCGCTCTTCACCCCATTGGGCGCATCCTCCACCGCGTAGCAATCCCGGGGGTGTTCCCCCAACTGCTCACAGGCGTACAGGTATACGTCCGGGGCAGGCTTTCCTTTTGGCACCATAGCCGCGGATATCACCTTATCAAAATAGGGGAGAAGACCTGCTTTATCCAGATAGGAGCAG